>JBCCOK010000011.1:0-93425 GCA_039025395.1 Pseudomonadota bacterium
CCGCATTTCAATACGATAGTCCTTTCAGGGGTGGCGGCAAATGGTTCAATCTAACCCAGATTTGCTCTAAGTCTGCAGAAAAGCACCCGGTTCAGTCGGCCCCAGCACCCTTAACCCATTGCGGGCGGATCATCTCGAAAGTCTCGGCCGCGTGGGAGTAATCGCGATATCCGAGCCGCGCGACTGGCGCCGCCCGGTCCATCCGAATTCGGCCGTCTGCCACGATGTAGGGATCAATGTGGATACCCACGACCTGTCCGATGACCATGATGTACTCGGCTTCGCCGCCCGTCAGAGTTTTCGGCCTGAAGACTTCAACCGCCTTACACTCGATCGCTGCGTAAGCTTCTCCAACAAAGGGCGCCTTGACCAAAACGCCCGGTTTCGCTGTCAGGCCGGCATACTCGAACTCATTGACCTGTGGCGGGGCGCTGACAGAACTGACATTCATCTTCTCCACCAGATCCAGACTGACCAGGCTGGCGGTAAAGTCTCTCGTATTCTCGATGTTGGTGACGCTGTCTTTATATCCGTCCGAGGCAAACATAACCATCTTCGGTGTATCGCTGATGGCGTTGAAGAATGAATAAGGCGAAAGGTTGGGTATTCCCTCAACCGAGACCGACCCGATCCATCCAATAGGTCGTGGCGAGACGAGCGCTTTGAACGGATCATGTGCCAGGCCGTGTTTGTTCGTGTCGGTATCGTAAAACATGCAGCGCATGGTCCTTTGCATTTCGGCGACGTGACCTTGTCGTTTGTGCGAGAAGACAGTGTTTATTCGTCAACCCATTGGGTCAATTCGTCGATGTCTGGGCGTGGTCTTTCGCTTGGTGGTATTGTCGGGGTCCCGATATGCAATATGCCGGCAACACGTTCGCCCTCTGCAACACCCAGAACGTCCAGTGCCTCGCGGTCATAGCTGTACCATTCCGTGAGCCAGTTGGCCGCAAACCCGCATGCATTAGCAGCCATGAACAGGTTGAGGCAGACTGCACCTGCAGACAGAACCTGCTCCCACTCTGGAATTTTAGCGTGATCCTTCACTGCACTGACCACCACGATGGCGACCGGCGCACGCGTAAGCCGGCTCTGTTCCTGCAGGCGACGCTCTTCGGACATATCAGGTTCGCGCTGCAGAGCGATTTCTGCAAGGCGGTCGCTCAAGCGCGTGCGTGCATCGCCGGAAAGGATGATGAAGCGCCACGGGGCGAGCTTGCCGTGATCGGGCACGCGTGTGGCGAGAGAAAGCATATGCCTGATCGTATCGCCATCGGGCGCGGGCTCAGACATCATCTTGGCTGGGACCGTGCGTCTGGTCTCTAGATATGCTTTTAAAGCTTCATTCATCACCATAGCCCTGTATTGTATGGATTCTTGGCCGCTAAAATGCCATTTGCATCGGATTGAAACGTGTGACAAGCATAATCGGTAGATCGATGGGTGTCTTCATATCCAAAACAGGCTTTGCCGCCCTATGCATTGTGTTCGCAATTCTGACGGGGGCGGTCCATGCGCAGGAGCCGGCCAACGCCGCTGTGCCCTTTAATCTCGAGGGTCTGACCGAGTTCGCGCCCGCAAACGAGCCACTTGATCTGCGCGCACCGCCGGACACACTACGGACGGTGGAACTGGACGCCCGCCTTGTCGACGGCGGAGCTCCCCTTCAGCATGGGCTTGTTTGGCGTGTTTTTCATCCGATACCGAACAATGAAGGCAAATTGCCGATACTGGCAACATCCGAAGGCGGGTCGGCGCTCATTTCAATGGAGCCTGGCGAGTATTTCGTGCATGTTGCATTTGGACTGGCTGGCGTTACCCGGAAACTCACAGTGCCCCCGGAGGGACCAGTCGACAATCATAGCTTCGTTCTCAACGCTGGCGGCCTGGTCCTGAATGCGGTATCCGGAAACGATCTTCGGATCGCACCCTCGAAACTGCGCTTTCATGTCTTTTCGGATGAACGCGATGCCAATGAACAAAGGCAGTTGATCATTGCCGATGTGAAACCCAATGAAATTGTGCGTCTTAACGACGGCATATATCATGTCGTCTCGGAATATGGCTCCGTCAACGCAGTCATCCGCTCCGACCTTGCCGTCACAGCTGGCAAGCTGACGGAAGCAACCATCGAACACCGTGCAGCACATATAACGCTCAAGCTCGTCGCAGAAGAAGGCGGTGAAGCAATTGCCGATACGGCTTGGTCGATTACCAATTCGGCCGGTGACCTTATCAGCGAGAGCGTCGGTGCGTTTCCCTCTCTGGTTCTGGCAGAAGGTGATTACACGGCGATCGCGCGGCACAAGGAGCGGGTCTTCCAACGAGATTTCAAGGTGGCTCCGGGTTTCAATTATGATGTCGAGGTCTTGCTTCGCTAGCCGCCAGGCAATTTGGGCGGGACCGATGACATGACTGATGCTCTGCAAGGCGCAATTAAGCTCGTGCATCGGGGCGTATGGGTCAGCCTGTTCTGTTTGGCTTGCGTTGCAGGTGTCCTTGCGCTTTATGCGGTCGCTGCGGTCATTGGCACCGTTTGGACAGTCGATGGGCGAAATGCCGTCCCGCATAACGGTACGAGGACGGTTTACATTCTTTCCAACGGCTTTCACAGCGATATTGCGATACCGGTTTCAAACAGCCGCGCACCCGAAGGCCTGCCTGAACTCAGCTCTGACTTGCCGGGCGGGCTTGCGGATGTCCGGTATCTCATTATCGGTTGGGGATCACAAACCGCCTATACACGACTGCTGGCCCTTTCGGATTTGACGCCGGAGATCATCGTAAAAGCACTGTTGTTCGACAAATCGGTGGTACGCGTTCTTCCGGTCTTCCGAATACCGCATGGTCGCGGTGTCTACCGTCTTAATCTTGATGACCGCCAATTTGATCGGCTGTTGGCATTCATAGCAGGTACATTCGCGCGGTCCGCCGAAGGCGACACTCAACTTTTGGATGGCATCAGCCATGGCTTCGGCGACGTCTTCTATCGCGCGCAGCGGCGCTTCAGCCCCTTTTATGGGTGCAACGCATGGACTGGCCATGCCCTGCGTGAAGCCGGTGTTTCATTCGGCCGTTGGACCCCTTTTGCTCAATCGATCGAATGGAATTTGGAGCGTTTGCAGCCAGCGCTCTGACCTAGGTCCAATAAATTTGTCCTGCAGTACGCTAATAAATATCATTAGCCGGCGATTGAAATAAAACGTGATCGTGAAATTTTTGAATCGTGGCAGCCCATGACCGCCTCGCCATAGTTTGGGCCGAAACATGTTTTTCGCTGGGCGGAAAGTCGGCATTCCTACGCGCAGACTTCAACAGGGCGGTGTTTTGAGACCAGGCGTTCGGCCCGGTCGATCCTCACTCAATAACATATTTTCCGGTGTTCAAAACGATGAGTTCCGGAGGCGAATAACTATTGCCCAGGCTTGAGACTGTTCGCGGCGGATTGTGACCTGTGTTCACTTCTGGCCTTTCCGTGGGATTGGGGGGTAGATGGTCAATGTATAAAGTGTATGGACCTCGACAGATAAAAAACGGGGCCAATGGGAACACAAAACCGGGACTACCTCAAAAACGAATACGGCTTGTCCATCCGGCCAGCCCTGAACAGCCGAATGAGACCCGCGCCGCTCGGCTGAGTTGGACCGACGAGACCGATACAAATCTTGATGTTCCTGACTTTCTCCTTAAGCAGCCGCCGACAGTAGAGCCCAGATACAAACGCCGCCACATCGGCATTGGCCTGATTTTTGTAGGCGCGTTTGCTCTTTCCTTTGGCGGTGTGTTCCTGTTTTCCCATTATTTCCAGACAGATGCAGCACAGTTGCTTGAAGATTTCAGCATTCAGGCATCGCAACCGGCCGGAACAACAGAAACGGTTTTGGCACAGGCTGATCCTGGCGACCTGGGACAAGGTCTTGGCCAAACGCAGCAGCCTGATGAGGCAGCTGTTGTCGCGCCGCCAACATCGGATAGTGGCACACCGTCCACCGCAACACCTTCCGTTGCATCTGAAACGGAACCAGAGGCAGCCAGCACGTCCCCTGCACCCTCGCAAGCATCGGCACCAGCTTCGATTGCAAATGTTGAAGCAACCGGCGCAACGTCACGCGTCGGGTTGATGCCCAAAATGATCACCATTGAAAAAGGAGAATATGTCATTCCGGCAGCCGTCGCGGGGCAGCGCAGCGGTGAGTATCTGCCGGTACAGCTTGAGACTTTCCAGATTGCCAGCACCGAGGTCACGAGAGGCCAGTGGCAGGCCTGTGCGGCCGACAGCAAGTGTTCGTTAGAAGGGTTTCCCGACCGTTACTTTGTTGACAATAAACTCTCCCTGCCGATCACACACATAACCACTGATCAGATGATGGGGTTCATCGAGTGGATCAACACGAAGCGTTCGCCGGACCAAGCGCCATTCCGGTTGCCCGTCGAAGCAGAGTGGATCGTAGCGGCCCGTGGCGGCAGCAATGAACACATCAGCTTCGCATGGGGAGAAACGTTCGATCCCGACATGATCCGGTCTAATGACCGGCTGCTCCCCGTCGATCACAGCGAGCCGGTCAATGGTCTTTTCGGCATGTCGGACAATGCGGCGGAACGCGTTGCCGGATGTTGGATTACCGAGATGACCAATGGAACCTGTTTTCGCAATCTCGGTATCGTTCGAGGTCCCGTTCCAGGCAGGATCAACGAGAAGTCCGTGGATCTGACCCATCGTGCCAGTCGCGCCAAAAACATCGCTTATGAAAACATCGGCTTTCGCTTAGCCCAATAAAACATGTTCAGGAGTTGCCCGTGAAACGTATCTTGCGCCGAGTCTTGTGCCCTTTGGCATCAATTGCGCTTGCAATCCCCGTCGCCCTAAGCATCCAGTCGACCGCTACTGCCCAATCCGTCGTCTGTAATGCGACCGTCCAGGACTATTTTGTCAGCGCTGGAGACACCTTGTCGAGGATCTCGCGTATCGCGTTCGGCGATTCCCAACAATGGCCGCGTATCTTTGAGTATCCCGGAAACGCCGAAGCCATTGGTAGGAACCCTAACCTGCTCGTCATTGGAACGCCGCTTCAAATCCCACCCTGTCCGGGAGCGGTGCAGAGCATTCCGCAGGAAACCGTGCCGACAAGAACGGCGAGAACCTCGAGAAACAAGATCCCGTTCAAGATTTACGTTGTGACGGGAGACGACTGGCCCCCTTACGTCTCAACCGATTGGCCGAACGGCGGCATGGCAACGGTGATCGTCGAAGCCGCCTTCGAAGCGGCGGGAATGAGCGATGATGTGGAAATCCACTATGTGAACGACTGGAGTGCTCAGCTCGAAACACTCACGAAGACCAATCGCTATCAGCTCACGTTTCCCTGGTACTACCCGAAGATGGACTTCTGGCAGTCATGCGACCGACTGCCTGAGCCGATGCAGATCCGTTGCGAGTACGACCATTCAAACCCGATTGCCAATGTGACGTTGGCGTTTTTCAGGGAGAGCGGACGCGCCGATCTGACATCCGAGACCATAGAAACGATGAACACCAAGCGTCTTTGTCGTCCGAAAGGTTACTCAACGTTTGAATTGGTCGAAAACGGGATCACGGTGGACAATCTGCACATCGAGGATTCACCCAAAGACTGCTACCAGCGTTTGCTCGAGGGTGTCGTGGACTATGTGCTGTTGAACCGCTTCACCGGCCTTGCTGTCGCTGCCGAGATGGGCATTAGCGATCGCGTCAAGATGGCGGATATCTCGATCGCAAGTCCGATTCATATCCTCGCCTACAGAAACAATCCGATGGAAACGGTTCAGATCCTGGACGACTTCAATGTCGGCCTTGAGACGATCATCGATAACGGCACCTACGGTCAGATCATCTCCTACTTTAATGATGAATTCTCCCGGCGCCTCGAAAGCCAGTGATGAGCCGAAACGCGACCAAGCCAAGGCGATAATAACGTTGTTCAGAGGCCGTGCGTCCGTCGTGCCCTGTTTCCGCTTGGACTTGCAGGCGTCCGGCAAGTCGGAAATGAGGCGCGGCCCTCAAGGCGGGGTGGAGAAGGAGCAGTATTGAAACGCGCACATAAAACCGGAATCGGGAGACATTTTTGGATCGACGCCAACAAAAAGGCACGCTGCTGCGTTACCGCACCGGTCCATTCAAAAAAAAACCGGAGTTAGGAGTACACCGTGAAAACAAGAATTACCCGACTGAGCACTCTTTCGGCAGCACTGTTTGCTGCGGTCCAGATCTCCGGCCTATCCGGAACGCCGGCACATGCGGCTCCCGCCGCCTGCGGCGACGCTGTGCAAGATTACTTCATCGCATCCGGTGACACGCTTTCAAAAATTTCCGCTGTCGTATTCGGGGATACGTCTCTATGGCCTCGTATCTTTGAGTATCCGGGCAACGTCGAAGCACTTGGACAAAACCCCGACCTGATCTTCGTTGGAACGCGCATTCGTATTCCGCCCTGCCCCGGTGCAGTTCAGTCCCTTCCCGAAACCACGGCTTCCATTCCGCAAAACAGTGCCCAGCAGGACACGCTCTATGTCATCACCGGAGACAACTGGCCTCCATACACGTCGACCAACTGGCCGAACAACGGCATGGCAACCGCCATCATTCAGGCCGCTTTTGACGCGTCCGATATCGGCACGAATGTGGAGATCGACATCATCGACGACTGGAACGCCCAGGTGCAGACGCTGGTCAAGAAGGACCGCTATCATATGACCTTTCCATGGGCGATGCCCGACATGGATTTCTGGCAGACATGCGACCGCCTTCCTGAGCCCATGCAGATCCGCTGCGAGTACAGCAAATCCAGCCCGATCGCCAATACGACCCAGGCGTTTTTCGTCGAAGCGGGTCGGGCAGATTTGAACGACACGACACTAGAACAGGTTAAGCTGAGAAGAATTTGCCGGCCAAAGGGCTATTCCACCTTCGATATGGTCGAGGCAGGATTTTCAATCGAGAATTTGGTTGTCGGCAATTCGCCGCAGGATTGTTTCCAACGGCTGCTGGAAGGTCAGGCTGACTACGTTGCACTCAATCGGTTTGTCGGCGATGCCGTCGCGCACGAAATGGGTATCAGCGACAATGTGAAAATGTCGGATTTCTCCGTGACTGGCACACTTCACATGCTTGCCCATGCGTCCAACGCCGAAACCAACCGCTATCTCGCTGAATTTAACGTCGGTCTCGACAGAATCATCGAAAACGGCACATACGGCCAAATTATCTCCTACTTTAATGACGAATTTACGAGGCGTCTGGAAAACCAGTAGTACCGAGTAGCAAGACTGGTTGACGCAGAAAGGCGGGCCAAGGCCCGCCTTTCCGTCGTTTGGGACACAGAGTTTAGTCAGTCGCGTCGAAGATCAGGTGGCGTGGCTTCATCGACCAGTGCATTGACTGCTTCGTCCAGCGTCATGGACGTTTGATCACGGCTGCCCAGGCGACGCATATTGACACTGCGTTCCTCTGCTTCGCGCTTGCCGCATACAAGGATCACTGGAACCTTTGTCAGCGAGTGTTCGCGGATCTTGTAATTGATCTTCTCGTTGCGCACATCCGTTTCAACATGCAGCCCGGCCTTCTTGAGTTTATCTGCGACTTCCAAAGCGTAGGGCTCGGCTTCGGAAGTAATGGTCGCAACAACCACCTGAACCGGTGCAAACCACAGCGGCATGATCCCGGCATAGTTCTCGATCAGGATGCCGAGGAAACGCTCCATGGATCCACAGATAGCCCGGTGCACCATGACCGGTTGTTTTTTCTCTGAGTCGCTATCGATGTAGAAGGCCCCGAACCGTTCCGGCAGATTGAAATCCACTTGCGTGGTTCCGCATTGCCATTCGCGACCGATCGCATCGCGCAGCACATATTCGAACTTCGGTCCGTAAAATGTGCCCTCGCCTTCATTGACACCGGTCTTGATGCGGCCTTCGGATTCGCGTTCGATCTGCACCAGGATCTCGCGCATTACATCCTCTGCATGATCCCACATTTCATCGGTGCCAACACGCTTTTCCGGTCGGGTCGCGAGCTTTACCGTGATTTCGTCGAAGCCAAAATCACTGTAAGTGGTCAATATGAGATCGTTGATGCGAAGGCATTCTGAACGCAGCTGTTCTTCGGTACAAAACACATGGCCGTCATCTTGTGTGAATGCACGAACACGCATCAGACCATGAAGAGCACCGGACGGTTCATAGCGATGCACAGAGCCGAATTCCGCCATCTTTACAGGCAGTTCCCTGTAACTCTTTAGTCCATTTTTGAATATTAGGACATGACCTGGGCAATTCATCGGTTTCAGCGCGAAGACCCGCTCGTCTTCGGTCTGCGTGGTAAACATGTTTTCCCGGTACCATTCCCAGTGACCGGAGGTTTCCCAAAGTGCTTTATCCAGCACCTGCGGCGTGTTTACTTCGTCATAGCCGTGCTGATCGAGGCGCCGACGCATATAGTTGACGAGGTTTTGGAACATACGCCAACCCTTGTTATGCCAGAAGACAACGCCCGGCCCTTCCTCCTGAAAATGGTAAAGATCCATCTCACGGCCGAGACGCCGGTGGTCGCGCTTTTCCGCCTCCTCGAGCATGCGGAGATAGGCATCAAGCTGTCTCTGGTCGGCCCAAGCTGTGCCGTAGATGCGGGTAAGCATGGGGTTATTAGAATCGCCACGCCAGTAAGCCCCGGCAACGCTCATCAGCTTGAAGGCATTTCCGATCTGCCCTGTCGATGCCATATGAGGACCCCGGCACAGATCAAACCACTCGCCCTGCCGATAGATATTGACGTCTTCCCCGTCCGGAATCGCGTCGACCAATTCGACCTTGTAGGCCTCGCCCATTTCTTTGAATGTCTCGCGCGCCTTCTCGCGCGACCAGACTTCTTTGGTGAACGGTTTGTTGCGTGCAATGATCTCCCGCATTTTCTTTTCGATTTTCGGAAGATCATCCGCCGTGAAAGGCTGGTTGCGCGCGAAATCGTAATAGAAACCGTTCTCGATGACCGGGCCTATTGTAACCTGCGTGCCAGGATAGAGTTCTTGGACGGCTTCGGCCATGACATGCGCAGCGTCGTGGCGGATCAGTTCCAGCGCGCGCGGATCATCACGCGTCAGGATCTCAATTGGCCCTTCAGTGACGGCATCTGAAAGGTCGCGCAGCTCGCCTTCAACAGCGACCGCAACGGCTTTTTTGCTCAACGATTTGGATATCCCCTCAGCCACATCGCGGCCGCTGGTACCCACAGCGAATTCGCGGCTTGAGCCATCGGGAAATGCAAGAGAAACGGAATCAGCCATTGTTGTCTCCTTTCCAGTCCCGCCAACGAATGCGGGTGGTTGATTGCGCGTTAGAAAGCGCGCGCGCGTTTTATCCTGCGCGTCCGCCCTTTGCAACGCACAAATGCCGTTACATCGCTTTGAACGCACTCAGTTGCTAGCGTAGTGAAAATACCGCCACGGCATGTACCAGCGTGCCCTGTCCGGCGTTGCTTCAGGAACCGGATCAAAACCATGGGTTCCGCCGGGTCCGCATCTTATGAAACGAAACAACGCCATCCAGCCGCCGGCCCAAAGCCCATGACGCGCAATTGCCTCATAGCCGAATTCGGAACAGGTCGGAGCGTGTCTGCAGGTGTTTCCGATAAAACCGGACAGGGTTAGCTGATAAAGACGCACCAGACCCATTCCAAACAGTCTTCCCGGTGTCTTGCGAAACGGACCATCGTAGTTGCGGCCACGGTGACGACTGTGAGCTTTTGTTTCTTCCGGCTTGGTCGAAGACGTCATCAGTTGCTTCAGGCGGCCGCTCCCGCAGCCCGCTCTTCCTCGATCTGGTCAATGGCATCGACAACGGCATCGAATGTCAGCAATGTCGACGCATGACGGGCTCTATAATCACGAACCGGCTCGAGAAATTGCAGATCGGAAAAACGCCCGCCGGGTGGCGGACCGTTTTCCTTCAGCATGGCAATCATTTCGGCGCGCACCTGACGCAATTCGGACATCGAAGCCCCAATAATCTTGCTCGCCATGATCGACGAGGAAGCCTGACCGAGAGCGCAAGCCTTGACCTCATGGGCAAAGTCACTGACCATATCGCCATCGACTTTCAGCCATACTTTGACGGTCGATCCGCAGAGTTTCGAGTGGGCACGCGCGCTCGCATCCGCATCCTCCAGTGAACCGATGCGCGGGATATTGCCTGCAAATTCAAGAATCTTCGCGTTGTATACGTCGTCAATCATTCAGAAATCCCGGCGTCGATCTATTGTTTCTTGCGCAAAAACACATTAAATCGACGCCCTTACGTCGCCTATTCGTTGGCCTTTGAGATCTTTGTACCCTATTTTGGGCTCCAGCGACACTATTGCAAGTCCTGTCTCGCTGCGATGACCAGGAAACCATAACGTGCCCGTACCTTAAGCGAAATCGCATTGTGCGATTGCGGAGAATGATATGACTACAGACGCCATTATCAAAAGTTTCCCCAACGGGGTGAACGACGACACGGCAGGCGACATTGACCGGCCCACCGAAACCGAGGCAAGAGCAGCCATCGACGTGCTTTTGCGCTGGATCGGAGAGGATCCGGCACGCGAGGGATTGATCGACACGCCGAAGCGGGTCGCCAAGGCCTATCTGGAATTGTTCTCCGGGTACAATGAGTCTGTCGAAGAGATACTCGGGCGCACATTTGAAGAGGTGGCAGGGTACGATGAACTGGTTCTCGTGAAGGACATCCCCTTCTTCTCCCACTGTGAGCATCACATGGTGCCGATTATTGGAAAGGCCCATATCGGCTATCTTCCAGCGGGCCGGGTCGTCGGCCTGTCTAAGATTGCACGGGTTGTCGACGCTTTCGGCAAGCGGCTGCAGACACAAGAGGCCCTGACAGCACAGATCGCGGAAGCAATTGACGCCACGCTGAAACCACGGGGCGTAGCGGTGATGATTGAAGCCGAGCACATGTGCATGGTCATGCGCGGCATCAAGAAAATCGGTTCGACAACGCTGACTTCCACCTTCACAGGTGTTTTCAAGACGGAGCCCCAGGAGCAGGCACGGTTCATGTCCATGCTGCGCGGTCGGGACTGAAAGATGCCCGAACGAGCCGTCCAGCGAGCGCAGTTTCCGCCAGCGCCGGCCGACAAGTCGCTGCTGGAAGAAGGGAACGAGTTAACGCCACGCTTTGATGCAAACGGGCTGGTAACAGCAGTTGTGACCGATGTTTCCGACGGTACTGTTTTAATGTTGGCACACATGAATGCAGAAGCGCTGAAATTGACAGTCGAAAGCGGTATTGCCCACTACTACAGCCGTTCGCGCGCATCGCTTTGGAAAAAAGGCGAAACATCCGGCAACAGCCAGAAAGTCCACGAAATCCTCGTCGATTGTGACCAGGATGCCGTATGGTTGAAGGTGAGCGTCGCCGGCCATGGCTCCACCTGCCACACAGGCCGCAGATCATGTTTTTTCCGCCGCGTCGAAGCTGATAATGGGGAGGTACGCCTCGTCAAAGACGATGAGCCGCGCCTGTTTGATCCTGCGACCGTCTATTAAAAGCGCCAGCGGAGACACGCTAAACAACGTCTATGCCCATCACGACAAAACAAATCCATTTGTTCAAAAGTCGATTGCCAGACGTTGCCGGCCCGTGGCAACTTCACCAAACATAAACAAAAAGAGCGTTGAATAGCAGTTCAGCGCTCGTGCGCAGTCCAGTCGATTTTCTCAGAATGGCTGCCGTGGCGAGTGTCGACTGCGTTCAGGAGATGATGCCGTGTTGCACACATCACCCCAGACAAAAATCGCACTTGCGCTGGGCGGAGGCGCTGCTCGCGGCTGGGCGCATATCGGGGTGTTGAGAGCACTCGACGAGGCCGGCATCGGGATCGGAATGGTCGCCGGTACGTCCATTGGCGCACTTGTCGGCGGGTGTTACCTCGCAGGTAAACTGGACGAACTTGAAGACTTCGCGCGTAGTCTGACCATGCGCCGCATTGTCGGATTGCTGGACTTGGCTATCGGCGGCAGCGGCCTCTTCGGCGGCATGCGCCTGAGCAAACGCATGCGCGAGCATCTTGCCAATATCAATATCGAGGACCTCGACCGGCCCTTCACGGCGGTTGCGACAGAAATCGCGACGGGCCATGAAATCTGGATCCACAGCGGATCGTTGACCACTGCGATCCACGCGTCCTATGCGCTACCCGGCATATTCGAACCGGTACGATGCAACGGTCGCACACTCGTCGATGGCGCCTTGGTAAATCCGGTTCCGGTTTCGGTTTGCAGGGCTCAGGAGGCGCCGTTGGTCGTGGCCGTCAACCTACACTACGACCTCTACGGCCGATCCGCGGTCGTCAAACACGCCGCTTCCACGATCGCAGTTGACACGGCTGCCGACAAGACGCCTGAGCAACGAAAGAAAAAGGCGCGTCTCGGTATGACGAATGTGATGGTGGAAGCCTATAACATCATTCAGGACCGAATTTCCCGTGCCCGTTTGGCCGGAGACCCTCCGGATATTCTGCTGATGCCGCGCCTTTCGGACATCGGACTTTCAGAATTCCATAGAGCGTCCGAAGCGATAGACCGCGGCTATAACGAAGCCCGCGCCAAGATTGAAGATATTACGCGGCTTGCGGAAGTGCTTTCCTAGGTCGTGGTGAGGGTTTAACGATTTGGGGATTCTGAAAGACGGTCAATCGGCGGCCTCTTTTTCGGTCAGCGATCCATGGTTTCCACAGGTGCCGGCTTGCGGCTCATTCCGGTCATCGCATTGCCGATGATTGCGGCCAGTAGGATCGAACCGCCAACAACGGTGAACTGTGAGGGAACCTCGCCAATATAAAGCCAGACCCAGACCGGTGCGAGCATAACCTCTCCGAGCGAAAGCAGGGTAAGCTCCGCGGAAGGAACCGCGCGTGAGCCGATCGTAAACAGAACCAGTCCTACGCCGATCTGACAGACGCCCATGAGCAGAGCGACGGTGGCATCATTGGTGCTGACTGTCAGCGGCAGACCGTTTCCGATGCAGATAACCGCGGCTAGGACAATGGTGATCAGTCCAGAGAGAAAGACCGAAGGCATCATGTCCCTCGCCTTGCCCCAACGCAGGACGACGCTGTAGACGGCAAAACCGATTGCCGACCCGATCGCTGCCAGATTGCCGATCATGTTGCCCGTGGAAAATCCGTCAGCAACCATCACCGCTACACCGATGAGCGCGACAAAGATTGCGACGGCCGTTGCTGCCCTCACTCTTTCGCCAAGAAAGAGACGCCCAAGCAAGGCAGCAAAAACGGGCGCCGAGGCGAACAGCAACAGCGCACTGGCCACAGTGGTCTTCTGGATCGCGTAAATGCCGCCGGCGAATGCGAGAAACAGGGCAAATCCTGCGATGAGTGCGGAAATGCCCGCGCTGCGGATTACCGCAATGGGCCTTCCCCCGGAGCGAACCCACAAAACAGCAAATAGAAAAGGGGTCAGCGTAAGCGAGCGGTAAAGCAGAATGTGCCAGGATGTCGCCTCATCGATCAGGCGAACGCCGAGGCCTACTGTGGACCAGACGATGCCGGCTGCCAGAACATACAGCACGCCGCGACTATAGGCATCGCGGTCAATAGTGGCAGAGTGCGACTGGGACAACATTAACTCCCGGCATTTGGGTCCGGCTACCGCACCAGGCACTATGGAGCGCTTGTTCTCGCTTCACAACACGATTGGAACCATTTGTCGAAGCGCAAGGATCGCCTGCGTCGATCGCATTGACCTTTAAAGTCGCTTGCGCAACTGGCGCGCCCGTGCTGCCAGTGCTTTGCGGTCGGACCCAAGTGCAGCATCGAGCATTTGTTCGGCCATGCTGCGTTCGATACGTCCATCAAGCGCCAGGTCAACGAACCCCTGGAGCGAGCAAGCAGCAACGATGTTTGACTTGTTCTCGACATTGGCAGCAAGAACGCGCGCGAGCCGATCGGCCTGCTCGCTGGTCAAAGTCGCACGGCTGAGAATCTTGGGAAGCTGTTCGCCGATTTCCCACTGCTTGGGATCTGCCAGCAGGCCAAGCAACCGCATTACATGCGCATCGAAAAGCGCAGGCTCCGCAGTGCTGATCTGCATGAGAGCATGCGCAGCGTGAGCAACGACCGCGGTGTCTTCATCTTCCAGCAATTCTATCAATACAGGGAGCAAGTGCCCGTTCTGCCGAACCTCGTCAGCAACAGCACTTGCCGCCCCGACCACGCGGCGATCGCCTTCACTCAGGCGATCACGCAGCCATGCGGACATGGCTCATTTCTTTCGCGGAACCTTCGGCACTGCACTGCCGCGCGGCTTGGATGGCTCCGGCTCGTCCAAGGGCGGGGCGTCTCCCTCAGCGCCTTCCTGCTTTGGCGCGGCGGTTGCTGCTGCTTTTGGTTTTGCTGCTGCGGGCTTGCGTTTCGTCGTTGGTTCCTTGCGCGGCTTTTCCGGAGCCTTGTCTGGAATGGCTTCGAGTTTCAATCCGGGTTCGCCGTCGTCTTTCTTTTCGACGGTGACTTTCACAGTCCCGCCCTTCCTCAGTTTGCCGAACAGCACCTCGTCGGCAAGCTGCTTCTTGACATGTTCCTGGATCACACGTGCCAGCGGCCGCGCACCCATGCGCTCATCATAGCCCTTGTCAGCGAGCCATGCGACGGCTTCCTTCGAAAGATCGAATGTGACACCGCGCTCGGCCAACTGCGCCTCAAGCTGCATGACGAATTTCTGAACAACCTGGTGAATGACAGGTGTAGGCAGCGAACCAAAAGGAATGATCGCGTCCAGCCGGTTACGGAATTCGGGCGAAAACATCCGGTTGATCGCTTCCATATCGTCACCTTCCCGCTTTGACGAGCCGAAGCCGATGGCGGGCTTGGCAAGATCCGCGGCGCCAGCATTCGTCGTCATGATGAGGATGACATTACGGAAATCGATCTGTTTGCCGTTGTGGTCCGTCAGCTTGCCGTGATCCATCACCTGCAACAGGATGTTGAACAGGTCCGGGTGGGCCTTTTCGATTTCGTCGAGGAGCAGCACACAGTGAGGATGCTGATCGACGCCGTCGGTCAGCAGACCGCCCTGATCGAAGCCGACATATCCGGGTGGCGCCCCCAGAAGGCGCGACACAGTATGGCGTTCCATGTATTCCGACATGTCGAAGCGCAGCAATTCAACGCCGAGCGAGCTTGCAAGCTGCCGTGCGACTTCCGTTTTTCCGACCCCAGTGGGACCGGAGAAAAGATAACTCCCGATCGGCTTGTCCGGTTCGCGCAAACCGGCACGGGCCAGTTTGATGGCCGATGCCAGGGTTTCAATCGCATTGTCCTGACCATAGACAACACGCCGCAACTCCTTGTCGAGGTTGGCAAGGACCAGCTTGTCGTCTTTTGACACCGATTTCGGCGGAATACGTGCCATGGTCGCAACTGTCGCTTCGATCTCCTTCTCGGTGATCGTCTTGCGGCGTTTGCTTTCTTCAACCAGCATCTGCGATGCACCGGTCTCGTCGATCACGTCGATCGCCTTGTCCGGCAGCTTGCGGTCATTGATGTAACGCGCTGAAAGCTCCACCGCCGAAGTGATCGCCTCGTTGCTGTACTTGACCTTGTGATAGTCCTCGTAATAGGGCTTCAGACCCTTCAGGATCTCGACAGCGTCGTCGATGCTCGGCTCGTTGACGTCGATTTTCTGGAACCGGCGCACAAGTGCCCTGTCCTTCTCGAAAAACTGCCTGAATTCCTTGTAGGTTGTCGATCCGATGCATCGAATCGAGCCCGACGACAAGGCCGGTTTCAGCAGATTGGATGCATCCATGGCACCGCCAGAAGTCGCGCCAGCGCCGATCACCGTATGTATCTCGTCAATGAAAAGGACTGCGCCTTCCATTTCCTCGAGTTCCTTGACGACCTGCTTCAGCCGCTCCTCGAAGTCGCCCCGATACCGGGTTCCGGCCAGCAGCGCGCCCATATCCAAAGCGTAAATCGTTGAACCGAGGAGTACTTCCGGCACCTCACCATTGATTATCCGACGTGCCAGCCCCTCGGCTATGGCTGTCTTGCCAACGCCGGGATCACCGACATAGAGCGGATTGTTTTTCGACCGGCGGCAGAGAACCTGAATCGTGCGGTTCACCTCTTCGGTGCGTCCTATGAGCGGATCGACCTTGCCGTCGGCGGCTTTCTGATTGAGGTTGACGCAATAGGCACTGAGCGCATCCTGGTTTTTGGGCTTTCCGCCTTCCTCGGTATCGGATGGCGCAGAAGACGAGTCAGAATCGGAGTCCTCGGCACCCCGAACCGGACGGCTTTCTGAAACGCCTGGCCGCTTTGCAATGCCGTGTGAAATGAAATTCACCGCGTCATAACGCGTCATTTCCTGCTCCTGAAGGAAATAGGCGGCATGACTTTCGCGCTCTGCAAAGATGGCGACCAGCACGTTTGCACCGGTTACCTCGTCGCGACCGGAGGACTGAACGTGAATGACGGCGCGTTGAATGACGCGCTGGAAACCGGATGTTGGTTTGGAATCTTCATCGTAACCCGTCACGAGATTGTGCAGCTCGTTGTCGATATATTCGGTTACGGTCGAACGCAGTGCATCAAGATCAACGCCGCAGGCCCGCATTACAGCGGCCGCATCGGAGTCGTCCATGAGCGCCAGCAACAGATGCTCCAACGTCGCATATTCATGATGGCGATCGTTTGCAAATGTAAGTGCCTGGTGCAATGCCTTTTCAAGGCTGTTGGAAAATGTCGGCACAGTCAAATCCTCATTTCTTTTCCATCACGCATTGTAACGGATGCTGGTTCTGGCGCGAAAAATCCATCACCTGTGTGACTTTGGTTTCTGCTACCTCGTATGTAAAGACCCCGCACTCGCCAACACCGTGATTGTGAACGTGGAGCATGATCCGCGTGGCTGCTTCACGGTCTTTCTGGAAAAACCGCTCGAGAACGTGAACGACGAACTCCATCGGCGTGTAATCGTCATTGAGAAGCAAGACCCGATAGAGGCTGGGCTTCTTGGTTTTCTTCTTCGTGCGCGTGATAACTGACACGCCGTTGCCGGTTGCACGGCCATCGGCGTCATTATTGTCATCATCATCACTCATTGCGGGCTCAAAAGGCTTCGCTGCCATGTCGGAAGGATGTCTACCTATCTTTGTCCATAGGGATATTGGTACAGTAATGAATTGAGGTCTACTCTATCTTAGTCCAGACAGGCAGCGAATTTAAGCCCCGGGCGGCGGCTCTGTACGATGTACTTCACCGAGCAATAAATAGGTATGAATTCCAGTGCGCATAGAGGCACGGTTCAAGAAAATTGCACCCGCTTGTCTTTCCGCCCCTCATAAACGAAAAAACCCGGCCGCGATAAGGGCCGGGTTGGACAGTTCCGTTAGAACCGACGATCGGTTGCTTACGAACCTTTCTTTGAAGCCGTAGTAGCAGGTGCGGCTGCAGCGACCACGCCTTCATATGGCTCATAGGCTTTGCGTGCAGTGTCGGCGTAGAGTTCACTCATCTTGGTCGCCTGGGCAACAAAGCCCTCATAGCTGCTTTTGGCAAAGTCGCTCTGGATTTCGAAAGCTTTCTCAATTGTCTTGGCACTGAAAAGCTGCTCGACGACAGCAGCATTGTCCTCGTAGGATCTCTTCGAGAAATCTGTTGCCTCGGTCGTCATCGTCTGCATACCCTGCGCTAGCGCTGAGTAGCTTTTCAACATATTGTCCATGGCTTCCTTGCCGTATTTGCTGGCATCATCAAAGGAAAACATTTTGCCATCCTATTCTCGTTTGGGGAGGTCAAATCTGATCGGCAACGCAAAACCCGTATCCGATTGCCTGCCAGAATATGTGCACTGCAACACAATGTCAAGGGTTATTGTGCACTGCAACATAACCTTATTCTTGCCGTTACCCAAAAAGAAAACCGTCTGTAAAGAACCTGCCAACCATAAACAAATTGGTAACGCTGTTGTCCTAGGCTTGCCCGAAAAGGCGGCCAATGGCATTTGTCAGCCCGTCAGCGTATGCGTAGCGTAATGTGATTGGATCTTAAAAGTGTATACAGCTTCTTTCGGCGATCGCTGCTTCTCCCGGCTCAACAGGTACTTCAAAGGCTCAATAAAACTGCTAGCCGCGATTGCGGTTGCCTGCGTGCTTGGTGCCGGCAGTGCTGCCGCAAACCCGAAATATGCCGGGGTTGTCATTGATGCAAAGACCGGAAAGACGCTTTACGCCGACAACGCCGACGCGCTCCGGTATCCTGCATCGCTCACCAAGATGATGACGCTGTATCTTGTGTTCGAAGCACTGGACGCTGGCAAGATCAGCAAGACAACACGCATTCGGGTGTCAAAAAACGCCGCCGCAGAACCGCCGTCAAAAATCAATGTACGCGCCGGACGAACAATTTCCGTTGAACAGGCAATCAATGCGCTCGTAACGAAATCAGCCAACGACGTGTCTACAGCAATCGCTGAGCACCTGGGCGGCACAGAGAGCGGCTTCGCAAGGCTGATGACGGAAAAAGCGCGTGCGCTGGGCATGAAGAAAACGACGTTCCGCAACGCCCACGGTTTGCCGAACTCAAGGCAAAAGACAACGGCACGCGAAATGGCACGTCTGGGTATCGCACTGCGTGAGCACTTTCCCGCCCACTACCATTACTTTTCAACGCGCACCTTCAAGTACGGCAAATTACGTTTCACCAACCACAATCGGCTCCTTGGCACTGTCACGGGTGTTGACGGCATCAAGACCGGCTACACACGCGCTTCCGGCTTCAATCTGGTCAGTTCCGTCCGCAAAGACGGACGCAGCATCGTGGCCGTGGTCATGGGCGGCAAGTCCGGTGCCAGCCGCAACAGGCATATGCAGGACCTGATCGGCCGTTATCTGCCGAAGGCGTCGCGCAATGGCAACGCCAATTTGGTAGCGAAGACGTCTTCGACATTCAGCAGGGTAAGCCTTCCCAAACAGGGGCCGGTACCGAAGTTTCGCGATCACAGCGACGTTCGTGTTGCGCTTGCCTACGCCATTCCTCAACAGGCGTCTTCCTTTCCGATCCCGCTCGACCGTCCCGTCGTCGGAAGAGATGCCCTCGTGGAACAGTTGAAGAAACAACGCGCCTTTGTCGCGCCATCGCCTCGCCCTCCCAGCCAGCCAGTACCGGGACATGCAACGAAAGCGATCGATGCCGTCGTCACCTCGAGCACGAACACACCGTCCGGATGGGTTGTTCAGATCGGTGCGGCACCAAGCCGCGAAAGCGCTGAGCAGTTGCTGGCCGAGGCACAGACAAGAACCGGCGGCCTCGTCCGCGACGCGCAACCCTTTACCGTACTGACTGAGCATGAGGGCGAAAGTCTGCATCGGGCTCGGTTTGCGGGCTTTAGTGGCAAATCCGAAGCATGGAAGGCCTGCAGCGCTCTCAAGAAAAAGGGCTACGGCTGCTGGGCCACGGAGCAGTAAGCAAATTTTGAGGTGGCGTTAGCAGCGGCCGCCTTTTCCTCGAAAGTGTTGTTCGTATTGGGGAATTCTAATGACGTCGCAGGAGTACATCTTTAGCCTCGTTAATGCGCGCCGCCAGAAAAACCGAGCCACCGGTGTCGGGATGAACGCGCTTCATCAAGCGGCGATGCGCCTGGCGGATTTCCGTCTCGGACGCACCAGTGGCAAGACCAAGGATCTCGTACGCCTCCTCCTCTGTCATGGGGCCCGAAGCTGGCGCGGCGCCCAGCCCCTCGTCCGCGTCCGTCTCAAAGCCATCACGCCAACTGGGAGCCCGGCGGTCAAGATACGCTTCTAGCACCTGGATGCTCTCCGGATCGCCCCGCAGTTCCATGTGGAGCGAACGCAGTTGATCTTCGCTCAAGGCGTCAAGTTCCTGTCCCTCGAATTGCCCGACGAGAACCAGCCCGTTCATCGCTCCGCTGTCCAGATCAAGCTCCATTTCCAGCGCTGCCGTGCGAACACGCGATGTTTGCCGCGCCGACTTCGTGCCTCGCGACCGCGCCCTGGCGCGCCCGAAAAGCGCGGCTGCAAGTCCGAAAAGGCCGAGCGAAATGCCGGTGCGTCCAAGCAAGGTGAAGACAATGCCGAACAAGGTCAGCAGGACCGGAAGAAAGTAGCGCAGTACTGTTGCCAGGCGCTGTGGATCCATGCGCACAAACAGCACCGACAGTCCAGCCAGCAGAAGGCCGAGCAGGACGATGTAAAACAGGAAAGTCACCGGTTAACCGCCCTTCCCTCCGGAGAGCTGTTCGAGAAGCAGGCGGGACTCGCGGCTCTTGTCTTGTTGCAGCGCCGGCATTCCGCCCGACGCATAGACCGCAACGGCTTTGAGAAGATTAAGAAGCGCACTTGCGGCGTTTCCGTCGAAACGCAGATACGCGCCCCCTGTCAATCGGGCAATCTCCCTGAACGCCGTCTGTGCTGCCGGGTCTCCACCCTCCTGGAACATGAAGCAGGGAACTTTGCGCATGCCTAATTCGCCCGCCAGTTGGCAGAGCTTGTCGACATTTTCTTCCATGGCATCGCCGATATAGACCATCGCGCTGACCGGGCGGCGAACGGTTTCGTCCCGCGCATGCTTCAACACTTTGGCAATCTGCGTATGCCCGCCCCGGCAATCGATACGCACCATGAGATCACGAAGCTGTGCGGCATCGGCGACCCATTTGGACGCGCGGCATTCACCAAAACCGCGGAAATAGACCAGCTGAACGTTCAAGCCACCGGCGCGGCTCACGGCATTGAACATCTCGCCTTGCAGCATGCACGCGGCATCCCAGGTCGGTTGGCGACTCATTGTCGCATCGAGTGCAAAGATAAGACGGCCGCTATCAGATCCTACCGGTTTGGTGACCGATTTGGCAGCATTGAGGAAATTTTCGATATCCCGTCTTGAGGACTGTTCGCCGGCGTCCGAAGCGACGTCCTGCGAACCCTTTCCCTTGGTAATGTCACGACCCGACATGAGTTGCTCCTCGGAATTGGGCCGCAACGCGACCGCTCCATTCCCTCCACAGGCAAATTTAGTGCAACCGGCTGCCAAATTGAACCTGTCCCCGCAATTGAGCGCAAGTTCAGGTCAACTATTGATAAAGAAGACCGAGAAGTTGGCTTATTGAGTCGGCTTCATAAAAGACCGAGATCGGCCAATTCACGCCTTAATTCCGGTGGCAACGATAAGATCCCCGCCCCACCTTCGGACAAATCCGAGGGTGCATCTTGCTGCTTGAGGTATCGCCAGCCCTGAAAAGCCCGACGGGGCTGCCATTCAGTGAGAAACAGGCGCGGCTCTAACACAATACGGCAGCGCGACACGCCCGAGGGGTCGACGAAGGGCTGAATGTCGTCAATGCGCTGGCGCGCCTGGATCGTGCCGCGTATGACCCAGTATAGCGAACCGCCGTCCAATAGTTCATCAGCCCGTTTCGGCACCATGCGCGTGATATGAAAGGAAATTTCGCCTAACCCACGCAGTTTGTGCTGCTCAACGCGGAACTTGATCGATGCCTGGAGGTCTTCGATGGTGTCTACGCCGACACACAACTTCAACAGATTGAGGGCCATTCACCTGACGTAGCGGTCTCAATGACAGCGTCAAGCCAAGGACGATTGATGTCCACAATTGCGGAAGGTTAAGCCGCGGTCAGCACTCGACAACATTGACGGCAAGACCGCCTTCGCTGGTTTCTTTGTACCGGGCATTCATATCGAGGCCAGTCTGACGCATGGTTTCGATACACGCATCAAGCGGCACGAAATGCTGGCCATCGCCTCGCAATGCCAGCGAAGCAGCCGTTACCGCTTTGACCGCGCCCAAGGCGTTGCGCTCGATGCAAGGAACCTGAACCAATCCCCCGACGGGGTCACAGGTCATACCCAGATGATGTTCGAGGGCTATTTCCGCGGCGTTTTCAACCTGCTCCGGAGTGGCTCCAAGCACTGCCGCGAGCCCGGCTGCAGCCATGGCTGCAGCCGATCCGACCTCGCCCTGGCAGCCGACCTCGGCGCCCGATATGGAGGCGTTGTGCTTGATAATGCCGCCGACCGCAGCGGCAGTGAGAAGAAATTCGCGTACGTCATCTTGACCGGCACCATCGTGAAACTGGCGGAAATAGCGGATGGTTGCGGGAATAACACCGGCCGCTCCATTGGTCGGCGCAGTCACGACCCGCCCGCCTGCCGCATTTTCCTCGTTGACCGCCATCGCATAGACACTTAGCCAATCATTGGCCTGAAGCGGGTTTGCCTTGTTCTGCTTCCACTCTTCAAGCAGCTTGTGGTGAATGGATCGCGCACGCCTCCGCACATTCAATCCGCCGGGCATGATCCCGTCCTGGTTCAGTCCCCGGTCAATACAGCCGCTCATTGCCGACCATATTGCGTCGAGCGCTGCATCCAGGTTTTCAGCCGAATTATTGGCCTCTTCATTCCGGCGCTTCATCTCCGCAATCGACAGGCCGGATTTCTTGGCCATCTCCAGCATCTCGGCAGCGGTCCGGAAGGGATAGGGCACGCTGGCTTCAGCGGTCGCAGCAGGCGCTTTCTTTATTGCTTCGAGTTCCAGATCCGTCAGTACGAATCCGCCACCGATCGAATAGTAAATGCGCTTTAGAAGCACCCGTCCGTCGCCGTCATAGGCGGTGAATGTCATGCCATTGGCGTGGCCGGACAAAGGGTTCTTGCGGTCAAAAATCAGGTCTTTGTCCGGGTCGAAAGCATAAGTGGGGTGCCCCGGCGGTGAGACCTTCTTGTCTAGTTGCACAGTGTTGATTATCGAATCGATTGCATCGGGATCGACTGTCTGCGGTTCACACCCCATCAAACCCAAAACAATGGCCCGCCCCGTTCCGTGCCCAATCCCGGTGAACGCAAGAGAGCCGTGCAGGCTGACCTCAAGCCTCTCAATACGGTAGCGTTGCGGCCGCGGCCAATCGCCATTCAGCATCTCATCAAGAAAGCGGCCGCCAGCGACCATCGGTCCCATCGTGTGAGAGCTCGACGGGCCGATACCGATCTTGAATACATCAAAGACGGACAAAAACATGTCTTCGGCTATCCGAGTACTGAGTGCGGTCCGTTACATTTAGGCACAACCGAGGTCTATTTTGACCTGCAGGCCGACATTGTTTTGATCGATGACGACACTTTTGACCAAAAAAGAACAGCGCGGGTCAATTCCCGCGCTGTTCTTTACAACATTTGACGTGCAGGTGCGGCTCAGAAGCCTCCGAAGAGATATATCAAAGCCAGCAAGCCCACGAACCCAATCAATGCCCGGGCGGTAAAGCCCCAACAGGATTTTTGGACCGTATCTTCCATGGTTTCTCCAGTGATACCCCAATTCCGCAGGCTGGTTTTTTTGCCTTGCGGTGGACACATTTTCTAGACGAAGGCCAGCCTCTTCGCAACTGAAAAAAGCATGAGCAACGCTGCTTCGGCTGACATTTGATCCAGCGTTGAATCCACACCGTAAAATCCAACTATTATCCCGCAATGGATAACAAAAAGTTGGGCGATCGCAGTGATTGCCGTCAAGAACGAAACAGCTTTGGCCTGCTGGGACATGCGGAAAACCGTGTTGCTGAGCAGAGTTCCGCTCAGTCGGTAATTGATTGCGGCATTGCGTCGCGCAGTTTCACGGATGGGCCTTCCCGCAGGCAATATTGGTGGCGCACTGCCGTTTGAAGCCACAGTTGTGAAACCGACACAGACAAGATTGCAGCGTTGACATCGTTTGGCTGAAGTATCAGTTTTCGGCAACGAAGCGGAACCGGTCGACAATTGCTAGGAACCGTTACACCTAAGCGCTGGTTGGCGCTTCGGAGGACGCGACCGGAAGAGACTGCATCTTTTCATCCTAACCGGGGCACTGTTTGGACAGAATTCAAAGAGCCAACGTGACCGATCTCCTGCTTGTCGTCTTGACAGCGCTGATTTGGGGCTCGGCGTTCACGGCGATTAAGGTCGCCGTTCATGAGACTGGGCCCTTCTGGCTTGCAGCGGCACGGGTGACCATCGGTTTTCTCGTCGTTCTTCCCTATGCTGCCTGGCGCGGTCTGATTTTGCCGTCGACGGCCCGGATGTGGTGTCTTGTGGCGCTGATGTCGCTGTTCAACGTGGTCCTGCCCTTTCTGCTGATTTCCTGGGGACAGCTCTCGATCGATGCGGGTGTGACCTCACTGCTATTGGGGACCGGTCCTTTCGTCGCGATTATCGGCAGCCACCTGTTCACACCGGACGACAAGCTTTCGGCCACCAAGGTTCTGGGCGTACTTCTCGGTTTCTCCGGTGTTTTGACAATTGTTGGCTTCGATGCCGTCAGCAATATTGGCCGCAGCGAGCTGATCGCCCAGATCGCGGTTTTCTTGGCGTCCATGTGCTACGTCGCCAGCGGGCTGCTGATAAGAATGATCGATATCCCGCCCGGACGGCTTGCCTGCATCGCTCTTGGTGTTTCAAGCTTGGCACTGGTCGCCATCGCACTGTTCACCGACGGCATACCGACAACAAACCTGTCCGGCAACGCGGCATTCGCACTGGTCTATCTCGGCCTGATACCGACGGGTCTCGCCTATTTGCTGCGCTTCTACCTGATCAGGAAGATCGGCTATTCGACATTCGCAATCGGACTGAACCTTATACCCGTATTCGGTGTCGCATTGGGCGTTCTGTTGCTGGATGAAACGCTGTCACTGCACATCCTTGTCGCCCTTGCACTGGTCGTTTGCGGTCTTTTCGTCACTAGGCTCGGAAATCAGGACGCCGGATCGGGGAAACCGGCTCCATGAGCACATCCTACGCCCCGACCGAACATTCAAAGCGCGTCATCCTGATTGATGTTGCCAGAGGTACGGCATTGGCCGCCATGGTGGTTTATCACTTTACATGGGATCTGGAGTTTTTCGGCTATGTACAGCAGGGCCTTACTGCCTATGGCGGGTGGAAGATGTTCGCGCGGCTCATCGCCGGCAGCTTCCTGTTTCTGGTCGGCGTCAGTCTGGTCCTGGGCCACAGCGACGCAATTCGCTGGCGCTCATTTGCCGTTCGGCTTGCGATGATTGTTGCCGCCGCCGCAGCGATTACGGGCGTCACGGTCTATGCCATGCCGGACAGGTTCATATTTTTCGGCATACTCCATAACATTGCTGTCTCGAGTATACTCGGCCTTGCATTTCTGCGGCTGCCGGCGATTGTGAGCCTTGCAGGCGCCATTATCGTGCTTTTCGGAAAGGTGTATTTTGCAGCACCGGTTTTCAATCATTGGGCACTGTTATGGCTGGGCCTTTCGACCGATCGGGTGGTTTCCAATGATTACGTTCCGGTATTTCCATGGTTCGGTGTCGTCTTGCTCGGCATTGGTACGGCAAAAATTGCAAAATCCGCAGGCTTGTTCACCTGGCTTGCGGCGATTTATCGGAGTGAAAGCCGGATCGGAAAGCCGCTTGCGTTTGCCGGACGTCACAGTCTGGCCGTCTACCTCCTCCATCAACCGGTACTTATCGGGTTGGTTTATATCGCGAGCCTTGTTTATCCGGCACCGGCAGCCGATCCGATTGCCAGCATTACATTCAGCTGCAACCGTGTTTGTTCCGAAGACAACCCGGATGGTTTCTGTCAGAGATACTGCCGATGCGTGGCTGAGGGAATTGTCGAAGCAGACCTGCTCGATACGCTGACGACGATCCAATCCAGCGGAGAGCCAGACGCTGAGCTAAGACAGATTACCGCCGCATGTACGGCGTCGGCGATCGAACAAGGCGGGTCGGAATGAACGCGTACAAGGCAAGATCCAATTCGATACCGTGGCCCCCGATCATTACCCTGGCCGCGGCAATCCTGGCCGTCCTCGCAGCCTGGGTCTATCGGCTGCCTTTTCCGCAAGGAGCCGTTTTGCAGTATACCGGTGTGCTGCTCTTGATTTTCGCATTGGCTATCGACATCTGGTCGATTTTTACCATGCGGGCGGCGCAGACAACGGTCATGCCTACAAAAGGGTCGACGCACCTCGTCACGAACGGTCCGTTCGGCTACAGCCGCAACCCGATCTATCTCGGCAACATCCTGCTGCTGCTGGCCTTGTCTCTGATACTTGCCAATGCCTGGTTCGTGATCCTGGCCGCAGCAGCCGCAATCGGGATGAAAAAGCTCGCGGTCGACCGCGAAGAACTGCATCTGTTGGCCGTTTTCGGCGCCGAATACGAGGACTATTGCCGTCGGGTGAGGCGCTGGCTCTGATCTAAGATACCGGCAAGATAGCGTCAGGTGCCGACCCGCAGTTCGGCAAGACGCGCCAAGCAAGCCTCATCCACATTGTCGAGCTCTGCCAGCGTGTCCTCGATATCTTTGCGCTTCTGCTTGAGTTGCTCGCGCTTCTCGGCGACCCGCTTCATCATCAGTTCAAGCTGCCCCAATTCACCAGGCGGACCCTTGTAAATGTCAATGATCTCGCGAATCTCGGCAATCGTAAATCCAAGGCGGCGTCCGCGCAGGATTTCCTTGATGAGATGCCGATCCGACGATTTAAACAATCGTGTTCGACCACGACGTTCCGGTTGAATGAGACCTTCGTCCTCATAGAAGCGCAGGGTCCGCGTCGAAACGCCGAATTCGCGTGTAAGCTCAGTGATGGTGTAGTATTTGCGCACGTCATTGCCTGCCGTGTTTGAGCGGTCAGACTCTGACTTTCTTTTACGTAAAAGTCAATTTTTCGCCTGGGGATGAACGCCAAACCGCCAAACAGGGTAAATCTTTATCCCACCAGCCCGAACCACCAGCTGGCAAGACCTAAGAAGGCAAAAAACCCGACGACGTCGGTCACCGTTGTTACGAAGACGGCAGAAGCGATTGCCGGATCGATGTTTAGCTTATCGAGAAGAAGCGGCAGCAAAATTCCTGAAATTCCGGCCGCCAGCATGTTGATGACCATGGCGATGCCGATAACCACGCCGAGCTGGCCGCTGCCGAACCATGCCCAGGCAAGGAGCGCAACGACAAATGCAAAGAGAACGCCATTGATGAATCCGACCGCAATCTCGCGGCGTACAATGCGAGCGGCGTTGTAGATATCGAGATCCTTGGTAGCCAGAGCCCGAACGGTAACGGTCAGCGTTTGCGTTCCCGCATTGCCGCCCATGGACGCGACAATTGGCATGAGTATAGCCAGCGCTACCATCTGCTGAATGGTGGCGTCGAATAGACCGATGACGACCGAGGCAAGAATGGCGGTCGCGAGGTTGACCATGAGCCAGGGAAAACGCGAGCGGACTGTCGCAGCCACAGCGTCAGACAATTCTTCATCGCCAACGCCTCCGAGCCGCAAAATATCTTCTTCCGCCTCTTCCTGAATAACGTCGACGACATCATCAATGGTCAGGACACCAACCAGCCGGTTGTTTTCATCAAGGACGGCAGCAGACAAAAGGTCGTACTGCTCAAACAACTGCGCAGCTTCTTCCTGATCCATTTCTGCCGAGATGGGCCGATTGGTATCGCGCATGATCGCTTCGATCTTGATCTCCCGCTTTGATCGCAGGATGCGGTCCAGATCGACGGCACCAAGGAGCCGAAAGGTCGGATCAATGACGAAGACCTGAGAAAACGAATCGGGAAGCCGCTCCTCTTCGCGCATGTAGTCGATTGTCTGGCCGACACTCCAGAATGGCGGTACTGCAACAAACTCGGTTTGCATGCGCCGCCCGGCGGTGTCCTCAGGGTAATCCAGCGAGCGCCGCAGGCGTATCCGCTCGGTGAAGGGCAGTTTTGCCAGGATGTCTTCCTGGTCTTCTTCATCGAGATCCTCAAGAATGTATACCGCATCATCTGAATCGAGGTCTTCAAGACCCTCTGCGAGCTTTTCATTCGGCAAATCGTCGACAATCTCACGCCGGATCGCATCGTCGACCTCCGTCAGTGCGGTGAAGTCGAAATCATCACCAGTCAGCCTCACCAGCCTGCTGCGCTGGTCAGGCTGAAGCGATTCGATCAGGTCACCCAGCTCCGACTCATGCAGCCCGGAAACCTGTTCTCTGAGGAAGAGCACATCCCCGTCTGCAATAGCCGCACCGACGCGCGCGACGAAGCCGGAACGAATGACACCGTCTTCGTCGTAAATCTCACTACGCTCAGGAGACCCCTCGCCGCTTTCCGATACGGCGGATTGATCCTGCATTGTATTCGACCCAAATCTACTTCGCTGTCGTCGCACCAAGCTTAGAGGGAGTCAGGCAGTAAATGAAGGATTCGAAGGCATAACGATGCACCGGATTGGCGCCTAGAGCGAGATGTGGCTGAAGCGCTGAACTGCCAGTCACCAAATGCGCCGCACAGCGCGTCCAAAATCAGACCAGAGGCCGCCTTTGGCTGGATTAATCCGGAAAACCAATATGCAGTGGCTCTGCCGCGTCGAGAATGCGGCTATAGGTGCTGCGATCGACATTTCCGCCCGATACAACGACAACGACTGTCTTGTCTTTAAATCGTTCAAGTTGCTGTAGAAGCGCTGCAAACCCCGCGCAGCCGCCTGGTTCGGCGACCAGTTTCAGCCGCTCGAACAATACCGCCATGGCACTCATCACCTCGCGGTCAGACACGACAAAGCCGCCACTGACATTGGTCCGTATGATCTCGAATGTGATCAAACCCGGCTGCGGTGTCGCAATGGAATCGCAAATGGTCGGGGAACCAGGGGCTATCGATACCCGCTTTCCAGCGTTCAGAGAAAGGACCATGTCATCATAGTGTTCGGGTTCCGCACACCACAAATGTGACTGTGGCGAATGCGCCTTGATCGCGACGGAAATCCCGGAAAGCAATCCACCGCCGCCCACCGGACAGATTACGTGATCAATGTCGAGATTCATGCGCCTGGTCTGCCGGACAATCTCCAGTCCAACCGTGGCCTGGCCCGAGATGACATCGACATCGTCGAAAGGTGGTATGATTGCGGCGCCTGTCTCAGCAGCTCTTTCTTGCGCCAATGCCTTCCGGTCATCGCCATTGCGGTCAAAAAACACAACGTCTGCTCCCAAGGCACGCGTATTGTTGATTTTTATCGCCGGTGCGTCGCCC
The DNA here is from genome assembly GCA_039025395.1 of Pseudomonadota bacterium. Lineage (GTDB taxonomy): Bacteria > Pseudomonadota > Alphaproteobacteria > Rhizobiales > Rhizobiaceae > Hoeflea_A. Next base: position 29,122 of record JBCCOK010000011.1, read on the forward strand.
GGCATGAATATGGTTGCGGGAAGCTCCAGTAACCTGGCGGCGGCTGCAACACCTTGAGCGTGGTTGCCCGAGGAATAAGCGACAACACCCGACGAGCGCGCATGCACCGGAAGACGGGACAGCTTTGTGTATGCGCCGCGAAACTTGAAGGAACCCGTGCGCTGCAGACATTCAGCCTTGAAAAGGAGACGCATTCCGAGCGCTTCGTTCAATTGAGGCGATTCGACCAGCGGCGTAGGCACAGCAAGGCCATCAAGCCGCTTTGCGGCATCTTCGACAAGTTCAGCACTAACGCCGGTATTTGTGCCTCTGATTGCCTCGCCAAGCATGTTTTCCCATTCTGCGCAGCATTATGAATGTGCGATATCGGTGACCCGATCAGTCAGCGCTGCAGCGCAAAGGCTGCCGGTTTGTTTTGACTTACGAAGCGCTCCAGGCACTTACGCATTGTCACCTTTTCTATATCTTTGAGAAGCGTTGTCGAATATTTCGTCGAGCGTGCCTCGACGATGTATCCACTCTTTTCGAAAAAAGAGATTCCAGTGCGATTTCTTGCGTGCAAATCTATCTCGGCGAAATCGAAACCATCATTCTTGATCTCGGCCTCAACCGCGTTCAGCAGCGCGGTCGCCACTCCCCTTTGGCAACAATCGGGATCGACATTCAGAAATGCCACCCTGAAATCCATGTCTTCGCGAAAAACCCAGCCCAATATGACGGTATTCGAAACGGCCACCAAGGCGGTGTTCCAGTAATCCTTTGAAGCATCACGGTAAATCCCATGAACCTGTTCGCGCAAGGGGTCGATATCTTCACCCCAGTGTGGGACGGCACGCTCCCAGAGGCGAATGCCAATGGCCGCAATCTGCTCGGCGTCCTCTGCGACTGCTTTCCTAACTTCAATCATCGTCACCACACGCAACCACATCTGCACCATTCGCCGTTTCGACAATGCGCCGTTTGTACGACGCATATGGCAGCACTACCTGTCGTTGACTCGCGCAGACTGACATAGCAAAGCGCGCTATTGCAACTCGCAAGCCGCTGTGTCGCTGTCGGATCGCGAACCGGTTTCCCGGTGCACGAACGGACGTTGCGGGATAACCTAAGCGACAAACGGTAGAAATCGATAGAGCATCCGGGCGTGGCAAAGAAATGCCATGTCCGAAACTTAGAGATTCATCAAGGAAAATGAGAGCTTCCGGTTCGATCGAACCATGCTTTAACTTAACTGTCGGCGCGAACCACGGCGTCGCCCTTGTCAGCCAATGCCTTGAGGTCGGCAGGTTTCAGTTCCACCGATTCGCCGCACCCGCAGGCAGACGTCTGATTGGGATTGTTGAACACAAAACCGGAACGCAGGGTTGTGGTTTCGAAATCCATTTCCGTACCGAGGAGAAACAACACGGCCTCGGGCGCCACATAGACCCTGGCGCCTTTTGCCTCGACCACATCGTCCTTGTCGTTGACTTCCGTTGCGAGATCCACCGTGTACTCCATACCGGCACATCCGCCTTTTTTGATCCCGACGCGCAATCCGACCGCCCGAGCGTTCGAGGTTTCGACGATCGCCTTGACGCGGTCGGCGGCCTTATCTGTCAATGTCATGACTGCAAAGCCAGTCATTGCGTGTCTCCATTCGGGTCAACAGATCGGTCTGTTTCATGCAATGCGGATTGACGGGACAATACCGTATAAAAGGAATCCGTCAATCAATACCAGCCGACGGCGATCTGCGCTTCCTCTGACATCCGATCCGGCGTCCATGGCGGATCAAACGTCATGTTTACGTCGACACCCGATACGCCTTCAACCGTACCGACCGCATTCTCCACCCATCCCGGCATCTCGCCGGCAACGGGACAGCCTGGTGCAGTGAGGGTCATGTCGATTTTCACGCTCCGGTCATCTTCGATATCGATACGGTATATGAGGCCCAACTCGTATATGTCGGCGGGGATCTCTGGATCATATACAGTTTTGATCGCGGCAATGATGTCATCTGTCAGACGGGCGAGTTCATCGCGCGGTATCGAAGATGCCGACAGGCCGCCATTCGTCGTGGGCTCTTCGGCGTGTGTCTCGCCGCTTTCGGTTTGTATCTCGTCGCTCATTGAACAGGTCCCGGTTTATCGCAGGATCAGGCAAAAAACTCCCGTGCCTTCAACAGCGCGTCGTACAATACGTCCACCTCTTCGCGCGTATTGTAAAGGCCGAAAGAAGCACGACAGGTCGAGGTCACGCCAAAGCGTCGCAAGAGCGGCTGCGCACAATGCGTTCCGGCCCGTACAGCAACGCCCGACCGATCGATGACCATCGATATGTCATGGGCATGAATGCCCTCAATCTCAAACGAAACAATGGCGCCTTTTCCCGGCGCATTACCAAATATCCGCAAGGAGTTGATTTGCGACAGCTTTTCATGCGCATACGCGCGCAAATCGGCTTCATGGGCTGCGATGTTTTCCCGGCCGACATTTTCCATATAGTCAAGAGCCGCGCCCAAACCGATGGCTTGAACGATCGGCGGCGTTCCGGCTTCAAAACGGTGCGGCGGCTCGTTGTAGGTAACGACATCCTCACCAACGTCAAGGATCATCTCGCCACCGCCCTGAAACGGGCGCATCGATTCCAGAACATGCTTCTTGCCGTACAGAACCCCGATACCCGACGGACCGTAGACCTTATGGCCGGTAAAGACATACCAGTCACAATCGATATCGCGAACATCTACAGGCATGTGAACAGCTGATTGACTCCCGTCAATCAGAACCGGGATACCGCGCTCACGCGCAATCCGGCAAACCTCTTTCACCGGAACGACCGTCCCCAGTACGTTGGACATGTGGGTGATGGCAATCAGCTTTGTTCGTTCGCTCAGCTGCGCTTCAAAATCCTCAATATGGAACACACCGTTGTCATCAACGGGTATCCATCTGAGTTTCGCCCCGTGCCGCTCCCGCAGAAAATGCCAGGGGACGATATTGGAATGGTGCTCCATTATGCTCAGGACAATTTCATCGCCTTCGCCAATACGCGGCATTGCGTACCCATAGGCGACCGTATTGATCGCCTCGGTCGTTGATTTCGTGAATACGATCTCGTCGGCGGATTCGGCATTGAGGAAAGCGCGCACTTTTTCGCGCGATGCTTCATAGGCATCTGTAGCGGCGTTCGAAAGGAAGTGCAGGCCCCGATGCACATTTGCATATTCATGCGCATAGGCATGCGAGACGGCATCAATAACCGCTTGCGGCTTCTGGGCCGACGCACCGTTGTCGATATAAACGAGGGGCTTGCCATAGACGGACCTCGAAAGGATTGGAAAATCCTTCCTCACGGCTTCAACATCGTAAGACGCGCCGATGTCCACGAGGTCGCTGGCGAGACTAGCCATGGAGGTCGAGCCAGTTTTCGATACGGGCCTCGAGTGCCTCGATCAGCGCATCGTCCTCGAGTTCTTCAACCAGTTCCGCCACAAAAGCCTTGACCAACAGGGCGCGTGCCTTGCGTTCGCCGATGCCTCTGGATTTCATATAGAACAGGTGTTCTTCTTCGATGTCGGTCACCGTCGCGCCATGGCCGCACTGCACGTCGTCTGCAAAAATTTCCAGTTCCGGTTTGGCTGAAAAGTCGCAGTGGTCAGACAACAGGAGCGTATTGCAGGCCATTTTCGCATCAGTCTTCTGCGCAATCTGCGCCACTCTGATCTGCCCCTGGAAAACTCCGTGTGCATGATCGAATACAACGTTACGGAAAGTTTCGCTTGAAACACAATCAGGCTCAAGATGATCGAGCGTCATCGTCACATCGGTATGGCTGTCACCGCCAAGAAGATTGATCCCGCGCAACACTAGTTCCGAATGCTGGCCTTTTGCGACGATGTTCAGTTCCTGCCTTACAAGATTGCCGCCGGAATTCACGACGTATAAAGTCAGTTTCGCATTTGCGCCAAGCTGAATATTGATCTGGCCGAAATGCGTGTCGGCAATGCCCCGTTCCTGACTGATGATCCAAATCACGTCTGCATTATCACCAACGCGCAGATCGGTGATTGAAGATACGAGACACCTTTCATCGCCCACCGAGACATGGCGCTCGACAAACGTCGCCTTGACGCCTTTGCCGATATCGACCGGGAAACGCGAGTGTGATTGGCCGCCGCCTTGTATTACCTGGACTTCAAGCGGTTTGGAAAGCTCTACGCCGCTGCCCACCGTCAGGCTATATCCGTCATTCACCAGCGCACCATTCAGACGCCCGATCAGGTCATCGTGGTGCTGCAACACCATGCGCTGCCCGGCAACGCCATGTGTCAGCGAGTCACGATAAAATCCGAGTGTGACACCCTCCGGCACATTACCGTCCCGGGCCAACCCGTCGACCACCGCCAGCACATCGGAACCTTCAACGAGACGGCTCACGGCATCAACACCGGAATTCCCTTCACCGTCTGGAACTTTCTTCAAAAGATTGCGCAAGTCAGTGTAATGCCACGCTTCAATCCGACGGGTCGGCAATCCGTCTTCCCTCAGATCGTGCATGAAGCCGTCACGGATGGCTGCAATGGCACCGTCGCCATGGAGGTTTCCCAAGCGTTCGACAAAGACGTCAACGAACGTCTGTTCAGCGGCAGTAACCGGTCTGATACTTTGCATATTCATTAAAAAGCTCCTCCAGCCCAGCCGCTATCAAGCTGCATCTTTTATGATGTTTGTGTAACCGTTGTTTTCCAGTTCCAGCGCAAGACTCTTGTCGCCTGAACGGATCACCTGCCCGCGATAAAGGACATGCACGCTGTCGGGAACAATGTGCTCTAACAGCCGCTGATAATGGGTGATGACAACCATGGCCCTTTCAGGCGAACGCAACGCATTCACTCCATCGGAAACCACCTTCAATGCGTCGATATCGAGGCCGGAATCGGTTTCATCAAGAACGCACAGTGTTGGTTGCAGCAGCGCCATTTGCAGGATCTCAGCCCGCTTCTTCTCGCCGCCCGAAAAACCAACATTGAGCGGACGCTTGAGCATCTCCATGTCAATATGCAATTCGCCAGCCGCTTCGCGCACAAGGCGGATGAACTCAGGCGTCGTCAGTTCAGCCTCGTCCCGCGCCTTGCGTTGCTCATTCATGGCAACTTTGAGGAACTGCATTGTCGCCACGCCGGGTATTTCCACCGGATACTGAAACGCGAGAAACAGACCCGCTGCGGCGCGCTCTGCAGTATCCATTTCGAGGATGCTCTCGCCATTGTAAAGAACATCGCCTTCCGTGACCTCGTAGTCTTCGCGGCCCGCAAGAACATATGACAGGGTCGATTTGCCCGATCCGTTCGGGCCCATGATCGCGGCGACTTCACCCTTTGCCACGGAAAGGTTCAGTCCACGGAGTATTTCCGTGCCATCCTCAGCGATACGGGCGTGAAGGTTTCTGATTTCAAGCATTGTCGTATTTCCGAATTCCTTTGTGCGTCTTCAAAAGCTGTAGCCGGACTTTGATATCCGCCTCAGCCGACGCTTCCCTCCAAGCTGATACCAATGAGTTTCTGCGCTTCGACAGCAAACTCCATCGGCAGTTCCTGGATCACTTCTTTCACGAAACCATTGACGATGAGTGCGATCGCTTCTTCCTCGGGAATACCGCGCTGCATGCAATAAAACAGCTGATCCTCTGAGATTTTCGATGTGGTCGCCTCATGTTCAAACTGCGCGGTGGCATTTTTTGCCTCGATATACGGCACAGTATGGGCCCCGCAGTTGTTTCCGATCAAAAGTGAATCGCACTGGGTGAAGTTACGTGCATTCGCTGCCCGGCGGTGTGCCGAGACCTGGCCACGATAGGTGTTGTTGGAGTACCCCGCGGAAATCCCCTTCGAGATGATCCGGCTCGAGGTATTCTTGCCGAGGTGTAGCATTTTCGTGCCGCTGTCGATCTGCTGGCGGCCATTCGAGACTGCGATTGAATAAAACTCTCCACGCGAGTTTTCGCCGCGCAAGATGCACGACGGATACTTCCAGGTAATTGCAGAACCTGTTTCAACCTGCGTCCATGAGATCTTCGAGTTTGCGCCCCGGCAATCGCCGCGCTTGGTGACAAAGTTGTAGATGCCGCCTTTGCCCTCGGCATCGCCCGGATACCAGTTCTGGACTGTCGAGTACTTGATCTCGGCATCGTCGAGCGCGATCAATTCGACAACCGCGGCGTGGAGTTGATTCTCGTCGCGCTGCGGTGCTGTACATCCTTCGAGATAGGATACATAGGCTCCGTCTTCGCAGACAATGAGTGTCCGCTCGAACTGTCCGGTGTTTTTCTCGTTGATCCGGAAGTAGGTAGAAAGCTCCATCGGACAACGCACGCCCTTGGGCACGTAGACAAACGAGCCGTCGGTAAAGACCGCCGAGTTAAGAGCAGCATAGAAATTATCGCTGACCGGAACCACGGACCCGAGATACTTGCGGACCAACTCGGGGTACTCCCGAATTGCCTCGGAGATCGACATGAAGATGACGCCGGCTTTTGAAAGCTCTTCTTTGAAAGTCGTGATCACCGAAACCGAATCGAAGACAGCGTCGACCGCCACCTTTGACTGTTGAACGCCCGCAAGAATTTCCTGCTCCCGCAAGGGAATTCCCAGCTTCTCGTAAGTCGCAAGCAGTTCCGGGTCGACGTCGTCAATCGTCTTGGGGCCGGTCTGGTTCTTCGGTGCCGCGTAGTAATAAATGTCGTTGAAGTCGATCCTGGGGTATTCGACGCGCGCCCAACTCGGCTCTTCCATAGTGAGCCACCGCTGGTAGGCATCAAGCCTCCAATCGAGCATCCATTCCGGTTCATCTTTCTTGGCAGAGATGAAGCGGATGATGTCTTCATTAAGACCCTTTGGGGCCTTTTCCGTTTCTATGTGAGTTTCGAAACCGTATTTATACTGGTCTACATCGATCTGGCGGACCTGATCGATCGTTTCCTGCACAGCAGGCATTGGCGCTCTCCAATCTTGCCGGGTTCAAGGTCCGGCAGTTGTCAACGTCATATGTATCCGTACCCGGCCAATTGAGCCGGTCATTCCCGATGTAGTGCGGTGAAAATGACTTTTCCATCGCACGGACACAGTTGTAGTCCGAAATTTAAAACTTTTCTAGACTGGCGCCGTATTTTCTTGCTTTTTTTTCTCACGTTTTTCGTTGATCGGTTCGAAAACACCAAGAAAACGCGTTATGTCTGAATGGTTTGTGCCGGCCCCGATGCTCACACGGATGCCACCCGGCTCAGGATTAACGCCCATGGCTTCAAGAACATGACTGGGTCCCACTTTACCCGATGAGCATGCAGAGCCGGCCGAAACTGAGACCCCTTCCAAGTCAAAGGCGATCTGCGCGGTCTCCGCTTTCAATCCGGGAAGCGCAAAAAATGTCGTGTTGACGAGCCGCGCTACATCCTGCCCGTAAATGACGGAATCGGGCGCTATTGTCTGGATGCCTACTTCGAGCCTATCGCGCATTTGCCCCATCTTCGCTGCTCGCGCTTCAAGGCCGTTAACCGCCTCGGCCGCGGCCACGCCGAAACCGGCGATCGCAGCAGGATTCTCGGTTCCTGATCTATGGCCCCTTTCCTGTCCGCCTCCGGGGATCAGCGGCGTCGGCATCAGCACTTCGCCGGCGCAAACCAATGCTCCGGCACCCTTCGGACCGCCGATCTTGTGAGACGAAAGAATGATAAAGTCGGCACCCGATTCTCGAATATCGACGCGCATGCGCCCGACAGCCTGAACCGCATCGACAACCATCAGTCCGCCATGCGCTTTGACGATTTCGCCAGCCGCCTCCAGAGGCTGCAAGACCCCGGTTTCGTTGTTGGCCAATTGAAGTGCGAGCATTGGCCTGCCTTCTTCAGCGGGATGTGCGCGCAATAACATGTCGAGTGCGTCGAGGCTGATGATGCCGTTTGCATCAACGCCGACGACTGAAATGTCTTCCGCCGAAAAGCGCCCCCCGCAAAGGATGCAAGGATGTTCGACCGCACTGACATAAAGATGCCCTATCCGCAGGTCTGACCTGCCCATCTTGAAATGCGGCGTCAGCACCATCGCCGCAGCTTCTGTTGCACCGCTGGTGAAAATGACGGCAGACGGATCGGCGCCGCAAAGCTCGCCGACTTGACGCCGCGCCCGATCGATGGCCGACCGGGCATATCTGCCATCCATGTGAACCGAAGACGGATTTCCAACGAGCCGCAACGCTGATTCCATCGCCTCCCGGGCGCCTGACAGCAATGGAGCTGTCGCATTGTAATCAAGATAAACCCGGGACTTGTTCATGCCTTTGCTCCACTCGTCAAAGCGGTTATGCCTCATTTTTCTTGATATTTGAGATCTCAATGCCCTATGAAACGTCTTTATATCCAGAAGGATGACCAAAAACCAATTCTACAGCATTCACATTCGAGTTGGCGGAACGGCATCGGTCGCGCGGTCGCGACGGCCACCGTTTCTCCGCCGCCCGTATATGAGCCGGAGACGCAATGCCTGAAGTCATTTTCAATGGGCCGGCCGGCCGCCTGGAAGGCCGTTATCAGCCTGCAAAGGACAAAAACGCACCGATCGCCATCGTCCTGCATCCGCATCCTCAGTTCGGCGGAACGATGAACAACCAGATCGTCTATCAGCTCTTTTACATGTTCCAGCAACGCGGCTTCACCGCCTTGCGCTTCAACTTTCGATCGATCGGCCGCAGCCAGGGTGTTTTCGACCACGGAACGGGCGAGCTCTCCGATGCCGCTGCCGCTTTGGACTGGATTCAAAGCCTTCATCCCGACAGCAAGAGTTGCTGGGTGGCCGGCTACTCATTCGGTTCTTGGATTGGCATGCAATTGCTCATGCGCCGCCCTGAGATCGAAGGCTTCATGTCGATTGCGCCACAACCGAATATCTATGATTTCGCGTTTCTTGCCCCCTGCCCTTCGTCCGGGCTGATCATCCATGGCGACAGCGACCGTGTCGCTCCTGAAAAAGATGTCCAAGGGCTGGTTGAAAAACTCAAGACGCAAAAAGGGATCATGATCACGCAAAAAATCATGCCCGGCGCAAATCATTTCTTCAACGGTCAGGTGGATGAACTGATCGCGGAATGCTCGGACTATCTCGACCGGCGCCTTAATGGAGAATTGGTGCCTGAGCCCGCCCCCAAACGCATCCGGTAGGATGACAATGTCGAAGCCTGGCAATGGGTACTGCGGGTTTCACGTGAGCCGCCGCTTTCCTATTGCTGCGGATCCACCACTACGCCTCCGCATGTCGGCTTGCTGCATCCCGTGGTTTCCGGCCAACTGATCGGAAGCGTCTTCCTGCAGCGGATCGCCAGATAGGCCCATGCCTCGGCTTCAACAGCGTCACCGTCGAGACCGATCTCTTCAGCAGACATGAGGTGCCCGCCGCGCGCTGTGACAAGTTCATCAAGGTCAGCCATGATGGCTTGGTTGTTTCGGCCGCCGCCGCAGATGATCCAGTTTTGCGGGAATGACGGCAGGGTGTTCGACGACAAGTCAATCGCCTCTGCGGTCAGCCGTGCGAGGCTTCGTGCGCCATCCTCCAGGGTTGCGCTGTCAGTCTTCGGCAGGACAAAATCGTTGCGGTCGAGCGACCGGTGCATTGTGTCAGCAAAGAATGGTGCGCTCAGGAAATCATCGACCATGGTTCGCACGACACGACCTTCGCTGGCGATAGCACCGCCCTGATCGTACGGAATGCCTGCTTTCGCCTCGACCCACTGATCAATAAGCGTGTTTCCCGGACCGCTGTCAAAAGCATGAATCGTTCCGTCTGCGGCAACATAGGTGATATTCGAGATGCCGCCGATATTGACGAAAGCAAATGAACCTTCACGGTCGAGCGATTGCGCCAGAGCCGCATGATAGGCGGGCGCCAAAGGCGCACCTTCGCCACCCGCCTCCATATCTGCCGCCCGCATGTCATAGACCACCGGCCTGCCGGTTTTTTCAGCCAGCAATGCGCCGTCGCCAAGCTGTACCGTAAGACTTTGCTTCGGCCGGTGCAGCACCGTCTGACCGTGAAAGCCGATCAGGTCAACGGATGCCAGATCTATTCCATGGTGTTCGGCGAAGACAGCGACGGCGTTAACATGTTTGTCGGTCAGTTCCCGCTCGACCTCGGCAAGGTCGCCGGGACGATCGTCGCGCGATTTGATTTCGGTCGCGGCTTCCAGTGCAGCGGCAAGCCGGCGTCGAAATCCAGGGCTATACCCGATACTGAGAAACGGACCGCGATCCACTTTCGTCAATCCGTCGCTACTGATCAGCGCAACATCGATACCGTCCATTGATGTCCCGCTCATCAATCCGAGCGCATTCAACATCGCGGAACCGTCAGCTTTTGTCACCATTGCAATCCTCAATAGGTCCCATTCCAACAAATGGCGTGAAATCTCGCGCAAAGGATGATAAACGCCCGCCGAAACAGTACCGAAGGCTTATCCGTTATCAGCGCGTTCAGCGAAAGAACAGCTATGCCCAGCTTCAAATCCGATTTTCTCCACACGCTCCACGAACGCGGGTTCATACATCAGACATCCGATGACACCGGCCTTGACGCTCTTTTGAAAAAGGAAACCATTACCGCCTATATCGGCTTCGATCCGACTGCCTCCAGCCTGCATGCGGGATCGCTCATCCAGATCATGATGCTTCATTGGTTCCAGCAGACCGGACATCGGCCGATCACGCTCATGGGCGGCGGCACGGGCATGATCGGCGATCCGAGCTTCAAGGATGAAGCGCGTCAATTGATGACGCCGGATAAGATTGAGGAGAACCTTGGTGGCATCCGCCGAAATTTCTCTAGCTATCTGCAATTCGGCGATGGCCCGACCGATGCGATGATGATCAACAATGCTGATTGGCTGATGGGCATCAACTATGTCGAGTTTCTGCGCGACGTGGGCCGACACTTCTCGGTGAACCGAATGCTGAGTTTCGACAGCGTGAAGCTGCGCCTTGACCGCGAGCAATCGCTGTCATTTCTTGAGTTCAACTACATGATCTTGCAGGCCTATGACTATGTGGAGTTGAACCGGCGCTACGACTGCCGTCTTCAGATGGGGGGATCGGACCAGTGGGGCAATATCATTAACGGCATCGATCTCGGAAACCGCCTGGGCACCCCACAGCTATACGCTGTGACCTCGCCGCTGTTGACGACATCTTCGGGCGCCAAGATGGGCAAGTCGGCTTCCGGCGCGATTTGGTTGAATTCAGACTTGCTCAGCGTTTATGATTTTTGGCAATATTGGCGCAACACGGAAGACGCGGACACCACCCGCTTCCTGAAGCTCTACACGACGCTGCCGATCGAGGAAATCGAGCGCCTCGATGTCCTTGGCGGCTCTGAAGTCAACGAAGTCAAGAAAGTCCTGGCAACGGAGATAACCGCATTGCTCCACGGGCGCACCGCAGCAGAAGACGCAGCGGAAACGGCACGCAAAACGTTCGAGGAAGGCAGGCTTGCACAAAACCTTCCGTCTCTTGAGGTTCCTGCGTCTGAACTCGATGAAGGCATTGGGTTGCTCAGCCTTTTCGTAAAGGCCGGTCTGGCTGGGTCAAACGGAGAAGCGCGAAGGCACGTCAAAGGCGGCGCGGTAAAAATCAACGATACATTGGTTACCGACGAGAAACGCGTTGTGGGCGATGCGGACATGACCGACGACGGGGTCATAAAACTTTCTCTCGGGAAAAAGAAGCACATGCTCGTCCGTCCCGTCTGAGCGCGGCATAAGCTATCGTGATTGCGCTGGCGTGACGCGATTGCGCGGAGCGGTCGATGGGAGCGGCGCGTCATTCCGGAACTGGAAAATGGATCTGAAAATGCCCGGAGCGATCAACGAAATTGGATTGATTTCGAGCCTTGGATCCTCAAGATCTCCTGTCAAACGGAATGTTATGCCGATTAGACCACGATCCCTGCCGTTGCCCAAAATCGCGCCGATGATCGGTATTTCACCGAATATACGATTCAGTCCATAGGCAGGCATGAACGTACCGGTGATGTTCATACCGCTGTTTTCGTCGAACACGGTTCCCTGGTATGCCAAGCCGATGTCTGTACCACGCGCAATGCCGTCACTGACGCGCAAATATCCCTGCCCTTTGTCGATACGCACATAGGCCTGCTCGAAGCCGGCGCGGCTCACATCGATGTCGCGGCGCACCGCCTGATTGAGGCTCTCACCGCCATTGGGGCTTGCCGAAACAAGCCGTCTCAGGTTGTCGTCGTTGACAACGTTAAAGTCGTTGATTTCGACGGTGCCGATATAAGGTCCATCGCCCGCCTTTACGAGCTGAATATCGAGATTTCCGCCCTCGATTTTAGGATAGAGATCCGTCAGCCGCGCCACATCACCCGCATCGTTGCTGACGGCCGAAAGAACAAGTCCCGAACCCCCATAGGTGCCAACCGCTTTCAACGTGCCACCGCCGGATAAAGTCCCTGTCATTTCGAGCCCAAGTATCGTCTCGCCTTGGCCCGCATAGTCAATCCGCAAATCACTCACGGTCTCGCCGTTGAAACCGAACGCCTCGTCGGCACGCACCTTCAATTCAATCTTTGACGCCTCGTTGGAGCCGGACGACACGTCCGATTCGCCCATCAGATGTTTGATCGTGGAACGCATATCCAACGCGCGGCCCGCCACATTGACCACATAGGTCTGCCCGTTCTTTTCCAGATCAATGGCGAAGCTGTCGTTTCGCGCGAGAGAAACACGTTGAAAGGTCGCTTGAGTGACTTCGCCATAAACAAAGTCGACATTTCCTTGGGCCGAAAATCCTTCGCCGGTAAGACTGAAACCAGCGACACTAAAAACCGACGGCATTCCGAGACCGGCATCGTCGTCGGCAACCGTCTCTGCATCGGCGCTCGCAACCTGGTTTGCCGCCTCGGAGGGAATGATCTCAAAGGTCGCGTTTGATTTTATACCTTTGCCCTTTGACCACCCGATCCATGGAAGGACGAGTCTGGCCTCTGTCAGGTCCGCGTCGATCTCTTGACGGCCATCCCGCCCCAGCCTTGTCGTCAGATAGACAGTGCCTTCGATGTATTCGTTCAGCTGAGGCGCGAACTTTTGACGGTCATCTTCGGTCAGGCGCAACCTCAGCACACGCTCCGCGCTATCCGCGTTGCCACGGTCCATAGGTTCGGTGAAGTTCAGCCTTGCCTGCATACCGTTGATACCGGCGTCCGCTTCGATTTTGATCGTATCGGGATCGACACGCATCGTTCCGGTGGCGTCGGTGATCTTGGCCCCATCGATCCTCGGGCCCATCGTAACCCCGTCGAGTTGCACATCGGCCAGCCACTGCGGTGCTGGCGGGTTCTGGCTTTCGATGAGGCCGAAGGTGACCGCGAGCCGTGTTGATACCGTCCCCTCGAAATCACTGGCTTCCCAAGGGGTCTGTTCGAGTGCGTTGATTGGCTGGTAGGAAATCAGTTCCGCCACTGCAGAGGCATCTCCCGAGACACTGATATCGAGATCCGCCATGAGGGGAATAGCATCGGTCTGGTCGATCACGAAAAACCCGTCCGACACTGCAACGTTTCTCCCGGTGGGAAAGTAGGATGTTCCACCGTCTATTTTCAATTCAAGGTTATTGCCGCGGAGCGCAAGCAAGCCGTGGCTGTCACGCACTGGTGGAATGTCACCGGCCACGTCAAAGCGCGCATCGCTGATATCAAAATCAATCTGTAGTTGGTTGCCGTCGAGCTTCAGAGCCCCAGGTGAGGCCGCCATCCGGCCACTTGGGATGAGGATGCTTATTCTTCCATCGGTAACTGTGCCGCCGAAGACATTTCCGTGCACCCAACGCCGCGCTCCTTTGGCAATCCAGTAAGGCCAAAGTTGCTTAACCGTCGCCGTGTCCATCTTGTCGATTGTGGCAACAAACCCGACTTCAGGACTGGTATCTGAGAATTGCCAACTGGCCGAAGAATACATTGTCCCCGAACGACCGGAGACGATAAACTCATCGACGTCAAGCCGCCGCTCGGAACGCACGTAGCGTGCGAAGGCTTTCATCGCGACCTGGACCGGTGGTTCCGAACTGTCGGTTGGCGCAACGATCGCCTCGTCGACAATGAGGTCAACCGCTACGCCTTGCTGGACTTGCGCATCGGGATGCGTGTCGGCCGGCAGGTTGTTCAAATCAATGATGCCGCCACGAAAAGTATAGGCGGAGTCTCCGATCATGAGACGGGAGCGCAGAAATTCGACGGACTTTTTTTGAGGGTCGAATGCGAGATTGATGGTGCTCGGCTCTATTTGAGCGGCAACGCCGTCCATAAACAATTCACCGGGTGAAATCCGGATCTGAGCCGCCAGTTCAGTGCTCTGGGTGTCGTCACTCGCGACGGCATTGATATCGATATCCACACCGCTTTCCATGCGGAATTTCCGCCTGGGGTTTTGACTCAGTGCCCAGATCATCTTGCCGGAGTGCAGGCCCGTAATCTGTGCGGTCAGCCTAGTCCTGCCCGCTAGACTTTCGTCACGAACGGCTTCGGCACTCAAGCGGATATCTTGGCCAGCATAGGAAATATTCGCAGCGACCGTCAGACCGTCTTCGTTTCTTTCCGCAATTTCCGCAGACTGCACATTCATCGCCAGAGGGGTTCTGCCGGGCGCATCGGATGAACCGAAGCCTGTTATTGTGGTGTCGGTCACGAAAATCCATTGCGTACCCCGCTGGTTCAACATCGACCCGAGCCCCTCCATCAAGGCAAGTGTGCGGTCGGTCAAATCGCCGAGGTCGGAAATCTCAAAAGGTTTTCGGTCTGCAGTTGGTGAAACCGCAGCCATTGCCCGCTGCAAACGCCCTGCATCGATGAGGCCACCACGGATTTCGATATGCGCGATTTCAAGCTGACCCGACAATAACGGGAGCATCTTTAAGGCGATCCGGATCCGCTCAGCATGTAGAAGTTCGCCGCCATCCTCCGGCGCTTCCAAGCCAACGTCTCTTGCCTCCAAAGCGATGAGGCCACGCCTTGCAAACTGGACGCGGGTGCTTCCGATCGATGCGCTGTATTGCTCGCCGACCGCAGTCTGAAGGAGTTTGCGCGCCTGATTTGTCAGCGGACCGTTAAAGAGGCCACTCTGAAGGACCAAAAAACCGGCCAGACCAATGAGCACTACGAAAAGAGAAACAAAGGCAAAAGCGTGCGAACACACATAAGCCCAACCATGAGGGCGTGGCGTGTGCACGATGATCGGATCGATGGCTTTTGCAGACGGCAAATCGTGCAGGGCCTTCGGGTCCTGCCGACCTTTCGGTTTATGCGCGCCGTTATTGATCATCATTAAGTATGCGTCTGCTACCGTGAGAGCCCTTCCGCCTACACTTGGGGATATTTGTTTGTACACGTGGACGATCGGGCCTTCCACTATATATAGCTGCGAATTCCTATCAACAGGTTGAGATATTTGCGGAGTAGAATGGATGACAGCGCTTACCGAAGGAATGAAAGCACCGGACTTCGAATTGCCACGAGACGGAGGCGAAACAGCAAAGCTTTCGCAGTATTTTGGACGTAAGCTTGTCCTCTATTTCTATCCAAAGGACGATACGAGCGGCTGCACCAAAGAGGCATTGGCATTTACCGAGTTGAAAGACAAGTTTAATGCGGCTGGCGCAGATATTCTCGGCATGTCGCCGGACAGCGCAACAAAACACGACAAGTTCATTTCAAAGCATGAGTTGTCCGTGCCTCTCGCATCCGATGAAGACAAGACAACGCTTGAGGCTTACGGCGTCTGGGTCGAAAAAAGCATGTATGGAAAGAAGTACATGGGTGTAGAACGCTCGACTTTTCTCATCGATGAAGGCGGCAAAATCGAGAAGATCTGGCGCAAGGTGAAAGTGCCGGGCCACGCTGAAGAAGTGCTTGCAACGGTGACCGGATAAGATCCTCCTTTCACAAATCGACGTGGTGCTGCAAACATCCATGATGACGGACCATCACGATCGACCATTTCAGACTTTGCGTGAAGGCGCCAACCTCGCAATCGCGGCGTCTGACGTTGACGAGAAAACGGCGCTTGCACAGACCGCCGCGGCCAGGTGGTTTGCGCGCGCCGTTTCGATACGCTCACCGCTCGACTCGCCGGTCGCCGAAAGGCCTGGACGGCCTCCACGCCCCGAGCTCTTGCCGCCTCGAATGGTAAAGAAACGCAGTCTGAATTCGACGGCGGGTCGCGTCGCCCTCTTGCATGCAATCGCCCATATCGAACTGAACGCCGTAGACCTCGCTCTCGACATTGTCGCCCGCTTCGCCAGCGAACCGGTACCGCACTCCTTTTTTGACGGTTGGATGCAGGTCGCATTTGAGGAAGCCAAACACTTCAGGCTTGTCCGCGATCGACTTCGAGCACAGGGCGCCGACTACGGGGACCTGCCCGCACATGACGGCCTTTGGCAGGCCGCACATGATACACGCAACGACCTCACGGCACGGCTGGCGGTGGTACCGCTGATTCTCGAAGCACGCGGACTGGATGTTACCCCATCGCTGCAGACACGCATGGTCGAATCAGGCGACACGAAAAGTGCAGCCGTCCTCGACATCATCTATAACGACGAAAAAAAACATGTTGCCGTTGGCGCAAAATGGTTCCGTTTTTTGTGCAATCGAGAGCGCAAAAATCCGGACGAAACATTCCGCTCGCTTGTCCGCGCGAACTTCCGCGGGCAACTCAAAGCTCCGTTCAACGACATCGCAAGGGCCGAAGCTGGATTGACACCTTCGTTCTATCGCAGCCTGTCCTCCGCAAACGCCTCCTGAACCGGCACTAGGCAAAGCTTTGTTAACCTTAACGCCTTCTAATGCAGCGGGCATTGAGGTTGAATTTCTCGGGGGAAAGCGTGTCGCAAAGTTCGGTAAACCGCGTCTTCGGAAAACGTGCCAAACAGCATACAATCATTCTGGCCAGCGGTGACAAGGTCCGCCATTGGACAATTCGGCCCTGGATGCTGGGGATAGCGGCGAGTTTCCTGGCCGTCGTGGCAATGGGTTACATTCTCGGCACAACCTACCTTGTGTTGCGCGATGACATCATAAGCGCAACCATGGCCAGACAGGCGCGGATCCAGCATGCCTACGAAGACAGAATTGCCTCTTTGAGATCACAGGTTGACCGGATCACAAGTCGCCAGTTGCTTGACCAGCAGGTGATGGACGACAAGATGACCCGTCTGATGGAGCAGCAGGCCACTTTAAGGACACGCCACGGCCGGTTGGACAACCTTCTTAAACGCGCCGACGTCGTCGAATTCGTTCCGGCTCGTATTCCTGTTCCCCGTTCCCGTCCGGAACAAAAGGCGGCAAAAGAAAGTCATCAACGGGCAGCAGCGAAACAGCAGCGTCTTGCGCCTCTGCAAAGGCCACCGGCCGATACGCTCAGACAAACGAACAGCCATGCCTACGCAGCAGAACCGTCCCGCGCTTCCGGTGCCGGAGATGTATTTGACAATGTGCTCAACTCCCTGAGGGAGATGGAACAGGAGCAGTTCAAGAAGGTTCAATACCTCACGTCAAACGCCTACCAGACTGCTGAGACGATACACTCTATTCTTGAGCAGACGGGCATCCCGGGCCGCGCCAAGAGTGGAATCGGCGGACCTTTCGTAAGCTCCGACGAAGGCATCGGCTTTGATACTTCGCTCAATGATCTTGGCATGGCACTTGAAATGCTGGAGAAAGCCAAGCTGAAGGCGAAACAGGCACCTGTCGCCCACCCGGCTCCGGGCCACCCCATCTCCAGCCGGTTTGGCAAACGACGGGATCCATTTCTCAAGCGCATGGCGCACCATGCCGGCATCGATTTCAGGACCGGTTACGGCACCCATATTCTGGCAACAGGCGATGGCACAGTCGTATTTGCAAAGCGCAAGGGCGGTTACGGCAAAATGGTAGAAGTTGATCACGGCAACGGAATTACAACACGCTATGCGCATCTGTCGCGCATATCGGTAAAGCCTGGAGACAGGGTGACGGTCGGCATGAAAGTCGGCACTGCAGGCAGTACAGGCCGATCCACTGGACCACATCTGCATTACGAAGTGCGGATCAACAACAAGGCGGTTAATCCACAAAGATTCCTTACAGCCGGTCAGCAACTGGAAACATATCTTTGAGGTAGCCCTTGCATGCAGGGCTGCGCAAAACATCTGTTATGTTTGGCGATATTGCCTTTCGCTGCCACAAAAACCCCATATTTTGCGTGAACGGCAGGCAAACTCCGTGATTTTCTTGACTTTAGTGGATGATCGGAATAGTCGGAGCGCACATAAGGCGGCGCTACGAAAACACGTAAGTTTGCTACTGGAACAGGTTAGTTTCTCCCGTTGGTAACATTTTCTGATCTTGGCTTAAGCCAAAAAGTCCTCTCAGCTGTAGAAGACGCTGGGTACGCGACACCGACACCAATTCAGGCAGGCGCTATCCCGCCCGCGTTGGCACGCCGCGATCTACTTGGAATTGCGCAGACAGGCACCGGCAAGACCGCGTCGTTTGTTCTTCCGATGTTGAACCTGCTGGAAAAGGGTCGCGCCCGACAGCGTATGCCGCGCACGTTGATTCTCGAACCGACCCGCGAGTTGGCTGCACAGGTAGAAGAGAATTTTGTCAACTACGGCAAGTATCACAAACTCAATATCGCCCTGCTCATCGGCGGCGTTTCCTTCGACGATCAGGATCGCAAACTCGAACGCGGCGCCGATGTGCTAATCGCAACGCCCGGGCGGCTTCTCGATCATTTCGAACGCGGCAAGCTTTTGCTGACCGGAGTGGAAATATTCGTCATAGACGAAGCAGACCGCATGTTGGACATGGGTTTCATCCCTGACATAGAGCGCATCGCGAAGCTCATTCCATTCACCCGCCAGACCCTGTTTTTCTCAGCGACCATGCCGCCGGAGATCCAGACGCTTGCTGACCGGTTTCTGCAAAATCCGGAAGAGGTCAAGGTGGCGCCGCCGGCGACGGCCGCGACAACGGTCGAACAGCGGCTCGTCGCGGCTGGCGGGAAGGACTTCGAAAAACGGGCCGTCCTGCGCGACCTCATCCGCGAACAGGCAGACCTGAAGAACGCCATCATTTTTTGCAACCGAAAGCGGGATGTCTCGGACCTTTTCCGTTCCCTCGAGCGTCATGAATTCAATGTTGGCGCTTTGCACGGGGACATGGATCAACGTGCGCGGATGACCATGCTTCACAACTTCCGGGAAGGCAATTTGAAGCTGCTCGTTGCCTCAGATGTCGCTGCGCGCGGGCTCGACATACCGGACGTCAGCCACGTCTTCAATTTCGATGTGCCCATCCATGCCGAAGACTATGTGCACCGCATCGGGCGCACCGGAAGAGCGGGACGAGCCGGACAAGCCTTTACGTTGGTAACCAAACGAGATGCTAAATTCGTCGATTCAATTGAGAACCTTATTGGCGAAAAAATAGAACGGCATAATGAAGAAGGTTTTGCGTTTTCGAGACAGGAAGACGAAACTGAAAAGCCGAAATCGAAGACCCCTGCAACTGCCAAGCCAAAGTCGGCTAGCCGAAAAAAGGTTGCGGAAGATCAGGCATCGGTTTCTGAAAAAATGCCGGCCTCGGCTCGAAAGAAAGACAACGCCGCAACCAATGACAACGATGACCGGCGCAGGCGCAGGCGCTCGGATATCGACGACCAGCCCACTCCCATCGGCTTTGGCGACGATATCCCGGCATTCATGATGATCGGCGCAAAGCACTGACCGAAGAATAGTACCGACGCGATCGGCCGGTCTTACTTTGCACGCAGCGCCGCCTCATAGGCTAGCAACACCCATTTTTTCATTTCGTCAGGATCGTCAAGTGCATCATTTGGCACGGACCAATAGGGCATTTTGACCGGGCTCTTCTTGCCGCTGTAGACCCATTGCGCCGCGCCCGCCTGTGCGAATTTTCCGGCGCTTTCGCCATCGGCTTTCAACAGGATTTCGCCATCCACCTCGACGGCCAGGATACGTCCCTTATGATAAATTCCCTTGCCGCCGAACATCCGCTTGATCGTGACCGTGCCCAACCCCTCAAACATGTCGTGAATGGCTTCGTTGTCCATCATTGTACCTCGATAAGAACATAGCATGAACATACAGATCCTGGCGCGGTGTGCAAGCTGAGTTGTGAATGACCATTGATTGATGCTTCGCCACGTTTGGCCTATCTAGTACCGAGAGGCAGCAACAGTCGCTCCTATTGACAACAGCACGGCAGAATAGACGTAGTGTTTTGGATTGCGGCAATAATTTTGATGATGGGGCTGGCTTTCGGGCCAACGCTGTGGGTGCGGCGCGTCATGGGAAAGCATGCCTCAGACCGCCATGACTTCCCCGGAACCGGTGGCGAGTTTGCGCGCCATCTTCTTGACTATCACGGGCTGAATGATGTGAGCGTCGAGACGACGACCCACGGTGACCATTACGACGCAGGCGCAAAGACAGTGAGACTTTCGGAAGCCCTTCACAACGGGAAATCGGTGACAGCAGTCGCCGTCGCCGCACACGAAGTCGGCCATGCGCTACAGGATCGAGACGGATACAGGCCGCTGAAATGGTGTCACCGTCTGGTTACGACGGCCAATCTAACGGATCGGATAGGAATGCTGCTCGTCGTTGCCCTTTCAGCCATCGGCAGCGCGGCGCTTTCGCCACGCGTCCTGCTCTTCGGGCTGGCCGCGATTGTGCTGATCGGCTTGGTTCGCGTTGCCGCCTATCTCATCATGCTGCCGGTCGAGTTCGATGCAAGCTTCCGGCGCGCGTTTCCGATTATGGTACAAGGCGATTACCTGCCCGAAGAAGATTTGCCCGCAGTCCGTTCCGTCCTGAAAGCGGCAGCTTACACCTATGTTGCTGCCTCGCTGTTCCAGGTTCTCAATCTGCTGCGGATCTTGCGGGTTTTGCGGTAGACACCGTCAAAAGGGCAATTATTGAAGCGTTTTGACCGCCCGCCGCCGTTCGACGAAGCGCGTTGACGGCGGATTACTTCGACTGAAAAAGACCGTTGCGGCGAGGCCGCGAAGCGTGTATTCCCCGTCGCAATGTCGGCGGAGCGTAGCGCAGCCTGGTAGCGCATCTGGTTTGGGACCAGAGGGTCGCAGGTTCGAATCCTGCCGCTCCGACCAAAGGGACGCGTCTCGTCGGAACGGAGTTGCGTCGGGCTAACAGCGAGCGTCTTCCATGTCCGCTAGAATTTATCGACCAGCCAAAACGGCCATGCAAGCGGGCAAAGCCAAAACCCATCTCTGGGTACTCGAATACGAGCCCGAAGTGCCACGCACCATTGATCCGATCATGGGTTACACGTCATCTAGCGATATGAAACAGCAACTTAAGCTGACATTCGAGACACGCGAGGATGCGGTAGGCTACGCCGAGCGTAACGGCATACCGTATCGGGTGATTGAACCCCATGATCCAAAGAGAAGACGTGTCGCTTATGCCGACAATTTCCGCTTCAACCGACGCCAACCATGGACCCATTGAGGCCCCGTAGCTCAACCGGATAGAGCAAGCGCCTTCTAAGCGCTAGGTTGCAGGTTCGAGTCCTGCCGGGGTCGCCACGAATGCATTGCCAGTTTCGCTCAACCGACGGGCGCGATTGAGAACGGGCGTTTGGCGCGGGTCCTATTTTTTTCGCGGTTCCAAATACGTATCTGACAGATCGTCAAAGGTTTTCATCAACGCATCAAGGTCGCCTTCCAATTGCCGCTGCCTCTGCCGCTGTCGCAGGGTGTGGTCGGAAAGACGATCGAAGGTATCCTGAGCCCATAAGTCCAGATGATCTGCGCGCCTTTTCGGCAGCGTTATGTTGTTCCAGCCATCATATGCAACGAAATCGCTATCCCCATCACGCTTACTCATGACGCTACTAGCCTCTTTCCTTATCACGCAGGATGAAATCGCATACAGATCGGGCTAGAAAAATGTCCCCTCTTCATTATCCGCCCCGTAATCACGTTGTTAGGCTAGCAACAGATGACTTCCATGCAAGCAACGCTAACAATAGAGTGCGGTTATCCCCGCAATTATCCACAACCACATCTGCCTTCGATGCGGATTGAAAAAAGTAATACACGTTTTAAGTTAAGTACTGAAGTAATACCCGCTTTTGAAGAACCGATCACGTCCGCATATTTTTGGCGGCCCTCATGCAACCGTCTCGTTCGGCATGTGTCCGTTTTTTCAGTTATGAACCGCCATTGGCTTAGCTCGGATCGATAATCGGGTGTTTGACCGTATCACCTTCTTTCAGGTCAATCTTCTCGGCGATGCCGCTATTGAGTTCCAGCACATAAAGCACCGGCTCGCTTGAGCGAATAATCTCCTCAGAATGCGGGATTGCGTTGTAGTGAATGTCAGCAACGGTTCCGTCAGTTCTGATGAAGATCATGTCGAGCGGAATATAGGTGTTCTTCATCCACATCGCGACCGGCTGCACACGGTCAAAGCGGAAGAGCATTCCGGCATCTTCAGCCATTTGTCTCCGAAACATTAGCCCCTTTGCACGGTCTTGATTATTGAGGGCCAGTTCGACCGAGAAGCGGTGCGTACCCGAACCCGTCACAATATCGAGACGGCTGGCATCCGACGCCTGCACATGACCCGGCAGCAAAACGATCAAAAATGCAATCAGCGCCGCCGCGCGCACAGCAATGGTCGTGAGTGTGTTCGCATCCTGCTTCATGGTGCCAAACTGCCCCAGTCCGCACCACCGCGCAATAGCCGAAGGACGCTTAAGGGCTCACATTTAATGCGATTTTGGAAAGTCCGCGTCGATGTCCGGATGGATCTCCGCCGCCATGAGACCCTTCTCGCCCTCACCGAAGCGAACCAGAACCACCTGCCCCGGCCGCAGCTCGGCCAAGCCGTAACGGCGTAAGGTTTCCATGTGGATGAATATGTCTTCTGTGCCTTCGCCGCGCGTGAGGAAACCGAAACCCTTCGAACGATTAAACCACTTGACCAGTGCGCGTTCGAGACCGCTCGTCGGCGTTACCTGGACGTGCGTGCGCACCGGCGGCAGTTGCGACGGATGCACTGCTGTCGACTGGTCCATCGATAGAATCCGAAAGGCTTGATAGCCCCGGTCGCGCTTCTGGATTTCACACACCACCCTCGTTCCTTCAAGGGCAGTCTGAAACCCGTCACGACGCAGGCACGTCACGTGCAATAGGACATCCGGCAGGCCGTTATCGGGCACGATGAAGCCAAAACCCTTGGCGACGTCAAACCATTTAATGACGCCTGAAATTTCTATCAGATCTACGGCTTCAGAGGACAATGCGGATTCTGCCGCATCACCCTTGCCTGGAGATTTGTCCCCCATTCACCCCGGCCTCTCGAACACACAAACCCCAAGAATCAAGGATTGATTCTCTGGCCAAGGATAACATCGGTAACGCGAGGTGATGCAAGCATTTGTTTGCTCGCGGGCAAAAATCTCAACGCCCTTGTTTATACTGCTCGGTACTATAACTTCCTCTAAGTTTGAAAATCATGGAAAGATCAATGCGTTATCTACATACAATGGTTCGTGTCAGGGATGTTGATGAATCTCTGGACTTTTTCTGCAACAAACTCGGCCTTGTGGAAATCCGCAGGGTGGACAGTGAGCCAGGCCGCTTTACACTCATTTTTCTCGCCGCGCCTGAAGATAAGGAAGCCGGCGAAAGGAACAGCGCGCCCTTGCTTGAACTCACATACAATTGGGATCCGGAAGACTACACAGGCGGTCGAAACTTTGGCCATCTTGCGTTTCAGGTCGGTGATATTTACGGGCTGTGCCAGTCTCTGATGGACAAAGGCATTACCATCAACCGGCCGCCGCGCGACGGACGTATGGCCTTCATCCGGTCGCCCGACGGGATCTCGATCGAACTGCTGCAGCGCGGCGATTCGCTTCCGCAGCAGGAGCCATGGCTGTCGATGGAAAATACCGGCAGCTGGTAAGCACCGGTAGCCATATCATCTGCCGGCATGCAGCCAGAAATTGAACACGGACCGGCGGAGGCAGAGCCGAATATCAGCCCTCTTATCAGAGGCTTGCAGCCTTCGCATGGAGTGATGGGCAACAGCTGATTTTGCTGAACAAATCGGCCGGCAGATTTTTTCTCAAATTCGAAATTGCAGCTTGCGAGATTCCGACTGCCTGACTATATAAGCGCAATTGTGCGCCCTTCGTCTATCGGTTAGGACGCCAGATTTTCATTCTGGAAAGAGGGGTTCGATTCCCCTAGGGCGTGCCAAAGTCTTTTATCTGTCCTTCCTTTTCAATTGCTCAGAATCCGAATTGCCGAATCTCCGGACAGGGTTGGGCGCATTACTCAGTTTTCTCATCGCTTAAGCGTCCGGTTTTGCGCGGCTTGCTTGCTTTCCATAGGTGCGCGCCTCGTTCGGCGTGTAGTCACCCAGAAACGCCATGACCTCGAACTCGCCCGCGCCGGCATTGGCAAGTCGGCTCGCGCCTGCGTCCAGGCACTGTTTGGAAAACCACTTGCCGAAGGTTTCTGGCCTGAACGGTCGGCCATGCGCATTCAGGACAAACAGCAACTGCTCCTTGGATACCTGGTCGGGGTCATCCAGGGAAAGGGCCCCAGCACGAAAACCAGGCTGGCAAAAGGCGCACCGATTGAGTTCGCTTGATCGTCCGGCATGACGCCAATACGGATTGAGACAGGCATTCGATTATGACCCACCATCTTCATCATGGGCCGGGCTGAAGCGGCGGGCGGCGAGTGCATCGACAGTATCGACCTCTCCCAGAAGCGCCATATTGGTCAGGGAGGCGCGATGCAGCTCTTGGTCGCCGGAAGAACAGGCGTCTTTTGCTACGGTCACCAGCCAGCCGACGTCCGCTGCATGGCGAAACGTCGTCTCGACGACCGAATGCGTGGCAACCCCGGCCAAGACCAGATGCCCCACTCCTAGCTCGTCCAGACGGGTCTGCAGTTTGGTACGGTGGAAGGCACTCACCCGGTTGTGGGTCAGCACCGTTTCGCTGTCATGCGGTTCAAGGCCCGGATAGAATCTGACGCCCCATGACCCCTCTTCCATCGCCTTTCGCGCTATGACGTTTCGAAAGATCGGGCCGTTGGCGATCACGTCCTCATGCCCGGGCGCAAACGCAATCCGCACATGGATCAAAGGTATGTCCAAATCGCGCGCCCCAGCCAAAAGCCGACCGGCCGCCGCCAGGACACTCGCCCTTTGCGTATCGCCATCGGCGACGCCCATGCGAATTGCCCCGTCGGGGTGAAGCACCTCATTCTGATAATGCAGCGCCAGAACCGCGGTGCGGGTCGGGTCACCCCTTGTCAGCATGATACCGCACCGCAAACCCTATCCATTCTGGTGCGTCCCAATCTGGATGCGCCGCCGTCATCTCGGACGTGAGGGTCTCCACCATGTCGTTGACGCCCATGCCGCCGCCTGACAATTCCTTTACGCGCTCCTGGATCGTATCCATGTAGCTACCCACTGCGCGTAGGATCTCAGGCCCGCCGGTTTCTCCGTGGCCAGGGACCACGGTCTCAGGGTTCATTGCTTCCATCTCGGCAATGGCAGCGCGCCATCTTGCCGCGTCGATGTCTTCATCGTCAGGCGGAAACCATGGAAAGATCGGGAATATTCGGTTTTCAGCAAGATCGCCGGTGAACAAGATGCTCACATCCGGAAGCCAGACCACTTGATCGGCGAGCGTATGGGCCTGTCCCCAGGTCATGAACTCCACTGTCCTCCCGCCAAGGTCCAACACGTGGCGAGAGCCCGTCCATGTCCGGTCGGGCGCCACCAACTCTGTCCCCTCCAGCGCCGACACAACAGGTGCCCCGAAACCACGGAACATACTGAGGTAGGGGTCTCCTTTTACAGCCAGTTCATCAGCCTGCGCCAGGTTATAGAAGATCTCGGCCACGCCTTTGAAAGCTTGGGCACCGAATCCATGTTCAGGGTGAAAATGCGTCAGTGTGAGAATGAGACGCCGGTTATCCGCCACCCGTTGTGCGACCTCTAAGACGCGTTTGCCGTTGACCGGCCCCATGCCACAATCGACAACGAGCGCTGCGTCGTTGCCAAGGACAATCCCAACATTCGGCACCAGTGGCACCCGACGGTCTGGGATAACAAAAACGCCAGGCGCAAGCTCGGTCAGACCTGCTGGATCAATATCGGGCGGGGGCATTGGGTCGTTGTCGGTCATGCTATTTCCCTTTCGGTCTCGCCAGTTCCGGATACTGCGACATCAATGCATCCACCCTTTGATCGAGGGCAGGCACGGTGACAACGTTTTCCTGCTCGGCCGGATCGTTGCGTGCGGTGATCGCAGATGCCGGTTCTGTAAGGCTGAGGTTAAACGCAACATGCGGCACTTCTGGTGGGATAAAGCAGAAGGTGCCAGGAGCGATCAGGCAAGCGTTTTCCAATGTCATGCCCCAATGCAGAGCAATCCGGCCAGTTATACCGTAAATCGCAGTTTCGAAATCTCTGTGGTAATGCACCTTCGCTCTCCCGCCTGGCGGAAAAGCAGTAAGGTTCATGGATATGCCACTGGCATTTGCGCTTGCGCCGCTGATTCCAAAAAACTGTGGCATTCCCTGCCGAGCCTCGGAGGCGGTCTCAGGTGTAAGGATGACAACGGGACGGAACTCAGTCATTGCGTCTCTTCCTTCTGCTTTGGCGTGGGTGCGTGGCGACGAGGCCATATGACCTCGCGCCCGCCGGTTATCCCTTGCGGCCTAAAGACCAGGATAGCCAGCATGACACCGGCAAGCACAACGTCGCCCAGGCCTGCAGGGGCGCTGAGTGCAACTGGACCCATGGGGATGCCGACTTCCAGAAGTCGAAGGAGCTCCGCCAGGAGAGAAATTGCAAAGGTACCAACCACAGCGCCGGTCAGGCTACGCTGGCCGCCGACAACCAGCATTGTCAGAAAAAGGAAGGTGCTGTCGAGATAGAAAGTCTCCACTCTGAGCGTGCCAAGGAAATGGCCATAAAGCGCCCCTGCCATCCCTGAGACGAAGGCGCTGATCACGAAGGCGATCAGCCGGAGCGGCACCGGTAGCAACGCGCTCGCACGGGCGGCGACTTCATCTTCCCGCGTGGCTCGGAGCGCCAGTGCCCAGCGAGTCTCCTGGTAGACGAAGGCTATTGTGACCGCGACGCAGGCCCATATCGCCGCAGGCCAGAGCTTGACCCAAGTGTTGAGCCCCATCAGCGAAGTTTGCCCGCCGGTGACCGAAGTCCAGTTCCCCAGTCCTATATAGGCGATAATCAGAAGCGACAGTGTGGCTATGGCTGCCGCTATCCCCGACAACCGCATGAGCGGCCAGCCGACCACCGCCGCTACGGCCGCTGCCACACAGCCCGCAGCCAGGGTCCCGGCCAACGGCGATATCTGGAGCGCGTTAAGCCAGTCTGGCAGATTCGGGAGGAAGGTCTGTTTCAACATCGGGTTCAGCGTCGTCAGTGCCGAGACGTAAGCGCCGATGGCCATGAAGCCGACCGCGCTGAATGTTAGAATACCCGAATTGCCCATAAAAATATAAAGTCCGACGACTGCGACGAGGTTCACAAGCGCCAGAGTCACACGCCTTTCGAGAACGATGTCCCCCATCATGCCCAGTGGCGCGATCAGCAAAATCGCTCCCAAAAGGATGAAGAGTGGCGACAGGCGGCGCAGCTCCTCCCGCCAGACCGGAGCGGTGGACGCTGAAAGGCCCTTTAAGTCAGCTTGCGGGGTTGACGCAGGGGTCGCGGAACGATGAGACATCAAACACGCTCCTTGAGACCGCGGGCAGGGAACAGACCGTTGGGGCGAAACAGAACCACCAGGATCACGGCAAGGAAAAGGATAGCTTCACGAAACGGGCGCAGATCGGCGGGTAAGAAAGCTTGTAGAAAGGAAGATGCCATACCAACGAGAAGCCCACCCGCGACGACCCCCCAGAGGTTACCGAGCCCTCCGATCACTGTTGCCACAAAGGCTATGATCACGATCTGCACCCCAAGTCTTGGTTGAACGAAACCCGTCTGCGCGGCGTAAAGGATTGCCACCGCTGCTGCCAGAACTCCGCTCACGACGAAAGCCACTGCGATGACGACATCAGCTCGCACACCCACCAACCGGGACATGGTGAAGTCCTCAGCCGCGGCGCGCATCTGAAGCCCCAGCCGCGTTCGCTTCAGCAAAAACAGAAGCGCCAGCAAAAGTATGGCGCAGGTCACGATGGTTACGATTTTCAGCAGCCCGATCTGCACACCGCCCACGTTCAATGTTTCCGCTAAAACTGGCAGCGGATCCAGCGGCTTGGCCCGCGAGCCGACGGCAAAAATCAGTAACTTCTGAATGAGGACGCTGACGGCAAAGGAAGCGATCAGCATGGTCGCTTGGTCGGCCGCCCTGAGCGGGCGGAAGGCTACGCGTTCGGTCAGGACTGCCAGCGCAACGGCCACCAGCACCGCCGCCGACACAGCCATGACCAGCGGATGTCCTGACAAGGCAAAGAGCGCATAGGCTGCGCAGGTGATAAACTCCGCATGGGCGAAGTTCGCCAGTCGCATGACCGAAAAGATGAGCCCGATGCCAAGCGCGGTCAGCGCATAGAGGCCACCCAAGCTCAGCGCATCGACAATGACCTGAACGACGTATCCCATCACTCGATAACCCCTTCGCCCAGGCCGAAATACGCGGCCTCGAATCCGGGATGCTTTTCCAGTTCCGTTGAGGGGCCGGTGAGCCGAATCTCGCCGCCGCTGATCACGTAGGTCCGGTCTGAGGCTGCCAGCGCCCGGCCAGCGTTCTGCTCAACGACCAACACAGTCACACCGTCGTCGCGGACCCGGCGAATGATGTCATAGATCTGTTCTGTCACCCGCGGGGCGAGGCCAAGGGAAGGTTCGTCCAGCATCAGCAGGCGCGGCTGTGCCAGCAGCGCGCGTACGATCACCAGCATCTGTTGTTCGCCGCCCGATAACAGCCCCGCATGGCCATGGCGCCGCTCGCCAAGGATCGGAAACTGGTCGAAGTATTCTTCAATCTCTGCCTCGACGGCGCTTGCGTCGTTTCGGATGGTTGCACCTAGTTGTAAGTTTTCCAGCACCGTGAGCCCCGCGAATACGTGCCTGCCTTCGGGCACCATGGCGATGCCGCAACGTACGGTCCGTTCCAGCGGCGCCCCCAATAAGGACTGCTGTTCGTATGTGATCTCGCCCACTGTGGCCGGCACGAGACCTGCAATTGCGGACAGGAGCGTCGTCTTACCCGCGCCATTCGGCCCGATTATCGAGACGATCTCTCCGGGGTCGATATGCATCGCGACATGGCGCAGGGCGACCACTTTGCCGTATCGCACCGTGAGGTCGCGCACACGCAGCTCTGCTTGGGTCATGCCTGATAGTCCTCCCCGAGATAGGCGGAGCGGAATTGCGGGTTCGCCATCACCTTCTCGGGCGATCCGGCATCAATCACGCGCCCGCCCGACAGGACGTGAAGGCGAGCACAAATCGCAGTGACCAGCCGCATGTTGTGTTCGATCAGCATGATACTGCATGCGAAATCAGACCGTATCTGGGTGATTTGCTCGCCGAGCTCTTCAGCCTCGGCCAGTGTCATGCCAGCGGCAGGTTCGTCCAACAGTAGGTATCGGGGCGCCAACGCCAGTGCGCGGGCCAGCCCCACCCTGCGTTCGTCGCCATAGCTCAGCCCGTCCCCGAGCAGGTCTACCTTGTCCCCGATGCCCAGGTAACCGAGAAGCTCGACCGCGCGATGACGCGCCGCTCTGCGGCCCATACCGCGACCAGTCAGGGCCGCTTCAACGTTTTCGGAAACGGTGAGTCCCCGGAACAGTCTGACCGCCTGGAAGCTACGGACGACGCCGCCCCGCGCGTACCAGTCTGCAGACTGCGCTGGAGCCGATGCTCCGTCCAACGTGATCCGGCCTTCGTGTGGGCGCTGAAAACCACTCAGCACGTTTACCATGGTGGTCTTGCCGGCCCCGTTTGGGCCGACAAGTCCAATGATCTCCCCTGTCGCCAGTTCAAGTGACACGTCCGAGAGCGCCTGCACACCAGAAAAGTGTACCGAGATATTCTCGGCCCTAAGTCCGCTCTCGGTCACCGCCCGATCCTCAGTTCAGGTTGAACTCGCTGGGCGAAAACTTCCCGACCGCAGAGAATTTCCCGTCGGTCGCCTTGATAATGGTCATGGGCCGAGTGGTTGAGATATGCAGCTCGGGCGTAAAGGTAGTCGGCCCAATCATCAGGGGTTCGTCCTGAAAGGCGTTCATCTCTGCAGCTACCGCTTCGGCATCGAAGGTTCCAGCCCTTTCCACAGCGCGCGCCCAAGCCTCAATCATCGAATACCCCCGTAGCGCATAACTTGCATCGGCACGCGCACCGTATTCCTCTTCATAACGGGCGAAGAAATCGTTGATCCGCTGCTCGGGATCGTCGCCATAGAACGATCCATACTGAGAGACGTAAAACTCGCTCAGGTCCGGAACAGTTCCAATCCAGTAGTCGCCGTCCATTGATTCACCCGATACGATGGGCATATCGAGCCCAGCCGCCCGGATCTGACGCAAGGCCGACGGTCCGCCCGGCGCATAGGAGCAGAACATCATAACCTGAGGCTTTTCCTCAAGCCCGGAAATCCGGGTCACCTGCGCCGCTATGCTGGCATCGCCGTTCAGGAAGACGTCACTGCCCAAAACCGCGGTTTCGCCTCCAAGTTCCTTGAAACGCTGCTCGAAAGCCCCGCAGAGTGATTTTGTGTAGGCTATGGTGTTGTCGAGAAGAACATAAGCCGTGGTCCAGCCCTGGTCCTCAAACGCCCATTCCGCCAGCATGGCTCCCTGCGACTGACTGGCGTTGGACATAGAATAGGCATACGGCCCTATGCCCTGAACGCCGAACTTGGGGTCCGAAGCGCCTGATAGCGAGATCACCCCATTCTGCTGCGCTACGAACGCGCCGGGCGCGCCGAAGTCGAAATCAGAAGGGAACATAATCGCCTTGGCGCCTTGGTCGATGACTGAGAGCGCCCCATCCGCTCCCAGCGATGGCTCTGATTTGTTATCGAACTCGAGGATTTCGATCTGTTGATCAAGGAGGCCGCCAGCGCTGTTGATTTCCTTTACCGCAAGGCGAGCGCCATTGATGGTCGAGGCATCAATGGGCTGGAACCAGCCACTGAACGACATTACAAAGCCGACCTTTGCGTCTTGCGCCAAGGCCGGAAGCGACGCCAAGGCGGCCGCGGCAAATGCCGCGCCGAGGAATGTGGTCTTTCTCATGTTCAGTCTCCTTTTGGTTGGGTCCGGCCGCAGTTGCGCCCGGATTTTTTTGGTCTTTTTGCCCTCGTTAGCCGCAATGCTGGTAGGATGCTCCCCATTCCCGACCCTCCGTCGAACGTCGAAGGCTCGAAACGCACCTTTTTTTCATCGGTTACCAAGCCGTTCGATGACCTCCTGAACGGTCAAGACATCACCAAACTGCTGGATAATCGTCTCAAGCGCAGAACGGTGCTCTTCGTCCGACAACGCCGCCGTGGCGTCTGACACCATCACCACTTTGAAATCCATCATCATCGCGTCGCGCGCTGTCGATTCACAGCAAACGTTGGTCTTGGTCCCCGTAATCAAGACCATGTCGATCCCAAGCCCGCGCAAAACCCGTTCCAGAGCCGAGGACCCGGGAATGAGCGCCGAATAGCGGTTCTTCAGGATCTTCAAGTCTTCGGACTGTACATCGAGACCGGGCCAGATCTGTTGCCCTTCACCCCCGGGCGCGAGGCTCTTTACGGTACGCGCGCGTACGTCGTGGGCCACGAAGTAGTCAAAGAAATTCGGCCAGTCACTGCCCGTCTCCGAGCTCTGATTTGCGTGATTTACCCAGATGACCTGCCCACCCGCCGACCTGAGCGAAGTGGCGAGCCGGTTGATCGGTTTGATAAGCTCACGCGAGAGCGGGACCTCGGCTGGGGCACCTTCCTCGCAGAAGGTTTTTTGCATGTCGATGACTACGAGAGCGGTCCGTCGGGCGTCGATCCGTTCGAACAAGTGTAGCTTCCCTCGCCGCGCCACGACCCGGTCAACGATTTCATCCCTGATCGAAACCTGGTGCATGCTTTCCCCTTTCCGCCTAGAAACTCAGCTTGTCCGAGAACACCCACACAACGCGGGTTTCACCGTTATGCGTGTTCTGCCAGCGATGCGCATCTTCGCAAACGAACTGGAGTGTATCGCCCGGTCCAAGGTCCACGATCTCGCCTTCGATCGAATACCGGATGGCACCGGACAAAACGTGACACAGCTCCTCCCCCTCATGGCGCATTGGTTCCTCGCCCGAAGAGGCGCCTGGTCCAATGACGCCAAGTCGGGCCTCAAGTACGCCACGTTCAAAATCACCGTGCAGGTCTTCGAGGCCCAATGACATTTCCGGCAGGTCCATCCGCGGGCGCGCGCTCGACCGAACAACAGAGAAATCCGGCGTCGTTTCGCGGTTCCGGCGGATCAGGAAGCCCAGGTTTTCGTCCAGCGCACGGGCCAGGTTAATGGCGTGCACCAGGCTGGGATTCATGCGTAGGTTTTCGATCTTGCTGATCGTGCTGGGCGGTACCCCGCTCAAGTCGGCAAGGTCATGGAGATTGAGACCACGTGCCTGCCGCAGGTTCCTTAGCCGCGTGCCGATCCCCGCCAGCGCGTCTTGTGTTAGCTCGGGATCTGTCACGCGGACCGCCCCAGGCTGTCCACCAGCGGCGGATCACCGGCCATGGCGGTTTCAGTGTCCAGTAGCCGCGCAGATTCCGGACAGTAAAAGTGGCGCAGAAAGACGCCGTCCGACCCCGTATCGAAAGCAGGGGTACCTACCTCAGAGAGCGGCACCTCTAGAACAACCGCGTTCTCCTTCCAGTTGATTTCGTCCGCGCTTAAGGCAGCCCCGGCGCCGTCAGGTCGCCGCGCGCCGCGTATCGATTCTCTCAGATCCTCCGTGGCCGCGGCATCAGCACGTCCGTCGGCATCAATCACCACGCCATAGATCGCGCGTGCGGCTTGAGCACTGACAAGATTGGAGGCGACGTCGGACGCGACCGCCTGCGGATCGCGTTCGAGCGGATCGCCGTATCCGCCGCCACCATTCCAGCGGACATAGAGGGCATCACGCCCCATCAGGGGGAAGACGCCCCATGAGACGCGCTCGTGCTCGCCCGGTAAATCGTTGAGTCCGGTTGCACCTGCCATCGGGGCGTTGGTACCGTCCTCCGGCGCATGCACCCAGACATAGGAGTTTGGCGCGCCCGGATAGCCTCCATCAAGCCCTTCACTCATGGGGTGGCGGGCACCCTTGCCCGATAGAACGTAGTGGATTCCGCCATCGGGCGCCTTGTGGGGCACAATTGCCAATTCACCGCCAGTGCCGCCTCGGAAGGCGCCGGGCCCGCCGCTGTCCAGCGCACGGCGCCGAAAGAGGTAACGCACCGGAAAGGCACCCTCGACGGTCTCCACATTGGCCATACGTGAAATCGGATTGGGGATTTCGCCACCGATCTCGACCCCATCCGCAAAAGAACGAGCGCCGCCAGCACCGGCGAAGGTTTCTGTGAGGATACCAATGGATTCCCCACCCTTCTGATTGCGCCCGAATTTGAAGATAGCGAAGTGGTTCGCATGCCAAACTGCAGTCGCCTGATCACGATAGGTATCGCTTGCATTCAACATCTTGCCGATGGTCGAACAGGCTGCATTGTTGACCGACTGGATTGCGCCCACTGTAGCCACTGATACGGGCGCGGGCCTTGTGCAGTTTACGATGCTACCTTCGGGCGCAATCATCTCAACAGGGCGCAGTACGCCTTCGTTCCAGGTGATGTCATAGCAGAGTAAAGGGAACAGCGGCGCGAACAGCCCGCCAAGGGACGCCCATTTGGTGCAGTTGATCGAATATTGGCTCTGCGCATCGGACCCCGAGAAATCAAAAACCAATCGGTCTTTCATCTTGCTCATGGTCAGTAAGACGCGCGCTGTTTCCCCGTTCACGTCGAGGTACTGTCGAGCCTGCCACTGCCCATCGGGTAGTTCGAGAAGGCGAGCGCGAAACAGATCCTCAGACTGCCGGATCAGCTCGCCGCACGCGGCATCAACCGTGTGTGCGCCATACTTGTTGATCAGAGCCTGCATCCGCTCCTTTGCGACGTGGTTGCAGGCAATCATCGACCGCAAGTCAAGCGACACCATTTCCGGCGATCGGACCATGTTCAAGAGCGTATCCATAACGTCCTGTCGGATCTCGCCGCCCGAAACCAATCGGATGCCTGGGGAACTGAAGCCCTCGGTGTAAATATCCGGAGATCCTGGACTGAAACCACCAGGATTGATCGCGCCTATGTCGTAGACATGAACGAAGCAAGCGCTCCAGGCCACCAGCTTGCCCTCGAAATGGATCGGTGCGACCAGATAAATGTCTGATGTGTGGAGTGCGGCCGTGTAGGGATCATTCAGAAGAAAGACATCATCCTCATGGATGTCGCCCTCAAACCGGCGGATGATCGATTTGCAGGCCTCGGCTGCGCTGGTCAGATGATGCAGGAAGCCGACACCACCCATCAGCAGCGTCCCGTCTGCGCGGTAGAGCGATACCATCAGGTCATGGCCTTCGTTGGTAATCGCGCTGCCCGAGACATGTTTCAATGTGATCACCGCCTCTTCAACAATCCGGAACAATCGATGCCGGATGATCGAGAACGTCATCGGGTCTATGGCAGGCTGCTTTGTATCCATCGGTTCAGTCATCGAAACTCACCACTATGTTGCGCCACTGGTCCATCCGCGCGAGCATCCTGTCGGGAACAGCAATTGTCGTGATCGGCGTGTGAATGACCGCGGGACCTGGAACAACGTTTCCCGGCGACAATTTTTCGAAGTCATAGATGTTGCCATCGGACATTCCGTCCCGAGCAGCGATGTAGATTTCCCTGGTTTCGAGGAATGCGGCCGATGGATCGCTGTCGCCCTCCGGCTCTGTTGGAAGCTCGGGGCGCGGCATGATCCCGCGCGCAGTCAGACGGAACATCGTCATCTCGATGCCGGCTTCGCGATAGGCCGACCCCTTCCCGAACTTGCGTTCGTAAAGTGCTTCAAAGTCGTCAATCAAACGAACAGCACCGCTATTATCCAGTGGTGTCTGCGCCTCGACAGGAGTCGTGACCTCGTGCACCTGTCGGGAGTAGCGCAGGTCCACGGACCACACCATCTGCATCTGGTCGGGAGCGATACCCTCGGCAGCCAACTGGGTGCGGGCCTGTTCCTCCATCGGGGCGAATATCGCGTTGATCTCCTCCGAAGTGGTCGATGCCGGCAGCGTTGTTGTGAATGAGTATTCATGCGCGACGTCGGCCGAGATCAGCCCAAAAGCGCAATTGACTGATGCTGTATAGGGAATCACCACGCGCTTGACAGACAACTCGTGTCCGAAGGAAGCCGCCAGCATCCCGCAAGAACCGCCGAAGGACTGCAGTACGAAGTCCCGAGGATCGAGGCCACGTTCAACCGTGATTTCCCGGATCAGGTCAGCAATCTGGGCGCTGGCGATATTGTAGATGCCAATGGCAGCGTCGGTTACAGACATGCCCAGCGGTTCAGCGATCTGCTCGCGAAACAAGCGTTCAGCTCCATCGCGGTCGAGCGTGATCGAGCCGCCAAGGAACTGTCGGGGGTCCATATACCCGATCAGAAGCATTACATCGGTCAGCGTGGGCTCTTTTCCACCCTGGCCATAGCAAATGGGTCCGGGGCGCGCACCAGCGCTGCGGGGGCCGACGCGGGGCACGTTTGTCCGCGGATCGAGCGAAATTATACTGCCACCGCCTGCGCCAATCGACACAACTTCGATCTTGGGAGCGAGATAATGGAACCGGTCAACCATTGGTTCGCGCGCGTATTCCAGGTTGCCGCCCTGGATCACGCCCACCTTGAAGGTGGTTCCGCCCATGTCGGCAGCAATAACGTCCGCGTCGCCCATCAGGCCGCCGAGCGATTTGGCGCCGATCACGCCTGCCGCGGGGCCGCTTTCGATCATTCCGACGGCGCGATCCGCGGCTTCGTCTGCGGGCAGCAAACCGCCATATCCCTGCATCACCATGGTGGCGCCGGAATAACCATGCTGCACAAGCAACGTTTGCAAAGAAGTCAGATAAGCGTTTGTAATCTGTCCGGCATAGGCATTGATGACTGCGGTTGACGTGCGTTCGTACTCTCCCGGTACCGGCGCGATATCCGAAGAAAGCGAGACATAGGCATCCGGAGCAACACGACGCACAATGTCACGGGCTCGTCGTTCGTGTTCGGGGTTCAGGAAGGACCAAAGGAACGATATGGCTATCGCCGAAACGCCCCTATCTTCCACGAGAAAACGGATCGCTTGTTCTACGCTTTCTTCATCGAGTGGCAAAACCACCTCGCCATCGCTATCCACACGTTCCGGGATCCCCGCCACATTTTCGCGTAGCGCCAGCGCGGAGGCGCGATCGGTCTTTACGGGGTGCTTGATGCGTTCTTCGGTGAGCCCGGCCCAACGGCCATAGGCACCGCGTGTCACATGCAGCGTATCTTCGAAGCCCTCGGTTGTCAGCAAGCCGGTGGGCGTACCGTCACGAGTCAGGATTGCGTTGTCGACGACAGTTGAACCGTGAATGAAGAGCTGCGTGCGGCCCATCAACGCTTCCAGTGTCAAACCAAGATTGCCAGTAGCCGAGCGGATCGAATTCAAAACCCCGTCGGCAAAGTTTGGCGGCGTCGACAGTGCCTTGCCAATGATCACTTGCCCATCGGTACCCAGGATAACGGTATCGGTGCAGGTCCCGCCCACGTCCGTCGCTACGAGATAGGTGGGGTCACCGGTCATTTGGGCATGGCCCCTTTCGATCTGCTGTCGAACTCCGTGTCGATGCGTGTTTCGCTGCAATCGGCAACTACCAGCACCTGTGCCGGTTCCGTAGTGCTTCCGGACCAGCTCGTTACCTGGCCGGGCCGCGCGTGATAGGCATCGCCCGTTTCCAGTTGTACCGGCTCTGCCCCTCGGCGGGTGATCTTCACCGATCCCGAGAGCACCATGCAAAACGTGGGGAAGGCGTTTACCTGCGCCGGTACGCTCATTTCCGTTCCATCTTCAAGCGTACAGAGCCGAGCCTCCATGGCCGGAGAATCCAGCCCCGCAGAAAGCGCACGTACGGCCTCGTCATCGTCCGAATTGGCGCGGTTCACAGTGACCCGCCCAAGGTTGGCCATGGCACCTTCTATGGCTTCGTCGATGGTCAAACCCAAAGCGTCCACGACGTAAAGCACATTGGTCAGGCTCGGCGAGGATCTTGCCGCCTCGATCGCACTAATCGCAGCGACACCAACGCCGCTGAGCTCGGATAGTCGCTGGTGCGTCATGCCTGCGGCCTTGCGCCGTGATCGAAGGAAATGCCCCAAACGACGAAGATGGTTCGGCCCGAAACGGGCTGAGGAAGGCAAATTTGGCGAGGCGGAAATTTTCATTTTCTTAGTGTTGCTGGTCTAATTAGAAAAATCAATGGATTTCTATTGGCCGCCTGTAGAGCTGCGTCGAGGGTTTGATTTTGATCGCAGATCAAGCACTATCGATTGAAGTGATCGATGATCGCGGCCGCTACCCGGCGAGCATGAGCGGACAGTCCCGGCACGGTGTTGAGCGCCTTGCAGGCAAACAGAATATTGTTTTCCTAAAGGCGCGCCATCCGCGGTTTCCTCCGGAAACAAGTCTCGCGCCATGCGCACTGCGTCGATTGCTTCCAGTGGCGTTCGTTCGAAACGATTGTGCAACAAAGGAACAAACGCACTACTTCGATTTTGGCCGTCTTTTGCCTACCACCGAGCGGCTTTCAAAATGCGATGTTCAACCTCATTTCGAGCGTTGGCCGAATGGCAAAAAAAGTCGTTCTTTTTCAATGTCGATGGCTAGCGGGGTTGGACACCTAAAGCCGTTGTTTTTGTTGGAGTGAACTACGCCCCTGGGGCGTGGCACTTAAAAATATTGATGAAATCCGGTTGGCGCTTGGACAGGCGCGACTGCAGCACTTCGCAAACAAAAGGACTGGCTTTGCGGCCCGTCTTACGGAAGCTGCGCCGTTGTAGCAGCATCAATGACACGCATCTGCACCCGCCGCCGGCCCTGCCAGTAATCGGCAGACAAGGACCCCGCAAGGTGAAATCGCCCGCCCCGTCCCGCCAACAGCGCTTGGCCCATCGGCGTTTCGGCGGCGCGAAACGCAATGGCTTCCATGCGGCTTGCAGTCGCGTCTGCGAGTTTCAGCTTGACGTGGTCGGCCCCGACAACCCGCGCATCGATGATCTGGTGATCCGGCATCGCAAACATCGGCTGCGGATGACTGGCGCCATAAGGTCCCGCTTTCTCGATCTCGTCGAACAATTCAAGGCTCGCACCGCCTGCTGCAAGTGCTCCATCGATCCTGACCGATTGACTGGCCCGAAGCGTATGTATCGTCGCCGCAGCGCTTTCCTCCAGGTAGCTCCGCAGAGCCCCGAGCTTTGAACGATCAATGCTGAGGCCCGCCGCCATTGCATGCCCGCCGCCCTTGTCGGCAATCCCCTGCTCGACCGCACCCCGGATCGCAGCGCCGATATCAAAGCCGGCAATCGATCGCGCCGAGCCGGTACCGCGACCTGACGGATCAAGCGCAATCGCAATGGCCGGGCGGCGGAACTTTTCCTTCAATCTTGCCGCAACGATCCCGACAATGCCGGCATGCCAGCCCTTGCCTGCCGTTACGAGGACTGCAGGTCCGTCGCCCGATCCCATTTCTCCCATGGCTTCCGCTTCCGCCTCCTCAAGGATTGACCGTTCGAGTGCCTGGCGCTCGCCATTCAGCCGGTTGAGCGTCACGGCAATCTCTTCGACCTGAGCGCTGTCGGACAGCGTCAGCAGAAGGCTGCCAAGCGCCGCATCGCCGATCCGCCCGCCTGCATTGATACGCGGTCCGATAATGTAGCCGATATGATAGGGCGTCACGGGGCCATCGATGCCGGCCACGCGCATCAATGCCGCAAGGCCCGGATTTCCCATCTGGCGGAACGCCAGCAGACCCTTTACCACATAGGCACGGTTGAGCCCCACGAGCGGGACGACGTCGCAAACAGTCGCCAGGGCCACGATATCCAGCATTGTCAGCAAATCGAACGCCGCAATGTTCGCGCCTCGCCGGCGCAATTCACGCTGGGTCGCGACCAGCAGCAGAAACACCAGACCGGCAGCGCAAAGATGTCCCTGCCCCGAAAGATCATCGCTGCGATTTGGATTGACCAGCGCCACGCATGGCGGATGCGAATCGCCAATCTGGTGATGATCGATGATGGCAACGTCGACCTTTTGCTCATACGCCCGTTCGAGCGCTGCTACGCTGGTCGAACCGCAATCGACGGTCAAGATCAGATTGGCGCCGTTTTCAATGAGTGAATCGATGGCCGCAGGGTTTGGTCCGTAGCCCTCGAAAATGCGATCCGGAATATAGATGTCGCAATCGATCCCGATAAGATCGAGATAGCGCTTGATCAGTGCAGCCGATGCCGCACCGTCCACGTCATAGTCACCGAAAACCGCAACCTTCTCGCCCGCCACGATCGCATCGGCAAGACGTGCCGCCGCTATGTCCATGTCGCGGAGGGTCGACGGATCCGGCATCAGGTCGCGCAACGTCGGCGCAAGAAACGTGGAGGCGTTCTCAGCCGTCACCCCGCGCGCTGCCAACACCCGTGAAACAAGGTCGGAGATGCCGTGAGACTGGGCAATTGCCAGCGCGCGGTTCAGCCCCGCCGGATCAAGCCGCTGCACCCAGCGTTGACCCGAGAGCGAATCCTCCACATCAAGGAAGGCGGGTTCGCGGTTGCTGGCATCCACCGGTTCACTCCCGTCAGAGAAACACTAGGCGAAAAGGCGCCACGACCAAAGCCGTTTCGCAGACTGCCAAACACAGCTCTATTCGAACTTGCTTGGATCCTGATGGCGGGCCCGGATTTCACGAACCGTCCGCGACGATGAACGCATGACAATCGTATGGGTGACAATCGCATCGCGGGCGAATTTGACGCCGCTCAGCATGTTTCCTGCGGTCACACCGGTTGCCGCGAACACAACATCGCCGCTCGCCATTTCGTGCAGCGAATAAATCCTTTTCGGATCATCGATACCCATGGTGCGTGCCCGCTCGACCTTCTCTTCGCTATCGAGCTGCAGCCGGCCCTGCATCTGCCCGCCGATACAGCGCAATGCCGCAGCGGCCAGTACGCCCTCGGGCGCACCGCCAACACCGATGTAAATGTCGATACCGGTCTCGTCCGGATTGGTCGTATCGATAACGCCCGCAACGTCGCCATCGCCAATCAGCCGGATTGCGGCACCCGTGGCGCGCACCTCTTC
The DNA here is from genome assembly GCA_039025395.1 of Pseudomonadota bacterium. Classification (GTDB taxonomy): domain Bacteria; phylum Pseudomonadota; class Alphaproteobacteria; order Rhizobiales; family Rhizobiaceae; genus Hoeflea_A. The sequence continues at coordinate 69,661 of JBCCOK010000011.1, forward strand.
AATAATGCGCGCATGCCGTGGTCGATCAAGAATACAGGCTGTCACATTGCCAATTGGAACACCCTTGGATTGGGCAATCGCAGCTATATTGTCCGTCGGGCTCGCATCGAGGGATACGGTGTCGGCCGGAAACCCCGGACCAATTGCAATCTTTTCCATGTAGACATCGGGCGCGTAAAGCAGGCTGTCCTTCTCGGCAACTGCAATCACGGCGAGCGAATTCGGAAGGTTCTTTGCGCAGATCGTTGTCCCTTCCAGCGGATCAAGCGCAATATCGACCTCCGGGCCCTCGCCGGTGCCGACTTCCTCGCCGATATATAACATCGGCGCCTCGTCTCGCTCGCCCTCGCCGATCACCACACGGCCATTGATCGGCAGGCGGTTAAGTTCCTGTCGCATTGCATCGACTGCAACCTGATCGGCCGCTTTTTCGTCGCCGCGCCCGCGCAGCCGTGCTGCCGCAACCGCAGCGCGTTCCGTCACGCGAACGATCTCAAGAGTCAGGATACGATCAAGACCGCTTCCGCCGCTTTCACTGGTCGCCGTCGCCATATTTGTAATTCCGCTGTTGTCGATGGGCCGTGATAACGCGACGTAGCGCAGCTTTGCAATGTCACGAACGGCATTTGACAGGCGATATACACCGACTTGCGCCATTGCTCACGGCTAAATCGATTAAGTCATAAACGCTGCGGCTCTTGTGCGGCCAGTCTTGACGCGCCGGAAAATCCGTCACGCCGTCACAGGTATCTACACATCAGGCCGTTCGATGCGAATGACTTGAGGCTTGCCGATAAGATACCCGTCTGACGATATCGCAGCAACCGCCTGCCGCACTGAAGCTTCCATGGTGGCGTGCGTCACCAGAACGACGGTCTTTGTTTCGCCATTGCCGTTGGCGCCGTTTTTCGCCGGCCGCTGAACAATCGACTCCAATGAGATACCGTTGTCGGACATGTGTTTGGCAAGGCTGGCGAAAACACCCGTTTTGTCTTCAACCGTCAGGCGAATGAAGTAACCGCCTTCATGGCTGCGCATGCGCGCGCGCACATAGGGCTGAAGCTGAACGGCAGGACAGCCGAATACAGGTCCGTGCTGATGGCCGGGACGGCTCTTTGCGATGTCGGCGATATCGCCCAACACGGCCGACGCCGTTGCATCGCCGCCTGCACCTGGACCGGACATCATCAATTCCCCAACAATATCGGCGTCGATCGCAACCGCATTCGTTACGCCGTCGACCTGCGCAAGAATCGAATTTTTCGGCACCATCGTCGGGTGAACGCGCTGCTCGATACCGGACTCTGTTCGCTGTGCGACACCGAGAAGCTTGATGCGGAACCCAAGATCGTCCGCCGCCCGAATGTCCTCAATCGAGATGTTGGAGATGCCTTCGAGATAGATATCATCGGCAGCAATTTCGGTTCCGAACGCAAGGCTGGTCAGAAGGGCGAGCTTGTGTGCCGTATCGTTGCCTTCCACATCGAAGGTCGGGTCGGCCTCCGCATAACCAAGCTTTTGCGCTTGTTTCAGGCAGTCCTCGAATGACAGCCCGACCCGCTCCATTTCGGTCAAAATGTAATTGCACGTGCCATTCAGAATGCCGAAGACACGTGAAATCCGGTTACCGGTCAGTGACTCGCGCATTGCCTTGATGACAGGAATACCACCCGCCACGGCCGCTTCAAAATTCAGCAATACACCCTTGTCTTCAGCGATGCGTGCAAGTTCGACACCATGACGGGCAAGCAAGGCCTTATTGGCCGTAACCGCGTGACAGCCGCGGCTCAGCGCAGTTTTGACAGCACTTAGGGCAGGATCACCCTCCCCGCCGATCAGTTCAACAAAAACATCGGCATCTGCGGTTTCTGCCATCTCAATCGGATCGGCAAAGAAGCGGATGTTCGAAAGGTCGACACCCCGGTCCTTTGCCGCATCACGCGCGCTCACTGCGACAAGATCAATGGGCCTGCCGCAGATGTCAGCAAGGCTCTTATGCCGGGCGACAATCGCGCGTGCCAGTGATGAGCCGACGGTGCCCAAGCCCGCGACGGCGATTTTCAACGCTGGTGTCATATTACTAACTGGGTATCCGGTAGCTTCTTTTTGTGCCGAATCGATCAGACACGGCACTGGCGATTGAAGAATATTGATTGCGCGGCGCTAGCGCCGTGTTTTGAGTTGGACGACGTTTTGCATGGTTTCGCTTCCGGAAGCAAGAAACCGCTTTATGTTGCGCGCCGCCTGACGGATGCGGTGCTCGTTCTCAACCAGCGCGATACGGACATAGTTGTCGCCGTATTCCCCGAAGCCGATACCGGGCGCAACGGCAACATTGGCTTCTTCAATCAGCAATTTTGAAAAAGCCAGCGACCCGATGTCCCGGTACTTTTCGGGAACAGGTGCCCACGCGAACATCGTCGCTCGAGGTGCCGGTACCGTCCATCCGGCATTGGCAAAGGATTCGACCATGACGTCCCGGCGGCGGCGGTAGGTTTCCCGAACCGCTTCAACTTCAGATCCGTCACCGTTGAGCGCCGCTGTTGCAGCCACCTGAATCGGCGTAAAGGCGCCATAGTCGAGATAGGACTTCACTCTGGAAAGGGCCGCGATCAGGCGCTCATTGCCCACGGCAAAACCCATCCTCCATCCGGGCATGGAAAACGTTTTTGACATCGACGTGAATTCGACCGCTACGTCAGATGCCCCCGGCACCTGAAGCACGGATGGCGGCGGCGCTTCATCATAATAGATCTCTGCATAGGCAAGGTCTGACAGGATGATAATGTCGTGCTTCCGGGCGAATGCCACGACCTCACCATAGAAGTCTGCGTTTGCAACATGCGCTGTCGGATTGGAGGGATAATTGAGGATCAGTGCCAGAGGCTTCGGGATCGAATGTCGCACAGCCCGCTCCAGCGCATAAAAGAAGCTGTCATCAGGTTCCACGCTCATTGAGCGGATCACCCCTCCCGACATGATGAAACCGAAGGCATGGATCGGATAGGTCGGATTGGGACACATCACGACATCGCCAGGCGCGGTGATGGCCTGGGCCATGTTGGCAAAACCCTCCTTGGAGCCCAATGTCGCGACAACTTGGCTGTCGGGATCAAGTTTCACGCCAAAGCGCCGGCCGTAGTAGCGCGCCTGTGCTTTTCTGAGACCCGGAATGCCACGCGACGTGGAATAGCGGTGTGTCCGCGGATCCTGAACCACCTCGCAAAGCTTATCGACGATCGACTGCGGTGTCGGCAAATCAGGGTTGCCCATGCCAAGATCGATAATGTCGGAACCTGATGCCCGCGCACTGGCCTTCAGGCGGTTGACCTGTTCGAATACGTAAGGCGGCAGTCGCCGGACTTTGTGAAACTCTTCCATAACGGTCTCGGTGGCGTTTACGGTTGCACTCTTGATAAGCCGAAATATGGCATAAATCGTAAATGATCGCCTGCCCGCGTCATTGTTGCGCGTTCCTGCGGATCAGGCAGCAGCAGACTCGTAAGATCGATCTGTCCGTTACCACCTATTGCTCAATCTCATTCCTCGTTTCGACGCCATGGCTGCGGGCAATGTCCTGTAACTCACGGTAACGCGCTGCGTAGGCCGCAGACGTGTTTCCACCGCTCGATTGCGCCTCTTTAAGCGCTGCCATTTCCGCGAGCAGAGCCTGCTTTTCTTCATCGCTCATTTGCGCAGTAGCAGCCTTCGGCGCCCTTTCGAAGGTCGGATAGGTTTCGTTACGAACCGCGCCGGCTTCTACAAAACTGTTATCCCGTTGCGGGCGCTCGCTTGCCTCCGCAGGAGCCGTCTGAGTGGATGTTTGCGGATCGCCGGGCGCCGAAACGCAACCCGTGAGGGTGATCAGCGGCACCACCAACAATGCGGTGGCGATCTTCAAGATATGATGCATCGCGGTCAGTCTCTTGCTGTATTTGGCAACGTCACCAAAAGTACACCATTCCGTTTCATTTTGCGTGTATATTATCCTTGCTGCGTTTGCATATCAAAAATAGGTCGTCCGAAAACGCGTTTCGCTCGGAACGAACCATGGGGAGGTCATGAGTGGCAGTCAAAAAAACCGGTAAGGGACCGAGCCGTCCCAGGGGCAAACCCACAACGAATTCATCGAACGCAAAAACCGCTAGACCGAAGAAGAAATCACCGGAAAAACAGAGCGCTTCAGCCAACGGGACCACAGGTGCCGACGCATCTGCCGCTGGCACGCTAGAAGAATTCGCTGACCCCTCTGCAATCGAGCCGTTTGTCGTCAAGGACCCGGAAGCCATGGCCCGCAATTTCGCCCACATGGTGGAAGAGCTGGGCAAGGCCGCATCTGCCTGGGCGGTTCCACGCGAAACGGGCGAAAAGAAGGATACGATTGCCGGGCCCGCCACCGATATGGTCAAGACGTTTTCAAAACTCTCGGAGTATTGGATATCGGACCCCAAGCGAGCGCTTGAAGCGCAAACACATCTCCTGACGAGCTATTTCGATATCTGGTCGAATTCGATCCGCAAGCTGTCCGGAGAGGAATCACAGGACCCGGCAGCCAAGCATCTGAAAGATCGCCGTTTTTCCGATGAGGACTGGCAGGACAATGCCTTCTTCAGTTTCCTCCGGCAGGCTTACTGGGTGACTTCGGACTGGGCCGACAAGCTCGTCAAGGACGCTGACGGACTTGATCCGCACATCCGCCACAAGGCCCAATTCTACGTAAAGCAGTTAACCAACGCGCTCTCGCCGTCAAACTTCGTTCTGACAAATCCTGAAGTTTACAAGGAGACCGTGGCAGAGAACGGCGCGAACCTTGCCCGTGGCATGCGCATGCTGGCCGAGGATATCGAGGCCGGACGTGGCGACCTGCGGCTTCGCCAGACGGACTACAGCAAGTTTGCTGTCGGCGAAAACATGGCCATGACTGCCGGAAAGGTCATCGCTCAGAGTGAGCTTTGCCAGTTGATCCAATACGCGCCTTCGACGGAAAAGGTTCTGAAACGGCCGCTTCTTATCGTTCCGCCGTGGATAAACAAGTTCTACATCCTCGATCTCAATCCCGAAAAATCGTTCATCCGCTGGGCAGTCGATCAGGGGCATTCCGTCTTTGTCATTTCATGGGTTAACCCTGACGAACGCCACGCCAACAAGGATTGGGAAGCCTATGCGCGCGAGGGTGTCGGATTCGCCCTCGACACCGTCGAAAAGGTGACGGGCGAATCGTCGATCAACACCATTGGCTATTGCGTCGGCGGCACATTGCTGGCTGCCAGTCTCGCCCTTTTGGCCGAGGAAGGCGATGACCGGGTTGCATCGGCGACGTTTTTTGCCACGCAGGTGGACTTCACCTATGCCGGCGACCTCAAGGTGTTCGCCGATGCAGACAACATCGAATCGATCGAAGAGACGATGAAGGAGCACGGCTATCTTGAGGGTTCCAAGATGGCGATGGCGTTCAACATGTTGCGCGCCTCGGAACTGATCTGGCCCTATGTCGTTAACAACTACCTGAAGGGCAAGGAACCGATGCCCTTCGACCTGCTTTACTGGAATTCGGACGCCACCCGCATGCCGGCGGCCAACCACTCCTATTACCTGCGCAACTGCTATATTGAAAACAACCTGTCGAATGATCGCATGGTTCTCGGCGGCAAGTCGATTTCATTGAAGAACGTGAAAATACCTGTCTACAACCTGGCGACAAAGGAGGATCACATCGCGCCCGCCAAATCGGTTTTCGTCGGTTGCAAATGTTTCGGCGGCGATGTCACCTACGTGATGGCAGGCTCCGGGCATATCGCCGGGGTCGTCAATCCGCCGGCCAAGAAGAAATACCAGTACTGGACGGGTCGCAAACCGTCCGGCACGTTTGATACATGGGTCAAGAATGCAAAGGAGCATCCGGGTTCATGGTGGCCCCATTGGGACGCATGGATCAAGAAGCAGGATGCCGATACGGTCGATGCAAGAGAGCCCGGCGGCGGCAAGCTGAACTCGATCGAGGATGCGCCAGGCAGCTTCGTCCGCGTGCGGGTCTGATACGCCTGGTAGGAATACAGGCAGATTGCATTCCGGAAAGATGAAGTTTGCATCCCCCCTCACCCGCGCGACACTTGTCAAACGATACAAGCGCTTCCTCTTTGATGCAGTCCTTGGAGACGGGACCGCAATAACCGGCTCCTGTCCCAATACAGGCTCGATGCTCGGACTGACGGATCCCGGATCCGCCATATGGTTGTCACAACATGATAGCCCAACGCGCAAGTACCGCTACGCACTCGAACTCGTCGAAGCCGACAACACCACTGTGGGTATCAACACAGCGATGCCCAATAAAATTGTGACTGAAGCGATTGAGAACAAAGATATTGCACCGCTTTCAGGGTATTCTGATCTGAAACGTGAACAAAAATACGGGAAGAACTCACGCATCGATATCCTGCTTAGCGATGCCGGAAAGCCGCCAGCCTATGTCGAAGTCAAGAACGTGCATTTTATCCGCACTGCCGGTCTTGCCGAGTTTCCTGACAGCACGACCGCGCGCGGCGCCAAACATCTGGACGAGCTGGGCGACATGGTTGAAGCAGGAAACCGCGCTGTCATGGTCTATCTTGTGCAGAGATCGGATTGCCATAGATTGAAAATTTGCCGCGATCTGGATAGCAATTACGGAATGGCTTTTGACAGGGCGGTAGCGCGAGGGGTTGAAGCGCTGGCAATACGATGCCACATCTCGCCGGAGGAAATACGCTTTGACCGGTTGATACCGGTAGACGAACCGGGATTGTGAGGAAGACAGTTGGTTAGCTATATCGAAGCGGTCACCGCACCCAGGAAAAACAACGGTCAGGTGAAGTTGCATGGCCCGGAAGGCTTTGCCGCCATGCACAAAGCCGGACAGCTGACCGCCCGTTGTCTTGACGAACTGGTGCCGATGGTAAAGCCGGGCGTTACCACTGCTGCCATCGACAAGTTCGTATTCGAGTTCGGGATGGACAACGGCGCAGTGCCCGCAACCCTGAACTACAGGGGCTATACTCATTCATGCTGCACCTCGGTCAACCACGTGGTGTGCCATGGTTTTCCAAGCAGCAAGCCGCTCCGTGAAGGCGATATCGTCAATATCGACGTGACCTATGTTCTTGACGGTTGGCACGGTGATTCAAGCCGCATGTATCCTGTCGGCCAGATCAAACGCGCAGCCCAGCGGCTCCTGGAGGTCACCCATGAATCGCTGATGCGCGGCATCGCAGCGGTCAAGCCGGGCGCCCGAACCGGCACCATTGGCGAGGCAATCCAGCGCTATGCGGAAGCGCAGCGCTGTTCGGTCGTGCGCGACTTTTGCGGTCACGGTCTCGGCCAGTTGTTCCATGATGTGCCGAATATTCTCCACTATGGTCGCGCCCATGAAGGCGTCGAATTGCGCGAAGGCATGATTTTCACGATAGAGCCGATGATCAATCTCGGCAAACCGCACGTTAAAGTGCTTTCGGATGGCTGGACAGCCGTAACAAGAGACCGGTCCTTGACCGCCCAATACGAGCATTCCGTGGGCGTAACCGCTGACGGATGCGAAATTTTTACTTTGTCGCCCGCTGGATTGTTTACGCCGGGTCTTGATATTTAACAGGAGTTCGGCCTCTGCCTGAGACCGAGGATAGTGCCAGCCACCACGGACACCGTGAACGCCTCCGCGCGCGCTTTCACAAGGCCGGCCCCGATGCGCTGGCGGACTATGAATTGCTGGAACTGGCGCTGTTTCGGCTGCTTCCCCGTCGCGATACCAAACCGATAGCGAAAGCGCTGTTGAAGCGCTTCGGTTCAATTGCGCAGATCATGGGCGCGCCGCAGAAGTTGCTGTGTGAAATTCCAGGCATCGGCGAAACCGCGGCTTTCGATCTCAAAGTCATTTCCGCACTCACAAACCGGATGCTGCAAACCGAAATTGTCGATCGCCCGGTGCTCGCATCCTGGTCTGCGGTGATCGAATACTGCACCTCGTCCATGGCATTTGAGCAACGCGAACAGTTCCGCATCCTGTTTCTGGACAAGAAGAACCGCTTGATCGCCGATGAGGTGCAACAGACCGGGACGGTCGACCATACCCCGGTCTATCCGCGTGAGGTCGTGCGCCGGGCGCTTGAGCTTTCGGCGACCGCGATCATCCTCGTCCATAATCATCCCTCGGGCGATCCCGAACCATCACGTGCCGATGTCGCCATGACGCAGAAGGTCATCGACGCGGCCAATGCCCTGGGCATTACCATCCACGACCACATCATCATCGGCCGCGACGGCCATTCAAGCCTCAAGGCCTTGTCCCTGATCTGATAACATTGGGACGTCGACAACCGCGCGCATTCTGAGCGAATGCAGATCAGCCGTCCCCAGACCGGTCCGGCTCAGCAAAGCCTTTGACGCACCGTCGAAAGCTGGGCACACGCCCCTACACTTTCATCGACGTTCCGCGGTAGATACGCGAGTGTAGAGCGAAATCCTGCTGTGAGCGGTGCCGCAAGTTCTGGTATCAAAGCACATTGATCGCATCTACAAAGAACCGTCGGCAATTTTGCGAATTCAAGCAGAGACCAATGTGGAAACTTGCCGACGGATACCGTTTGTGATGCAACTTTGGCAACATTGTTTGCTGCGCTTCGTTGGCGCTGCGCTCATTCGGCGCTGTTTGGCTAAACGGTGACAACCATGCGACCGCGATTGGCCATAGGCGTCGTTACGCCCGAGAGCATGGTGCTGAGATATTCAAGTTTCTGATAGCGGCCGTTAACCGATATACGCGGCAGGCTATGAAGATGCCGGGCGTGGCCCTTGTGGATAATGCCGTGTTTCATGGTCACGGCAGATTTGAAACCGGCATCATGTGCGAGCCGCGCCTCGCGCGCGCCGACCGCCTTTTCAAAACCATAGGGATAAGCAAGGTGGCATGGCCGAGTGCCCAGCCGCTCATTCAATATGTTAACCGCTTCCGCAATCTCCCAAAAAGCCTTGTCTTCCGTCAGCCGCTTGAGATTGTAGTGGTTGACCGTGTGCGCTCCTATGGAGCAGAGCGGATGCGCTGCAATCGTTGCGATTTCACCCCAGTTCATCAGATACAGATTGCGGAATTGTTCGCATTCGATACCGGCGCTCCTTGCCAGATCGCAAACGACGTCAGTCTGCTCTTCCTCAGCGATCTCTTCAGACAGGATCCGGCATATTTCCGCAAATGAAGCCGATTGCGCCGCATCTGTCGTGCAATCGAAAACCACCGAACCACGAGGTGTTGCCAATCTCACTCTACCGTCACTGCTGTGCTCGATAGCCGCTTCCACAATCTCCCACCAAGGTTCCACATGTCCGTCAGTCAGGCCGGGCGCCACGTAAACGGTGAAAGGCGTTTCGTGCTTCTCAAGGACCGGTAGCGCCTCGATAAGGTTGTCACGGAAAGCGTCATCCAGCGTCAGCGCGGCAAAACGCTCCTTACTGAAGCCACTGCCAATGCGGTCGATCGCCTCGTCCATCGAAACGAAAACGAACCCATGCGCCTTCATCTCAGCGATCAGTTCGTCCAGAAAAACAGGATGAATGACGAGATGGCTGTTAAAGCCGTTCCTCGTGCCCTTTGACCCGGTAACCCGGTGCGCCGCCAGTATGGCGCCTTCACCGCCGAGCAGCGGCTCAAGCAAACGCGGCAAGCGGCTGGCTATCAGGCCTCTGAAAACAAGCTTGCGCAGCTTTTCGGTGTTGTCCGACATCGAGATTGCGTCTGCCCATCACTCCCGGCCTTGCCAGAAACGGTCGCGGCAGGCCTTGCGCGGCAAGGCCGCACGAATGGAGAGATAGTCGCAATCCCCTGTTAAATTGTCGTTAAGCCGGCACCCGTTTACCGTGTTCTGCACCCTGTGCTCGCGCAGAAGGGAACGAGAGACCCGCCCATCTTCCGATCGTTAGGACTTTTCACAGCAGACGCCAATCGCACGGCGATCGCACCAATCGGCATCATGGACACCGGGCCTGTGGGAACGCCTGAACCTTCCTACTCGCTGTCCGCTGCCTTGGCTGCCGCCTTCTTCTTGGGCGCAGCCTTTTTCTTCGGCGCCGCTTTTTCCTTCGGTGCAGCTTTCTTTTTGGTCGGTTCTGCCTCGTCCTCGTCGTCCGCCATCAGCTCTTCCTTGCTGACCGTCTTGTCCGTGACGTCGGCCCCGGCGATGATGTGATCGATGACTTTCTCTTCGAATAGTGGTGCACGCAGTTGCGCAACGGCATCAGGCGTTTGCTTGAAATATTCGATAATTTCGTTTTCCTGACCTGGGTACTGGCGCACCTGATCGTAGACCGCGCGCTGCATTTCATCGTCGCTGACTGAAATCTCGGCCTTGTCGCCGATCTGCGACAGAACAAGCCCCAGGCGCACACGGCGCTCGGCGAGTTTACGGTAATCCGCACGGGCTTCTTCTTCCGTGGTGCCTTCATCTTCGAAAGTCTTGTCGTTCTGCTCCAGATCGGTGGTGATCTGGTTCCAGATATTGTTGAACTCGACATCAAGAAGACCTTCGGGCGTGTCGAACTTGTAGTCTTCATCCAATGCGTCGAGGATTTGCCGCTTGACTTTTTGCCGGGTGAATTGGCCATACTGGCTTTCGATCTGCTCACGCACAATCTCGCGCAGGCGCTCGGCCGATTCAATACCGAGCGTTTTGGCCAACTCGTCGTCAATGACAAGATCGCCCGGCTTTGCCACTTCTTTGACTTCGACGTCGAAGACAGCGTCTTTTCCGGCCAGATGATTTGCCTGATAGTCTTCGGGGAAGGTGACGTTTACCGTTTTCTGATCACCAGCCTTGGCGCCGACAAGTTGGTCTTCGAAACCGGGCAGAAAAGTACCCGAACCGAGCACAAGATTTGCATCCGTGTCCGAGCCGCCGTCGAACGCCTCGCCATCGATCTTGCCCACATAGTCCATGGTTACCCGGTCACCGTCCGCTGCATTACCGGATTTCGTCTCATAGCTGCGCGCGCTTTCAGCCACACGATTGACCTGTTCTTCAACCTCTTCATCGCTGATTTCAACAATCGGTCTTTCAACCTTGATCGACCCCACATCCTTGACGTCGAAATTCGGGATGACCTCGTATGCCATGGAAAATTCGAAATCCGCCTTGGCTGCCAGGATTTCGTTTGCCTCGGACTCGTCTTCCGTCATTGTGATCTGTGGGCGTGTAGCCGATTTTTCGCCGCGTTCCGAAAGGATTTCGGTGGGCTTTTCATTGATCATTTCATTGACCAATTCTGCCATCATTGACTTGCCGTAGATCTTGCGCAGGTGTGCGACGGGCACCTTGCCCGGCCGAAAACCGTTGAGCCGTACCTTGTCCTTGGCGTCGACAAGGCGCTCGTTGAGCCGCGCTTCCATGTCCTTTGCCGGTACAACGATTTTGATTTCGCGCTTCAGTCCTTCGGAAAGCGTTTCTGTAACCTGCATTTCTCAACCCTTAACTTACCCGCCACATACCGCGCCTGCTCGATCTGGCGGTGTGACGCAAATGATTTCGGTCCGATGAACCCGTGCTCAGCCATAACAGGTACACGCCCGTTTCAGGTGTGCCACCGTCGAATTGCTTGGCTTTGTAGCTGATCGCGAACCCCCTATCGGATCTTGTTCGCAACCTCAGCATTCCCAGCTCTCGGAGCTTGGCCGGGCAATAGCAAATTGACCGCCACGTCGCAATGTAAATCAGCATGCCGACGATGGAAGAAAGCATGACACTTCAAGCATCGTGTTTTCCGACAGCAGAACCCATCTTGACCACTGATGCCTGGCTATGGCAAACGACCGCGTCCTTGGAAAATGCGGGTGTGGCGGAATTGGCAGACGCACCAGATTTAGGATCTGGCGCCGCAAGGCGTGGGGGTTCAAGTCCCTCCACCCGCACCATGGAAGCGCAATTGACCTGCGGTTGCCTAATTTTTCACCAATTGCAGTCCGCTGCACCATTTTGTGCAATATTTATGTTTGATTGCTCATTCCTATAGCAATTTTGCATGGCTAGCCATGCGTTTAAAGCATATCTCCTATGCTCATATTGCACTGCACAAAAACAAAACCGTCTCCTATATTGAATTTAACGAGTCGGGCAGTGGTAGTGCGCTGGTTTGAACATAACAGCTTCGGTTCCTACATGGTCTGTGCGGTTATGTTTGGTAAAACTGTTATCCGCACGAACAGACTGGAGGCTCAACGAGTTGAAGACCTTGAATTAAAGTGCCGCAATTTCAGAAGATTTTGTGTTTCATTTTATGAAAAGGCAACAAGAATTCCGCCGGGGCATACTCCTCCTCCCAATGTCGCGTCGGATAGACTGATGGCAAACCTCCTCCCAGCTGTCAGTCTCGCAAAATGGCGCTCGCTGGAACTCCTCCCCCAGCGGGCGCTATTTTTTTGTTCGGAACCGTTTTCAAAACTCAATCCGGTAACAATTGGGCCTGCAATTCGCGCATATCACCCTTGAAAATATTGCACTGCAAAAAGATGATGTAAGTCACTATCTCGTCCGATGTAACAAATGCGACGCGTCAATCGTCGCCCACATCGTGAAGGATAAGACCATGGGATCTCTCAGACAGTCATTCAAGGAGTGGCGCAGCTACCGCCGCACCGTTAGCGAATTGAGCAGAATGTCCGATCGTGAACTCAACGATATCGGAATTTCTCGCGGCGACATACCGTTTGTCGCGCAACGCTCAAAGTAATCAATCAAAGCATGCCGTTGCCGATCCCGGTTGCGGTCGATTACGGAATGTAAATCAACAGCTTTACCCGCCGTAAGCGTTGGGAGTTTGTTAAGACGTAAGCCCTAGTGAAATCACGGTAAGCGCGCAAAGCGTAAACAGTACAACCGGTTTTGACGAATTGCATGGCTGATGTGCCCAATCAGCACTTTTGCAATCAGCGGGACCCGCTAGACACAAGCTGTAATACGAGGAAGGAGAAGAGGTTATGAGCTTTTTCGATGATTTGAACAACTGGCGCAAATATCGCCGGACCGTCTCTGAGTTAAACAACCTGCCGGACAGTGTTCTGAAAGACATCGGCGTGTCTCGGCATTCGATCGATGAATATGCGCGTAAGGCCGTCAAGAAGTCGATCTGATTGATGAGAGATAATGTGAAAGGGCGCGGATTTGTTTCCGCGCTCTTTTTTGATTGTCTTATGGCGCCCGCTCGCCATGTTTCCCGACCTTAGGCCGGACTATTGGCGTCATGTTGGATTTGATGCGGGCAACGGAAATGCTACAACCCGCGGCATGACAAAAGCATCCGCATCCCTCCATATCGTCGGCGGCGGTCTCGCCGGAACCGAAGCGGCATGGCAGGCCGCTGCTCTCGGTGTGCCGGTCATCTTGCATGAGATGCGCCCCGTACGCGGCACCGACGCGCACAAGACTTCGGGCCTTGCCGAACTTGTCTGCTCCAATTCGTTTCGTTCTGACGATCATACCGCCAATGCTGTGGGAGTGTTGCATCAAGAGATGCGCCTCGCCGGATCGCTCATTATGGCCGCGGCGGACGAGCATCAGGTTCCGGCAGGGAGTGCACTAGCGGTCGACCGGGATGGGTTTTCCAATGCAGTCACGCAAAGGCTTGAAGCCCATCCGCTGATCACAATCGACCGCCGTGAAGTAACCGGCTTGCCGCCTGAGGAATGGAAAAAGACCATCATTGCGACCGGCCCGCTGACCGCACCCTCCCTCGCAAGTGCCATCCAGGATGCGACCGATTCAGAGGCGCTGGCCTTTTTCGACGCCATCGCGCCGATTATACACTTCGATACAATCGATATGGACACCTGCTGGTTCCAGTCACGCTATGACAAGATCGGCCCGGGCGGGACCGGCAAGGACTACATCAACTGTCCGATGAACGAAGCGCAGTACAACGCGTTCATCGATGCTCTGATCGCAGGCGAAAAGACCGAGTTCAAGCAGTGGGAAGGAACCCCCTATTTCGACGGCTGCCTGCCAATTGAAATCATGGCCGAACGCGGACGTCAAACGCTGCGGCATGGCCCTATGAAACCCATGGGTCTGACCAATGCGCATAAACCGGAGGAGAAGCCCTATGGCGTCGTTCAGTTGCGGCAGGATAATGCGCTCGGCACGCTCTACAACATGGTCGGATTCCAGACAAAACTGAAATACGGCGCACAAAAAGAGGTGTTCGGCATGATTCCGGGGCTGGAGAAAGCCGAATTTGCAAGGCTTGGGGGCTTGCACCGCAACACCTATATCAATTCGCCGAAACTGCTCGATCCGCAATTGCGGCTGAAGTCTAGGCCGGACTTGCGTTTTGCCGGACAAATCACCGGTTGTGAAGGTTATGTTGAATCGGCTGCAATCGGCCTTTTGGCCGGACGTTTTGCCGCGATGGAGTTGTTGGAACAGTCACAACCGCCCCCGCCCGCCACGACCGCCTTCGGTGCCCTTTTGGGACATATTACGGGCGGTCATCTTTCGCATGAGGAAGAAAAGGGCAAACGATCATTTCAGCCGATGAATATCAATTTCGGCCTTTTCCCGCCCATTGAGCGCCTTGAGCCGGAAAGCGGTAAGCGATTGCGCGGCAAGGAAAAAGCGATTGCCCGCAAACACGGAATGGCAGCGCGCGCACTCAAGGACTGCGGTACATGGCTCGCAGGCACATTGCACAGCGCCGCGGCTGAATAGGAGAATTCGCGTGACCGAACTCACCTCATCATTTTTTCTCGTCACCCGTCACGGACCGGTTGTCCAACTCTCCATGAACAGGCCCGAGAAAGCCAACGGCATGACGCCGGATTTCTGGACCGAGTTGCCCCGCCTCATCGCTTTGCTCGATAGCGATGAAACGGTACGGGCCGTCATACTGAGTGGTGAAGGAAGGAACTTTACAGGCGGAATGGACCTTGCCGCCTTCGCGTCCATTGCTGCGCTTTTCGACAGGGAGCCGGGCCGCGCAGCCTATGCGCTTCGCTCAAAGATTTTGCAGCTTCAGGAGAGTTTCACGGCAATCGAGCGAGCGCGTTTCCCTGTGATCGCAGCCATACATGGCGCCTGCATCGGTGGCGGCATCGACTTGATCAGTGCCTGTGATATGCGCCTCGCCACCGAGGATGCCTATTTCTCAATCGAGGAAATCAATTTCGGGATGGCGGCGGATGTGGGGACACTCCAACGCCTGCCGAAGATCATTTCTCCTTCGGTAGCAGCAGAGCTTGCCTATACCGGCCGGCGGTTTACCGCAAAAGACGCAGCGCAGTTCGGACTGATTGCCCGGCTGAGCGAAGACCGCGAACAGCTATTGATGGACGCCACCTCATTGGCAGATGAGATCGCTTCCAGATCGCCGCTCGCGATTGCCGGCATCAAACGTAACCTCGCTTTCAGCCGCGACCACAGCGTCGCAGACGGCCTCGATTACATGGCCACCTGGAATGCCGGCATGCTTCGGCCCGAGGACCTGATGAACGCGGTTCAGGCGTCAATGCAGAAAAAGGAAGCCCTGTTTGCCGACCTTTTGTCTCATGAAGCCCTCGCGATGTGATCGCTGGAAATAGCTGGACGTTCCGACAATCAAACTCAGATTCTACCGCGGCGCGCCGCACGCCAGAAGCGCCATTGGCGCCGCCACTGCGGGATTGCGAGGGGTTGCTCGAGAATCGCGCCGCCGAGCTTCTCGGCTTTGTCGAAAACCTGCTGCACCGTTGCGGCCGGCAGGAATGCCGCAAAGGCGGATTTGGGAACCGCTTCCATCGAATAACGCGCCGCCGCCAGGTGTTCGCGTCCAAGCGCGATGAAACCCTGAACCGCATTGCCAATCCTGTCCGTTTGCTTTGCAGCCAGAAACCCGTCCCGGTCCAGTCCGCAAGCGTCGAGTATATCGCCCGGTACAAAGATTTGGCCGCGTGCACGGTGTGTTGGCAAGAGCAGCAGCGTCCCTGCCACCAGCTGCGCAACCCCGGCATGTCCGGCGGCATCTCCTGTTCCCGAAGCGCTTTGCGGGTCAACCGCATTTACGCTCATCTGAATCAGCGTCGAAGCCGTCTCACCTGCATAGCCCTCAAAGGTATTCCGGTCCGGCATTGGATCGTCATAGAGATCGAACTGGCGCGCATCGATCATGTTCAACAGCGGCCCTGGCTGAAGCGCATGGTTGTACATCGTATCGATCAGCGCTGCGGCGACCGGATTTGCCATGGCGTCGCCACGTGCCTTTCCACCGATCACGTCCCGCCACCATTGCAGGCGTAATTCGCCGAGCATTGGATCGCTTACGCTTTCTCTGATACGCGCGATTTCCAGATTGAATGCATAGAGCGCGGAGAAGGAACCGCGAACGTTTTCAGGTACAAGCAGCGCGCACAGATAACGATCCCGGTCGCCTTCGCGCAGCATTGAAAGGCAGGTTTCGTAGGCGGAAATCGGTTCTTCGGCCACGCGAACTAAACGGCAATCAGCGCCGCCGCGACCGCGCGGGATTCAGACAGCATCACATTATACGTTCGCACGGCTGCACCGGTGCTCATCGGGTCGGAGATTATCTTTGCGTCGCGCAGCCGCATCTTCAACTCCGGTGGCAATGGCCGGATATCCAGCCCTGTTCCCACAAGGAGAACCTCTATGTCACCGGCTTCTGCGAGGACCTTGTCAAAAAGCGCAACATCGAGCGCGCTGTCATGCTCCGCAGCCCATCCGTGGACGCCGGACGGTAAACACAACAGTGAACCGCGATGCGACATATCCGCAAATCGAAACCCGCCGTCGCCATAGGCGTCAATGGGCGCGCGGTCGGGAAAATGCGCGTTGCGGATCTGGATACCTTTTGGCATTTCCGTCTAGGCCGCGTCCGGCGCCGGCCCCTTGCCTTCCGTCTTCTCGCCGCCTTCCGCGTCGTCCGCGCTCATTCCGGCCTGAAAGCTATCGCCACGCAATTTGAACAGGATGAGTACCGGTGCTGCGACGAAGGTCGACGAGAATGTGCCGATCACGACGCCAAAGATCATGGCGAAGGTGAACGAGGAAATGACGTCACCGCCGAACACATAGAGAGAGATCAGCGCAAGAAGCGTCGTTACCGACGTTAGAACCGTGCGCGACAACATCTGGTTCACCGAAAGATCGAGCAGATCCGTCAGCTCCATTTTCTTGTATCGTCGCAGGTTCTCGCGCACACGGTCATACACAACAACAGTGTCGTTGAGCGAGTAGCCTATGATTGTCAGGACGGCGGCAATACTCGAAAGGTTGAACTCGATCTGTGTGACGACAAACATGCCGATTGTCAGCACCACGTCGTTGACCGTGGCGATGATCGCGCCGAGCGCAAACTGCCATTCGAAGCGGAACCAGATATAGATCAGGATGGCGAACAACGATGCCAGCAGTGCGATGGCACCGGCGCGCGCCAGTTCGCCCGACACCACCGGCCCGACGGCGTCGACAAGCTGGAACGTATAGTCCGGTTCGAGTTCTCCGCGCACTCGGGCCACAGCCGTCTGTTCGGCGTTGTCACCACCCTCCTGTGCCTGAACGCGAATCTGCGCCTGTGCCGCGGAATCGAACTCCGTTACCTGGATGTCGCCGAGATTAAGGGCCGATAATCGGTCCCGGATGTTGCCGACATTTGCATTGCCCGATTTCGCCTCCACCACGAAAACCGTGCCGCCGGTAAAGTCGATACCATAGTTCATTCCGACACTGCCGAATCCGACAAGCGAGGCGAGCGCTGCGACGGCACAGAAGGAGAAGGCGATCTTGCGCAGCCACATGAATCGGTAGTGGGCATTCTGGAACAGATTGGTCAGCAGACCCTTCGGCAGCTCTTTTGGCCGTTGGCGGCGAACCCATTCCGCGATCATCCAACGGGTGATCGTGAAGGCGGTGAAAACCGTGGTCAGGATACCGATGGCCAGCGTCACGGCGAACCCACGCACCGGACCGGATCCCAGATAGAAGAGGATCACTGCCGCAATCAGCGTCGTGATATTCGCGTCCAGAATGGTGCTGAAAGCCCGTTGGAAACCGGCATCAATCGCCTGAATCAACGATCTTCCCCCTCGTCGTTCTTCACGGATTCGCTCGTAGATGAGAACGTTGGAGTCGACCGCCATACCGACGGTCAGCACGATACCGGCAATCCCCGGCAGGGTCAGCGTCGCGCCGATGACCGTCAGAAGCGCTATGATCATCGTTACGTTGAAGATGAGCGCGAGGTTGGCGATGATCCCGAGAAAACCGTAGGCGATGAAAATGAAGATGATCACGAGCGCAGCGCCAATGAGGCCGGCAGTTTCGCCCGCAGCGATCGAATCCGAACCGAGGCTTGGCCCAACCGTACGCTCTTCAAGCACCGTAAGGGTCGCTGGAAGCGCACCGGCGCGCAAAAGCACAGAAAGATCGTTTGCTGATTGAACCGTGAAGTTGCCTGAGATTTGTCCCGAACCGCCGAGGATCGGCTCGTTGATCACCGGCGCCGTGATGACCTCATCATCGAGAACAATGGCGAAAGGAAATCCGACATTCTGCTGGGTAACCTGCCCGAAGCGTTGCGCACCTGCAGTATCGAAGCGAAAGGTAACGATGGGCTCGTTCGTGCGCTGGTCGAAGCCCGGCTGCGCATCGACAAGACTGTCGCCCGTAATGATCGCCCGGCTCCTCAAAAGGTATGGGATGGGCGGATCGTCGTTGGAATAGAAAACCGCGGTACCGATCGGCGGCCGGCTCTGCAGCGCATCTTCAGCCGCCATCGTTCGGTCGACGAGGTGGAATGTGAGCCTCGCCGTCTGATTCAGAATGTCTTTCAGGCGCTGAGGATCGTCAAAGCCCGGAACCTGGACCAGGATCCGATCGGAACCTTGCCGCTGGATAAGCGGCTCGGTCGTTCCCAGTTCGTCGACGCGTCTGCGGACCACTTCGATCGACTGCGAAACCGCCGACGAAACACGTTCTTCGATCCCCTCCTGCGTCAATGTCAGCTGCAGGAGACCGGTTTCCGGCTCGCTCACGGTCACCTCGCGGATGGCACCGGCATTCAACAGGCCGGCATTGACGAGTTGCGTAAGCTCCGAAAGCGCATCTCTTGCCCGGTCTACATTCGCCGGATCGCGGATACGCACCTGCGCCACCAGTCCCGTTCCGGAAAGGCCCGTATAACCGATACCCTCTTCCCGCAACAGGCGGCGCATATCGTCAACAAGCGTCTCAAGGCGCTCCTCTTCGATATCGTCGCGCTCAATTTCCAGGAGCAGATGCGAACCGCCTTGCAGGTCGAGCCCCAGCGTCAGCTGCTTCTTGGGCATCCAGTCCGGCAACGCGGCCAATTGCTGCTGCGTCAGGACATTGGGGGCGGCAAACACGAAAGCGGCCAGCACGGCCATCCAGATCAGAGTGGTTTTCCAGCGGGAAAAATAAAGCATTTTGGTATTAGCTCATTGGATCTTCGGTTTTGCCGTCCGATTGCCCGGTCTGATCAGCCCGCATTCCATAAGGTCTGTTCTACTTCTTCTGTGCCGTTTCTTTAACCGGCTCGCCCTTCACTTTGACATCGGCAAGAAGCGATCTCATCACACGTACGCGCAGCCCGTCCGCAATCTCCACTTCGACTTCCGTGTCATCGACAACCTTTGTTACCTTGCCGGTAATCCCACCGCCAGTCACGACTTGGTCACCGCGGCGGATATTGTTGAGCATTTCCTGCCGCTTTTTCTGCTGCAGACGCTGTGGCCGAATGATCAGGAACCACATGATAACAAATATCAGGATAAAGGGCAGAATAGACACAAGTATGTCGCCGCCACCTCCACCCGCCGCCTGGGCATATGCCGGAGTAACAAACATTCAAAAGCTCCTTTTGGGAATCAATCAGTTGACGACAATATGGCGACAACATGCTGGCGTTTGAAGTGCCAGATATAGTGTCGCGACCGGTATTGCAACTGCAGACCCGGATACCCTGCCCTTTTCGTGTCTGCACCTTCGTGCTACCGCAGACTGAAAGACGCATTTGAAGGAAAAACCGTTGAATGAAACGCCGCTGCATGACCTGTTGAAAGAGCTGCGGCGCTTAACCGAAGCTGTCGAAGCGCTGTCAGCCAAACCACGGTTAGAGAATGATTTTTCTGCCTCAGATTGCTTCATCTGGGAGCCGGATTCCGGTTGGCTGCAGCCTGTTGCTCAACCCAATCGGATCGACATTGGCCTTATACGCGGCGTTGAGCGTGTACGCGACATCCTGTTCGACAACACCGAGCGGTTCGCTCAGGGCTATCCTGCCAATAACGTGTTGCTTTGGGGTGCACGCGGCATGGGAAAGTCTTCGCTGGTAAAGGCGACACACGCTGCCCTGGCATCAAGCGGCAATCCGCACTGCGCCTCGCTCAAGCTGGTGGAGATACACCGTGAAGATATCGACAGCCTGCCCCAATTGATGACGCTGGTTCGCGACCGGCCTGAGCGGTTCATCCTGTTCTGTGACGACCTGTCCTTCGATCATGATGATACAAGCTACAAATCGCTCAAGGCTGCGCTTGAAGGCGGCCTGGAGGGGCGAGCCGGAAACGTGGTCTTTTACGCAACGTCAAACCGCCGCCATCTGATGCCGCGCGACATGATGGAAAACGAGCGATCGACCGCGATCAACCCTTCGGAAGCCGTAGAGGAAAAGGTTTCGCTATCCGATCGCTTCGGTCTGTGGCTTGGGTTCCACAAATGCAGCCAGGATGACTACCTGGAGATGGTATTTGCCTATGCAAAACATTTCGGAATTGATGTGCCGGATGAGGAATTGCGCACAGAGGCGCTTGAATGGGCAACGACCCGCGGTGCACGCTCAGGACGCGTGGCCTGGCAGTTCATTCAGGATCTTTGCGGGCGCTTGGGTAAGCGGATCACGCTCTGATAAGGAACATCTGACGCCTCAGCCCGATTTCGCGGTCGTCTACTCGAGGTAGCTGATCGGATTGACGGGCTTCGCGTCCTTGCGGATTTCGAAATGCAGCTTCGGACGGTTCGTCTGTCCGCTCATACCCGACAGTGCAACGACCTGACCGCGGCTGACGGTGTCACCCCGCTCCACGGTGAGTTCACTGGCATGTCCATAGACGCTGACCAAACCGTTGTCGTGGCGCACGAGGACCGTGTTGCCGAATTCTTTCAGCCCATCCCCAGCATAAATGACAGTGCCGTTTTCAGCCGCTTTGACCGGCGTTCCCTTGGGCAGTGAAATATCAATGCCGTCGTTGCGCACGCCGTTGTCCGAGTCGCCAAAAGACGTCATGACCTGGCCACGCGCAGGCCAGCGAAGCTTGCCGATACCCGTGGTTTTCGGTGTGTCCCCGCTGTTAATACTGCTGCTGACCACCTGTTGAGTTGTTTTCGGCTGCTGAGGGCGTGAACCACGCGTTGCCGTCGAAGCGGTACTGGCGCTTTGGACGCTGGCCGGTCCGCTCCCGGCACCGGGGATCCGCAGAGTCTGGCCAATACCGATGGAAGAGCTCGACAGTCCGTTTGCCGCTTGCAGCGCAGCAACCGACACACCGTTGCGCGAAGCGATGCCGCTAAGCGTGTCGCCGGATTGGACCGTATAGGCGGAATGGCTGTTTTGCGACGCAGCAGGTTGCGCATTCGGAAGCACGGCCACCTGCCGCACCGGTGACGGCGCTGGAACGGGAACCTGCTGGCCGTTGATTTCGCTCTGGTTTCCGATGCTTGCGCGCGCGGCTCGCGTTCTCGGATTGTTGTCCGGCGCGGACACCGAGGCCGTGCGCGAGTAAACATAGGTTGGAATGATCAGAACCTGCCCGGCACCAATTCTTGACGGATCGGAGATATTGTTGGCCTTCATGATCTCCTTGGCGGGGACGCCATAGCGGCGAGACAGGTTGTAAAGCGTTTCGCCCGATCCCACGGTTACCCGGGTTCCGCCAGTCGTTGTCCATCCGCCGCGTCGATTTGAGGACGCATTTCTCGGTGCGGCTGATGGAATGGCACCAGTCACCATCGGATCCGACGGCGAATGCGACGCCGTCTGATAGGAACGACGCGGAGCAGAGGCCGGGGTCGGCGTGCCGGCGCCGGGCAACGGCGCGAGGGCAATGTTGTCGACGGGAGTCTCGTTGATCGAAGCCGGACGCAAGGAAGCGCGTGATACCGCCGTTTGGCTGGACGTTGGCGCAGTCAGTGCAACAGGTCTCTGGTAACCGGCATTGTTTGCCGGGATCGCGTTCGTGTAGGTGTTGTCAACCACGGGTGCAGGTGCGCGTTGTCCGTTGAGGTTTGCCGGATAGGGCTGCGCTAGAGCCGGACCGCTGGAAACCGGTGCAACGGTCTGCGGAGCTAAGGGTGCGGCTTGCTGCTGTGTGTTTCCGGGCAGCAACCCGTGATCAAAACGGGTGATGCCTGAACTGCAGCCGGCCGCAAGGCTTGCAAGACAAAGAGCACCTGTCAGCTTGGCAACGGATTTGGAAGAGATAGGAGGCAGTCTGAGACGCATCTTACAAGCTCACATACACACAACACTGTGTTGCATATAAGCGGTTTAAGGTTACTGGCGGGTTAAGCGGCAAACCATTTTAAGATCTCAGCAACAGGCCGAGTGGTTACCGGCCTGCTCTGTTTCATTGCCTCTTTGTAAAGAGCCACACGCTAGAGATTCCGTGCGACCCCGGAGGCAATCGGCTGGAAGCGGACGGGAAAAAGATCTTCGCGCTCGAAACGGCTGCCGATTTTCGTAAGCCGCACCAGCATTTGAGGTTCTTCGGTTCCCCCTAACGCACCGATCATGACACCTCCCGATACCAGGCGGTCTGCAAAAGCGCGCGGCATCTCCTGAAATGCGCTCGTCACCAGAATGCGATCAAATGTACCTTGATCGGCGGACGCGTTCTGACCATCGGAGGCATCGACCGAAATATTGGCAATCCCCAATCGGGAAAACCGCTGTCCCGCAAGGTCGCAAAGCGTCCGGTAACGATCGACCGTCACCACACGGTTTACAATTTGCGACATGACTGCCGCGGAGAAACCGGAGCCGGTGCCCACCTCCAGGACCCGTTGGCCGGACTCGAGCATCAGCAAGTGCAGCATGCGCAGGCACAAATCTGCACCTTCCATATAGGCACCGCATTCAATCGGAATCGTGCGCTTGGAGTAGGCTGCATCCAGATATGCCGGCGGGGTAAAGGCACTTCTTGGCGTCTGCTCGACTGCCTTGACCAGTTGCTGGTCGGAAATACCCTCCGTGCGCAGCCGCAGAACCAGTTGGGCAAACCCCTCTTTCTCCCCGGGATCGCTGATCAATCAAGCGCCTCCGCAACCCGTTCCTGTATAGAATAATCAGTCATGTCGAGCTTAAGCGGTGTTACCGAAACCTTGTTCGAAGCGATTGCCGAAAGATCGGTCCCCTCGACATGTTTCGGCGTATGATAGGAAAAACGCAGCCAGTAGTAGGGGAAGCCGCGACCGTCCTCGCGTTTATCCAGATCGATCCCGTGGATCACCTTTCCCTGCCGGGTTACAATGACGCCCTGCGCATCTTCGGGCGCACAATGCGGGAAATTTACGTTGAGGAACGAGCCGTCGGGCATGTCTATCTTGATGAGCTTGCTAAGCAGATCCGGCGCCAGTGCCTCTGCCGTTTCCCACGGGAGCATTTTCCCGTTGGAACGGCTGTAACCCTGGCTGATGGCGATCGACCGTATTCCAAGAAGCGTGCCTTCGATCGCGCCTGCAACCGTTCCC
>JBCCOK010000012.1:0-86891 GCA_039025395.1 Pseudomonadota bacterium
GACCAAAATCGCCTCGGTCAAATGATTCAGTCTAAGCCTGAATTGCTCTCGTCGGCGTAGTGGTTGCGGTACCACTCCACGAAACGCGCCACGCCGGTCTCGACATCCGTTTTCGGCTTGAAGCCGGTCAAGCTTTCCAGCAGAGCCGTATTGGCCCATGTCGCAGGCACGTCACCGGGCTGGAGTTCCATGAAGTTCTTTTTTGCTGTCCGACCAAGGGCGCTTTCCAGCGCTGAAACGAAATCCATTAGCCTGACGATATTGGAGTTGCCAATATTCACCACCCGGCAGGGTGCCACCGGTGAAAGCGAATCGCCCGGCGCGATCGCTTCCATCGATTCAGGCCTTTCCGGCACTGCATCGATGAGAAGGCGGATGCCCTCGACCAGATCGCCGACATAGGTGAAATCGCGATACATGTCGCCGTGGTTGTATATGTCGATAGGCTGGTCTTCCAAGATAGCGCGCGTAAACTTGAAAAGCGCCATGTCCGGCCGGCCCCAAGGCCCGTACACGGTAAAGAAGCGGAATAGCGTAACAGGAATGCCGAAAAGATGGGCATAGGAATGCGCCATCGCTTCATTGGCCTTCTTGGTGGCGGCATAAAATGACATCTGCGTATCCGCCTTCTGGGTCTCTTCAAAAGGCATTTCGGTATTGGCG
Organism: Pseudomonadota bacterium; assembly: GCA_039025395.1. Lineage (GTDB taxonomy): Bacteria > Pseudomonadota > Alphaproteobacteria > Rhizobiales > Rhizobiaceae > Hoeflea_A. The sequence goes on from JBCCOK010000012.1 coordinate 664, forward strand.
CCGTAGACAGCCGAGGTGGATGCTATCAAAAGGTGGCTGCACGGGTGATGCCGAACCGCTTCTAGCAACTCGAGGGTCCCTGCCAGGTTGCTTTCGAGATAAGAGCGCGGATCGTCGATCGAATAGCGCACACCGGCCTGCGCAGCGAGATGGACAACGACATCCGGCTTTTCCTGCTCCATCAGCGTGCTCAGCCGCTCCGGTTCCTCCAGCCGTGCCTCTACGCAACTGAAGTGCGGCGACTGAAGCAGCATCTGATGGCGGCGGCGTTTCAGCGAGACGTCATAATAGTCCGTCAGCGCATCAAACCCGATCACCCTGAAATCGTGATCAAGCAGCGTTTTTGCGAGATGAAAGCCAATGAACCCGGCTGTGCCGGTTATAAGTGCCGTTCTCATAGCAAGCTGGTTCCCAGGTCACGTGTTGTCACTTCAGTTGCCTGCATACACAAAAATCGCGTTCGTGCCACCTGACTGATGACGCAGCTTTGCCCCGGCAGTTGCGGAATGACCAATCGCCGAAAACCGCCGATCGGGGTTTTTGCTATGGAGTAACAGAACTTCAAATTCCCATGAGCGAGTCGCACTCTGTGCACTTTTTTCTTGAATAAGCGCACAGAGTGCATATATTGGCGCATAGTGACGCACAGAGTGCGCCTGATTCAGGCAGAAACTTTGCTGCGCCCACGCGTAAACAAGAATGAAAGGAGACGTATGATGCTCCGACATATCATGGTGGCGCATTCGGTGCTGCACAACTCGCGTCCCGATCTTGACGCCCATGCCAGATTTAATTGTGCCTACCACAAGTCCGGTCGGCGCATTTCCGACTTCTTCAGATCGATTGTTCATTATCCCGGCTTCTCAGCCAAAAGGCGCGACAAAGCCTAATACAAAAGCGGCGGCGTCCAACGGATGCCACTGCTTGATGTTGGTTGCGCCATTCGACACCGTTAAGACAAAGCACAAGGTAACCGTCGGATCGATCGTGTTCCGGCGGTCGTCGTCGTAACTTACCCCTCTCAGCCTCTGTGCAAGGATAACGTTGTCTCCGACCTCTCAGGGGGTATTGACGATGCTGCCGTTGGTCGCCAAGCTTTATCGTCAAAGCGCGGCGTAATGCGTGGGATCGAACCCGTGGCTCACCGATACGAATTGGAGGTTCCGAAGCTTATGCGGGCGATGGTGCTGGAAAGACCCGGCACTGCGCTGGAGCCGCGTGCGGTACCGGTTCCGCAGCCGGGCGCCGGTCAGGCGCTGGTCAAGGTGCTGGCCTGCGGCGTTTGCCGCACCGACCTGCATGTCGTTGATGGAGATCTTACCGAACCGAAACTGCCGATTGTTCCCGGTCACGAAATCGTTGGAACGGTTTTGGCGACCGGCGGCGGCGTGTCGAGCCTTGCACCGGGTCAAAGGGTTGGCATCCCCTGGCTCGGACACACCTGCGGAAGCTGCGCCTATTGTTGCTCGGGGGCAGAAAACCTTTGCGACAAATCCGGCTTCACCGGCTATCAGATCGATGGCGGCTATGCCGAATATGCGGTCGCGGATGCCGATTATTGCTTTGCATTGCCTGATGACAAAAATCCTGCGGAACAGGCACCGCTGATGTGCGCCGGTCTGATCGGCTACCGCTCATATACGATGGCCGGCACGGGCCGAAAGCTCGGCCTCTACGGTTTCGGCGCCGCTGCTCACATACTCGCGCAGCTGGCGCAGCAACAGGGCCGCGACGTCTACGCCTTCACAAGAAGCGGCGATGTCCAGGCACAGGCATTCGCCCGGAAACTCGGAGCAAAATGGGCTGGCGGTTCCGATGAGCCGCCGCCCGAAGCACTGGACGCCGCGATCATCTTCGCACCCGTCGGAGGGTTGGTGCCTGCGGCGTTGAGGGCCGTAAGAAAGGGCGGAACGGTGGTTTGCGCAGGGATCCATATGAGCGACATTCCCAGCTTCGCCTATTCGCTCCTGTGGGAAGAACGCGTCGTCCGTTCCGTCGCCAATCTCACGCTCGCCGACGGCCATGCTTTCCTGGGGCTGACCGCAACGCATCCGATCGAGACCGAGATCCATCCCTATGAGCTTGAAGACGCCAACCGCGCCCTCGACGATCTGCGATCAGGCGCAATCACGGGCGCCGCGGTGCTTGTACCCTGAGAGCTGCACTATTTGGTCTTGATGGAAATCTTGCGCTCGTCGGGCGCGGCCGACTTTACCTTGGCAATTCTCAGCTTCAACAGACCGTCAGAGTAATCGGCTTCGATATTCTCACTGTCGGCATCCGGCGGCAGCCTGAACGTGCGCTGAAAGGATCCATATTCACGCTCGGAGAAGAAAAACGTCTGGCCGCGCTCCTCTCGCTCGGAGCGCTTCTCGCCACGCACCGAAAGCGTATTTCCTTCCACCCCGACATCGACATCCTCTGCCTTCACTCCTGGCAACTCCACATTGATTTCGTAAGCGTCCTCCATTGCCAGAGCATCGGAGCGTGGCGCAAACCAGTCGGCCATGCGCTGACCCAAATTGCGCAGTGGATCATAAAAGCCGGGCAGCCATCCCGCGGTATGTGATTTCTCGACCATTTCTCTCATCCATCCGTTACATGATCAGCAAAGATACAACGGCGCCGTAATGCTGAATTGACCTGCGTCAACGGGGAAGATGCACGTGGCACAGCTCGAACGATATCCGGCTCAATTTCCGATTTGCATGGTGTTGAAATGTCGGAAAGCTCTCCGACGAGCCATAGAGCCCAAGCGAAGAACGACGACAGCAGGCGCATAAGCCCGTGCGGCAGAGCTGCCAAAGCAGTCTGGTTCTCCAGCCCGTGAGCAGTTGTGGAAAACAGCGAACAAAAACCGGAACAAAAGAAGACCCGTCCACAAGAGATTTGCAACGTGGCTCAATCCATTACGCAAGCGGCCTAAATTCATATTTTTCTTATATCGTTTCGGATGCGTTCGCCCATATCGGCCGCAGTTATCCACTCCGGCCACGACGATGATCACAGCCGCGAATGCGTCGCCGGACATCCCTGTTGCGGCTTTCCCCGCCACATCTCGAACGCGCCCGTATACAGATCTTGAAAAGCGCCTCGGGATGTTCGTTACGCCGGCTAGGCTTCAAGGTCTTCGCTTGTTAAGATGCGCGAGTTCATCGAGCAGATCAAGCAATGTATCCATCTTTTGGGTGCCAAATGCTGTCTCGATGTCAGCATAGATACGATTGCTGATCCTGGCATTTTTTTCAATCAGGCGCCGGCCGTCAGCTGTGATTTCGACGACAAATCGGCGACCGTCACTTTCATCGCGTTTCCGGGTTGCCAAACCGCTAACTTCAAGAAATTTCAAGATACGCGTCAGGCTCGGAAGCAACAGGCATGACTTGTCTGCGATATCCGTTGGATCCATCGGTCCCTCTTCCGCCAGAACGCGCAAGACGCGCCACTGCTGCTCCGTGACTCCGAGTTCGCTGAGCATCGGCCGGATCCGGATCATCACGGCCTCGCGCGCGCGCAGCAGCGCGATGGGCAACGCTCGAGAGGTGGCGCGTAGTTTCTTTTCGGTCATGCTCTCCTCAGGCGCTGAAGGTCGTTAACATGTTTCATTTTATCCCCGATCGCGCTCAGCACTGCAAGACGCCGGCTCCGCGACTCTTGACGAGCGCCCGTCAATATGTTTAACATGTTAAATATCAAAAAACACCGGTCAACGCCTATGCCGCACCTTTCGATCGAATACTCGGCCAATCTCGAAGGTGAATTGGATATGACCCAATTCTGCGATCATCTACGCAAGGCTGGCATCGACACGGGCCTCTTTCCTTTGGCAGGCATTCGGGTGCGCGCCGTGCGTTGCGAACATTTCGCCATCGCAGACGGCAATCCAAAACACGCCTTCATCGATATAGCGGTGCGCCTTCGTGGTGGCCGTCCACTCGATGCGCGAAAGGCTGCGACGGCGCAGATTTTTGCAGCGGCTGAGGAGTATCTTGCCGACATCACGGCCAAGCGGCCGATCGCATTGTCGCTTGAGATGCGTGATATCGATCCGGAGCTGAGTCCGAAACTGAACACGATCCGGAGATATGTGACGGAAGCGGAGAGAAACGAAGATGACCACTGAGCAAACCGGTTTTGAACAGAATATCGAAAAGCTCGACACCTATCTTGCACGCTTTCGTTCGACTGGTGTCCACAATCACATTAACGGCGAAACCGTTGATGCGCTGTCAGGTTCGACGTTCGAAACCCACTCGCCTGTTGACGAGAGCCTGATTTGCAATGTGGCAAGGTCCGACGCGGCCGACATCGACGCCGCGGCGGATGCCGCAAAGGCTGCATTTGCTGGCTGGCGCGACGTAAAGGCAACGGAACGCAAAGCAATCCTGCATCGGATCGCCGATGCGATCGTTGCGCGGGCAGAAGAGATAGCACTTTGCGAATGCTGGGATACCGGTCAGGCTTTGCGCTTCATGTCCAAAGCAGCGCTGCGCGGCGCGGAGAATTTCCGTTTCTTTGCCGACAAAGTGCCTGCTGCGCGCGACGGTCAGGCCCTGCCCTCGCCGACGCTGATGAATATCACGACGCGGGTCCCTATCGGCCCGGTCGGCGTGATTACACCCTGGAACACGCCGTTCATGCTGTCCACCTGGAAGATTGCACCGGCACTTGCCGCAGGATGCACAGTTGTTCATAAGCCGGCTGAGTTTTCACCGCTAACCGCTCGTATTCTGATGGAAATCGCGGACGAGGCCGGCCTGCCGAAAGGCGTTTGGAACCTCGTCAACGGTTTTGGCGAAGTCGCCGGGAAGCGACTGACGGAACACCCCGATATCAAGGCCATTGCCTTTGTCGGCGAGAGCAAGACCGGCTCGATGATCATGAAACAGGGAGCAGACACGCTGAAGCGGGTGCATTTCGAGCTCGGCGGCAAAAATCCCGTCGTCGTTTTCGAGGATGCCGACCTCGACCGCGCGCTCGATGCCGCAATCTTCATGATCTATTCGCTTAACGGCGAGCGTTGCACGTCATCAAGCCGGCTGCTGGTTCAAGACAGCATTGCCGACGAATTCCAGGCGCGCCTGATCGAGCGGGTCAACAGGATCCGCGTCGGTCACCCGCTCGACCCGGCAACCGAAGTCGGGCCGCTCATACACCGGGTCCATTTCGAAAAGGTGATGTCCTATTTCGACCTGGCGCGCGCGAAGAAGGCGCTACCGTTGCTGCCGGCGGTTCATCGCCCGGCGGTGCCGGTCATTTTGTCCACCCGACGCTGTTTACAAATGCCCGGTCCGAAATGCGGATTGCGCAGGAAGAAATCTTCGGTCCGGTGCTCACGGCTATCACCTTCGAGACCGAAGCAGAGGCGCTCGAAATCGCCAACGGCGTTGCCTACGGCTTGACAGGATATGTCTGGACCAACGATCTCAGCCGTGCGTTGCGTTTCACCGACCGGCTCGAAGCGGGAATGATCTGGGTCAATTCTGAAAACGTCCGTCACCTTCCAACGCCCTTCGGCGGCGTCAAGGCCAGCGGTATCGGCCGTGACGGCGGCGACTGGTCTTTCGAGTTTTATATGGAACAGAAACACATTGGCCTTGCGTTGGGTCAACACAACATACCAAGGCTCGGCGCAAGCTGAAGACCCGGAGGTTGCCGGTCAAGCCCGGCCATTCGACGCCACGCGCAGCGTTTCTGCAAGGAGGATCCCATGCCCGTTCCCGCACCTGTTCTTTACCCGCCATTCAATATCGTGCGGCTAAGCCATGTCGAATACAAGGTAACCGATCTCGACGTGTCGCGGGCATTCTATTGTGACCTTCTTGGCCTGCAGATCACGCATGAGGGCAATGACCGCCTCTATCTGCGGGCGCTGGAAGAGCGCGGGCATCACTGCATCGTGCTGGTAAAATCGGACGAACCCGGCGTCAGCGTTTTGGGCTTCAAGCTTTTTGACGAACCCGACCTTGAAAAGGCCGCCGCATTCTTCGAAGCCGAGGGGCTTCCGGTGGAATGGGTGGAGCGGCCTTTCATGGGCAGGACCATGCGCACCCGCGATCCATCGGGTATTCCGCTGGAATTCTACGTGAAGATGGATCGGCTGGAGCCAATCCACCAGCAATACAAGCTGTATCATGGTGTCCGGCCGTTGCGGATCGATCACTTCAACATGTTTTCGTCCAATGTCGATGCCGCGGTGGATTTTTATAACCGGATCGGTTTCCGGACGACGGAATATACAGACGACCGCGAAACCGGACGTATCTGGGCGGCCTGGATGCACCGCAAGGGTGGCGTCCACGACATCGCATTTACCAACGGGCTCGGCCCGCGCCTTCACCATACCGCCTTCTGGGTGCCCAATCCGCTGTGCATCATCGACCTGCTCGACATCATGTCGACCACCGGTTACCTCGACAACATCGAGCGCGGTCCTGGCCGACACGGTATCTCGAACGCGTTTTTCCTTTATGTTCGCGATGCCGACGGAAACCGGATCGAGATCTACAACTCAGATTATCAGACGGTCGATCCGGACCTCGAGCCTATCCGCTGGGACCTCAAGGACCCGCAAAGGCAGACATTGTGGGGAGCGCCCGCACCGCGCTCATGGTTTGAAGAAGGCAGTCTCTTCGATGGCGCAACGCCTATCGAAAGCGATCTCAAGGCACAACCGATCATCGCACCCTGACAGAATTGTAAGAGGCATTGAATGACCGGCAAACTGGCAAGCTACTCGGTTGGCGACCGGCACTACTACGGCGCCGTAGCCGCCGACGGGATGATCGAGCTGTCATCGGCTTTTCCGCAATGGCCGGATCTCCTCAGCGTCGTGCAAGCCGGCGGTCTCGAGACCATTCTTCAAGACGCTGAAGACCGATCCGTGACACATCCAGCGGGTACATTCCGCTATGAAATCCCGCTCGCGCAGCCTGAGAAGATCATCTGCGTCGGCGTCAACTTCCCGGACCGCAACGCCGAATACAAGGACGGCACGGATGCGCCGTCCAACATGTCGCTCTTTGTGCGTTTTCCGCGTTCCTTTACCGGGCACGAGCGCCCGCTGATCCGGCCGAAGGCTTCCGACAAACTGGACTACGAAGGCGAAATCGCAATTGTTATCGGCAAGGGCGGACGTCACATCGCAGATGACGAAGCCTATAGCCACATTGCCGCGATTACCCTGTGCAACGAAGGCACGCTGCGCGACTGGGTCAGACATGCAAAATTCAACGTCACGCAAGGCAAAAATTTCGACAGTTCGGGTTCCATGGGCCCCTGGCTTGTACCGTTTCGCAAGCCAGAACAACTGGAGAATGTTCGCATCAGGACGCGTGTTAACGGCGAGGTCCGCCAGGATGACCGGACGGGCCGAATGGTCTTTCCGATTCCGCGGCAGGTCGCCTATATCTCGACCTTTACGACGCTGGTACCTGGCGACATCATTATCACCGGCACGCCAACCGGAGCAGGCGCCCGCATGGATCCGCCGCGCTATCTGGCGCCCGGCGACGTTATCGAAATAGAGGCAGAGGGCATCGGCGTCTTGCGCAATACGGTGGAGGATGAAACGTGACGCTTTCCTCCGGCCAGATCGATACCGCTGCCGAAGATCTGTTTAGGGCCGAACAGACCGGCAAACAGATCGGGCTGCTGTCCAGCAGGTATCAAGGCATGACCATGGACGATGCCTATGCCGTCCAGGACGCGCTGGCCTCTCGCAAGCTGGCTTCGGGGCGAACCGTCATCGGGTGGAAGATCGGCCTGACTTCCAAGGCGATGCAGGACGCGCTCAAGATCGATATTCCGGACAGCGGCATTCTGTTCGATGACATGATGTTTGAGGATGGCGGCACGGTGCCTGCCGGACGGTTCATCCAACCGCGCATCGAGGCCGAAATCGCGTTTTTTATGCGCACGCCCCTCTCAGGCGCTGGAGTGACTGCTGAAGCCGTTCTCTCTGCAACGGATTACGTTGTGCCGTCGCTGGAGATCCTCGACACAAGAATTCTCAGAGCCGACCCTGAAACCGGCAATACGCGCTCGATTGTCGATACCATTTCCGACAATGCCGCCAATGCTGGCCTTGTGCTCGGCAGCAAACGCCACGCGCCCGGCGATATCGACCTTCGCTGGACAGGCGCTATTGTCATGCGGAACGGTGAAGTGGAGGAAACCGGGCTGGGCGCAGGTGTGCTCAATGATCCGGTTGCCGGTATCGTCTGGCTTGTCGAAAGGCTCAGCCGATACGGCCAGTCTATCCGCGCCGGCGATGTGGTGCTATCAGGGTCGTTCATTCGTCCGATTGAAGCCCGGTCCGGCGACGAATTCTTCGCTGATTTCGGACCGTTCGGCACCGTTTCTCAACGATTTGCCTAAACCAGAGGAAGCCGCCATGCCTGCCCCCAAGAACCCGCTGAAAGCCTCGCTCAAGAACGGCGAACTACAGATCGGATGCTGGCTGTCGCTTGGCGAAAGCTACACTGCGGAAATCGCGGCGACGGCAGGATTTGACTGGCTGCTTGTCGACGGCGAACACGCACCCAACGATTTGCGCTCGACGCGCGACCAGCTTCAGGTGATCGACCCCTCCCCTTCGCACGCGATTGTGCGTGTCGCCTTTGGCGACGCGTGGATCATCAAGCAGGTTCTCGATGCCGGTGCTCAATCCGTCCTTGTTCCGATGGTCGAGTCGGCGGAACAGGCGAAACAGCTCGTCCGCGCCGTCCGCTATCCGCCAAAGGGCATGCGCGGCGTCGGATCGACCGGCGCACGGGCTTCTCGTTTTGGCGCCATTGCCGACTACGCGCACACCGCGGACGATCAGATCTGTCTTCTGGTTCAGGTCGAAAACCGCGCAGGTCTCGCAGCACTTGACGAGATACTGGACGTGGATGGCGTCGACGCGGTTTTTATCGGTCCATCCGATCTTGCCGCCGATCTCGGTCATATCGGCAATACCGAAGCCCCTGAGGTGCAAGCGGCGATCGAGGATGCGCTCGGTCGAATCGCAAAAAGCGACAAGGCTGCCGGTATTCTTGCGCTAACCCCACCTGTCGCAAAGCGTTATGTGGAGATGGGCGCGACGTTTATTGCCGCGGCCATGGATGTTCAACTCTTGGCCAACGCGCTGCGCAGTGCCGCCACGGAAGCCGACAAGCTGCGTTGAAAACCGACGATCAAAACGCGCTGTCTCCGAAACCACCGGCCTGACTGAATTTCCGGTCAGCCCACCTCATCTCCGAGCGCGTTCCGCCGATTTGCCCTCAACCGTCTTTGCGCAGCACACGTTGACGCCAACGGCCCGGCGCAGGTGTGACGTGCATCGGTATAGCATTGGGCAGGGGCAGCATCGGCGGTTCGATCGCGACATATTCATGCGCTGCTTTCCACAGCCCGCCATGGGCGACGATCAGCGTGTTGGGACCAAGCGACACGGCCCGCCCCATGGCGTTCCAGACGCGTTCGCAAAATTGCGGAAACGTTTCGCCGTTTGGCGGGTCATAGGACCCGGTCCAGTATTCCCGCAGCCACGGCCCGTGCGGCTCGCCCTGGTGGTCGCCAAGATGGCACTCCATCAGAGAATCGTCGAAGACGATTTCAATCTGATGATATGCCGCGACGGCCTCAGCCGTGTGTTTGGCGCGCGAAAGCGGGCTTGCAACAATGCGCTGCAGCGGTTCCTTGCGCAGCAGGTCGGCGGCGCGCTGCGCCTGATCGAGGCCGGTCTGATTGAGCTGCGCATCCAATTGACCCTGCGTTCGTCCCGTCTTGTTCCATTCGGTCTCGCCGTGGCGCAGGAAATAGAACGGATGCTCAAAAGCCATAGGGACGCCTTCTCATTCTTTCGTTGGTGAACTAGTTTCCCCGAGCTGATACACCATGCCAGCTTGAAACGAAAAGGCTCGAATATTGCCTGCCGACATCAATATACCGCGCGACCGCGCTGCCTATGATTTCTTTACCCCTGTAACGATACGCTATTCGGATCAGGACCCGATGCAGCACGTCAACAATGTCGCCGTTGCAGCCTATCTGGAAGCCGGGCGATTGGGCTTCGTCGAGCACATGTTCGCAGGCAAAGATACACCGGCAAACCGCATGGTTCTTGCGAATCTGACCATCGATTACCTCAGGGAAATCACCTTTCCCGGCACGGTGGAGGTCGGTGGTAAGATGGCAGCACTTGGCGAACGCTCTCTGACGACCCATTACGGGATCTTTCAGGGTGAGGCCTGCATGGTCGTCTGTAGGGCGGTCAATGTGTTTTTCGATCCGCAAACCCGCCGCTCAGCCGCGCCCAGCCCGGATGACAGAGCGGTCCTTGAGCGTTTTCTGCATGACGTCTGACCGACGATGGCCGCTGCCTTGCCTGATAGGCCGGGCTGCGATAACGCTGCCCTGAAACAAGGGTATGTTTGCTTCATGGATCATATCGACTGCGTGGTTGCCGGCGGCGGCGTAATTGGTATCGCTATCGCACGGGCACTTGCACGCGCCGGCCGCGAGGTGGTGATCATCGAAGCAGAGAGCACCATCGGCGCGCACACCAGTTCGCGCAATTCCGAAGTAATCCATGCCGGGATCTACTACGCCTCTGATTCGCTGAAAGCGCGGTTTTGCGTCGGCGGTCTGAAGCGCCTCTACACCTACTGCCAGGAACGCAACATTGCGCATCAACAGACAGGCAAGCTGATTGTTGCGACACACCCCAACGAGTTGCCGACCCTCGACGCAATTCTTGCTCAGGCGCGCGCCAACGGCGTTGCGCAAATTGAACAGATCCCAGCCGAGGAGGCCATGCGGATGGAGCCGCAGCTTCATTGCGTCGGCGCCTTGCATTCGCCGTTGACGGGGATCTTTGACAGTCATGCGCTGATGCTTTCGATGTTGGGTGAAGCCGAGGATGCGGCCGCGATGATTGCGTTCAACAACAGGGTTGCCTCCGTTGCAGTTGAAGCCGACCGGTTCGTTATTCAGACTGACGGTGAAGAACCTGGCCTTCTTGCCTGCAATCATTTCATAAATGCGGCCGGGCATGGCGCATGGGCAATCGCGCGATCGACTGCCGGACTGTCTGAGCAACACATACCGCCACACTATCTTTCCAAGGGCAGCTATTATGCGCTGACCGGCTACCAAACGCCGTTTGAACGGCTGGTCTATCCGGTTCCAGGCGACGGATCGCTAGGTATTCACTTCACCCGCGACCTCGGCGGCGGCGCCCGCTTCGGCCCCGACGTGCTTTGGTTGAAGGGTGAAGATCTCGACTATTCGGTGCCGCAGAACCGTGGTCTCGCGTTTGCGGAGGCAATCAGGACATATTGGCCCGCATTGCCGGACGGTTCGCTGACGCCGTCCTATTGCGGTATCCGTCCGAAACTGGTGCCGAGCGGAACGCCGCCTGCGGACTTTGTGATCCAGTCGCGCAAGGATCACGGGATCGAAGGTCTGGTGCAACTCTTCGGGATCGAATCACCCGGCCTTACAGCCTGCCTGGTCATTGCCGATTATGTCGCTGGCTTGGTCTCTGGCGAAATCCGTTGATGCGTTACCCGGACGGTTTGTCTGCAAGCTTGAACTGGCGGTAAATTTCGACTAGGCCACTGTCCAAACAGCGCTGCCCAGCCGCTGCTGTCGATAGCGGAGAAAAGAGTGTCCAAGAGCAGATCCGTTCAAGTCGGCCCTGTGACGTTCTCAAACGACCACCCCTTTGTGCTGATCGCCGGACCGTGCCAGATCGAAAGCCGCGAACACGCTGCAGACATTGCTGCAGAACTGATTTCGATCACCAAAGACCTTGCCATTCCGCTCGTCTATAAATCCTCATTCGACAAGGCCAACCGGTCGTCAATCAGCGGGAAGCGCGGCGTCGGAATGGATGCGGGTCTCCAAATTCTTGCCGATATCGCACAAAGATTCGGTTGCCCGGTGGTAACGGATATACACGAAAGCCATCAGGCAGCGCGTGCCGCCGAAGCTGTCGACATCCTGCAGATACCCGCCTATCTGTGCAGGCAGACGGACCTGCTGGTCGCAGCAGGCGAGACCGGTAGGACGATAAACGTCAAGAAGGGACAGTTCCTGGCACCCTGGGACATGGCCAATGTGGCAGAAAAGGTAGCCTCAACGGGCAATCAGAACATACTTTTGTGCGAGCGAGGGACATCATTCGGCTACAACACGCAGGTGACCGATCTTCGCAGCCTGCCGACAATGGCTCAGACCGGCTATCCAATCGTCTTCGACGCCACCCACTCGGTGCAGCAGCCGGGCGGACTGGGGACGTCGAGCGGCGGCCAGCGCGAGTTCGTACCGGTTTTAGCCCGGGCAGCGCTTGCTGTGGGCTGTGCGTCGCTGTTTGTCGAAACGCATGACAATCCAGCGGCGGCGCCGTCCGACGGTCCCAACATGATTCCGCTGGGAGAAATGAAGTCTTTGCTCGCGCGGCTCAAGCCGATCGACGTACTGGCAAAAGAGGACGCGTCCTAAATGGCACCGCAGAGAAACATAAGATCGGAGCTCTTGAAGGCCGCGAGGACATCGCGGTCCGGCATCGACACGATTGTCAACGGGCTTGAAGGGTCTCTTGGCGACTCGATCCTGGCAGCGGTTGAACTCATTTCAGGCAAGACCGGAAGGCTGATTATCACCGGTATCGGCAAGAGCGGTCATGTGGGTGCGAAGACCGCAGCAACCTTTGCATCAACAGGGACACCGGCGCAATTCGTTCATGCCACGGAAGCCAGTCACGGCGACCTTGGCATGATCACCGGCGACGACTGTGTTCTCGCCATATCGAACTCAGGCGAAACAAAGGAACTCTCAGACGTTCTTTATCACGCCCGGCGCGTCGATATTCCCCTGATTGCGGTAACCGCGCAAGCTGACAGCACTCTTGCGAGGAACGCCACGGTCGCAATTATCATGCCCCAGGCCGAAGAAGCATGTCCGCTTGGTCTGGCGCCAACAACGTCAACGCTGATGCAGATGATGATTTGCGATACGGTGGCGATCGGACTGCTTGTTCGGCGCGGTTTTTCAGAACGCGATTTCCGGCACTTCCACCCGGGCGGTACACTTGGCGCCAGCCTCACTCTCGTGCGCGAGGCCATGCACCAGGGCGATGCGCTGCCCATGGTTCAGATTGGCACGCCTTTGATGAAAGCGATTGAAACAATCACTGAAAAGGGCTTCGGGCTGGTCATTGTTGCCGAATCTGACGGCACAATACGCGGCGTGATCACGGACGGCGATTTGCGCCGCCATGCCCATATCGACACACTCAGCGCTGTTGTCGATGAAGTCATGACAGTCGGCGGATTGACAGTGGAACCGGACATGATGCTGGCATCAGCACTTAAGATGGTTCAGGACAACGAAGTGGGCGCTCTTGTCGTGGCCGACAATGGGAAAGCGGTCGGCGTTATCCACGTCCTTGATATGCTGCGCATTGGTGCCGCCTGATTGGCGACCATCAGATCAGGCCAACAACCGATATGACAATCCAGAACCCGTGCCGCTTGTACTGCAGTAAAAGCCCATGACCTCGCTCGAATTCGATACCGATTTCAACCCCGCGCATGGCGAAGCCGTGACGGTCGGCCCGCAAATTCAGCGCATCACCGCGGCAAATGCAGGGCCGCTGACTTTTCACGGGACAAACACCTACATTGTCGGCACCAAAAGCGTTGCTGTCATCGATCCGGGACCGGCGATGGATAGTCACTACGCTGCACTGAAAACCGCGCTTGAAGGGCGGGACGTAACGCACATCCTGGTCAGCCACACGCACAAGGACCATTCGCCGCTTGCCGCTCAACTGGCCCTCGAAACCGGCGCTACAATTGTTGCGGAGGGTCGCCACCGCCCTGCCCGGCCGCTTTATGTGGGCGAGGTCAATCCGCTCGAGGAGAGTTCAGATACCGAATTTGCGCCGGACATCGCGGCTGAAGACGGAGCGGTCATCGACGGTGACGGATGGGCCATGCGCGTGATCCATACACCGGGCCACACTGCCAATCACGCGGTCTTCGCCCTGGAGGGTTCCGGCATCGTTTTTTCGGCGGACCATGTCATGGCGTGGGCCACATCCATCGTCGCGCCGCCGGACGGATCGATGTCGGACTATATGCAATCGCTCGACAAGATGCTGGCGCGCGACGACCGCTCTTACCTCCCGGGCCATGGCGGTGCGGTTGAAAAGCCGCATGCCTTCGTCCGGGCTTTGAAAGCGCATCGCAAGATGCGCGAGCGCGCCGTCGTTGAACGGATGGAAAAAGGCGACCGCACCATCGACCAGATGGTCAGCGTCATCTACCGCGACACGGACCGGCGCCTGCACGGCGCCGCCAAGCTGTCGTTGCTAGCGCATCTGGAAGATCTTGTAGCCCGCGGCGTGGCAGAAACCGCTTCCGAGCCTTCAATCGATGGTATCTATTCCCTCAGGTAATGAATCCTATCGATTCACTAACGCACTGAAATACCGACAAGTTCGGCGTCCAACTCGTTTAGGAATCCGTCTATGATCCGGGCATTCGTGCCGAGATCGTGCGGACCGAACCGCGAAACGGCGCGCATATCGACGAATGTCGTTTCCGCCTCTTCGCTTAACCGGATGCTGACATCAGAGTTGAACCCGAAAACCGGGGTGCGCGTTTTACCCTGAAGAACGATCTCGGCCTGTCTGAGAAGCACAGGCTCCGCTGCACCCAAAACATCGCCCTCCGCCGGCTCCGAAGCAGCGGCCACCTCGCCCGGCGTCTGTGTTTGGATCTCTGTAATGCTGGCGCTGGCCGGGCTGTCGGCCTCGTTCGGTTCGGGCGGCTCCGGCATTCGTGTTTGCGAGATCGAGACCCCCTGATTTTCCGCAACGAGTCGTACCGCCGCCAGGACCCGGTCAAGCGCGCCTGCGTAGCGGCGGCCGATGATTTGCGGATAAGCTTGCCTCTGACCTTCATAGGGCGCGGCGCGGAGGAATTCGATTTCGGGCAGCCAATCCGGACCTCGGGTGACCGGCTCCAGAAAAACGGGGACGTTGGCCGTATCGGTTGAAATGTCAAAGAGCGGCGGCAGCGTGTAGGCGCGATGGCCGGCAATGCTCGCGGGAACGAGAACGAGCAGTGCAAAGAACATACCTCTTGCCGATGCCCGGCCACCCTCTGCGCCGATCATCCAAAGGCGCAGCACGCCATAACAGGCAAGGCCAAACGCGAGCAACGCAATTGCAATGCAGATCGCAACAAGCGCCGCAAACATGTCGGTTTCCATGACGCTGAAGCGATGCAAGCCGGCAGAGATGACGAAGAGTGCGAGAGCGAAAAGCCCCAGCCTCTGGGACCAGAAGGCAGACCTGCACACCGGACGCTCGTAGCGGATCTTCATCTGCGGCTTAGTCTTTCAATAGAATCAGATTGAGCAATAGCTCAAGTTCAGGCTTATCGGAATAGCGGCTTGGAAAGATGACGGGCTTGTTGCCCGGTCCGCCGATTAGACGTAAGGATGAATACAAGACCGTCGCCGGTCAGCGAAAACAACCTTTCAATGGATAACAGCGAATGACCAATGCCGCTCCGCTCACCAATGTTCAGAAACGCTCTGTTGAGGCGCTTCTGAATCCCTACACGCCGCTTCACAAGCTCAGCGAAAACGGGCCGCTTGTCGTTGACCGCGGTAAAGGCGTCTTCATCTACGACACGCAAGGGAACGAATATATTGAAGGCATGTCCGGGCTGTGGTGCGCCGGTCTGGGATTTGGTGACGAGGAAATGGTCGATGCCGCCATGCACCAGATGAAGACACTTCCCTATTATCACCTTTTTGCGGCGCGGGGCACGGAGCCTGCCATTGAGTTGGCCGAGAAGCTGAAGGAACTGGCGCCCGTACCGATTTCAAAAGTATTCTTTACGTCTTCGGGTTCGGAAGCAAACGATACCCAGGTAAAACTTGCCTGGTACTATAACAATGCGCTCGGCCGGACGAAAAAGAAGAAGATCATCTCCCGGGTGAAGGCCTATCACGGTGTGACGATCATGTCGGCGTCGCTGACCGGCCTTCCCTACAATCACAAGGGTTTCGACCTGCCTCTGGACGGCGTGCTGCATACGGATTGCCCGCATTTTTATCGCTTCGGGCTCGAAGGGGAAACGGAGGCCGAATTCACCGCGCGCCTTGTCTCGTCTTTGCGCACGCTTATAGAAAGCGAAGACCCCGAGACGATTGCAGCGATGATCGCCGAACCGGTTATGGGTGCGGGCGGTGTGATCGTGCCGCCAAAGGGGTATTTTCCGGCGATCAAGGCCGTCCTCGACGAATACGAAATCATGCTCATTGATGATGAGGTCATCAACGGCTTCGGCCGCACTGGAAACTGGTGGGGCTGCGAAACCCACGATATGGTGCCGACAACCATTTCGGTCGCCAAGCAATTGACGTCCGCCTATGCGCCACTTGGCGCCGTGATGGTCCCTGACGACATCTATCAGGCCTATGTCGATCATTCGTCGAAAATCGGAACCTTCGGTCACGGCTATACCTATGGCGGGCATCCGCTCGGCTGCGCACTTGGTGTGAAGGCAATCGAAATCTACCAGAAGCGGAACATCGTCGAACATGTGTGCGCGCTTTCGCCATTGTTCGAGAAGCGGATGACGGCTCTCACCGATCATCCCCTCGTCGGAGAAGCCCGTTACAGCGGCCTCATGGGCGGTGTTGAGCTCGTCGCCGACAAGAAGAGCCGGCAGCCATTCAACCCGGCCGACGGCGTCGGGACCAAAACGGCAGAGTACCTGCAGAAACGTGGCGTTATCCTGCGACCGCTGGGCGATACAATTGCAATCTGCCCGCCGATGATCATCCGTGAGGACGAACTCAATACTCTGTTCGACCGCCTTGAGAAGGCACTGGACGACACCGAAGCCTTGGTGCTGAAGGAGGGGCTCAGGGCACAGGTCGCACAATAGCCCCCAATGGGTTGAAGTGACACGTCGCAAGCGAAGGCGTGAGCATCCGCGGTGCAAAACCGGATGCCACCCTGTTTTGGCCGTTTTCCGGTTCGCGGCAGAAGCTTTTGAAAAGACACCAGAACCGGAACCTCTGGACAATTCCCCTTGACAAGATTGGTCTGCGGACTTTCGCTACCATTCTATTGACAAAACACCGAGCAACAATCTCCAGCGAGAGAATGCGGTCATTCTCGCCGCGGATTGTCACGGTGCAAGGTTCAATCAAGGGAGGATCAGATGTCTGGACAGCAGGGAGAAAAAACGCCCGACAGGGAAAACGGCCCACGGTGCATCGCGCTTGTGGGCCCGTTCGGAAGTGGGAAAACGACGGTTCTTGAAGCAATTCTCGCGCGCACCGGCGCCATCGGCCGGCAGGGAAGCATCGATCAAGGCACGACCGTTGGCGATGCGACTGCCGAGGCCCGCGCTCACGCGATGAGCGTAGAAGCCAATATTGCCGGTGCGGACTATCACGACGAGCGTTACACCTTTTTCGACACACCCGGTTCCGTGGAATTCCGGAGCGAGGCGGAAGCGGCATTGGCGGTCGCCGACCTTGCGATTGTTGTCGCAGAGGCTGATGAAAAGAAGCTGCCGGCACTGCAGATGGCGTTGCGGTCGCTTGAGGAACGCAACGTTCCTCGCCTGCTTTTCATCAACAAGATCGACAAGTTTCAGGGTAGTGTACGCAGTTTATTGCAAGTTCTGCAGCCGGCCTCGACGGTTCCGCTTGTTATCCGACAAATTCCCATCTGGAAGAATGGGATTGCCACCGGTTTCATCGATCTCGCGCTTGAACGGGCGCATATCTACCAGGAACACGCCACCAGCGAACTGATCGATATACCGACCGACGAAAAGGCCCGGGAAGTCGAAGCACGTTTCGAAATGCTGGAGCAAATCGCCGATTACGACGACGAGCTGATGGAGCAGCTTTTGGACGATATCAATCCCGAGCAGGATCTGGTCTTCCGCGATCTGGTAAAAGAACTGCAGGCGGGCGACATCTGCCCGGTTTTTATCGGATCGGCGCAACATGGCAACGGAATACGGCGTCTTTTGAAGGCACTGCGTCACGAGGCGCCGGGAATATCGCAGACCCGGCAGCGGCTGGGTCTCGATTCGGTGACGGACAAGAAATCCCGTCTTCAGGTGGTCAAGACCTTCTACACGCCGCACGGCGGAAAGTTGTCCGTTGCACGCGTCCTCTCTGGGACCGTCGCTGAAGGCGATACGATCACGCGGACCGACGGCGCACAGGCGCGGGTGTCAGGTGTGCTCGAACTGATGGGCCTTGATGGCAAGAAGCGCGGGTCGGCGGGACCTGGAGAGACGGTCGCACTCAACAAGCTCGATTGTGTCCTGACCGGCGACACGGTGACGGCAGATGGAACCACAGCAAGTGAAATTTGCAGGATCGAGGTTCCGCAACCCGTCATTGCCCTGCGCGTTGCCGCCAAGGAACGCAAGGATGAGGTTAAGCTCTCCAACGCCCTCAAGCGGCTGAACGAGGAAGATCCCTCGCTGCACGTGACATATAATCAGGATACGGGCGAAACCCTGCTTGAGGGACAGGGCGAGATGCATTTGCGGGTGGTTCAGGAGAGGCTGACCGGCAAATACGGTATTCCCGTCGAAACCGGGACCCCGACGCTGCCCTACAAGGAGACGATACGCCGGTCCACGAGCGTTCGCGGCCGTCATAAGAAGCAGAGCGGCGGACATGGCCAGTTTGGTGATGTCGTTCTCGATATCCGGCCGCTTGAACGCGGCGAAGGGTTCATTTTTACCGACACGATTTCAGGCGGCGTCGTCCCGAAACAGTACATTCCCTCCGTGCGTGAGGGCATTCGCGATTACCTTACTTCGGGACCGCTGGGCTTTCCTGTCGTCGATATCGCCGTCAACCTGTCCGACGGTTCATATCATTCGGTCGACTCTTCAGACCAGGCTTTCCGAATGGCCGGTCAGGTCGCCATGCGCGAAGGTATGCCGCAATGCGATCCGGTACTGCTCGAGCCGATCTGCAAGGTCGAGGTCTACTGCCCGAATGATGCGACCGCCAAGATCAATGCGATCGTGTCGGGACGGCGCGGTCAATTGCTGGGCTTCGATGCAAGACCCGGATGGGAAGGCTGGGACGTTGTCAACGCCCTCATGCCGGAAGCCGAAATCCAGGACCTCATTGTCGAACTGCGTTCGGCGACCGCGGGCGTGGCCACCTTTCATAAAGCTTTCGACCATCTTGCGGAAGTTACAGGCAAGCAGGCAGATATGATTCTGCGGAAGTATGGCAGGCAGGCGGCCTGACCGGACGTTCTTGCGACGAGCGCATGGTTCCTTCGGAATGTGGCATTGCTTGCCTTCGGCTGTGTTCGTTCAACGTTTGGATCTCACCGCGGGCACTAACGTTATTGCCGCGGATTTCAGTTTGCGCGAACACGGGCCGGGTCAAGACGGTGCACAATCCATGCAAAGACGGATGGCAAACTCCGTGACGGCGGTCGAACGGTCGCCATGAGATCGATCAGCCGGATGGAAAAATGGGTCAGGTCCGCAGACCGAGCCAGTTCGATTCGTCCGGTATCCGCATTTTTGCGGAAAGAGTGAACTGGTAACAGCCGAACGCAACGGTAACGATGGTCGAGATCAGCTTGAAATACGCCCATACATTTTCGGTATGACCCAGCCGAAAATATTCGTTCAGCGCCGCCAGGAGAACAAAAAACAGGCCCCATCGCAACGACAGGATACGCCATGCCTCATCGGTAATGGCAAACACCCGCTCGAACAGAAACTTTAACAGGAGGAACCGGAATAAACGACTTCCCAAAAGAATCACGGCCATGATCGAGTTCAGAATCGTGTCCGAAATCTGGAAATAGGTATTGTTGCCCGTGAGAATGCTAGGAACGGAAAAAATCAGAAGCGCAACCGTACTGATTACGGCAAACCGCGGAACTGCGCGGCCAATCCCGTAGGACAAGGCCAGTAGCAGAAGAACCATCAAGGTCATGACAATCAGACCGGCCGCAAAGCTGTACAGTTGCTGTACAACGAAAAAGGCGAGGACGGGCAGGAATTCTTCGAATGCGCTGAACAGCCAAGGCATGTCGGCATTATTAACCACTCAGCGAGCGGCAAGAAAGGCCGTCAAATTGCCGCTGACGTATTTTTTCAACGATTTACGGGACGCTCTCCACACATTCTCACCTGTCTGAACAACAGTTTCAGCGGTGCGGCAAATAATGCATTGAATTTGTGTCAAACAAAGTTGACAATTTTAGCTGTCAACATAAAATGACAGATCAATCGAGGTCTACGGATGCGCGCGAACGTGACAGGGATGTCACTGCTGCCCCGGCAAGAGACCGGGCGTCCGAACTGAAGCCGCTGCCGCTGGCCAGGCAGCGGGAATGTGATCCCGGAAGGGAGGAAGGAGCCAAGCATGGCCTTGCTTAGTTTCGAGCGAAAATACCGCGTCCGTGGTGGCACATTGTTGGGCGGCGACCTTTTCGATTTCTGGTTCGGTCCTTTCTATGTCGGGTTTTTCGGCATCACGACCATCTTTTGTACGGTGCTTGGCACGGCGATCATCATCTACGCTGCAGCGCTTGGGCCGACGTGGAACATCTGGCTGATCAGCATCGATCCCCCGGCCATTGAATACAAGTTGGGGCTAGCGCCGTTGCGCGAAGGCGGTTTCTGGCAATTGATCACCATTTTGGCGATGGGCGCCTTCGTGTCATGGGCGTTGCGGGAGGTTGAAATCTGCCGCAAGCTGGGCATTGGATACCATGTGCCCTTCGCTTTTAGTATCGCCATTCTAGCATTTGCGACGCTGAACATTTTCCGTCCGTTCATGCTGGGTGCCTGGGGTCACGGATTTCCGTACGGGATATTCAGCCATCTCAACTGGGTTTGGGCGACGGGATATCAGTATGGAAACTTCCACTACAATCCGCTGCATATGGTGGCCATAACGTTTTTCTTCACGACAACGCTGGCTCTGGCGCTTCACGGCGGAGCTATACTTTCCGCCGCAAACCCGCAGCGCGGCCAGGAGGTCAAGACCCCGGAACACGAAGATACCTATTTCCGCGATACGATCGGCTATTCGATCGGGCCGCTGGGCATCCACAGGCTTGGCGTGTTCCTGGCACTGTCTTCAGGCTTCTGGAGCGCTGCGTGCATCATCATCAGCGGACCGCCAATATGGAGCGGATCATGGATCGAATGGTGGGAGAACATTCGTGATTGGCTAACGTGGGGAGGCGCATAGGCGCCTCGCCCGAAAAACACTTGCTTGCGGGCAACGCCCGACCGAAGGAGAGGTCAAATGGCCGGTTTTACAACAATTTACAGCCGCTTGCAGGCTGAGGGCCCACTGGACCCAGGTGTCGGAATCGGAAGGGAAACCGAGTTTCGCACACTTGCGCCGCGGCGCAGCTACTGGATGGGCAAGATCGGAAACTCTCAGATCGGACCCATTTACCTCGGTTATCTGGGGACCGTTTCGATCATCTTCTTCGCAGTCGGCTTCATCATTATCGGCCTTAACATGGCCGCCTCGGTTAACTGGAGCCCGGTGCTTTTTGTACGCGACTTCTTCTGGTTGACACTCGACCCGCCACTTGAAGAGCATGGCCTGAAGATTATGCCACCCATGAACGAAGGCGGGTGGTTTTTGATGGCAGGCTTCTTCATTACAATATCGATTATTCTTTGGTGGGTTCGCATGTATCGGCGGGCGCTTGCGCTCGGGCTTGGAACGCACGTTTGCTGGGCTTTCGCCTCGGCAATCTGGCTGTTTCTGGTGCTTGGATTTATTCGCCCGGTCTTGATGGGCAGTTGGCATCATGCCGTGCCATACGGGATCTTTACCCATCTGGACTGGACAAACAATTTCTCGATCGAATGGGGTAACCTTTTCTGGAACCCGTTCCACTGCCTGTCGATTGTATTCTTATATGGTTCGGTTCTGCTATTTGCGATGCACGGCGCAACGATCCTGTCGGTGGTCAAATATGGCGGCGACCGGGAGATCGAGCAGATCACCGATCGCGGCACCGCCTCCGAGCGGGCTGCGCTTTTCTGGCGCTGGACGATGGGCTTCAACGCCTCGATGGAATCGATTCACCGCTGGGCATGGTGGTTTGCCGTCCTGACGACGCTGACCGGCGGTATCGGCATATTGATCACCGGTACACTTGTCGAAGACTGGACCGAATGGGGCCAGATCCACGGAATCGTCCCGGTCGACTTCGATTGGTGGCCTGAAACCCCGGATTCGACTGTTTCTTCCTGGGGCGTTGAGGAGGCTGCCGTTGAAGTTGAGGTCGAAGTTATCGAGACCGTTAACGGTGAAACGACAGGAAATGGGGACACCGCTGGTGAAAGCGGTGAAGTCACAGAATGAGATCGTCTGCCGCACTGACACTTGAAAAGGGTATTCATGAGCCCGCCGGGCGGGCTGCTCGCAGCCGGGTTAACAGGGTCAACCGGCCGTTAGGCCTACCGGCGCCGCTTCCTGCGGGTGAACGGGTTGTCTGGCAAGGTAACCCCAGCTTCATCAGTTATGCGCAAGAGATATATCCGGTACGCCTGATCGCGGCCTATTTTGTCATTGTCGCAGCATGGAGCGTTCTTGTTATGCTGCAAGACGGCTACGGCGCGGGATATGCCGTGGCGTCGCTTGCGTTTGCATTGATCAGCGGCGGGATCGTCTTGGGCATTCTCGGCCTGATCGCCTGGCTGGGCGCGCGCACAACCGTTTACACGATCACCAACCGACGCGTTCTCATGCGTATCGGCATAGCGCTGACGAAGACGATCGATATTCCGTTCAGGACGATCAGATGCATCGATCTTAGCGCAAAGAAGAACGGCACCGGCAATATCTCGCTCCAGACAGGCGGCAGTACGACCCTGCCCTATCTTATGCTGTGGCCTCATGTGCGCCCATGGCGACTGCGTCGGCCTGAACCGATGCTGAGAGCTGTTCCGGACGCTGAAACGGTTGCGCAACGCCTCGCCGCGGGCGTAGCAGAGGCGAGTGAAACCGAGGCGGCAGAAATCGATACGCCGCAGCCGGAGGCGCATGACACGCCTACTGGAGCCGAAGACGATTTCGAAGCCGCGCGGCGACGGAGAATGCGCGTACCGCTGCTCGCAGCAGCTTCCTTGCCGGTTTTAGCGGTCATCATCGTAGCGCTGGCTCAGCTTGGAATCATTGCAGCCGAGAGGCCGAGTGATCTACGTTCGCCTGCGAGTGTGCACAACGTCACATTCGAAGATATAGGCGGACAGCGGCTTGCCATTAAGGACGCAGAACTCGGCACCACAATGGCCGTCGTCGAACCAGGCAAGGACGGCCTCGTTCGCAATGCCGTGCGCGGGCTCAACCGGGGCCGAACGCAAAACAACCTTGCGCCGACCACGACCTATCAGGTTGTTTTCTGGGATGACGGACGGATCACGCTTTCGGACCTTGAAGCGGAACGGCACATTCCATTGAGTTCCTTCGCCTTGACGACGAGCAACGCGCTGGATGCGCTTTTGGCAATGAACAACGCTGCAGATCTGTAAGTCAGCTCAGAAGCGTCGTCCGTTTCGTTTGGTCTGACCTTTTCTTATGCCGCCCGTGCGCCGATGACATTCGAAAGGCCCGTGCGTAAGGAAATGGCTATTCACAATTTAGATGACGCTGACGGGCCCTACCCCAATTATCACAGACCGAAGCCTACTTGACACACCGCCTGATGCATGGCCCTATTTTGCACTGCACAAACCAGATTATAATCATTGCAAACAAGATGGGGAGCCACGCATGTACAAGACAATCGCGCTGGCATTGTTGACGGTTCTGGCGTTTGCCGGACACGGCAATGCGCAGTCAACCAAAATTCAATTTG
This sequence comes from Pseudomonadota bacterium, assembly GCA_039025395.1. Taxonomy (GTDB): domain Bacteria; phylum Pseudomonadota; class Alphaproteobacteria; order Rhizobiales; family Rhizobiaceae; genus Hoeflea_A. The sequence goes on from JBCCOK010000012.1 coordinate 24,581, forward strand.
CGCTCGACTGGAAATTCGAAGGCCCGAGCGCGGCCTACTTCGCGGCTATCGACAACGGGCATTTCGCAGCCGAAGGCCTCGATGTCGAGATCGCGCCGGGCAAGGGTTCGCTTGATGCGATTCCGAAGGTGGCGACGGGTGCCTTTCCGGTGGGATTTGCCGACATCAACAGTCTGATCAAGTTTCTCGACCAAAATCCGGGAGCGCCGGTCAAAGCCGTCATGATGATCTACGACAAACCGCCTTTCGCGGTTGTTGGCCGTGTCTCTCAGGGTGTTGCGAGTCCCAAAGATCTGGAGGGAAAAACCCTTGGCGCCCCACCTCCTGATGGCGCGTGGGCTCAGTTCCCGGCCTTTGCCTCGGCCAACAACATCAACAAGGAAGCTGTCACGGTAGAACCGGTCGGCTTTCCGACACGAGAGCCGATGTTGGCGGAAGGCAAGGTCGACGCCATTACCGGCTTTTCGTTTTCCAGCTACCTCAACCTCGTCCGGCTAGGCGTTCCCGAATCGGATATCTCCGTAATTCTGATGGCAGACCACGGACTGTCGCTCTACGGCAATGCGATCATTGTAAACACCGAATTTGCGGCGTCGAACCCGGAGGTTGTCAAAGGTTTTCTGCGCGGTGTTTCCAAGGGTTGGAAAGATGCGATCGCTGACCCGAAAGGCAGCGTGGAATTGATTGCCAAACGCAATCCGGCGCTCGACGTGGATCTTGAGACACGCCGGCTCCAGCTTTGCATTGATGCAAACGTTGTTACGGATTTCACGAAAGCCAACGGTATGGGCAACATCGATGCGGCGCGATTTGCCAAGTCAATGGACCAACTCGCGGAAACTTATGAGTTCAAGACTCCGCCTGACACGACACTCTACTTCACCGGGGAGTTTCTTCCTGCCGCGTCTGAGCGGATGCTGAACTAGATTATAAAGCCGGCGGCAGCATTTGCCGCCGGCAACTGGTATGGATACGCACGTCAATACGCTCTCCAATACCGGAGTGTCCGAGCGCATCGCTCTGCGCTCGGTCAGCCATACCTTTCATACCGATTCAGGGCCGCTTCCCGTTCTCGACGACTTGAGCATGGCCTGTGCCGACCAGAGCTTCACAGCAGTTGTTGGGCCCTCGGGCTGCGGCAAGTCCACCCTCACCCGGCTTGTTGCCGGATTGCTCAAGCCGGATCATGGCGAGGTCCTGTTGCATGGGGAAAAGGTGACGGGTCCGCGTTCAACCGTTGGCATGGCGTTTCAGAATCCAGTTCTGCTGGAGTGGCGGAGTATTATCGAAAACGTCGTCTTGCCACTTGAAATCGTTCCGAACACGATGTCGAAAACCGAACGGCATGGCCGCGCGCGCGAACTGCTGGCACTTGTTGGACTGTCGGGGTTCGAGGACAAACGTCCATCGGAGCTGTCGGGCGGCATGCGCCAGCGCGCGTCGCTTTGCCGGGCCATCGTACACCGGCCGGAAGTTCTGATTCTTGATGAGCCGTTTGGCGCGCTTGATGCCTTCACGCGCGAAGATCTGTGGCAGACCATGCACGCGCTACGCAAGGAAGAAAACGTTACCTCCATATTGATCACGCATGACTTGAGAGAATCGGTATTTCTGGCGGAAAAGGTCGTCGTTTTGTCCGGCCGGCCGGCACATGTTCAATATACGCTTGACGTCGACCTACCTCCCGAGCGCGAGCTTGGCGATCTCTATTCTGCGGGCGCGACCGAGATGCTGCACGATCTGCGGCATCAGATCCAAATTGCGCAGGGCCGCGCCCCTGCCGATAGCACGTAGGTTTTTTACAACGATGAGCATGATGCAACGCATAGGAGTGCCGGTCGCTGCAATGCTGATCTTTGGTCTCCTGTGGGAATGGCTTGTCTGGTTCAATGACTGGCCGAACTACAAGATGGCCTCGCCTTCGGATATCGGACCGGCCATATGGCAATACCGGTGGCTGTTCGTGGAATATGGTTGGGACACACTCTGGAGAACCGTGGTTGGCCTTGGGCTTGCGGTTGTTGTTGGCACCATCATCGGCATGATGATGGGCTTCTCAAGGCTGCTGCGCGATGCACTGTACCCGCTCCTTGTTGGCTTCAATGCCGTTCCCAAAGCCACGGTTGTGCCGGTGATCGCCCTGATCTTCGTCGGCTTGCACGACATGAATACGATCCTTATCGCCTTCATGATCTCGTTCTTTCCGATCGCTGTTTCGATCTCGATCGGACTGTCGACTCTCGAACCGGAATATCGCGACATATTGCGGGCGCTGGGCGCCAGCCGCTTTACGATTTTTCGCAAGATCGCGCTGCCAAAAACACTGCCAGAGTTTTTCGGAGCCCTAAAGGTGGCGGTGACGCTGGCTTTTATCGGCACCAACCTCATGGAAATTGTCGAACCGCACGGCAAAGGCCTTGGCCATCTGTTCGACAGCGGCAAGATCAACGCCGATTATCCGTTGATGTTCGCGGTTCTGATTGCACTGGCGTTGCTTGGCATCCTGCTCTTTTATGTCGTGGTGCTTCTGGAACGGATTTTCGCAGGCTGGGCGGAGCGACCTGCCTAAATGGCCTCACGAGTGCTTGTCACCGACGGACGAACCAGATGGGTAACGACCGGCTTGGCGCCGTCGATCTGAAGCGTCTCGATTTCCATCTGCAGCTTCTGGTCCTCGCCCGTGACCCGTTCATGGTGACGCTGATGATCAAGCCACGAACTCTCCCACCAGCTTTCGGTAAAGATTGATGGATCCGCGCTGTCCTGGAGAAGCGACCATTGATAACCGCCGTTGCGCTTGCGGCTCGAGGCCAGCTGACCGACAAGGTCAGAAAAGCGGTCGCGGTTTTCAGGGGCCACCCGATAGCGAATTTGCACCATCACAGGCCCGTCCGGTGCATCGTCAGCAGCGACTACCGGCGCAGGCCAGTGCATTGACGGTGTGTGGTCCACGGATTCGCCCTGGTTGAGTTTTGCCCGGCGCGTCAATGGAACAAGCACCAACGCGCCGAGTGCTGCGGCGACCAGCGCGACCGGTATCCCGTACATGGTTGCAATCTGTCCCCAAAGCAGGCTTCCAAGGGCCATGCTGCCAAAGAAGACGGTCAGAAACACCGAGAGACCGCGGGCGCGAACCCAGTTGGGCAGGGCCAGTTGCGCCGAAACGTTGAGGCTCGAAAGCACCGCGATCCACGAAATGCCTGCCACAAGCGAAAGGAAAACGGCAACCGCCTGGATCGGGACGAGGGCGAAGAACAGCAATACCAGTGCAATTCCCGCTGTACCCGCCATGACCGTCCGGTCCGCTCCCAGGCGTTTTTTGATAGACGGCAGGACAAAGGCACCAGCGACCGCGCCCGCACCAACGGCTGCCAGCATGTTGCCGTAGAGCGATGGCCCGCCCGATAGAACATCGCGGGCGATCAAGGGCAGCATCGCCCACAACGCGCTGGCAAACAGAAAGAAGGCCAGTGCTCGAACAAGAGTCGCCCTCAAGGCCATGTTGTTTACTGCATGTCGCACGCCGATACGCAGCGCGCCGATGACGTGTTCGGCTGGCAATGAGCCCGTATTGTCAGCCTTTGGCCGCCACCATGCCAAGGTGGCAATGATGCCCAGAAAACTGATCGCATTGACGAGAAACGGATAAGCGATGCCGGCGCTGACAATGAGGAAACCCGCGAGCGCAGGACCGATTGCGCGGCTGATATTGATGCCCATCGAATTCAATGCAATGGCAGGCGAAAGCTCGGTTTTCGGTACCAGCGCCGGAACGATCGCCTGCCAGGCCGGTGCCATGAAAGCAGCGCCTGTTCCCATGACGAAAGTGAAGATGAGCAGGAGCGGTGCCGTCATCATCCCGGCCATCACCAAGAGCGTCATTGCAACCGCTGCAATGCCCATCAGAATATTGATGACGATCAGCAGTTTCCTGCGGTCGACAATGTCGGCAATGGCGCCGGCGAGAAGCGCAAACAGGAATATGGGAAGTGTCGTCGCAGCCTGAACCGAGGCAACCAGAAGCGGTGAAGGCGCAAGCTCCGTCATCAGCCACCCGGCACCCACATCGTGCATCCATGTGCCGATATTGGACAATACCGTCGCGATCCAAAGGACCGCAAAGGCGCGATAGCGGAACGGCGCAAACGCCGACCCGGCTGGTTTCGTGGCGGCTGTTTCTTTCTGGTCTGACGCAGTCGTCATTGTTCCGCCCCATCATCGGTGACATCGGAGAGCACAGTCAAACGCATGCCAGGCCGCAGCAAGGCATCCGGATTGGGAAATGAAGCCCAAACCGTCACCGTGCCGGTCTGCGGATCGACTTGTGGGCTGGCGGCTTCCGGTGTCGCTTCGACCGCATATTGTCGGTTGCCGGGCAGCACCAGCGATATTCTGATCCGTTCCAGCAGTGCTTCAACATCGGGCGATCCGGTCTCTTCCAACAGCGAAAGGCGGTCGGCATAGGGCGCCTGGTAGGCGACAACGGCAGGATCAAGCGTCATGATCGTTGCCAACGGCACGCCTGAATCTGCTGCAAGGTAGGCGCCCATAACGGTGGCAGGGCGGGTGATGTATCCGGATATCGGTGCACGCACAACGGTACGCTGCAGGTCAAGCGCAGCGCGGTCGCGCTCGGTCTCGGCCAGCGCAAGGTCAGCTTCTGCGGCCGCAAGTGCTGTCATGGTGCGACCGAACGCGGCGTCAGTCGTAACGCCGCGTTCGGACAGGACCTCCTGGCGGCCAGCCTCGCGTCTTGCGCCGTCGAGTGTTGCTTGCGCCTGACGGACTTTGGCTTGCGCTGCCGCCAGCGCAAACTCGAAGTCGGTCGGATCGAGGCTGATCAGGGCTTGTCCAGCCGAAACCCGTTCGCCGCCTTCGAACAGAATGTCGTTGACCACGCCGTCCAACCGGCTGGAAACAACAGCACTTCGGGATGCCTCAACCCGGCCTTCCAGAACCAGCGGTTCAGCCCAGGCTGAGGCAACAGGGAGCGACACAAACAAGGCCGCAGCGGCAAACAGGTGTGCGGTGACCGTCACTGTTTTCATATCCGGAACTGGAACAAGCGGGGCTTAGACTCAATCAAGCGGCCGAAACCGGGTCGAGGCGCTCACCGTGGCTTTGGCGTTCAGGTGCGTTGTGGACCATCGTATAGGCATAGTCGACGCCCATCCCATAAGCTCCTGAGTGCTCCTGCACGATCGCGATGGTTCCGTCGTAGGTGTCCCTGCGAGCCCAATCGCGCTGCCATTCCAGCAGCACCTGCTGCCAGGTGACCGGCACGACGCCGGCCTGGATCATGCGCTGCATGGCGAAATCATGCGCCTCGACAGACGTACCCCCGGATGCGTCGGCCACCATGTAAATCTCGTAGCCGCCCTCGGCCATCGCGCTGAAGGCAAAGGTATTGTTGCAGACCTCTGTCCAAAGACCTGAAACCACGACCTTTTTGCGGTCATTCTTGGCCAGGTGATCACGCACCTTCTGATCGTCCCAGGAATTCATCGACGTCCGCTCAAGCAGCGGGTGATCGGGAAAGACTGCCAGCAACTCCGGGTAGGTATGGCCCGAAAAGCTCTCCGTCTCTACGGTCGTAATGATGGTCGGTATATCGAAAAGACGGGCCGACTTTGCCAATGCAACCGTGTTGTTTTTCAATGTCTGACGGTCGATCGACTGAACGCCGAAAGCCATCTGCGGTTGGTGATCGATGAAGATGAGCTGACTGTTTTGAGGGGTCAGCAGTTCGAGTTTCGTGTCCATGACTGATCCTTACCAAAGTGACGGTTTCATGCAGCTTCGCTTCGATGGTCGGCCTTGAGAAACGCGACGACAGCACCGATTTCCTCAGCGCGTACCTCGTGGCCGCCGGAGTGAAAACTGGTATCGGTTTCGCTGCCCTGCTTGCGGAAATATTCAACCAGTGTCTCTGTCGCCGATATCGGGCTGATCGTGTCTCTTTCACCGGCGGTGACAAGCACCTTTGCCCGCGAAAGGCCGTCGTTGTCGGCCGGTGTCCAGGGGATCAAGGGATGCATCAGGCAGATGCGATCAAACAGATCGGCGTGCTTAAAGGCGACAGCGGCGAGAATGTTGGCGCCGTTGGAATAGCCGAGGCCGAATACCGGGTGCCCCGCCGTTGCCGCTTTGTGCGCGGCGATGAAGCCGGCCATTTTCGACGTCCGCGCGGCAAGATCGTCCATGTCGTAAACGCCCTCGCCCGTCCTGCGGAAAAAGCGGTTGGCACCCATCTCGGAGACGTCGCCTCGGGGCGAGACAATGCCCGCCCCCGGCAATTCCCGATCGATCAGGTCGAAGAACTGGTGCTCATCGCCACCGGTGCCGTGAAAGGCAAAGACGACCGGCGCATCGCTGGTGGTCGGCGGCTTGATCAGATGCTGGTATGCTGTCTCAGACATCGGCGCAATCTCTTTCAATTCGGCTGATCTGAAGGGTTTCAGTCGTTGATTGGCGGCAGGCTCGCTTCGATGCGGTCGCGAATAGCCTCATGCTGTGTGGGAATTCTCAAACTCTCGCCGAGATGGGCCGGGTCTTCATCGCGATCGAATCCCGGTTCATTCGTTGCAACCTCGAAAAGCACGCCGCCGGGACTGCGAAAATAGATGGCCCAGAAATAATCGCGATCGATGACCGGCGTTACCTGATACCCGGTGTCGGACAGCGCCTTGCGCACTTCCAACTGCGCTGCCCGGTCTTCAACCGCGAAGGCGACATGATGAACCGACCCTGCTCCCTGCCGTGAAGCCTTGGCATCCGGCAGGATTTCCAGATCGACGAAGTCGGCACCATTGCCGTTTCTGGCGGCAAAACGGACCTGGTTGCGATGTTCTTCTGCTTTCTCGTAACCCATAAACTGAAGCAACTCCGATGTCGCGCCATCATCCATCAAACGCATGCGCACACCGAGAAAACCTCTGATGGCAACATCGGCATCCGGACCTCCGGCATCCCAAACCGGCCTGGTGTCGTTGTCGCGCTCGACGAGTGCAAAGCCGTCACCATCAGGTCCCTGAAAGCTCAGCCGCTCAGACCCGAAGCTTTCGCCGCGCTTCAGGCCTTCGACACCATGTTCATGAAGCCTGTTTTCCCAGTAGCCCAACGAGCCGGTTGGAACAGAAAACTGGGTTTCGCCCACTTCACCGGCACCCGGGGTGCCTTTGACGATTCCCGGGAACGGGAAATAGGTCATTACCGAACCAGGCGTACCCTGGGCATCGCCGTAGTAGAGATGGTAGACATCGGGGGCGTCGAAATTGACGGTCTTCTTGACCCGCCGCAATCCCAGCGTCTTTGTGAAGAAGTCATTGTTCTGCTGTGCATCGCCAGCAAGCGATGTCACATGGTGCAAGCCGCGAATCTGATCGATCATCGTCTCTGTCCCGGTTGTTTCCCGATCTGGTATGAAACACACATCTAGTGGTTGCTCTGGTAATGGGAATAGCAACAATCTTGAACAATTCGTTGCATCAAGCGTAATAATGGCTGATGGATGAACTAAAAGCCGTTCGAACCTTTCTCGCCGTTGCCGAGTTGCAGAGCTTCGCGGCGGCCGCACGCCGTCTTTCAACCACGACCGCCTCGGTCAGCCGCGCCGTATCCGGGCTTGAAAAGCATCTGGACGTTCAGCTTTTCGTGCGCACCACCCGCCAGGTATCTCTGACCTCGGCAGGCGCAAGCTACGCGGCGCGTATCGCCCCCGTGATTGAAGATTTTGACCAGGCGGCCCACGATATCCGGTCGCAGAGCGGTTCGGCTCTTGGCCGGATCCACGTCAGCGCGCCGATGTCGATGGGCATGCGCGTGCTCCCGGATCTTCTGTCGGACTTCGGCGACGAGTTTCCCGGCATTGAAGTCTCCGTCACAATGACGGACGAGTTTGTCGACATTATCAAGGAAAACTATGACCTTGCGATCCGTATTTCCGGACCGCCCGACGACAAATCCACCATCTGGCGGAAGATCTGCCTTGTTGAGCGGATCCTGGTTGCCGCCTCAGGCTCGCGTTTTGCAAAAATCGATACGCCGAACGCCCTCACAGCATCCGCTTGTCTCGGCTATGACGCCAATGGTGGCGAAGAAATCTGGGAGCTGCGTTCCGCAACCGCTAAGCATAGCCTGACGGCCGGACGAACGTTCAGCACCAATAATGGCGATTTGCTTGCGAGGATGGTGGAAAACGGCAAGGGTATCGCGTTGTTGCCGCGCTTTATCGTCAAGGACGCGCTGGCGAAGAACCGGATCGTCCAAATCCTGCCGGAGTGGCGCCCGCCCGATATCTGGCTGACGCTCTATTATCCGCCCTATGAGCGGCTTCCGGCCAAAGTCGCGGCTTTTTCAGACTTCTTCGAAAGGCATGTGACGGATATCAAGCCCCTGTCCACGTTTCTGGACTGAAGCCCGACGTGCTCTGATCCGATCAATCTCCGCCGGGCTTATCCGAAAGCTCCAAAGCCGCCTGGGCTGCGGCCAGCCGGGCAATGGGTACGCGGAAAGGAGAGCAGGAGACATAATCGAGCCCGACCTGCTCGCAGAAACGGATGGAGTCCGGGTCACCGCCGTGTTCGCCGCAGATGCCGAGTTTGATTCCGGGCCGTGCCTGCCTTCCCTTTTGCGTTGCAATCTCCATGAGTTCGCCGACGCCATCGATATCGATGGAAACAAACGGGTCGCGCTCGATGATGCCTTTGCGCTGATAGACTGCCAGAAAATCCGCCGCATCGTCGCGCGAAATCCCGAAGGTCGTCTGCGTGAGGTCATTGGTTCCAAAGGAAAAGAACTCGGCCTCCTCGGCAATGCGATGCGCCCTGATTGCTGCTCTCGGAAGTTCGATCATGGTGCCGACGAGGTAGTCGATCGACTGCCCGGCTTCCTCCATGACCGCCTTGGCAACCGCATCGACGCGGGCCTTGACGAAACGCAATTCTTCACGAAGTCCGACAAGCGGGACCATGATTTCCGGCACGACATGTTCGCCGGTGTTCCTGCCCGCCAGAATAGCGGCTTCAAAAATGGCGCGGGCCTGCATTTCGGCCACTTCAGGGTAGGAAATCGCCAGCCGGCAGCCCCGGTGCCCCAACATCGGATTGAACTCGAAAAGAGCATCGGTGCGCTGGCGCATATGATCGCCCGGCACGCTCATCGCAGCGGCCACTTCGGTAATTTCTTCGTCGGTCTTGGGAAGGAATTCGTGCAAAGGCGGATCCAGCAGGCGGATCGTAACCGGTGTGCCGCGCATAATCTCGAAAAGTTCGGCGAAGTCGGAACGCTGCATCGGCAGCAGCTTTTCCAACGCAGCGCGGCGGCCTTCCTCGTTTTCCGCAAGGATCATCTCGCGCATCGCAACAATGCGGTCCCCTTCGAAAAACATATGCTCGGTTCGGCAGAGACCGATGCCTTCAGCGCCAAAGGAGCGCGCCGCTCTGGCATCTGCGGGCGTTTCCGCATTGGTGCGGACCTTCATCCGCCGGGCTTCATCGGCCCATTCCATCAATCGGCCGAAATCTCCGGACAGTTCGGGCTGCAACATCGGTACAGCACCGCGAAGCACCTGTCCGGTGGAGCCATCGACCGTGATCACGTCACCGCGCTTCAACGAACCGGCGACGGTCAGCAGGGTACCGGCGCGTATGTCGACGCGAAGACTGCCTGCGCCCGAGACACAAGGCGTGCCCATGCCGCGCGCCACCACTGCGGCGTGGCTGGTCATGCCGCCCTTGGTCGTCAGGATTCCTTCTGCGGCATGCATGCCGTGGATGTCCTCTGGGCTGGTTTCGACACGCACCAGAATGACCTTGTGTCCGGCCTCGGCCATTTCGACCGCCTCATCGGCAGAAAAGACGATCTCGCCGGTTGCAGCGCCCGGAGAGGCCGGCAAACCGCTGCCAATAACGTCGCGCGCGGCACGCGGATCAATCGTCGGATGCAACAACTGATCAAGCGACGTTGGGTTGATGCGGCGGATCGCTTCCTGCCTGGTGATCATTCCCGCTTCAGCGAAATCCACCGCAATCCTCAGCGCAGCCTTTGCCGTGCGCTTGCCGGTCCGGGTCTGCAGCATCCACAGCTTGCCGCGCTCGATGGTGAATTCCATGTCCTGCATTTCGCGATAATGCGCTTCAAGCTGCGCACATATGTCTTTGAATTCGCTGAATGCTTTCGGCATCAGCTTTTCAAGTGAAGGCCGGTCGGAGGCGGCCTCGAGGCGCGCTTCTTCGGTAATGCTCTGCGGTGTCCTGATACCGGCGACAACATCCTCACCCTGTGCATTGACGAGAAACTCTCCGTAGAGCTTGTTTTCGCCGGTCGACGGGTTGCGGGTGAATGCAACGCCCGTTGCGGACGTATCACCGAGATTGCCGAACACCATGGCCTGCACATTCACCGCCGTGCCCCACTCGGCCGGTATGTCGTGCAGTTGCCGGTACGTGACGGCGCGCGCATTCATCCAACTCGAAAACACCGCTCCGATGGCGCCCCAAAGCTGTTTTTCAGGTTCCTGCGGGAACGGCTCGTCAAGCTCTGCGATGACCGTCTGCTTGTAGCGCGCAATCACGGCTTTCCACTCATCGGCCGACAGGTCGGTGTCGAGTTCATGACCGAAACGGGCCTTCTCATCATCGAGGATTTCCTCGAACACACCATGGTCGATACCCATGACAACGTCGGCATACATCTGGATGAAGCGCCGGTAGCTGTCATAGGCGAACCGTTCGTCGTTGGCATCGCGTGCCATGGCAACAACGGATTCGTCGTTAAGCCCCAGATTGAGAACGGTATCCATCATTCCGGGCATCGACGTGCGCGCACCGGACCGCACCGACAACAACAGGGGCCGGTCAATATCGCCGAACATGCGGCCGGTCAGCTTTCCAATCTTCGCGATTGCAGCATTGACCTGTTGTTTGAGTTCTTCCGGGTAGCCGCGGCCATTGTTGAAATACCAGCTGCAAACCGCGGTGGTAATCGTCATTCCAGGCGGGACGGGCAATCCAAGATTGCACATTTCAGCCAGGTTGGCGCCCTTTCCGCCGAGCAGATCGCGATCCGCCGCGCCGGCTTCGGCACTCCCGTCGCCAAATGTGTAGACCCACTTGGTCATCTTCCCTCTCCGTTCGGGCCAAGGCGCTCCATCTGAGCCCGCACTATCGAAACGCATAGACGTCCGGGATCACATATCCGATCAACATATGGCAAGACCATAGGACAATCGCATTACGCAGTATTTTATCGATTAGATCTGGCTGCGCTGGCAGAACTTGCGGCGCTATCCGGCGTCGCGCAGCTGTTCTGCCGTTTCGAGGTCGACCGATACCAACTGCGAGACGCCCTGCTCTGCCATGGTGACACCAAAGAGCCGGTTCATCCGCGCCATGGTAATGGGATTGTGGGTGATCAGGATGAAGCGCGTGTCGGTCGATACGGCCATTTCGTCCATCAGATTGCAAAACCGCTCCACGTTGTGATCGTCCAGCGGAGCATCGACTTCGTCGAGCACGCATATTGGCGCGGGATTCGTCAGGAACACAGCAAAAATCAGTGCAAGGGCTGTGAGCGCCTGCTCGCCGCCCGATAGCAAGGTCATGGTTTGCGGTCTTTTTCCCGGAGGCCGTGCCATTATCTCAAGTCCGGCATCGAGCGGATCGTCCGACTCGACCAGTTGCAACTCCGCCCTGCCGCCGCCGAAGAGATGTGTAAAGAGGCGTTCAAACTGCGCGTTGACGACGTCAAACGCCGTTAGCAGCCGCTCGCGGCCTTCCTTGTTGAGGTTCTGGATGGCGTGGCGAAGTTTTCCGATCGCTTCGATGACATCGTCCCTTTCGACGACAATCGTCTCAAGACGCTCGACCAGATCCTTCTGTTCCTCTTCCGCCCGCAAATTCACGGCGCCAAGCCTCTCACGCTCGATTTTCAGCTTTTCAAGCCTGTTTTCCACCTGTTCGGGATCGGGCAGCTCGTCGGCGGGTGCAAGGCCGCTCTGGCCGATTGCCTCATGTGGTTGACAGTTGAGGGCCTCGCGTATCCGCGCTTCAGCCTGCGCGCGACGTTCCTTGGCCGCGTGAAGCCGTTCCTCGGCGCGACCGCGCTGTTCGCGGCTTTGAGACAGGACTTCTAGCGCCTTGGCAGCCAACCGGTCGGCTTCGCGCTGACTCTCCTCCGCTGAAACCAGAATATCTGCCGCTTCCCCGCGTTGCCCTTCGGCAAGAGAGAGCTCATCCATCAGACTGCGGCGGCGCTCGGCGATTTGTTCCGGCGCATCGGCAATGTCCGCCGCCTCTTGCGTCGTCTCAGTGAGCCGCTGTTTGAGTTTGGAGATGTGCTCTTCCGCACTGCTTGCCCGGGCAATCCAACTCTCCCGTTCGGATGATATGGCTTCGAGGCGGTGCTGACGGGTATCGTTGTCGCGCTTCAAACCCTCAAATTCAGCGCGCGCTTCCGCCAGGCGCCCGCGGTCATCCGCGACCTTTTCTCCTTGCTGCTGGAGCCGCCCATCCAATTCTGCGAGATCAGGCGCCTCCGCCAACGCCGCCTCGGCAGCCTGCTGCTGAGCCAGCGTATCGTCGCGCTGAGACGTAAGCTGTTTTTCGGATTCGGTGAGAACGGCGCGGCGGCGGGCAATTTCGCCAGTTGCGGCTTCAGCGGCTGAATAATCCTGCCGGGCTGCGTCAAGCGTGTTTTGACCCACGCGAAACGAATCGCGCAACGCGCGCAGTCTTTCCTGTTGCGTTTCGACCTTTTCCTCCGCTGCTTTCAGCCGGTCTTCGGCCTCTTGCAGCCGCTTTGCTGCTTTGGTGGTTTCCTGGTCGAGCTCGAGGAGCCTGTTCTTCTGGGCCAGCCGCTGTGCGGCGGCAGTCGGCGCATCGGCCCTGGCGGTAAATCCATCCCAGCGCCAGAGCGCGCCGTCGCGGCTGACAAGGCGCTGCCCGGTGCGCAGTTGCGCGCGGACCGCCTCGCCCTCCGCCTGCGTTGCAACAACGCCAACCTGCGAAAGCCGCCGCTTCAGCGCTTCGGGCGCAGAAACGTGAGCGGTCAGCGGCGATACACCCGCTGGCAGCGCCGGATCGTCGGCACCTCCCTCCACAACCCGCCAGTGGGCAGGGGCGTCCATGTTGTCGGGTTGATCGAGATCATCGCCGAGCGCTGCCCCAAGTGCCTTTTCGTAACCTCGATCGACCTGCATGCGATCGACAACGGGCGGGAACCCATCGTCCCCGACAACGCGATTCAGCACATTTGAAAGCGTGCGCGCTTCCGTTTCGATCCGGTTGAGACCAGCCCGCGCCTCGTCCACCGGCTGCCGCAGCGCGGCTTCCTCGCGCCTTTCCTGTTCGATTCCATCCTCGGCTTCCATGCGCTTGGCATCCAGATCGCTTACGGCGCGCTGGGCCTCATCGACAGCCGACTTCTTCTCAATTGGATCGGGCAATGTCGCGATCCTGTCGGTGACGCCGACAAGTTCGGCTTCGATGTCCTGCAATTGCCGTTTGAGCTTCGTTCGACGTGCGATACAATCATTCACGGTGCGTTCGCGCTGGCCGCGCGCTGCAGCGGCTTCCGCGCGCGCCGCTGTCAGCGCATTCAGTGCCGTTTCGCTCTCTGCCAATCGGGATTCGGCGTTTTTGAAGTCTTCTTCCGCTTCTGCTGATTTGATTGCCGAATCAGCCAAAGCTTGCTTGAGCCGCTCTTCCTCCGAATCAAGACGATCGAGAATGCCGGCATTGTCGGCAATCATGCGTTCCTCGCGGTCGATATCTTCACGCAATTGCGTTAGACGCCTTTCGATTTCAGCTTTCTTGGCGGCAGCTCGTTCGGCTTCTTCCTCGATCTGGCCTCTGGCAATTTGCAGGCGTTGCAGGACCGCAGCCGCCTTTGCCTCAAGTTCCCGCAATGCCGGCAGCTTCTCGGCAACAATAGCCTGCTGTTTTGCCGCCTCCATTTGCTCCTGCGCGCGTTCAGCTACCTGGCTTGTTGCAGTTGACAAGGTGGATTCCGCTTCCGCTTCGCCGTCCTTCGCCTCGGTCCACCGAATATGCAAAAGCGTTGCCTCGGCCTCGCGGATCTCAGCGGAGAGCATCTTGAAGCGGTTCGCCTGGCGGGACTGACGTCTCAGGCTTTCAATCTGACTGCTCAGTTCGGCCGTTACATCATCAAGCCGTTCGAGATTGGTTTCTGCAGCTCGCAACCGCAATTCCGCTTCATGGCGGCGAGAATGAAGGCCGGATATGCCGGCGGCCTCCTCAAGCAACTGGCGGCGCGCCTGCGGCTTGGCTTGTATCAGTTCGCCGATCCGGCCCTGCCCAACCATTGAAGGCGATCGCGCACCGGTCGAGGCATCGGCAAAGAGCAACTGTACGTCCTTGGCGCGGACATCCTTGCCATTGATGCGATAGACTGAGCCGGATTCTCTCTCGATGCGCCTTGAAATCTGAACCTCATCGCTGTCGTTGAAGGCGGAGGGTGCAGTTCGGTCCTGATTGTCGAGAAAGAGGCCGACCTCGGCGGTGTTGCGCGCCGGCCTGTTGCCGGAACCGGAAAAGATAACGTCATCCATTCCGGATGCGCGCATGTTCTTGTAGGAATTTTCCCCCATGACCCAACGCATGGCTTCAACCAGGTTGGATTTACCGCAGCCATTCGGTCCGACTACGCCGGTCAGCCCGTCTTCTATGAAGAACTCGGTGGGTTCGATGAAAGATTTAAAGCCGAGCAGGCGTAGTTTCGTAAACCTCAAGGGCGCCCACCTCGTTCTTCATGGGTGCCGTCGATGTTTGCCTGAACGGTGGTCGAGATGCAGCGCGTCCCGACCACTGATGTCAAAGGATAGGGATCAAAGCAGGCTATCGATAAGTGCCGACATCGTATCAACCGACATATTCCCCGGATAGCGCTTCCCGTTAATCAGGAATGTGGGCGTCGAATTGACACCAAACTCTTCCGCCGCCTTCGTCCTGATGGTGTTCACATCGTCCACAAGCTGCTGATTCGTCAAGCATGCATTGAATGACTCTTGTGTAAACCCGGCAAGTTTGGAGATGTTGAAAAGTGCACCGGCGGCATCTTCTGCACGGGCCCAATTGGCCTGCTGCTGCATCAGCACGTCGATCATCGGGAAAAACTTGTCCTCTGGTGCGCAGCGCGCCAGCATACTGGCCGCGGTTGCACGCGGGTCGAACGGGAATTCACGGACAATGAACTGCACTTTCCCGGTGTCGACATAGTCTGTCACGATCTGTTTGAACGTGCCATTGTGGAAATTGGCGCAATGGGGACATGTCATCGACATGTATTCGACAATCTTCACGGGCGCATCCGGGTCGCCAAGGTACATTTCCTTTAGCGGGCCGGGCTTCAACACTTCGTCCATGTCAACGTCGCCGGCAGCAGTCGGAAGATCAACCGATGAAGTGATCACGGGATCAATGCCAGTGCTGCCCGTCGAAGCATCGGAAAGCGTCGTATCGCTTCCGCTGTCGCTACATGCGGCCACGACAAAGGCAAGCGCCAGCACGGCGGCAAGCTTCGGAAAGGTGCTGGTAAGAGCAGAGATGGAAATCGGCATGGGATAGACCTCTCGCTAAGGTTTTGCGCCTTTGCTGTCGCGCCACTTGATCCTTTCGCCCCGGCCCGTCTCCGGGAGGAGCCTTTATGGATGAATATCTTCCCAAATGCGGCAGGACAACCGTTTTGCGGTTTTGCGGTTCACAACCGCGTTATCCTTTTTGGCGCGATTGTGCCATCACACAGCGGCCCAACCGGGCCAACGCATTGCGCAGTTTCTCGCTTTCAATGCCGGCAACAAGTCCGGCCAGCTGTTCTGCCTGTTCGGCTGAAATATGACGCGGATTTTCAGGTGCCGCCGCTCTTGCGGATACGGGCTTCTGAACAATTTTGATACGGCCGACCGCGGGAAACCCGAAGACGCTGTTGAGCCGCTGAATCAACTGATCCTGCGAGTGCACCAGAAACAGCGCGCGCGCGCCTTCGCATGCGATGGTGAGCATGCCCGGTTCAAATGGACCGTCCTCACTCGCCCTTCGCGGCCATTTGATTTTCTCAGGCCGGGTACAGTCGGCGAATTCCGCGCCCGCGATTTCGTCCCACATCGAAAGCAGCATCGTGTTGATCCCGGCACGTTTGGCCAAAATGGGATCGATGACACCATTGGCGACTTCGCTTATCTGCATAACACCCTTGCGACCGGCCATAACTGTGAAAACGCTCCCCTTCTATGTGCCGAGACATTGCCTCTCCTAGCTAGAACATTACAACTCCATCCAACAGGCTGCAATTCACTTGGGATGTCATGAGCGAACAGGCAAGCGAAGTCGGGAATGCGCTGCTGAGCTGGTACGACCGCAATCACCGTGTCCTGCCCTGGCGGATTGCGCCGGCAGATCGCGCGCGTGGAATTCAGCCGTCGGCCTATCATGTCTGGCTGTCTGAGATCATGCTTCAGCAGACAACGGTTCGGGCGGTGCAGCCCTATTTCCTCAAATTCGTTTCACGCTGGCCCAATGTAACGGCGCTGGCGGCAGAAAAGGATGACGAGATCATGCGCGCCTGGGCGGGTCTTGGTTATTATTCACGCGCCCGCAACCTGAAAAAGTGCGCTGAGCGCGTTGCCTTCGAGCTCGGCGGCATCTTTCCGGCAGACGTGGAGGAACTCAAAAAGCTGCCGGGGATTGGAGACTATACGGCTGCCGCCATAGCCGCGATCGCCTTCGGCCGCCGCGCCGCCGTCGTCGACGGCAATATCGAACGGGTCGTGGCCCGTCTCGAGCAGATTGAAACCCCGCTTCCGGCGGCCAAATCCGCTATCAAGAAAAGGATGTACGCCTTCACACCCGGTGAGCGGCCTGGGGATTTCGCGCAGGCCATGATGGATCTTGGCGCGACCATATGCACGCCGAAGCGACCTGCCTGCGGGCTCTGCCCGGTCAGCAGCGCATGTTCGGCAGGCGGAACCGGTGAGGCGGAAAAATTGCCGGTGAAGCAGGCAAAAAAGCCGCGGCCGGTTCGACGTGGTGCGGCCTTCGTGGCGGTCGCTGAAGACAACAGCATTCTATTGCGCAAACGGCCCGGAAGCGGCCTGCTTGGGGGTATGGCCGAAGTTCCGACCAGCGGGTGGAACGCCAAATGCGACGGCGCGCTCGGAGCCGCCGCAGCACCTTTTGCAGGCGACTGGCAAATGGCCGGAACGATCACGCATGTCTTCACACATTTCGAGTTGCGTCTCGACGTCTACCACGCGGATTTCGCGCTGCGACCGCAGGTCGACGAAGGCTGGTGGTCACCGCAGCGCGAATTGTCCGAAGAGGCTCTGCCAACTGTCATGAAAAAAGCAATTGCAGCTGCTATGGAGTCGACGCAGAGAAAAAGCCGACCCGGACAAGGAACGCTCATTTGAGGCGAAAATCGATCGAGCATATCGTCTTCGATATCGGACGCGTGCTTTTGCACTACGATCCTCAAATTCCTTTCAACCGGATCATTCCCGACGAGGAAGAACGGCAGTGGTTCTTTGAACATGTGTGCACGATCGACTGGAATGTCGAGCAGGATCGCGGCCGAAGCTGGGAGGAAGCGGAAGCGGCGGCAATCGCTGCATATCCTGAACACGAGACACTGATCCGTGCATTCCGGCTAAACTGGCACGAGATGGTTCCGCACGCCTATGAAGACACCGTGGATATCATGCTCGGCCTGATCGACGACGGGCATGACGTCACCATGCTCACCAATTTTGCCTCGGACACCTTTCGCGAGGCAATGCAACGGTTTGACTTCCTGAGCGAGCCGCGCGGCGTAACCGTGTCGGCTGATGTCGGGGCGATCAAACCGCAACCGGAAATCTTCAAGATCCACGCGACCGCCTACGCGCTGGAACCGGAAGCAACTCTTTTCATCGACGACAGCCCTATGAATGTCGAAGGTGCGCGCGCGATGGGATGGACTGCCCTGCAGTTTACCGACGCCGCAACGCTTGCAAAAGACTTGCAGAAAATGCGCCTAATAGGCTGAATTCGAACGGTTTTTATTTATCGTAGCCCGGCTCATATACGGGATGCAGCCATTTCCTCGCGGACGATGCGGCGCAAATCATCGATAGGCTGCAACGCATCGGCTTCCTCGAAATGCCAGAATGTCCAGCCATTGCAGGCATCAAGACCCTGAACTGTCGCTCCAACGCGGTGGATCGATCCCTCGGCAGCGCCGCTGACCAGCGTCCCGTCTGCCCGAACGACAGCACTGTGACGGCGTTTCGAACAGTGCAGCGTTGCTCCCGGCTTCAGGAGGCCCGCATCGATCAACACGCTGAATGCGACGCGCGGCTCCGCCTTTTTTCCCGTCATGACGGTCAATGTTGCTTCGCCGTGTGGCGTAACACCGGCAATGCGCCGTTCGGCAGCTTGAATATACTGCGGCTCGCGTTCGATCCCGATGTAGCGCCGGCCGAGACGCCTGGCGACGGCGCCTGTCGTTCCCGAACCGAAGAACGGATCCAGCACGACATCACCGGGCCTTGAAGACGACATCAGCACACGCGCCAAGAGCGCTTCGGGTTTTTGTGTCGGATGCGCTTTCTTGCCATCATCGCCTTTCAGGCGTTCGGCGCCGCTGCAGATCGGAAAGAGCCAGTCGGAGCGCATTTGCACATCGTCATTGGCTGCCTTCATGGCCTCGTAGTTGAACGTATAGCCCTTGGCGTTCTGATCGCGGCTCGCCCAGATCATCGTCTCGTGTGCGTTCTGAAAGCGGCGGCCGCGAAAATTCGGCATCGGGTTGGTCTTTCGCCAGACGATGTCGTTGAGGATCCAGAAGTTGAGGTCCTGAAGCAAAGCGCCGACACGAAAAATATTGTGGTAGGAGCCGATGACCCAGATTGTTCCCGACGGCTTCAGCACACGGCGGCACGCAAGCAGCCAGACACGGGTGAATGCATCATAGGCCTCGAAGGAATCAAACTGATCCCATGCATTGTCGACGGCATCTACCTTTGAATGATCCGGGCGATGCAGGTCGCCGGCGAGCTGAAGATTGTAGGGAGGATCAGCAAAGATAACGTCTACCGACTTCTCGGGCAGCGCTTCCAGCGCAGCAACGCAGTCGCCTTGGATGATGGTGTCCAACAGATTTGAAGGGTCGGCGGTGGATGCGCCGTTGACATCGGCGATCGACAGTACAGACATTTGATACCCACATACGCTTACTCACAGAACTGGCGGCATGGTGAATCAATATGGTTGATAAATCGGAAACGGGCTGTGCAGAACGCATGGCGTTGTGCTTGGCATGGCGTTGGTGTATCAGCCCGGTTTGTCATTTTGCCCTCTAACACGCCGCGACCCGCTCAGGACCCGCCCAGGACCCGCCGATGACAGGTTTCGACCTTATCGTTTTTGACTGCGACGGCGTCGTCGTCGATTCAGAGATTATCGCCGCGCAATATGAAGCAAAGCTTTTGAGCGAGGCCGGTTATCCGATCGAGCCGCATCAGATGGCTGAACGGTTTGCCGGGATGACGTGGAAAGACATCCTGCTTGCAATCGAAAAGGAAGCAGACATTCCGCTATCGGCCAGCCTGCTGGAAAAATCCGAAAAGGCGCTCGACCAGAAGCTGGCAAATGGCGTGAAAGGAATTCCCGGAGTACGCAAGGCGGCAATGCAAATCGCGCTGCCGCGATGCATTTGCTCAAACTCCAAACCGCACCGCATCGAAGCCATGTTGAAGCGAACCGGCACCCTCGATTTGTTCAAAGACCGTTTTTTCTCCGCTGCCGAAGTTGGGGAAAAGCGCCCCAAGCCGGCGCCGGATGTGTTTGAGTATGCGGCGGAAAAAATGGGGGTTGATCCGGCTCGCACGGTGGTCGTCGAGGACTCTGCGCATGGGGTCGAGGGTGCTCGGGCCGCAAACATGCGGGTCATCGGATTTACCGGTGCGTCACATACCTATCCATCGCATGCGGATCAGCTGACAGAAGCCGGTGCCGAAACAGTCGTCAACCGCATGGAAGACCTTCCGCCGACTGTGACAGCGCTTTCAAGTTGGTCGGGAGTGCTTTAGCCACGTTTCCTTTGATCACCGCATGTCCGTGTCAAAAGGCAACGCAGGGTATTCCACATATACAGGCGCACAGCTCAGCCCTGGTCATAGGGGCCCTCGTCGAAGCCGATAAAGATCTGCACGGATCGTGATGCAGCGATCGGGATATTGACCTCGGGATCGTTGAAAAGGAATTGCGTCGTCGGCGTGCCGTCCGGCAAAGATGTCTGGAATTCCGTGAGCTCTGAATAAAGCACGCGGTTGGTCCCGTTTTCGACAACGGCAACCCTGATCGGCATCGTGATGGTCCCGGACGCGCCAGCCGGGCCTGCCTGCGCACGGCCGGCCGCAACAACCTGAATGTTCATCTGATCGCCGGTAATACTGCATTGGCGTGTCGTATCGGCGATGGCTGCCTGATAGACAACCTTCGACGGATCCTCTTCGCCACCGCGCTCATATTTGCGGTAGTAGGACGTTCCATCCCGGAGTTTAATCGGCGGGCAGGCGCCCTGAACGATTTTTTCGCCCAGCACGGGATCGGTTTCCGGCTCTCTTGCTTGCCGCTGGGTGTCCTGGCCGAGCCCAAGTGTATTGATTCCAGAGGAATTGCACGCAGCGAGAACAACCGCAAAGAGCGAAAAAACAAACAAATGCATCGATTTAGTCAACACAGCTTCTGTCCCTCTCAAAGGCATTCGGCACTCCAAACTAGAGTGCAAGCTGGACCACAATGTGATGGTTGCATTTCTGCACTTTCAGGAGTCATTTCGATGTTCTATACCAGCGCATTGTTCGATCACAACACCTACCGTGTCGCCTCTGAGCAAAGCTAACAGGAATTGAACCGTGCAATATATTTCAACGCGTGGCGCAGCGCCCCAGCTTGGCTTCAGCGAAGTGCTCTTGGATGGTCTTGCCCGTGACGGCGGACTTTATGTCCCACAGCACTGGCCGCAACTGTCGACAACCAAAATTCGCAACCTTCGCGGCAAGTCCTATGAGAGCATTGCGTTTGAGGTCCTCTACCCCTTCGTCGAGGGAGAGCTTTCCGCCAGTACCTTCCGCGAAATGATCGATGCCGCCTATGCAACATTCAGGCATCCGGCTGTCGTCCCATTGGTTCAGACAGGCGACAACAGCTTCGTCATGGAGCTTTTTCACGGACCGACACTGGCATTCAAGGATGTAGCGATGCAACTGCTGGCGCGGTTGATGGACCATGTCCTGAAAGACCGCGGCGAGCGGGCCACGATCGTCGGC
Organism: Pseudomonadota bacterium; assembly: GCA_039025395.1. Taxonomy (GTDB): domain Bacteria; phylum Pseudomonadota; class Alphaproteobacteria; order Rhizobiales; family Rhizobiaceae; genus Hoeflea_A. The sequence continues at coordinate 45,906 of JBCCOK010000012.1, forward strand.
GCAACATCGGGCGATACAGGCGGTGCTGCAATCGATGCATTTGCCGGCCGCGAAAATGCCGATATCTTTATTCTGTATCCGAACAACCGGGTTTCACCGGTACAGCAGCGTCAGATGACGACCTCTGGCGCAGCAAATGTACGTGCACTCGCTGTAAACGGGAACTTCGATGACTGTCAGAATCTCGTCAAGGCGATGTTCAATGACACGGCTTTTCGCGACCGCGTGAGACTATCCGGCGTCAATTCAATCAACTGGGCCCGAATCATGGCCCAGATCGTCTACTATTTCACTTGCGCGGTTTCGCTTGGTGCGCCCGACCGTCGCGTTTCCTTTTGCGTGCCCACCGGAAACTTCGGCGACATATTTGCAGGCTATTGCGCAAAACAGATGGGCCTGCCGGTCGCAAATCTGGTGGTTGCGACAAACGAGAACGATATTCTGGCGCGGACGCTCGAGACCGGTCGCTATGAGACCCGCGACGTTGTCGCCACCACGTCACCATCGATGGACATTCAGATTTCGTCGAATTTCGAACGCCTTCTCTTCGATGCCTATGAACGCAATAGCGATGCGGTCGTTCGCAGTATGGGAAGCCTTGCCCAGTCTGGCGCCTTCACTGTGGCGCCGGGGGCGCTCAGCCGTATCAGAAACGACTTTTCAGCAGGTACCGCGACGCAAGCCGAAGCGGCCGCCACCATCAGGGATGTGTTGTCTCGCGCGAGTTACCTGCTCGACCCGCATACGGCAACAGGCGTATGCGTCGCGAACAGGTTCGAAACGGACGACGCGCCGATGATTACCCTTGCAACAGCGCATGCAGCAAAGTTTCCTTCGGCAGTAAAATCGGCTTGCGGTATTGACCCGGCACTTCCGTCGTGGCTCTCTGATCTTATGGATCGGGAGGAAACGTTTGAATTGCTGCAGCCGGATCTCGACAGCGTCGAGAACTACATTTCCCGAAATGCGCGCGCGGCAGAGGAGAATCGGATCGAAATATGAGCGTTGAGTGTACGCGTCTTACAAGTGGTTTGACTGTCGTAACCGAGACGATGCCGCATCTGGAGAGTGCTGCTCTCGGCGTCTGGATCAAATCGGGATCACGTGATGAAGCCGAAGACGAGCACGGCATCGCCCATTTGCTGGAACACATGGCATTCAAGGGTACTGACAAACGCTCGGCCCGGCGTATTGCAGAAGAAATCGAAAATGTCGGCGGCGAAGTCAACGCGGCGACCTCGATTGAGACAACATCTTACTATGCCCGCCTTTTGAAAGATCATGTGCCGCTGGCGATCGACATCCTCGCAGATATCCTGACCAACTCCGTGTTCGACGAAACGGAACTTGAGCGCGAGAAACACGTCATCCTGCAAGAGATCGGTGCGGCCATCGATACGCCCGATGATGTGGTGTTCGATCAGTTTTCTTCTTCCGCTTTCCGCGATCAGACAATCGGCCGGTCTATACTCGGGACGCCGAAAACCGTGCAGTCCTTTTCCTCCGATCAGATCCGCGCTTATCTTGCCCGCAATTACACTGCGGACCGGATGATCATCGTCGCAGCCGGCGCGGTTGAACACGACGCTCTGGTGCGTCTCGTCGAAGACCGTTTTGCCGGTATCAATGCTTCGAAAGAGGACGATCATCAGGTTCCGGTAGCACGCTACACCGGCGGCGAGTATCGCGAACGCCGCGATCTCATGGATGTTCAGTTGCTGATCGGCTTTGAGGGCCGAGCCTACCATGCGCGCGATTTTTACGCTTCGCAGATTCTTGCAAATGTGCTTGGCGGGGGCATGTCGTCACGCCTTTTTCAGGAAGTCCGTGAACACCGCGGGCTTTGTTATTCGGTCTACGCACTGCATTGGGGGTTTTCCGACAGCGGCGTATTCGGTGTGCACGCTGCAACGGGGTCTGAGGACATTCCGGAACTCGTGCCGGTAATCATAGACGAATTGCGGAAAGTCTCCGAACACGTCGACTTTTCTGAAATCGAGCGTGCAAGGGCGCAATTCAGGGCCGGCCTGATGATGGCGCAAGAAAGCCCCGCAGCGCGTGCCAGCCAGGTCGCGCGCCAGATGCTGCTTTACGGGAGACCGATACCGAACGATGAGCTGATGGACAGGCTCCAAAATATAACACCACAAAGGCTGACCGATCTTTCCGGTCGACTGTTCTTCGACACGCCCGTTACCCTTTCGGCGGTGGGCCCTCTCGATAACCTGATGTCGCTTGCAGAAATCGGAGCCGGTCTCTCGTCAAATGGCATCTCAAGGGCAGCCGCCGGTTAGAACATAATTTGCTGATGCGGGGTCATTCGATGGCTGAGAAGGACGTTGTTTTTCCAGGCGCACGGTGCAAAGCAAGGCGTTGCTCGCGGAGGCCTTCGCAGCAAACAAAACCAGCCGAACTGCCGCGGTCGACCTGCTCTGCGTTAACAAGATGCGCTCCGGCACTGTGACACCGCTCCGTTTCCTTTCAAGGCGAGAAGCTTCGCTCCGAATTGAAGGTGAAGGCGTTTATCTACGAATTCCAAGGCGCCATGATTTCGAGCAGTGGACGCGCGTGCGCAGCACGAGCAGACGCTTCCTGGAACCATGGGAGCCGACCTGGGCACGCGACGACCTTACGCGGCGGTCTTTTATGAGGCGGATTGAACGCTACGACGCTGATTACCGCGAAGGACGCGCATTGCCGTTGTTTCTTTTTCTTTCAGGCTCCGACCGGCTTATTGGCGGCCTCAACGTCACGAATATAAGACGGGCTGCGGCCCAGTCCTGCATGATCGGCTACTGGATGTCGGAGGAAAATGCCGGGAAAGGCCTTATGCTTTCAGGTCTGGAGGCGGCAATTCCCTATATCTTCGAAACGTTGCAGTTGCACAGAATAGAAGCTGCCTGTATTCCCGGTAACAATCGTTCCGTCAGGCTCCTTGAAAAGGCCAATTTTCAGCGTGAAGGCTATCTGCGAGGCTATCTTAAGATTAATGGCGAATGGCGCGATCATCACCTATACGCACTGCTGGCGCCTGACTGGAGAAATACAGGACGGCAGTTCAACTTGTCGGAACACTCTGCCGGATCGTAAATAGTCTGATGTCGGGTTACTTGGTTCGGATCGTACGTTCACCTTTGTTGCCTCTGGCGGCATGTATCCTGGCGGTGCTGCTGCTGTCCATTGCGTCCGGCCTGGCAGCCGAAACGGTGAAGATTTCACGCGATGATACCGCGTTGGACCTGACTGCCACGACCGATGTGCACTCACAGCGAGGCAATGCGTTCCAGACCTCCACGGCACCCGACGCCACCGGAATCGTGCGGCGTATCGAGGTCCGCGCCAGTTCCGACCGACATAGCGGGGATTGGGCGGAATTCTCTCTCGCCAACGTGTCGGACGAACAGATCGATCGCCTGATCGTGGCACCCCACTTCCGGCTCCCCGCGTCCGGTCTGTTTTGGCCAGACCTCGGGTCGGAGCGAATCATATCGATTACGCCGAGTGAAGGATTTGCGCTTGACCGCGTTCCGAGCGATGAGGCCGATGTCTTCAACATTACGCTGAACCCAGGCGCAATCGTTACTTTCGTGGCCGAACTTTCCTCGCCGGATCTGCCGCAGCTCTATCTGTGGGAACCGGAAGCCTATAAGGACACGATCAATTCTTTCACGCTGTACCGGGGCATTGTGCTCGGCATTGCCGGCCTTCTTGCCGTCTTCCTGACGATCCTTTTTGTGGTCAAGGGCACGTCGGTGCTTCCGGCAACAGCGGCCCTGGCATGGGCAGTCCTTGCCTATATCGTCGTCGATTTCGGCTTTCTATCAAAGCTGGTGCAAACGACGCCGACGGATGAGCGCCTGTGGCGCGCAGGGACTGAAATTACCCTTGCTGCCGGGCTGGTGATATTTCTATTCACCTATCTGAACCTCAACCGCTGGCATACCAATCTCAGCTTTGCCACGCTGGCCTGGGTTGCGGGCCTTGGAATCCTGTTCGCTTTCGCCGTCTATGACCCGGTCATTGCCACAGGGATCGCCCGTTTTTCCTTCGCGGCCACGGTCATCGCCGGCACATTTCTCATCGCCTATCTTGGCCTGAACAGATTTGACCGTGCAATCATGCTGATTCCCACCTGGGTGCTCATTTTGTGCTGGGTATTCGGCGCATGGCTGACGGTTACCGGGCGGCTTTCGAACGATATTGTTCAGCCGGCGTTGGGCGGCGGGCTTGTGCTGATCGTGCTGCTTATCGGCTTCACGGTCATGCAACATGCTTTTGCCGGCGGCGGCGCCCAACAGGGTCTCTTCAGCGATCTCGAGCGCCAGTCGCTGGCGCTGACCGGTTCGGGCGACATCGTCTGGGACTGGGATGTGTCGCGCGACCGCATCGTGACCATGCCCGATGTCAGCCGTCAGCTCGGACTTTCGCCAGGCAGCCTTTTCGGGCCGGCACGCAACTGGCTGCCGCGTATTCATCCCGACGATCGCGACCGGTTCCGCACGACGTTGGACGTGGTGCTGGAGCATCGCCGGGGACGGCTCAATCACCAGTTCCGCATCCGCGCCGAAGACGGGCACTATCATTGGCTGGCGCTGCGCGCGCGGCCCGTGGTCGGATCGGATGGTGAAGTGATCCGGTGCGTCGGAACGCTGATCGACGTGACCGAACAGAAGAGCTCCGAGGAACGGCTTCTGCACGATGCGGTACACGACAACCTCACCGGCCTTCCAAACCGCGAACTCTTCGTCGACAGGCTTGACGCGATCATCGCGTTGGCCGGGGCGGAGGGGTCGGTTCGCCCGACCATTTTCGCGATCGACATTGACCGGTTCAAGATGGTGAATGACGAACTCGGGATTTCGGCCGGCGATACGATCTTGCTGACCATCGCAAGGCGGCTGAAGCGTCTGTTGAAGCCTCAGGATACGCTGGCGCGGATCAGCGGCGATCAGTTCGGTCTGATCTTACTGTCAGAACAGGAACCGTCGAAAGTCGCCGCATTTGCCGAAAACATCAACAAGGCGGTCATGGTGCCGATCAATTTCGGACAGAAAGAAATCATCCTGACCGCATCGATCGGCCTTGTAACATGGGTCGACGAGATGGCATCGCCGCTGGAGCTGGTGAAGGATGCAGAGCTTGCCATGTATCAGGCAAAACGTGTCGGCGGGAACAGAATTGAACCGTACCGACCCGCGTTCCGGGCCGCGGGTGCCGACAAGTTGCAGATTGAATCCGATCTGCGCCGCGCCATTGAGCGCAACGATTTGACCATGGTCTATCAGCCCATTGTCGATATCGAGAGTGCGGAAATCAGCGGTTTCGAGGCGCTCTTGCGATGGGATCATCCGCGCAAGGGCAATATACCGCCATCAGATTTCATCCCGATCGCCGAAGGTTCCGACCTGATCGTCGACCTCGGAATGTACGCGTTGCATCACGCCTGTGAGGACATTGCATCGTGGCACCGCGCGGTCGGTCAGATCCCGGTTTTCATGTCGGTCAACCTTTCCAGCGCGCAGTTGCTGCGCAACGATCTCTACAACGATATCCGCTCAGTGCTGACAAAAACAGGATGCAAGCCGCATATGCTGAAGCTGGAGCTGACGGAATCGGTGGTGATGCACAATCCGGAACAGGCGGCGCGCGTGCTTGCCCGACTGAAGGATCTTGGCCTGCAGCTTGCAATCGACGATTTCGGAACCGGCCATTCGTCGCTTTCCTATCTTACCCGCTTTCCATTTGACACGATCAAGATCGACAAGTCCCTGGTGCGGGCAACCAATGAGAAACAGCTTGTCCTGCTGCGCTCGATTATTTCGATGGGCCGGGATCTGGAAATGGATATCGTCGCCGAAGGTGTTGAAACGGAGGAAGACGCCGAGGAACTGGCTGAACTCGGTTGCGAATATGCGCAGAGTTTCCTTTTTGGCCCTCCCATTGGAGCTAATTCTGTCGTCAAGCTGCTGCGCGAGCATTTCCCGGCGATGTAGACCGCGGGCGGCCAGTCGCGGTTGCGGCCCGCAATCAGGCCTTTCCGCACTCACTGGAAAGACGCGCCGGATCGATGCCGATCGACGCAAAGGCGCGTTCATATTTGCTGTCGAGTTCATCGTCGAAAATGATCTCGTCTACCGCCGAACAGGTCAGCCACCCATTGGCTGTCACTTCGTTCTCCAACTGCCCAGCGCCCCACCCGGAATATCCCAACATCAGCGTCGCCTTCTTTGGGCCCTCGCCCTTGGTGATGGCACGCAGAATATCGACTGTAGCGGTCAGCGAAATGTCTTCAGAAACGGGAAGTGTCGCGTCGCTGCGGTAGTCTTCGGAATGCAATACGAAGCCCCTGCCCGTCTCCACCGGTCCGCCCATCTGAACATTCAGATCCACAGCCGATTGCGGCAGTGATTTTGCCTGTTGGCGATCAATCAACTCCAGTTGCACCATCAACTCGCAAAAGGTGATCGGTTGCGGCCTGTTCAGTATGAAGCCAATGGCGCCGCTGTCTGTATGAGCGCAAATATAAATAACGGTCCGTGAGAAATTCGCGTCGGAAAGACCGGGCATGGCCAGGAGAAACTGACCATCGAAGCAGCCACGCTCTCCCCCGCCCAGCAGATTTTCCCTCAGAATGTCCATGAATATCAGTCTAACGCATAAGGTGCTTCAAATGAAACAGGACGTTGGGCTTAATCACCACTCGAAAGTTTCGCCCCATCTTCATTCGCGCCGCCCCTCTTCCCGGATGCGGCCTTGTGTCAGCGGCAATGGTCTGAAAGGGCTGGTTTTTCGATCACCGTATTATGATGTTGGCACTGCCGGTCGTGACTGGCGTGATCCCATGGTCGAGGCTAGATTGTCGCCATGATCGCATATCGTCTTCCCGGCAAAACGGGCCGTTGCATCGCAGCCGTGATTCTCGCCTTCAGTCTTGCGCCGCCGCCATATGTTTTCGCAGCGTCGAGCGAATGGGTGGAAACCGAAGCCGGCCGTATTCGCATTTCCGCGCTAAGGCCAGGGGAAGACGGTCAGATTCGCGCGGTGCTCGACGTCGATCTTCTGCCCGGTTGGAAAACCTACTGGCGGGATCCCGGCGAAGCGGGCATTCCTCCCACCATCACGGTAGACCGCAGCAAAAACATTGTCGCAGCGGAAGTCCATTTCCCTGCGCCCGAACGAATTACCGACCCCTATTCGACCTGGGCCGGCTATGACTATCCGGTGCTGCTGCCCCTCACATTCGATCAGAAGGATCCGGGGCGAACAAGCGTGCTGGAGGCTGATGTATTTATCGGCCTGTGCGAAAGCGTCTGCATTCCATTCCAGACCAGCTTCACGCTGGTGATTGATCCGGCGAAGCCGGCAAACGCATTCGAGACGAGGCTGGTCGGCCGAGCATTCGATGCGCTGCCCGAAAAACCTGGGCACGGGTTCGAGATCGTCGACCACAAAATTGACGGTGACGGGGCATCGCTGACCTTGTCGGTGAAAACCCCTGCCCCGGACGAGAATGGAGAGCTTTTTGTCTCGGGTCCCCCTGGATGGGCTTTTGACACACCCAGAATTTCCGGCCATGACGGAAATGTCGTGACCTATCACGTCAGCGCCTACCGCCAACCCGATGGCGAAACGCTGCACGCAAAACCCATCCGTCTGCTGATAAAAGCCTCCGGGCGGGCTATGGAAACCGAAATCACAATCCCATAACGCCAGTTGACCGTAAGGCGCTTCGGTCGGCAAACTTTAGCTGGACATCGATGAGCGGTCTTTTATGGTCGCGGAAGAAAGGGCGGCACGCTTAAGGGCATCCGCTCCTACACACACAGTTTTGAAATTGTACCCGGCACCGCCGGTCTATCGGAGGAAAATCGCATGGCCATTTCTGTTGGCGAAAGTCTGCCGGAACTCACCCTCAAGGAAGCCTCTTCCGATGGCATGAACGAGGTAACGACGGCCGATCTTTTTGGCGGAAAGAAAGTCGTCCTGTTTGCTGTACCCGGCGCGTTCACCGGCACCTGCAGCAATGTTCATGTGCCCGGATATCTCGAGCACCGCGATGCAATCCTGGCAAAAGGCGTTGACGAGATTGCGGTTCTGTCGGTCAATGATGGTTTTGTCATGGGTGCCTGGGCATCCAACACCGGTGCCGACGGAAAGATCCGCTTCCTGGCAGACTGGGACGCCGCTTTCACAAAGGCGGTGGGGATGGATATGGATCTTTCGGCCGGGACTTTGGGCGTGCGGTCGAAACGCTACTCCATGGTGGTCGAGGACGGCACAGTCAAGGCGGTCAATATCGAGGAAAACCCCGGCGAAGTGGCGGTCTCCGGCGCTGATAAGATCCTCGACCAGCTCTGATGCGGCCTTAACGGGTTCCATTTGAACCGTGCCACAGGCGGCGACGGGCGGGCCGGTCTCGAAGCACCGCAATTTGTTCCGAGGGATTGGCCCGCGCGGCTGCGTCTGGCCAAGGATTACTTTCCTGAGGCGCGTCTCGCCTTGATTCGCCGCCGGATCGACACCAACTCCGGCTGGCGCGACACTCGAAATACGGTTTGCCGAACGCGGTGATCGGAACCGGCTGGGAGACAACGCGGTCCTCTTGAACGAAACCACATCAAGCTTCGTTGAAATACGGCGCCACTCGGACGCACCCTTTGGCGACCGGCTTTATCAGATGATCCGGCCTCTGTATGACGGCAACTTGATGCCGGTCGCCTATTTGTGGTGCCTCTTCATCGCAAATGGCTTGTTGATTATGATGGTTGCAACGGGGATGTTAAACTTCCTACAGAAAACCTATCGTCCCGTACGGCTACCGGCCGTGAGCCGGATGCTTGATGCACGCCGTGCTATAGAGCCTGCAGGAGAAAGCCGGTCATGCGCTCGCAGATCATCACAGGTACCCTGATGCTTTTCGTCGGCTTGCTTTCGGGCTGGCTATTGTTCGGCGATCCGGCGTTTTCGAGACAACAAAGCCCGGGAAACATGGCCTTTACGACGGCTGACAGCTCGCTGGACCAGGCCAATGATCTCTCGCAGTTAACAGACATGCGCACCGCGGGGAGACAGGCTAAAGACGGCCCGAGACACGGGCACGGGCAGAGACACGTAGGCCCGCGTCATCGCAGCGGGCATGGCGGTGGCCACCATGGTGCGCGGTCCGGTCAGGGTGGCCATGGAGGTGGTCATCGCGTGCATGGCGGACGGCACGGCAGTGGCCACGGAGGATACCATCGTCATGGACGCCACGGTGGCCATGGCGGTCAGAGGGGATCCGGGCTGGCGGTCGCTGACGTGCTGGATGTCGAAGGCACCTTGGCGGGTCTTTCGCGTGCGTTACCGCTCACCCTTGCCGAACAGGAGCGCCTGCGCCCACTATTGGTATCGCGCGATACGCTGATGAAGCGACATAGGACTGAACTGCGCGTGGCCATCAACGCGCTCGACCGGGTCCAGCCATCGGATGACAATGCCGCGGCAGTGCGCGAAACCCATTCCGCCCAAGCGAGAGCCGCTCTCGACAATCTGACCACCGTTATCATTCTAAGCCGGAACGAGATCTATGCTGAATTGAATGCCGAGCAGCGCGAGAGATTGCTGGAAATTCGCCGTAGCGGTATTGTTGACGAGCGGCTCAGTCATTGGCCGTGAAGATAGCGCGGGCCGCGATAATTGCGCGTTAGACCACCTTGCCCTTGAACGGTTCCATAGCGCGGCGCGCGAGTTCGTCAGCCCGCTCGTTCTCCGGATGACCGGCATGGCCTTTGAGCCAGTGCCATGACACTTCGTGTCGGTTGCGCGCCTCCTCCAGCGCCTGCCACAGGTCGATATTCTTGACCGGTTTCCTTGATGCGGTCTTCCAGCCGTTACGCTTCCAGCCTTCGATCCAGCCGACTATGCCGTCCTTCACATAGGACGAGTCGGTATAGAGATCGACACGGCAACGCTCCTTCAGCGCGTTGAGCGCTGCGATGGCCGCAGTCAGTTCCATGCGGTTGTTTGTTGTGTTTTGTTCACCGCCGGACAGTTCCTTTTCTATACGTCCGAAACGTAATATCGCTCCCCATCCGCCGGGGCCGGGATTGCCTGAACAGGCACCATCGGTGAAGACTTCAACGTGCTTCATGGCCTCAACGCAATCCATACTCGGCTGCGGATGCCACCTGGCGGTGAAACCGGACATAGCGTAGATATTCCATCGGATCTTTCTTTGTCACCATTGCACTGTCGGGGACGTTCAGCCAGTCGTAGAGACGGGTCAGCAGGAAACGCAGTGCCGCACCATGGGCGAGCAGCGGCAACGCTTCTACCTCCTGCGTCTCCAACGGGCGCACCTCGGAATACCCGGACAGCAAAGCCATCCCCTTTGTTGCGTTGAAGGATCCGTCACGCTCAAAACACCACGCGTTCAGGCAAATCGCCACGTCGTAGGCGAACATATCATTGCAGGCAAAATAGAAATCGATCAAACCCGACAGCCGGTCGCCCAAAAAAAATACATTGTCTGGAAAAAGATCGGCATGGATCACGCCGGACGGAAGCGTATCCGGCCAGTTTTTCTCGAGACGGTCGAGATCCGTTTCGATCTCGGCTGCCAGATTCGGTTCGACTTCGTGAGCGCGAGACCTCGATTGTTCCCAGAGTGGCCGCCAGCCGTGGACCGACAATGCGTTGGCGCGGCTGTGTGAAAAATCGCGGCCGCAAAGATGAAACCGGGCAGCTGTCGATCCGACCGCCCGACAATGAAAAGGTGCCGGGCGCCTTGGCCAAATGCCCTCGAGAAATGTGATGAGCGCCGCCGGCCGGCCGGCCAGTTCGCCGAGCACATCGCCGTCACCGTTGTGGACAGGTAAAGGGCAGGACAGTCCCTTTTCCGCGAGATGCTCCATCAGACCGAGGAAGAACGGCAGGTCGGTTCGTTCCACCCGTTTTTCATAGAGCGTCAGGATGTAATTGCCTGTTTGGGTATGGAGAAGAAAATTCGAATTCTCCACGCCCTCGGCAATCCCACGGTAAGATAGCAAATCGCCAACGCCGTACGACCCAAGGAAATCGCGGAGTTCGGCCTCGGTAATATCGGTATAGACTGCCAACGTCCGGCCCTTCGAAAATTGAAAATGCGACCGATCGTCTTACGGACCGTTGACGAAAGCCATGTCGGCAGCTGTCAGCTCGACATCGCGGAGATCCCGCATGACCAGAAAGTTCTCGTCTTCCACGGCTGTTTCGACAAGATCGATCTCCACCTCAAACCGCTCACGAAATGCGTCGATGATCTCGTCGACAATAATCTCCGGTGCGGAGGCGCCTGCTGAAATACCTAGCGTCCGGGTCGTTTCCGGTTCAATTTCATGCCACGGGATCTCGCTCGCGCGCTGCACAAGAAGCGATCCGCGCGCGCCTGCGCGCAACGCCACCTCGACAAGGCGGCGTGAATTCGAAGAATTGGGCGCGCCGACGGTCAAAAAGTAATCGCAGCCGGGTGCGGCGGCCTTAACCGCTTCCTGGCGGTTTGTGGTTGCGTAACAGATGGATTCGGCAACGGGAGCCATAATATTCGGGAAGCGTGACTGGAGAACCTCGATCACGCTCTCGGTATCCTCAACAGAGAGTGTTGTCTGGGTGACGAAACCGAGACTATCGGGATCGGCAGGATCAAAAACGCTGGCGTCCTCGGCGGATTCGACGAGGGTCATGGAACCGGCTGGAAGTTGGCCCATCGTACCGATCACCTCGGGGTGGCCTGCGTGGCCGATGAGCACGACATGACGGCCCTGGCGCTGATGGCGCAATGCCTGCTTGTGAACCTTGGAAACCAGCGGACAGGTGGCATCGAGATAGAAGAGGTTGCGGGCATCGGCATCGGCCGGCACCGATTTCGGGACGCCGTGGGCGGAAAAGATTACCGGCTGGTCCCGATGCTCCGGCGGAATCTCGTCCAGCTCCTTAACAAACACGGCGCCTCGGGTCTCAAGGCCCTCAACCACATAGCGGTTGTGTACGATTTCATGACGCACATAGACCGGTGCGCCATATTTCTTGATTGCGAGGACAACAATCTGAATGGCACGATCAACGCCGGCGCAGAAGCCCCGCGGTCCGCACAGCCTGATTGTCAATGGCGGCTTTCTTGTCATCGCCCTATCCGAAATAGCTCACCGATCTTGTAGAACAAGTCGTGACATTAGGAAACCACATGCTCAACTCTGATCGCCTTTGCGGAACAGAAAAAAGCCTATGACCACCACCAGTGCGGCCGCCAAGCCGAACCACGTAATGGCGTATTGCAGATGATTGTTTGGCAATGATACCCGCGTCACCCCGCCGATCGGACCAACGGCGACTTCCCCTTCGGTGGTCGCAACATCGACAAAGAACGGAACAATCTCCGCCTCCTGAATGGCCATGGCCTGCGTCATCGCAGCAAAATCCTTCCAATACCAGATCCGGTCTTCGGGCACGTTTTCCGGCAGCAACCAGCCCGGCTTGTCGAAAAGCGGATTGCGGGCAAGGCCTATTATGGAGACGGTACCGTCCAAGGGAGCCCATCCGCGATTGGCTGCCTCCTTCAGGTCATATGGTACAAAGCCGCGATTGACGATAATCGTTCCGCCATCTTCAAGTCGCAGCGGCGTATACAGATACCAGCCCGATTGTCCTTCATAGGTGGCGAGATAATGCTGCTCGCCTTCATGCATAAAGGTGCCGGCAAAACGAACCGGAAGATAGTCGACATCGCCCGTTTCCTGCCATTGCACAATTGCTTGATCCAGCAACATCGGCTCCTGCGACATGCGATCCGATATCGTCGCGAGCAAGCCTTCTTTCCAGTGCAAGCGCTGAACCTGCCAGTTGCCGAGCAGGAGCAAAACAATCAGTACCGGTAATGCGAACACGACCAGCAATACCGGCGCGCCGCGTCGACTCCGCGGGCGCGGATCCAGGCCGTTTTCTCCTGCGTCCGGTTTCAATTCAGTCATTGTCCAGAGTGCCTTCATGGGCGTTGTTTTTGTACTGAAGATTGATCAGCAGCCCCTTGAAGGCCCGCAAAAGCCAACCGCATAGTGCAAGGCTCAGCGGTATCCACAGGAGAAGGTGCAGCCAGAGCGGCGGACCGGCGCTGACTTCAAGCCACAGTGCAAGACCGACGACCAGCGCGCCGACGAACAATACCACAAAGACTGCCGGACCGTCTCCAGCGTCGGCAAAACCATAGTCCAAACCGCATTCGGAACAGGATTTTGCTACGACCAGATAGCCGTCAAAAAGCCTGCCCCTGCCGCAGCGCGGGCAGTGTCCGGTTATGCCTGACCGGATGGCATCAATTTCTGATACAGCATTCGGACCCTCGCCAGCCATGAACCCGGCTCCAACAAAAGGGTTTGGCCGCAAAGCGGCAGCCCCCGGTGAGACCGGGAATCCGGTCCTCGTGCTTTAGAGTTCGGCGATCGTCGCGCCCCATGACGCCCAAATGTAAATGGTGAAGAACAAAAACAGCCACACCACATCGACAAAATGCCAGTACCACGCGGCCGCTTCAAAGCCGAAATGCTTCTTCGGCGTGAAATCGCCCATCGTCGCGCGCAACAAACACACGATCAGGAAGATGGTTCCGACAAAAACGTGAAAGCCGTGAAAGCCCGTTGCCATGAAGAATGTCGCGCCATAGATCGACTCCCTGAAGGCAAACGGCGCATGCAGGTACTCGTAAACTTGCACAAAACTGAACAACACACCGAGTACAACTGTCAGCACCAGGCCCTGCACAAGCCCGCGCCGGTCATCGTGAAGCAGCGCATGGTGCGCCCAAGTGACCGTCGTACCCGAGAGCAACAGGATGATCGTGTTGTAAAGCGGCAGGTGCATCGGGTCGAGAACTTCGATACCGACAGGCGGCCACTGTCCGCCGGTATGCTCGACACGTGCCACCTGCGCAGCTTCACCGGCAAAGAGTGCGGCATCGAAAAACGCCCAGAACCATGCGACAAAGAACATCACCTCCGAGGCGATGAACATGATCATCCCGTAGCGCAGATGCAGGGAGACAACGCGGGTGTGGTGTCCCTGGTGGCTTTCGGTAATGCAGTCGCGCCACCAAGCGAACATCGTGTAAAGCACGATGGCAAGGCCGATGTAGAAAAGATAAGGCTGGGCAATATCGACACCGAACATGATCAGCGTATCGCCCGCCGCATAGCGCATATAGCCAAGGCTGCCGATCGCCAGGATCAAGGCGCCGACCCCGCCCCATAAGGGCCAGGGGCTTGGATCGAGGATGTGATAGTCGTGGTTTTTGTGGTGGGCGTCAGCCATTTCTACATACCCTGAATCGCGGACATTCCATCATGTACCATGCCATTACCGTGTTGTCCTGTCCCCTACAGCCGTAGCCGCGCCTTCGGCATCGGCGACAGACTCCGGCTTGTCCAGAGGAAAGAACGTGTAGGACAGTGTGATTGTATTAATGTTTTGAGTTTCTGCCACTTCGACAATTTCCGGATCGACAAAAAACAACACCGGCATCTCAAGTTGCTCGCCCGGCTGAAGTTCCGTTTCGATAAAGCAGAAACACTCGACCTTGTTGAAATAGGCGCCCGCCGATTGCGGGGTGACATTGAATGTCGCCTGGCCGTGACTGGCAGCAGCTCCGGTATTGACTGCCATATAGGCAACCTGCCGGGTCTCACCGATGCGCAGTTCCACCTCCCGCTGCACAGGCTCGAAATCCCAGTTCAAGGCACCTGACACATTGGAATCAAAACGAACCGTGATGGTTCGATCGAGGATCTCGTCGGAATATTGTTCGGCGCGCTGGGTCGTGCCGCCATAGCCTGTCACCTGACAAAAGAGCTGATAAAGGGGCACTGCGGCATAAGACATGCCGATCATCGCAGCGACGCCACAGACACAACTGATAACGATACGCCGGTTGCTTGTCGAACTGCTCTGTCTCGTCTCTGGCTGTGCTTCGCTCATTGCCTTCCCAACTACAATGGTCGATCAAGGATTGCAGGGCCGAACTTGACCACGGTCGCGACATAAAAGAGCGCCACCAACGCCGCGAGCACAATTGCAAGCGCAATGGATCTGCGCCGGCGTGCCTTTCGCTGCTCTTCCGTCAGCGTCACCTGTTCGATCATACCGACATCCCCAACGTTACCAGCCGGTCGATCAACAGCGATCCGAAAAGAGCGAACAGATAGATCAGTGAGAATTTGAACAACGATTTTGCAGGCTGCATGCGCTCGTCGGACGGGCTCATGCGCAAAACCCGGTAGGCGTGGATGATGAAGCCAATGCCGAGACCCGTGGCGAGAACGGCATAAACCGGGCCGGCCAGACCGGTGAAGAAGGGCAGAACCCCGACTACCGCCGTTAGGAGGGTGTAAGCAAATATCTGCCACTTTGTGGATTCGACGCCGACAACATTCGGCATCATTGGCACGCCGGCGTTGTGATAGTCGCGCTGAGCAAAAAGCGCCAGTGCCCAGAAATGCGGCGGCGTCCACAGGAAGATGATCAGAAACAGCAAAAAACTGTCCAGCGAAACCGATCCGGTGACACAAGCCCAACCAATCATGGGCGGGAACGCGCCTGCCGCGCCGCCGATAACGATATTCTGAGGCGTCCGCCGTTTCAGATACATCGTGTAAATCACGGTGTAAAAGAAGATCGTGAAGGCCAGAAGCCCGGCAGACAACCAGTTTACGAGAAGCCCGAGCGTCACAACGGAAAATCCGGACAGAACCAGTCCGAATCCCAGCGCGTCGGACGGCGTGACACGGCCG
This sequence comes from Pseudomonadota bacterium, assembly GCA_039025395.1. Classification (GTDB taxonomy): domain Bacteria; phylum Pseudomonadota; class Alphaproteobacteria; order Rhizobiales; family Rhizobiaceae; genus Hoeflea_A. Next base: position 61,697 of record JBCCOK010000012.1, read on the forward strand.
GTTGGGATCGGCCGCTTGGCGGTGCGTTTCATCACCGCATCGATATCGGAATCGTACCACATATTGAGCGCACCGGAGGCGCCGGCCCCCACCGCAATGCACATCACCGATACGACAGCCAGAAAAGGATGAATACTTCCCGGCGCAACCATGAGTCCGACGAATGCACTGAATATGACCAGTGACATGACCCGTGGCTTGAGGAGCGCAAAGTAGTCGCTCGGGTCAGCCTCCGAGAGCCGGAGCTCTGCCGTTGTTGCCACCTCATGTTCGCCTGTTATTGCCATCTATTGTTTCAGTCCGTTGTCTCAGCCGCCGGGAAGCGTTCGCACGCCTCCCGTCTATCGCAGGCTATTTGATGCGCGGAAGCTGCTCCCACTGGTGGTAAGGAGGCGGTGAGCTCAGTTGCCATTCCAATGTGGTCGCGCCCTCGCCCCAGGGGTTGTCCCCCGCAACCCGTTTGCGGGCAAATGCCTCCCAGATCGAGAACAGGAAGATAAGCACGCCGATCGCTGAGATGTATGAACCCCATGACGATACCTCGTTCCAGCCCGCATAGGCGTCAGGATAGTCGATATAGCGGCGCGGCATACCTGCGAGACCGAGGAAATGCTGCGGAAAGAACACAAGGTTTACCCCGATGAACGTCACCCAGAAATGCGTCTTGGCCAGGAAGGAGTTGTACATGTAGCCGAACATCTTCGGGAACCAGTAGTACCACGCCGCAAATATCGCGAACACGGCACCAAGGGATAGCACATAGTGGAAGTGGGCAACCACGTAGTAGGTATCGTGCATTGCGCGGTCAAGGCCGGCATTTGCGAGCTGTACGCCGGTCACACCGCCAACGGTGAAGAGGAAGATGAAGCCCAGCGCCCACAACATCGGTGTGCGTATCGTCATCGAACCGCCCCACATTGTGGCAATCCAGGAGAAAATCTTGATGCCCGTGGGCACTGCTATGACCATGGTCGCGAAAACAAAATAGCGCTGTGCGTCCAGCGACAGGCCTACCGTGTACATGTGGTGGGCCCAGACGATGAAACCGACAGCGCCGATTGCCACCATGGCGTAGGCCATTCCGAGATAGCCGAAAACCGGCTTACGCGAGAAGGTCGCGACGATATGGCTGATGATCCCGAAGCCCGGAAGGATGAGAATGTACACTTCAGGATGGCCGAAGAACCAGAACAAATGCTGGAACAGGACCGGGTCGCCCCCTCCCTCGGGTGAGAAGAAGGATGTGCCGAAATTCCGATCGGTCAAAAGCATGGTGATGCCACCGGCAAGCACCGGCAGGGAAAGGAGCAACAGAAATGCGGTGATTAGCACGGACCAGGCAAAGAGCGGCATCTTGTGCAGCGTCATGCCCGGCGCACGCATGTTGAAGATGGTTGTGATGAAGTTGATCGCGCCGAGGATCGAGGATGCTCCGGCGACGTGCAGCGAGAGGATTGCGAAATCCATCGCCGGCCCCGGCTGTCCTGTGGTCGACAACGGCGGATAAATTGTCCAACCGCCTCCGACACCGTAGGCGCCCGGCGGACCCTCGACAAACATCGAAAGCAGCAGAAGAATGAATGCGGGCGGCAACAGCCAGAATGAGATGTTGTTCATGCGCGGAAAAGCCATGTCGGGAGCGCCGATCATGATCGGCACCATCCAGTTGGCAAATCCGCCGATTAGCGCGGGCATGACCATAAAGAAGATCATGATAAGCCCGTGGGCGGTAGTGAACACATTGTACATGTGTTTGCCGCCGTCGATGGCCGAATCCCCGTCCATGCCATAGACCATGGCGGCCAAACCGTGAAAGATCTGGATGCCGGGCTCCTGCAGTTCCATCCGCATGAAGACCGAGAGCGCGCCGCCGATTACACCGGCTATGATGGCAAAGATCAGGTATAGTGTGCCGATATCCTTGTGATTGGTTGAATACAACCAACGGTTCACAAACCCGGGCTTGTGTTCACTACTATCGTGCGCTGCTGACGCGTCTGCCATATTTATTCCTCAATCTTTTCGGCCGCGTTCGCAGCGAGCTCGATGGCTTCTTTTTGTTCTTGAATTGATGCCATCAACTGTTGGTTGGCACCGATGACATCGTCAGCGGCTGCGGCCAACCAGGCACCATATTGTTCGACGGATACAACCCGAACCGCAAGCGGCATATAGGCATGGTCCTTGCCGCACAATTCCGAACATTGTCCATAGTAGAGGCCTTCACGATCGGCCTTGAACCAGGTCTCGTTCAACCTGCCGGGTATTGCATCCATTTTCAGGCCGAAAGCGGGCATGGCATAGGCATGGATCACGTCGGCGGCCGTCACAAGCAGACGAACGGTCGTATTGACAGGCACGACCATTTCGTTGTCCACGGCCAGAAGCCGCGGATACTCGGCACGATCTTCCTTGCCGTATTCGGCACGATCTTCATCTGCGAGCATGATGGAGTCGAAGGCGACGTCTTCCTCCACTTGATATTCATAACCCCAGTACCACTGGTAACCGGTCGCTTTTATTGTGAACTGCGGCTCTTCCGGCGGCGTATACTGCGCGTTGAGCAACTGGAAAGAAGGTATTGCCAGGCAAAGGAGAATAATTACAGGGCCGGCTGTCCAGATCACCTCTATCGTCGTGTTGTGACTTGTCCGGGAGGGATTGGGATTGTTGCGGACCCGAAATCGGAGGATGGCGATCACCAAAAGCGCCAGCACCAGGATTGTGATGGGTGTAATGAACCAGAGTGTATAGGTATTAAACCAGGTTATTTCCCGCATGATATCGGTGGCTGCCGGTTGAAAGCCCAACTGCCAATCAACCGGTTGCGCCGCCTTGGTCGTGGTCACAGTGAACAGGGAGACCAGGAAAACCAAGGCTGCGTGGAATTGTTTCGGCACTGATGTTTCTCCCTCAGGCGTGAACTGCAGCGACCTGCAGCGATACTATCCCATTCAATTACTGCGCTTAAAACCATACATTAGAGCTAATCGCAACTGGCAGAAAGACCGCAATGTGCGACATTTTCAGCATTGAAAGGGCTCAGGTCCGGCGTCGCCAGTACAAATACCCGGGATGCTCGGGAAAAAAGCTCCAACGCGCAGGCCAATGATCGGCAAAAACAATTTTTTCCTTCAAATCTCGCCGTATTTGTCACATAGGGACGCCTGCTGGTATCACCGACCCGAAAGCGACATTCCATTTTTGTGTCAGTACCGGCAAAATGGCAGAAATGATTCGGGTAGCGCTGGAGCTGATATGCTGCGAAGATTTCTAAGGTTAATGGCCACTGCGGCGGTAGCAGCGCTTGCGTGTATTGCAACAACAGCAGCGTTTGCTCAGCAGCCCGGCACAGTGCGATCAAACCACGGTGCGTGGTCCATCGTGTGTGATCAGCCAGCCGGTGCCTCAGGTGAGCAATGCGCCCTGATGCAAAACGTGATCGCGGAAGACCGGCCGGAAATCGGCCTGTCTGTAGTGGTTTTGAAAACTGCAGACAATCAGTCGCGCGTCCTGCGTGTCCTTGCACCACTCGGCGTGTTGCTTCCCAACGGACTCGGTCTGAATGTTGACGGAACAGACATAGGACGCGCGTATTTCGTGCGCTGTTTCGCCGATGGCTGCTATGCCGAGGTCATTCTGGAAGAAAACCTGCTCAATACGCTGAGGAGCGGCGGCACGGCAACATTCATCGTGTTTCAAACGCCGGAAGAGGGTATCGGTATTCCTGTCGATCTCGCGGGGTTCACCGAGGGCTTTTCCGCTTTGCCCTGAAGACGTCAGTTGGCTCCATCAGGATATTTCTGTTTGATATTCCGATAATCTGCCGCGACAAGCTCTTCCAAGACCCTGACGTCAATATCGGCGAGCCGCTTTATGTAAAGACAGGACTTTCCAGTCTTGTATCGGCCCAACCGTTCCATCAGCGCGTCGTAGCCCGGAAAGCCCGACATGATATAAACTGTCAATGCGGCTTTGCGCGGCGAAAAACCCGTAGCGCACCATTCGGCCGAGTGGCCGCTGGCGTAAGTGTATTCATAGCTTCCGAAACCGATAATCGAAGTGCCCCACATGACCGGCTCGCAGCCTGTGGCCCGCTTCATCAATTCGAGAAGAATCTTGCTGTCTTCTCTTTTTTGTTCGTCCTCAACGGCATCGATGAAGGCAGCGACGTCATTGCTGTTCGGCCGGGTTTTAAGTCCGGCTTTATCGCCGTTCTTAGCGTTTGGACCTGCGGTCTTTGCCACCATAGTTTCTCGATCTTGGAACGCGGCGCCTTGGAATACCCCGTTATCATAACATATATGCGTCGATAAGCCGGGATTCCCCGGCAGCACGACCAACGTGGCACCTACATCCGGGAACAGTGATGAAAACAGATCTCCTAGCCAAATTCGACTGCTCACAAGACAAAGTCACAGAAATGGTGAACACGGCACTTCGCAACGCAGACGATGGCGAACTGTTCGTGGAAATGACACAGGTCGAATCCCTCACATTCGATGATGGTCGGCTGAAATCCGGGAATTTCTCATGCGATCAGGGCTTCGGCCTGCGCGCCGTTGCCGGCGAGGCAGTCGGCTACGGTCATTCGGGAGAATTGTCGCAGGCCGCCCTGCTCCGCGCCGGCGATGCGGTCGGTGCGGTGACGCGCGGCTACAGCGGCACACAGGCCGACGCACCGGCGCGAACAAACAAACACCTCTATGGCGAGGAGAATCCCATCGGCTCACCGGCCTTCGCCGAAAAAGTTGAACTGCTGCAGCGCATTGACAGCTATCTGCGCGACAAGGACCCGAAGGTGCGCCAGGTTACGGCATCGCTCGCCGCATCCTGGCAGGTGGTGAACATATTGCGCGCGGATGGAGAAACTCTCCGGGACATCAGGCCGCTGACGCGGTTGAATGTGAGCGTGGTCGTCGGGGATGGCGACCGCCAGGACAGCGGCTCCTTCGGTGCCGGCGGGAGACGGGGCTTTTCGGAATTCGTCGCCGAAGACAGCTGGCAGTCAAGCGCCGACGAGGCGCTGCGCCAGGCGCTCGTCAACTTGGAAGCCGTTCCCGCTCCGGCGGGAACGTTTGACGTGGTCTTGGGATCCGGTTGGCCGGGTGTGATGTTGCATGAAGCCGTCGGACACGGTCTCGAAGGCGACTTCAACCGAAAAAAGACATCGGCCTTTTCCGAACTGATGGGCCAACAGGTCGCCGCACGCGGCGTAACGGTCGTCGACGACGGGACGATTGCAGAACGGCGCGGCTCGCTGACGATTGACGACGAGGGCACACCGTCTGGCTACAATGTCCTCATCGAGGACGGAAAGCTAGTCGGATATATGCAGGATCGACAGAATGCCCGCCTCATGGGGATGAAGCCGACCGGAAATGGCCGGCGCCAATCCCATGCACACCAGCCGATGCCGCGCATGACCAACACCTATATGCTCGGCGGCGACAAGACACCTGAAGAAATCATCGCTTCTGTCGACAAGGGCATTTACGCAGTTTCGTTCGGCGGTGGCCAAGTGGACATCGTTTCGGGCAAGTTCGTGTTTGCGTGCACCGAGGCCTACATGATCGAAAACGGCAAGCTCGGCAATGCTGTAAAAGGGGCCATGCTGATTGGCAACGGACCGGATGCCATGCATCGGGTTTCGATGGTGGGCAACGACATGAAACTCGACAACGGCATCGGCATGTGTGGCAAGGCCGGTCAGGGCGTCCCGGTGGGTGTCGGCCAACCACATTTGCGGATGGATCAGATGACGGTTGGCGGGACTCAAGCCTGACGCTTTTATCTTCCGGATCGGGCCGGTTGGCCGCAGCGCAAGGTCTTCAAGGATAAAGCCGCGTTTTTGTCCAGCTTTCACCGTCGGATGTGCGATCGAATATGATGCGATCGTGCAGCCGGAACTTCCGGTCATGCCAGAACTCGATCGACACCGGCTCCAAACGAAAACCGGACCAGTGGGAGGGCCGCGGAATATCGCCAACGGGATATTTGGCCGTATATTCCGCAACCGCCTTTTCGAGTGCAAAACGGCCTTCGAGCGGTCGCGACTGTTGCGACGCCCAGGCTCCTATGCGACTGCCGCGCGGACGCGTCGCGAAGTAGGTGTCTGCGGCATCGTCGCTCACAACATTGACCGGGCCGCGGATCCTGACCTGACGCCGCAGCGATTTCCAGTGAAAACACATCGCGGCCTTCTTTGAAGCAAGAAGTTCCCTGCCCTTGCGGCTCTCAAGGTTCGTGTAAATGGTAAATCCGCCGTCTTCGAAACCCTTGAGGAGGACCATCCGAACATTCGGCATGCCTTCCGAGTCAACCGTTGCAAGAGACAATGCAGTCGGGTCATTCGGCTCGCTTGCTTCGGCTTCCTTCATCCACGCAGCAAACAACGCGAACGGCTCTTCAGAGAGGGTGAAGTCTTGTTTCATGAATGATCAACCATTTGCCACAATAATGTTTGAGAACCGGCGAATTCTGTATGTGGTTATAGCGTGACGGACATCCAAGAAAAGAATGCGAGCAGCAGATGCGCGACGTGGGGACAAAACGGTTCCGTCCTCGGTGCGCTCGTGCTGGTTGTACCGCTGTTTTTCGCCTCGGGCTGCATGAGCGTGGGTTTCGATTTCGGTCTGCCGCAAAAGCCGGACAGGAGTATTGTATCCGGATCGGTGCCGTCTCAGAGCGACGATTCGATCATCAGCAAGACAGTGGCCGATGCGGACATCAAGCCGGGCAATGTGCAAGACATTGAATGGAGCAATGAAACAAGCGGCAATTTCGGCTTCGTCAGCTATATCCGCGAAACGCGCTCCGTGGGCAAAGTCTGCCGCGACTTTATCGTTTCCAAGCACAGCTATGACGGCATATCGCAGTACAGCGGAGAAATCTGCCGCAAGCGACTGACAAAGTCGTGGTCACTGCAAGCTTTCAACGAGCAGACCTGACAGTCGGTTCAGCATCGTTTGCAAGATCCGATCAAGGCTTTCTTCATAACTCGGCGATAGGCTTTCAAACCTGAGACGGTCCAACAGCCATGTCGGGTGATCAGATGCGCAATCCCTACGCAGTGCTCGGAGTATCGAGGTCAGCAACGCACGACCAAGTCAAGGCAGCTTTCCGTAAACATGCGATGGCGTGCCACCCGGATCGCAATCCTAACGATCCGCACGCAATCGTCCGGTTCAACGAGATCAAGACTGCCTATGATATTATCGGGCATGAGAGCACGCGCCGCTCGTATGACGAGGGCAAGATCGACGGGTTCGGCCAGATTAAACGGCGAAGCGCCTTTATCGCCGCATTCACAGCCACTCTGTCCCGAACGATCCTGAACCAAAAACGCCAGAAGCCGACCCGGGCCTAGAACAAACTGCGGGCTTCTATCACTCCCGATCCGGCGGCCGGCTGTTGCCGGCCGGACTTCACATTTCGTTTCGTTCGGCATTAATTCTTGCATCGGCATATCCGTTTCACCCGGCTGAATCGGGATAACCGGCTTCGGGCGTCAAACGGCCCTCGTTGCGGTCCCGGAAAGTCCGCAGCGGACGGACGCCAGTCTGTCAGCAACTTGGTTTGGACGGCGCCGGTTGCGTCTTGAACGCCTTTGTAGGCTGTGTCATAGCCAAAGTAGGGAAAGGCAAGGAGTGGGATATGGTTCTGGCTGCAGGTCTGATGAAAGGCAAGCGCGGTGTCATATTGGGTGTCGCCAATAATCGGTCGATTGCTTGGGGCATCGCCAAAGCCTGCGCGGATGCGGGCGCAGAACTGGCTCTCACATACCAGGGTGAAGCGCTCAAGAAGCGTGTCGAACCACTCGCGGCCGAGCTCGGAGCACATGTTGCAGGGCACTGCGATGTCACAGACCCGGCAACGATCGATTCGGTGTTTTCACAGCTGAAAGAGCGGTGGGGCGAGATTGATTTTCTCGTACATGCAATCGCATTTTCCGATAAGGACGAACTCACTGGCCGCTTTGTCGATACGACGCGGGAGAATTTCAACCGGACCATGGAGATCTCGGTATTTTCCCTCGCTTCACTGGCGCGCAGGGCCGAAGCACTGATGAGCGATGGCGGCTCGATTCTGACGCTGACCTACTATGGTGCTGAAAAAGTCATGCCGCATTACAATGTCATGGGCGTTGCCAAAGCAGCACTTGAGGCAAGCGTGCGCTATCTGGCGGTCGATTTGGGTGGGCGCGGCATCCGCGTCAACGCAATTTCCGCTGGACCGATCAAGACACTCGCAGCATCGGGAATCGGCGATTTCCGCTATATTCTCAAATGGAACGAATACAACGCGCCCCTCAAGCGGACCGTGACAACCGATGACGTCGGCGCCTCTGCGCTCTATCTGCTGTCTGATCTATCCGTTGCCGTGACCGGGGAAGTCCACCACGTTGATTCCGGCTACCATACGGTTGGAATGAAGGCCGTTGACGCACCGGACATATCGGTCGTCAAAGACTGACAACAACCATTCATTAGCGGACAACTTCATTGGTGAAGGCACAAATACCGCTCATCTATGCCGTTCGTCACGGCTTGACGGAATGGAATGTCGAAGGCCGCCTGCAGGGTGCCAGGGATATTCCGCTCAACACAACAGGCAGGCGTCAGGCAGAAAGCTGCGGCCATACGCTCAAAGCCCATGCAGGACAGTCGATTGGATCGTTCGATTTCGTCGCCAGTCCGCTGCTGAGGACGCGGCAGACCATGGAATTGCTTCGCGGCGCGATGGGGCTGGATGTGAAGAATTACAGCACAGATGTCAGGCTGATCGAACTTTCATTCGGTGACTGGGAAGGCAGGACGCTTGAGGAGGTTGCTGCGGTGGCGCCGGACAAGGTCAAGACACGTGCCGCCAACAAATGGGATTTCCAGCCGCCAGGCAAACATGCGGAGAGTTACGAAATACTCAGTTGGCGGGTCGCAGCCTGGCTCAACGAGGTCAACAGGCCTACCGTTTGTGTGTGTCATGGCGGTATCATGCGGGTGATTTTGCATCTGATTGCGGGAATGCCGGCACAGGAGGCCGCCGAATTCTCGATCCCGCAGGACAAGATCCTGAAGGTTGCCGGTAGCCGTTTGGATTGGATTTCCGAGACAGGGTAGCTGCTCTCAACCCCCGAACGACTGTCTGTCGCGCTTTTGCGCAGGACGCCCCGGCGTTTGACCCGCCGGTAAAAACTGCCTAGACGGGGATGCAAACGGATCAGCGTTTTGCGTTTGGTCGACCGATTTTCAATCAGACAGCTGCAGCGGCACAGGCTCTTGCCGGCAGGAGACAGATCACAGGCAGGTGCATGTCACACAATACATTCGGCCACCTGTTTCGGGTTACCACATGGGGCGAAAGCCATGGTCCGGCACTCGGTTGTGTCGTTGACGGGTGCCCGCCGGGAATATCTTTCAGCGAAGCTGAAATCCAAACATGGCTTGACAAGCGCAAACCCGGCCAATCCCGCTTTGTGACCCAAAGACGAGAAGCGGATGCGGTCCGCGTTTTGTCAGGAGCGATGCCCCAGGATAACGGTGATATGCTGATCACGACCGGGGCACCGGTTTCAATGATGATCGAGAATACGGACCAGCGTTCAAAGGATTACAGTGACATTGCGCGCAGCTATCGCCCAGGTCACGCCGATTACGCCTACGACGCCAAATATGGAATCAGGGACTATCGCGGCGGCGGTCGTTCATCGGCACGAGAGACTGCGGCTCGGGTCGCTGCCGGCGGGCTGGCGCGCAAGATCATTCCCGAGGTTACCGTGCGGGGTGCGTTGGTCAGTATCGGCAACATCGAAATCGACCGGTCACGATGGGATTGGGACAGCGTCAACGACAATCCGTTCTTCTGCCCTGACCCTGCCACAGTCCCGAAATGGGAGGGACTACTGGACGACGTGCGAAAAGCCGGCTCTTCGGTGGGCGCGGTCATCGAGGTCACCGCAGACGGCGTTCCTGCCGGTCTGGGTGCGCCCATTTATGCGAAGCTCGATCAGGACATCGCCGCCTATCTGATGTCTATCAACGCGGTCAAGGGCGTTGAGATCGGCAACGGCTTCGAAGCGGCTCGCATTCGCGGCGAGGACAATGCCGACGAGATGCGTATTGGAGACGACGGCAAACCGGTGTTTCTGGCCAACAATGCGGGTGGTATTTCGGGCGGTATTTCGACCGGCCAACAAATCCTCGCCCGTTTCGCCGTCAAACCGACGTCTTCCATACTGACCGAAAGGCGCAGCATCGACGCGGACGGCAATGACATTGATGTGCGCACAAAGGGCCGGCACGACCCCTGTGTCGGCATTCGTGCGGTTCCGATTGGCGAAGCCATGCTTGCCTGCGCGCTCGCGGACCATTACTTGCGTCACAGAGGCCAGACCGGCCGGAACTGAAGCGGACTTGGCCATGGAATATAATCAGACCCGCGTCGTCGAGGCTCTGCGCGCCTTCGAAGCCGGCGAGATCGTTGTCGTTACCGACGACGACGGTCGTGAGAATGAAGGCGATTTGATCATCGCGGCCGTCCACTGTACGCCTGAAAGAATGGCCTTTATCGTGCGCCATACATCCGGGATCGTTTGCACGCCCATGGTGCGAGACGATGCCAAACGGCTTAATCTTGCGCCCATGGTTGCGGAAAACGATGCACCGCATGCAACTGCGTTTACGATCTCCGTAGATTACAAACACGGCACCACCACAGGCATTTCCGCCGATGATCGCACGCTGACGGTTCGCAATCTTGCAAACCCCAATGCAGGCGCAGCGGATTTTGTTCGCCCAGGGCATATTTTCCCGCTGATTGCGCGCGAAGGCGGTGTTCTAATGCGGTCAGGCCACACTGAAGCGGCGGTCGACCTGTGCCGCCTGTCCGGGCTTCCGCCGGTCGGTGTGATCTGTGAGTTGGTCAATGATGACGGCACGGTGACCCGTGGACCGCAGGTTGCCGCGTTTGCCGAAAAACACGGATTGAAACAGCTTTCGGTGGCCGATCTGATCGCCTATCGGCAGCGGCAGGAGACGCTCATCGAAAAGGGCGACGTTTTCGAGTTCGACACGCCCTTCGGTGCAGCCACAGCCCACACCTATTCGCTGCCGTGGGATCCAATGCAGCACGTCGCCGTGGTCTTTGGCGATATCCGGGACGGTGTCGATGTCCCGGTGCGTTTGCACCTCGAGGCAGTCGTTGACGACGTCTTCGGACAGGTGCCGCCGATCGGGCAGTATATGCGTCTGATCGCCGAGCATGGCCGCGGAGTCATCGTCTATCTGCGCGAGGGTTCGGTCGGCGTCGGCAATTTCGGCAATGGACGGACTGCGGCCGGCGAAAAGGAAGTTCACAACGAAGCAATGGCGCGCGAGAACGAGTGGCTGGAAATTGGTCTTGGTGCGCAGATCCTCAAGGATCTGGGGATAGCATCGATCGAACTTTTCGCATCGCGCGAACGCCATTATGTCGGGCTGGAGGGATTTGGCATTGCGATTTCAAAGACGACCGTCATCGAAGGCTGACAGGCTCGATCCGGGCAACCGTGTTGCAGACGATCCAATCAGGGCTCGCGCATGACCACCCGTCTCTATACCCACCCGATTTTTCTGGAACACCTGACGCCGCCGGGCCATCCAGAGCGTCCGGATCGGCTTCGTGCTCTGGAAAAAGCCTTCTCCCAAGAGAGTTTTGACGGCCTTGAAAGGCGCGAACCGCAGGCTGCAGCAGAAGAAATGGTCCTGCTTGCGCATCCGGAGGCGCACCTCATCTCGGTGAAGTCAGCAATTCCCGAAGAGGGCATTGCAGCGATTGACGCAGACACCACTGCCAGCCCAGCGAGCCTTGAAGCCGCTCTGACAGCGGTGGGCGCTGCGACGGAGGGCGTTGACGACGTCTTCTCGGGCGCCGCCGACAATGTCTTCGTAGCGGCACGACCTCCCGGACACCATGCGGAATCCGACCGTGTTATGGGGTTCTGCTTTTTCAACCAGGCTGCGATTGCGGCCCGCTATGCCCAGCAGCGTTATGGCGCTGAGCGCGTGGCGATCGTCGACTGGGATGTTCACCACGGCAATGGTACTCAGGAAATCTTCTGGAACGACAAGAGCGTCCTTTATTGCTCGACACACCAGATGCCGCTGTTTCCCGGCACCGGTGCCAAGGACGAAACGGGCGCCGGCAATATCGTCAATGCCCCAATGTCATCAGGGTCCGGCAGAGATCAGTTTCGCGAAGCGTTCACAAGAATTGTTTTGCCCGCGCTTGAAAACACGAACCCGGATCTCATCATCATCTCGTCCGGCTTCGATGCACACCATCGTGACCCACTGGCGGAAATCAACCTCACTGCAGAGGACTTCGACTGGGCGACGGGCAAGCTGATGGACATTGCGGATCGTACTTGCGACAACCGCCTCGTAAGCCTGCTTGAAGGCGGCTATGATCTCACCGGACTGATGGAATCGGCATCCGCCCACGTCCAGCGCCTGATGAAGGGATAACGATGAGCAACGACAAAAAGGGCAATGGCGATATTGCCAAGATGAGCTTTGAGCAGGCGCTCGACGAACTCGAAAAGATCGTCGCAAGTCTTGAAAGCGGCGATGTTCCGCTCAACCGATCAATCGAGATTTATGAACGCGGCGAAGCCCTCAAGCTGCATTGTGAAAAACAACTCAAGGCCGCCGAGGATCGTATCGAAAAGATCCGATTGGACAGAAGCGGCGCCCCGGAAGGCACCGAGCCGCTCGATGCGGGGTGAGCCCCTTTTCGAAGTCTCATGATCATCTCTGACGTTATGTGAAGCACCGGCGCACCGATCGGGATAACGCCTTGCGACGAATGGACACTTGCTATACCCCCGGTGGTTAATAATATTTCTAAAATGGTCATACGTCGCAGAAGTGAGAGCATTGTAAAGTGAGCAAAAGGCCCGATACACCGCTGCTGGATCGCGTGAATTTACCGGCCGATTTGAAGCAGATAGACGACCGGGATATGCCGCAACTTGCTGACGAGTTGCGCGCCGAGATGATCGACGCGGTTTCGATTACCGGCGGTCATTTGGGCGCCGGACTCGGGGTGGTCGAACTGACTTTGGCAATCCACAAGATATTCGACACGCCGAACGATCGTTTGATCTTTGATGTTGGGCATCAGGCCTATCCGCACAAGATCCTGACCGGGCGCAGGGACCGGATCAGAACACTGCGCCAGGAGGACGGGCTGTCCGGCTTCACGCGGCGCGCCGAGAGCGCATACGACCCTTTCGGAGCGGCGCATTCGTCCACCTCGATTTCCGCCGGCCTGGGGATGGCGGTGGCCACGGAGCTTTCCGGGCAGACGCGCAACGTGATTGCCGTTATCGGCGACGGAGCCATGTCGGCGGGCATGGCTTATGAGGCGCTCAACAATGCCGGATCACTCGATGCGCGGCTGATCGTCATACTGAACGACAACGATATGTCGATTGCGCCGCCAACCGGTGCCATGAGCGCCTATCTTGCCCGGCTCGCGTCCGGCCGCACCTATATGGGCATGCGTGAATTCGGCAAGAAGCTCACGGCCTATCTTGGCAAGGCTGTCGACCGTGCAATTACCCGAGCCGTGGAACACGCGCGCGGATATGTGACAGGCGGGACCCTTTTCGAAGAGTTGGGCTTCTACCATATCGGACCGATTGACGGTCACAGTTTTGATCATCTGATGCCGGTGCTGCGTAATGTGCGCGACAATGCCCGCGGCCCGGTCCTCATTCACGTGGTGACGCAAAAGGGCAAAGGCTATGAGCCGGCCGAAAAAGCGGCTGACAAGTATCATGGCGTGTCGAAATTCGACGTCATCACGGGCACGCAAGCCAAGGCAGCTCCCAACGCGCCCAGCTACACCAAGGTTTTCGCCGAAGCGCTGATCGAAGAAGCAGCCGAGGACGACAAAATTATCGGCATCACTGCCGCGATGCCTTCCGGCACCGGCCTCGACAAGTTCAAGGACATCTATCCTGAACGCTGTTTCGACGTTGGAATTGCCGAACAGCATGCCGTTACCTTTGCGGCCGGTATGGCGTCGGAGGGCTACAAGCCGTTTGCAGCCATCTACTCGACATTCCTCCAGCGCGCCTACGATCAGGTCGTTCATGACGTTGCGATCCAGGAACTTCCGGTCCGCTTTGCGCTCGACCGCGCCGGTTTTGTGGGCGCAGATGGTCCTACCCATGCAGGCTCATTCGATACGACCTATCTCGCGACCTTGCCCGGCTTCGTCGTCATGGCGGCTTCAGACGAGGCCGAACTGAAGCACATGGTCCGTACAGCTGCCGCCTATGGAGAGGGACCGATCTCCTTTCGATATCCGCGCGGCGAAGGAACCGGCGTGGATATGCCCGAGCGCGGGTCTGTTCTTGAAATCGGCAAAGGACGCGTGATCAGGGAGGGTGGGAAAGTTGCACTTCTGTCGTTTGGCGCACGGCTCGAGCAGTCTCTGCTCGCTGCGGAAGACCTGAGTGCTGCCGGCCTTCCCACGACGGTTGCCGACGCACGTTTTGCCAAACCGCTTGACCGGGACTTGGTGATGCAACTGGCGCGCCACCACGAGGTGCTCATAACATTGGAAGAAGGTGCCGTTGGCGGTTTCGGAGCCCACGTCATGCAACTCCTCGCCACCGAGGGCATGCTTGACGGCGGCTTGCGATTCCGTCCTCTGGTAACCCCGGACTATTTCATGCAACAAGCAAAGCCCGAAATCATGTATGCCAAGGCCGGGCTGGATCGCGACGGCATCGTTCAGACGGTCTTCGCCGCCCTCGGCACCGAAAACATCCTGTCAAGCACACAGGCCTGATTTCCGCGCTTTTCCGCCGTTAAGGTTAACAAACGCTTTCGCCCCGAACAGGCGCATCTTTTGTTACGATGTGTAACAGACTGATGCGGGGGACTGGAAGATGCGGCATTCTTTCATTTCGGTTGCAGCGTACGTATCATGCCTTGTGATTTTGACCTCGGGTCAAGCGTATGCCAGCGGAAAATACGACAAAAGAATAGAACAGGCGGCGAAAGACATCACGGCGCAAAAGATGGGCGAAATTCGTGGCTCGCACGGTATTCACCAGCCGTTTTACCTGCACCCGCCCATCGAAGCGCGCAGCGCAGAGCAAGGTACGCTGAAGCCGGCGCGCCGAGGCGAAAATCCTACGTTCACGATCCACTTCCAGGGCAACAATTAGCGCCATATCCCTGTGTCCTGCAGACACAATGCCCAACAAACATCTTGCCTGCCAATCCGGCAGAGGCGATGAAGGGTCATGGCAGACAAAGGCGCCAGCGAGGATGTGAAACAGCGCCTCGACGTGCTGATCACGCAGGCGGGCTATTTTCCGACGCGCAGCCGGGCACGGGACGCAATTGTTCGTGGAACGGTCAGCGTGAACGGAGAGCCCTGTCTACGCCCCGGCGCCCGGTTTGACGCAGATGCGAGCTTTACTGTTGAAGACAGTGCTCACGGATACGTCTCGCGTGGCGCGCTAAAGTTGCTTGCCGGCCTCGACCATTTCGGTTTTGATCCGAGTGGCCGTACGGTGATCGATATCGGCATGTCGACCGGTGGATTTTCGCAGGCGCTCCTCGAGCGCGGCGCGGCGCATGTCATCGGTATCGATGTCGGCCGCGATCAACTGCACCCCTCACTCAAAACACATCCAGGACTGACCTGTATCGAGGGATTGAATGCGCGTGATCTGGATGTCGACGTCACACAAGGCCGACCGATCGAGGCCATTGTCTGTGACGTCAGCTTCATATCAATGAAGCTCGCGCTGCCACCGGCGCTCGATATGGCACAAACGGACAGTTTTTGTGTGCTGCTGGTGAAACCGCAATTCGAGGCGGGCCGTCAGGCGATTGGAAAAGGCGGCCTTTTAAAGGACCGCTCGCTTGGGCCGAAAATCGCCGGTGAATTGTCGCAGTGGCTGGAAACCGTACCCGGATGGCAAAGCAAGGGATTCGTCGTCTCGCCTATTGAAGGCGGAGACGGCAACGAGGAGTTCCTGCTCGGCGGACTGAAACGCTGATTGCCGGGCGTTCATAGGGATTTTACCGCTGCAGAGCTTCTCAGGCCGATTTCTTCCGCAACATAAAGGCTTCGAACGCCGAACGCGCCTCCGGCGACGTCAGCCGTTCGGCAAAAAGCGCCGATTCCTTCTCGATCCGCGCAACCACATCTGCGCTTTCACCGCGCAGCAGATCGCGTGAGATCCGCATGGCCTCCGGCGGTTTGGCAGCAATTTCGCCGGCAGTGCTGAGCGTCTGGGCTTCGAGGGCGTCTTCAGTGACGACCTTGTAGACGAAACCCGCTTCGCGTGCCTCTTCGGCGGAAAAGCCATGCCCCATCGCAAGCAACGAGAAAGCCCGCTGATAACCCATGACGGCCGGTCCCAGAAGGCTTGAACCCGCCTCCGGCAGAAGCGCCAGATCGACAAAGGGCGTGCGAAATTCTGAGCGAGGCGTGGCAAAGGTCAAATCGCAGTGGAACTGCATCGTTGTTCCAATGCCGATTGCGAGACCGTCTACGCCGGCGACCATCGGTTTCTTGACCGTTGCGAGCGCTTTCAGGAACCGGCCCACATGCCCTTCCCCGATGCGGCCGCTGACTGCGTAGTTCAGAAAATCCTGCATGTCGTTGCCTGCGGTAAAGCATTCCGGGACGCCGAGGAAAACATGCACGCGGACCGAGGTGTCCGTCTCTGCCGCATGCATGGCATCGACAAGGGCGCCATACATCTCCTGGGTCAGGGCGTTCTTCTTTTCCGGCCGGTTGAAGCGCAGGATCTGGACCGCACCGCCATATTTTTCCGGCCGTTCGACGACAATATGCTCGCTCACGATTCTCTCCCTCATGAGGAATACGGTCAATTTACCGCGGACTGATCATACTCAATTGAGTGCGCTGCGGGCCTGCTCGAGGCTTTGCGCGCCTTGCATCACGGCTTCCTTCAGCGCCGACGTTTCCGCCAACAGGTTTTCCGCACAAAACCTGCACAGCGCTACGCGTGACGCGGCGTGATCGTCAGCGATTTCGATAAGGGCACCTTTGGCGAGGTAGCTTGTCCCCGCTGCAAGGCCAAACAATCGCTGATAGGGTGTCGCTCCAGCAAGTGCCTCGCGCAGCTTCCCGCCGCGGAGTGCTTCAAGCAGCCAATGTGTCGCTGCCTCAAGGTCCGCCAATGCACGATTGAGGTTTTCCGCCGTACTGCCGAAATCGGGGCTGTTACGACGCGCGACTTCACCGGCAATCTCTCTGAGTTCGGCAATGTAGCCGGCGACATGTTCGCCATCCGATTGCGGAAGCTTGCGGGTAACGAGGTCGATGGCCTGAATGCCGTTCGTTCCTTCGTAGATGGGTGAAATGCGTGCGTCGCGCAGCAAGCGTGCCGCACCCGTTTCTTCGATAAAGCCCATTCCGCCGTGTACCTGGATCCCGATGGAAGCGGCTTCGACGCCAATATCGGTTGAAAACGCCTTGGCAACAGGGGTCAGGAGATTGGCGCGTTCGCGCCAGAACGTCTCGGCATTCGCATCGCCGCGCTTGAGCGCATTCGCGGCCATGTCGAGGGCGTGGGCGCAACTGTATGCGATTGCGCGCGATGCCTGGGCCATCGCCTTCATCGTGAGAAGATCGCGTTGGACGTCGGGATGTTCGATGATCGGGCTCATGCCCTCGCCTTGCCATCCGGGCGCCTTGCCTTGCGTGCGCTCCTGAGCGTAGGCCAACGCCTTCTGGTAGGCGGCTTCAGCGACCGCCACGCCCTGAATACCGACATTGAGCCGCGCGTTGTTCATCATTGTGAACATGCAATTCAGGCCACGGTTTTCCTCGCCGACGAGCCAGCCAATGGCACCGGGCGTCTCGCCGAACTTGCCGTCGCCGTAGATCATCGTACAGGTGGGTGAGCCGTGAATGCCGAGCTTGTGTTCAACACCGTTGCAGAACAGATCGTTGCGCGCGCCAAGCGTTCCGTCGTCATTGACCAGGAATTTCGGAACCAGGAATAGGGAAATGCCTCTTGTGCCGGGCGGTGCATCGGGAAGGCGCGCCAGCACCAAGTGAATGATGTTATCGGCGAAATCATGCTCGCCATATGTGATGTATATCTTCTGACCGAAGATGCGATAGGAGCCGTCGCCGACCGGCTCGGCGCGGCTCTTCAGAACGCTGAGGTCGGAACCCGCATGCGGTTCGGTCAGGTTCATTGTGCCGGTCCATTCGCCGGAGATCAGTTTTTGCAGGTATATCTGCCTGAGCTGTTCGTCAGCATGGGTTTCAATCGCCTCCACTGCGCCCATCGTCAGCAGGGAACACAGGCTGAAGGCCATGGAACTGGCAGCCCACATTTCGCTGGTCGCAACGGACAACATGACCGGAAGCCCCTGCCCGCCGAAATCGGTCGAGCCGGTCAGGCCGTTCCAGCCGCCTTCGATCCAGTCCTTGTAAAGCGCACTCCAGCCCTCCGGGGTGGTAACGACACCGTCGTTCAAGGGCGTCCCCTTCTCGCCTGCTTCGGCAAGCGGCGCCATTTCATCAGACGCAAACCGTCCGGCTTCCGTGAGGATCGCATCGACCAAATCGTCTGACAGGTCACCCAGATGACCTGCCTCCATCGCCGACTGCAATCCAGCCACATGCTTTAAAGTGAATGCGATGTCTTCGACAGGCGCGCGATACATGTCTGTCATGTCCTCCCTTGGCGTTGTTCATTCGGCTGACGTAAGCACATCAGCCTTTTGTGGCTTTGTCCATCCACTAAGCGCGACCCGGCGTAAGTTATTTTTACGTAAACGTCAATTTTATTCTCCAAGGTAGAACAGTCGCGGGCACAGTGCCGCATGGGCATTGAGGCACGATGCCGACACTGCTATTTGCGGGTACTGATGATGGCGATCAAAACGGTCTTGAACATTGCAGAAGATGAGAGCGCAGCGCGCAAACGGGCATGCGAGGTGCTGGCGCGCGGCGGTCTGCTGGCCATGCCAACTGAAACGGTCTACGGGCTTGCGGGCAATGCGACCAATGGCAGCGCCGTTGCCCGCATATTCGAGACAAAGGGACGGCCGCGTTTCAATCCGCTGATCTGCCATGTGAGCGGGATGGAGATGGCGCGGCGTTACGTCACATTCAACGAAACGGCCAACAGGCTGGCGGAGATGTTCTGGCCGGGTCCCCTCACCCTTGTTTTGCCCTTGCGCAGCGGAACCGCGATCCACCCGTTGACGACCGCCGGGCTTGATACGCTTGCTGTGCGCATTCCGACCGGTTTTGCGCAAACCCTGATCGCCGCCTTCGACCGCCCGCTTGCGGCTCCAAGTGCCAATCGGTCCGGAAAGGTCAGCCCGACCACCGCCATCCACGTCGCCAACGACTTGGGCTCGACCGTCGATCTCATTCTTGATGGCGGACCCGCTGCCGTGGGTCTGGAATCCAGCATCGTCAAACCCGGTGGGGAGAGCGTTGAACTGCTCCGTCCCGGCGGTCTTGCAGCCCATGATATTGAGAGCGTAGCGGGCACTCCGCTGCGCCGCCGCTCTGGTTCGGGCAATGCGGTTGAGGCGCCGGGTATGCTGCACTCACACTATGCGCCGCAGGCTGCGTTGAGCCCAAACGCAACGCATGTCAAACCGGGCGACGCGTTGATTACGTTTGCCGGCAAGGTTCTGGAAGGCCAGACGGATGCAGTTGCGGTTTTCGACCTCAGCCCCGCCGGCGATCTGCGGGAGGCGGCCGCCAATCTCTTCGATTTCGTAAGGCGCGCCGATGTGGCGACGCGCGCCCGTATCTGCGTTGCACCCATACCCAAAACCGGACTTGGCGAGGCGATCAATGACAGGCTGGAGCGTGCTGCCGCCTGAGTTGCGGCAGATGGACCGTTTGGAACGCAACCGGTAAGATTGGACCATGGATCAATATACGCTCGACCGGTTTGTGGCCATTGTCGGTGACGATCACGCGCTGCGCGATGCAAGCGCCATTGCGCCTTATCTGGAGGAGCCACGGGGCATCTACCACGACAGTTCGCCGCTTGTGCTCCGTCCGGGCAGCGTTGAGGAGATATCGCAAATCCTAGCGGCGGCTACCGGGACGGGTACCCCCATTGTCCCGCAATCTGGCAATACGGGCCATGTTGGCGGGCAGGTGCCGCTTGAAGGCAAATGCCAGGTCATCCTTTCGATGTCGCGACTTAACCGGATCCGCGAAATCGATACAGTCGGCAATACGCTCACCGCCGACGCCGGCTGCGTATTGCAGGATATCCAAACGGCTGCCAGAGACGCCGGGCTTTTATTCCCGCTTTCTCTCGGCGCGCAGGGAAGCTGCCAGATCGGCGGCAACCTTTCGACAAATGCAGGCGGAACAGCGGTGCTTGCCTATGGAAACACCAGGCAGCTTTGCCTTGGGCTTGAAGTCGTGCTGCCGACCGGCGAGGTCTGGAGCGCCTTGCGCAAGCTGAAGAAGGACAATACGGGCTACGATTTGCGCGACCTGTTTGTCGGCGCGGAGGGTACGCTCGGGATCATAACCGCCGCCGTGGTCAAACTTTTTCCGATCCCCGCCGGCCATCAGGTCGCGATCGCCGGGCTGGAAAACCCGGAAGCGGCACTTGCCCTTTTCAACAGGGCGCAACGCCGATGCGGGGCGGCGCTGACCGGATTTGAACTGATGCAGCGTATCGCCGTCGAATTCACTGTCAGGCACATTCCCGGCACCAAAGACCCCCTCACCGGTCAACACCCTTGGTACGTTCTTGTCGATATCTCCTCGGCGCGCTCGCAAGAGGATGCAGAAGCAATGATGCAAGACACGCTGGAGGATGCTTTTGCACAAAGCCTCATCGGCGATGCCGTGGTTGCCCAGTCGGAAACACAGCGGCAGGCCATGTGGAGCATGCGCGAGAACATGTCCAGCGCCCAGAAACCGGAAGGCTCATCGATCAAACACGACGTGTCGGTGCCCATCGCAGCAATACCGGCCTTCATGGCGCAGGCCGACAAGGCGGTGCTTGAGCTGATGCCCGATGCGCGGATCGTCGCCTTTGGCCACATGGGCGACGGCAACATACACTACAATATCTCGCAGCCCGAAGGCGCAGATCCTGCGGAACATCTTGCGCGCCGGCGCGAAATCAACGACGCAGTCTACGAAAAAGCTCTCGCCTTGAGCGGATCCATATCCGCCGAACACGGGATCGGTCAGTTGAAACAACACCGGCTGGAGCAGATCCGTGAGCCTATCGAAATCGACCTGATGCGGCGCATCAAGGCTGCGTTCGATCCAGCAGGGATCATGAACCCCGGCAAGGTCATCTCCGCCAGTGCCCGGCGCGCCGATTAAAAGAGAATTATCGTCGGTTTCTTTTCGCTAACCATCTACAAAAGCAGGTTTTTCTTAACCGTAGATGTTAAGCACGCCCGAAGGGTTTTGCGCTAACTTGCCGGCTGCAAGAGGACAGAAGTCCCGCGCCGGAATTACCGGCTCTCGGAAGTAACAGAGGCAAAAATGATGAATTCGCTGAGAAATCCCGCTTGGGCTGGCGACGAGTTGCGCCTGGATCCCGGGCGCTTTCCCCAGCAGGTCACCTACGCGTCGCGGCAGGACGCCGACAGCGTCACATTCATGCTGGACCAGCGCGGCGCGGTCGTTCGCAAGATCCTGCCGCAAAGCGGCCTGCCGTTGTCGATCGCGCTTCCAGTTCGGGCCTTCAAAGGCGTTGCTGCGCGCGCCATGGACCATAGCGACGGCACAATGACAGTGACGCTTGAACTGCATCATGAAGACAGTGAATTGTGCGTCCCGCTGCTGGTTGCCCATGACCTTAACGACATAGCAGCCGACTGGCATTCCTGGGCCAAGGTGTATGATCTGCCCATGCTGATGGTCGAAGCCGATGGCAAAGCCAGACCGCTTGAAGAACAGCTGGGAACACTGCGGTGCCAGGGCTCTAAGGCGCGCCGCCGCAACGGGTCGGCTCTCAAACGCCGTCCACGCTTTCTGATGCGCAGACGCACCGGCTCTCTCGGCATTCGCATGGTCATCAGAGGGTGCGAAATTATCGCCCGGAAGTAGTGCCTTTCATACGATATGAAGGGACGACCGAGCCGTGGCCGCCGTAAGGCGACTGCGGCCTTTTTTGTTTTGCCGGCCGATACAGAACAGCGACTGTCTTGCCGCGAAAGCGCTAAGCGTCACGCGGACGCGCCAGCCATACAAACATCAAAACGATCAGGGCGAAGAATGCCGACACGACAGCGAGCGGGTTGTCGAGCGCCAACAGGACCGCCACGCCTGCCCAGCAGATTGAAGAAAACGCTTCAGCGAATGTGGCGATCTTGGATGACGCGTGGCGGTGGCGGAAATGAACGCGCTTCGCCTGCTTGCGGAACCAGACTTGCATGGCGGTCGCGGCCGACGCGGACAAAATGAGACAGATGGTGGTGATTACCGCTGCGCCCAAATCGACAAAGCCCAGGAACACAACGATGGGTGCCACGGCAAGCCCGACAGCGATCAGTACGGCCTCGATTTTCGCCTGCAGCGAAATGGATGCGCGCATCGGTGCGCTTTGCACCAGATCCGGCGCATCTTCACCGCACAGTGTCAGCCATGCCAGCCCACCTGCCAATTGGCCCGAGGCCATGACGATCACCGGTACCACGACGATAACCGCACCGATTTCGGCACCGAAATTGCGCCAAAGCAGGAAGGCCGGCACCAGCAGGTAGAGCATCTGCATGAGCGTCTGCGACAGAAGCCAGGGATCGCGGGCAAGGAGGACGAGTTCCTTGCGCCGCAAAGTGCGGCGTATCGTTCCGGCACGAAACCGAGTCGGCCGCGCAGACATTTTTCTACCCAGCTCAGTGACTCCGGCCGTTGAAAGGGCGAGCATCGAAAAGCGCGATGAAAACGCCCAGATCGAAAGGACCAGCGTGCCAAAACCCGCAAGGCAGAAAAGCAAAACGGCGGACGCATCACCGATAAGGGCACGCGCCGGTATCCAAAGCGGCGAACCATGCGCCGGCAGACTGGCTGTCAACTCCGGCGATGTCAGAACGCTCAGTCGCGACATGTTTCCGAAATAAACCACCGCGACGAGTTGCATGGCGATGGCAAAACCGGCCCCGATGATCGCGGCAATGACCTGGGCGGCAATACGCGTGCGTTTCGGACCGATCGTGGCGAACAGACAGATCGCGATGGTCAAAGCGATTGCTGTTGCAAGTGCCGACATCGAAAGAAGAGCCAGATAGCCCAGCAGCCAGACCGGACCCTGCAGAAACGCCATCACATTGAGGAACGGCGCGACAAGGACTGCCGACATGACCACGCTCATGAGAGCGATTGCACAAATACGAATGATGAAAATGCGGGCCGGCGGCGCCGGGGAGGTAAGGATCAGATCGAGATCGGCGCGCGCATAAAAGGCCCGCGTCACCATTTCCAGCGATTGAGAAACCATCAGGCTCAGCGACACCAGCGCACAACCGGAAACAAAAATCAGAACCGCCTTGGGATCAACGGCTGCAAGATCCACTGCACCCGTCATTGTCAGCCACGCAACGATATGCATGCCGATGACGAAGGCCGCCAGGATAAGCCCGACAACGATCTTCCGGGCAGGCTTGCCGCGCAGGACGAGTGCAGACCAGTCGCGCCAGAAAAGTCCGACCTCGTGACGGGCGAACCAGGCGAGAGAAGCGCTCGACATCAGGCTGCGAACTCTGCGACCGCGGCTTCGCCGCCGCCAACGAGATCAAGGAAGATGTCCTCAAGGTTCGAACCCGAACCGCCGGATCGCAGGCGCAACTCCTCGAGTGTTCCCTCGGCAATCAGCCGGCCGCGATCGATGACACCGATGCGTTCAGCCATCCGTTCGGCGACTTCCAGAATGTGCGTTGTCATGATGACAGTCACGCCGCCGGCGACGCGTTCCTGAAGCACGCTCTTGACCTGGCGAGCCGAGCCGGCGTCGAGACCGGTCAGCGGCTCGTCGAGAATGATCAGCCGTGGATTGTGGACAAGCGCACCGGCAAGCGCGACTTTCTGGCGCATACCCTTCGAAAAACCGCCGCACCTTTCATGCGCATGGGCTGCAAGGCCCAGAAGTTCGAGCAATTCGGCACTGCGTATCTCGGCGACCCGCGGCTCGACACCCCAGAGGCCGGCAACAAATTCGAGATATTCGTGAGGAGACAGCTTGTCATAGATCATCGGCTCATCGGAAACCCACGCCGTTATGCGTTTGGCTTCCACAGGATGACGCAGCGCATCAATACCGAAGATGGAAATCGCACCGCGATCGGGTGGCAGAAGACCGGCGACCATGCGCAATGTCGTCGTCTTACCCGCTCCGTTCGGGCCAAGAAGCGCATAGAATTCACCCGCGGCGACCCGCAGGCCAAGTTCATTGACCGCCGGTTTATCGAAAGCCTTGCAAAGGCTGTCGATTTTGAGAGCCGGTTCGTCCTGCACAGTATCGGACATGGTTTACCCCGCACCGCTCGTTGTTCGAGGCGGTACCGGACAGGTCCGCCTTTCAGCGGACCAATGCTACACGGAGCGTGTTGAAGCGAGGTAAACGATGCAAGGATGACGTCGCCTGAACCGCTTTCGGTTCAAAGCCGGCCGGATTCGTACTCCTCGCATGAATGCCCCATCAGAGAGAGGCCTTCTTCCAGATAATCGGCAAGCAACGGTATGCCGAGCAGATATTGAGCCGTGCGTTCATTGTGGGCGTCCGCGGCCTGGGATCGAATATCATCCCAATCGGTTCTGTCGTAGTCCTCGCGCCCGAGCCAGGTAAGGGTGACAAGGTCAATCTGCTCATCGACAGTCAACGACGAGATGAAGGACGTCAGTTCCTCCTCGACCGGATCGTCACGGTGGCTTTCCAGAACCGAATACATGGCGTCGTCCGAGGCATTCGATCCCGGATCAGGGTCGGTTACCGCGTCCTTCACATCAAATGCACGTGCCTTGACGATCGTGAAACAGACCTTTTCGAGAGAAATCTCCATCATTTGCCAGTCCTCCATGCGACAAACGGTTTCCCGCCCGCAAGACTGCGGCGGCGAAACCAAGACTACATGGCAATCGAGACAAGCGAATTGAGATGGGTCAAACAGCACGCGGGTTTAATGCTTCGACCGCTGCC
>JBCCOK010000013.1:0-84248 GCA_039025395.1 Pseudomonadota bacterium
CAGATTATTCCCAATATGCGGATAGGGTTGATTATGAGGATCTAAAGGAGCGCTTGCTGCCCGAAATTCAGAAGCTAAAGCGTGAATACCAAGAACAATCAATGAATAGCCCGTTTATATCAAATATTGTTAAGGGCCATTATTTATCTCTTAAGAAAAAATCGTTTTCGAGCAACGATACGAACTTATACGCAAAATATATTCATAATATAATCCACTTAATCAAATGGAAGCGGGCTGTTTACAAAAACAAAATTGTAAACAAGCTGACGATCATCGGCCAAGCCGTTCAACCCACATTTGCGCTATTCAGGATATTGGGAAATGATCATTGGCCGCGCCATAGCGAGACCCAGTCAATTGATAACTTAAAAAAAATACTCGACGAAGAACATAAATTTGAAGATTGTGCCAAGATCTTTGTAGTCAATCGTATAATTGATGGGTTGAGAGAAGCCGAGCTTATAAATTGCCTAAAAGAAAATAACGTCAAATATTACAGCATCCCTTTTAAGTTAAATGACTATGCAAGTTGTGAATATGACTATGCCGCGTTCGGTGGGAGGGAATTTTTCACCAGCGACAACTTCAAAAAACTATCCACACCTCGACAAATTGCCGCCGCAATTTTTGTTTGCAGAAGGAAAATTGCATATGCCATGCATGTCAATGGTGCACGAAACGCCTCCATAAAATGGGGAAATGAAATTGCAGACTGGACGTTCCCATGGGACGGCAGTTGTGCGTTAAATCAAGCATCGTTCAAAGCCATTCAGGAAAGTTGCCGCAAGATGCCAAAGCTGCCATTGCGGATCGTACCGATGGCAAGGATGTTGAGTAACGATACAGATATTGAAGAATTCGAACCGAGCGCAACAACAGAAGAGCCTCAAATTCTGATTAGCAGAAACTGTACGGATTGTTTTGATGAAAACTGGCCTTACGGTTTTCGAGATAAAACAGAATTCTTGCAAAGAGCAGGTGTACCCGGGCCATGGCATTACTGGCCTCGGTATCCTTGGTTGCCCTCCCACAATGCAAGTGACAATATTGACGGCCAATTTGACTACGTGAATGGGTACGCAATCAGACTGGCGTCAGGCCAAAACCGTCTCGACGAGACAGTTAAAAATACACCTCGGTTCCGAGCGCGAAACGCCGCAATATTAAGCACGATTAAATCACTTGAAGTATCTTTGTCTAGGGAAGTACCTGAATTTCTTGAACTGGCAGACAGGCCGGATTACATCGAATAGATTGTTAAATGCAGGACAAAGAAACCTTACGAGAGCGCATTTTTTTTGTGGGCGTTGGGGCAATGAAATCCGGCACCTCCTGGCTGTCGGACTATTTGACTCGTCACCCCGAAGTTTATCATTCTCCCATAAAGGAAGTTAATTTCTTCAATCAGATATCCCCGAATCAATTGGAAATTGAACCGTCGATTTTCAGATTGCAGAGGATGACGAGAATTTTGCTGGATAAGGAACCGGAATATCCGCCAAGCAAATTTGCTTACCGAAAACTACAACAACTGGCAAACCTCACGCGCGTCACTGATATCGAGTCCTACAGAGGCTATTTCGCAAATAGCATTGGTTCAGAACAAACATTTGGAGAATTCTCTCCCAATTATAGCGCGTTGGATGAAACAGGCTTCCGCAAAATGTTGGAAGTTAATGGCGATGTGCGCATCTTGTACATAATGAGAGATCCGACGGACCGCGTATGTTCTCACATTAGGCATATATGGAGGATCAAACCTGAATTGGGTATTGAAGAAGCGATTTCAAACCTTGGCGAGGATAACGAAGTCTATTTTCGCACTGATTATGGAAAAACGATTGATTGCCTACATAAGGCCTTTGGTACGAACCGGGTCATGCTCATTTTTTATGATAACCTCTTTAACGAGAATACGATCAGTTCAGTATGTAATTTCTTGGGCGTGTCTTATTTCAGTCCCGAAATAAGCAAGAAAGTTCATACGGCGAAAACGCGGGATATTGAGGACGACCAAAAATTGCGGATAAGAGAAATGTTGTCCGGGATATATGTTGATATGAACCAACGCTTCGGGAAAAATCTACCCAGCTACTGGAATCGTTGAAACAACGCGATTGACGTCTCTGGGTGCTCAAAGCTTGCAAGTGGAGATGCGTCCTGAACTGTGACGATTGAAAAACAAAATCGCGAGGCGCACAATTTCCATCGGTGCCTTCTCAAACGAAGGAGCTGGACACCTTTGTTGGGAGCTATCTTACTGAAGCAGAATGACAAAAGAACGATCATCGGGCGCTGGATGACAACGGCAACCGTAACGGCTTTTCGCGAACCCGACGCCATCAATCCGAAGAAAAAGGTCGCTTTGTGACGCGACAAAACCGAGGCCCAAGATAAGCAAACGCCACCATCTCCCGTGGCACCATCGATGTCTAGAGTCTGAGCCACCGTATTTAACTGCCAAGGGTGGCGCATCACGATTTGCAGATGTGCGTCTTAGTGCGGACGGGTGCATGGAAGCGTATGGCCATTTAGGCAATCAGTACCCCAAACACTATTTGTCTGGGATCAAACGACATCTGTCTTCACATCACCATCGGGGCTGAAAAGACTGTTTTGGTGTAATGAAAGACAAACAAGGGGATCTTCGCAAGATCGCCCGATATAGGCGAACATGAGAACTGCCTGTAGAAGATATACCAAATTGCTTCGGAAAAGCGTCAAAACCACGCCGCATATATGCAATCTGCGTGATGAACAGAGTTTTGGTAATCAAGGGTCAAAGTAATGAATTTGCGAGGAGTAAAGATATTTAGCATGGACACAGTCATGGGCTGGAAATTTGGCGGCGTGAACACTCTAAAATCTAGCCCACATCTTAATCGGAATATTTCGTTTACCGACGATGCTGAAGACAGTGACATTATTGTTTCTCAGCGCATCGACACGTTAAAGGATTTTCTTGCCCAATATAGAAACAGCAAAAAATTTATGATTTGGACGGTAGAGCCATTACGTGAAAAGACTAAGGTCCCGATTGTAAACGTAAAAGGTGTCGATATCCACATTATGAACGCATATTCGGGTGACGTCTGGATGCAGAATTACGCAATCCTCGATCCCAAAGTAGACATCAATGCTTCAAAAATCTTTGTAGAGTCATCCAATTTTTCAAGACCGAAAGGTAGAAGGATTGCGGCGCTCCTAAGTTACAAAAGTAACACAGGAAATACGACCAATATGGAGCATGGTGTTGATTTGGACCTTCAACAATTGAGGTTTGACATCGCGCTCGAGGGGTACCGACAGCAGAAAGTCGATGTTTATGGTCAGAACTGGCCCAATGGGATCTCTTTAGAAGACTCTCGAAAGGGAAATTGGAGAAAACGAAAAATTGAGATTCTCGGCAATTATTCTTTTAACCTGTGTCTAGAAAATACAAATATCGATTACTATTGCACAGAAAAGATTTGGGACAGTATAACAAGCGGCTGCTTGCCGATTTATTTCGGAAAGGGCAACAAGATATACGAGGATTTTCCTCCCAACAGCTTTTTGGATTGTGCGAATTTCAAAACCCCGGATGATATTTTTTCTTATGTTGATCGAATGAGTTTCGCGGAGTTTGAGACCCGACTTGGTAACTGTATCGATGTCTTCGAAGACCTGAAACTAAAGAAGTATGAGAATAGTCATCTAAAAATGCGGGTTGAAAAATTTAATAGGAAGATAGAGCATATCATGGAAATCGATACTGATTTAGTATAGCGCTTCTTTCTAGATTTAAGCCCGATTTGCAAATTAAGCACCGATATGTCGATTGCATTGAAAAAGTCGCCTCACAAAGTGTTGGTTTGGCGCGAGGTAAAATGAACCTGTCTCTGATCGGCCCCGCTTGGGAGGTCCTACGTGATTGGTGGCGTATAGCCGGCCTTTGGTCCGTCGGGATGATGGCTTCCGGGACGGGCGGGCGTTACCCCAAAGCACTGTGTAGTCGTCGAGTGGTATAGCATTTAAGCCATTGCTCAATCGAAATCTGTACTTCCTTAAGACCGAAGAAGATCGCGCCGTTGAGAAGTTCATCACGGAACTCTGGTTTGAAGCTTTCGCAGTATACATTCTCTTGCGGCGAGCCTTGTTCGATGTAGGCCTTCCTTGGCGCTGCGGCGTAGATCGAATCCCGGATATGCAACACTTATCAAGTCGGACCTCCCAAGCGGGTCGCAGTTTGCGGGTTGATAGCCGGAAATGGCGTGTCAATTAAAGCCAAGAAAGCAGCGCAAACCTTGGGTAAATTCTGTCGACAGAATTTCGATCGACAAACCGGTTGGTTGGCGGGGCATTTGGGGCAAGTTACAACAAACCTGAATAGCCGCTATCGGTGGTCGACCGATGATGGTTGAACCAAGCCCTGGTTTTACGGATAAGAGCAAGCATGTATCTACGTTAATCGTTCACCGATTGGCGAACCTGCAAACCGCATTTTATGGAATTGAGAAGCTTCCGGACACTCAAATCGAATGCGCTTCAAAACCCGGTGGTACTTTCGTAGAGCCGCGACCTCGAACCCAAAAACCCACTGACGCGTCCAACAATCCAACCGGCTGAACGCAACAGCCTCACAAGGGTCAAGCCGCTGTCAAATGGGTAGCGTATCAGTAGCAAAAGTAAAGACAGCGCCCTCAAGACGATGCTGACCGCCATGACCGGAAGAATTTGCCATGCGGGATAGGTCTCAAGCTTCGCGCGCAACGACGTTTTCGATTGTTCCATACCCCGGCGAAACTGATAGCTGGCCGTAAGCCGCTCTGGCGGAACGGTTTCATGGACAATGGCATGCGGCGCCCAACTGGTCGACAATCCGGCCTTCTCGCGAACGGCGCGGAAGAACTTGGTATCCGAACCGCCAGTCGATCTGAGAGAGACATCGAACCGCAATCCGTGATCGGTAAAAAGGCGTTTATCCGCAAGCCAGTTGTTCGTGACGATCGTGATATGCTCGTTCCGTCCGCGCTTTAGTTTGCGGAGTGCTTTTGCGGCAACCCGTCGATACCTGGCTTCGACGCCATCGCGGATCGAAGCGCTGACCGTGTCTTCCAAGGAAGCGTCGGGAAAGCGCGCATAGACCGGGCCGCCAACTAGCATGGCGCCACTCTGCCGATACTCGGTAACCATTTGACGCAGCCAACCCGCATCTGCGGATTCATCGTCGTCAATAAAGAGGATGACGTCCGCGTCCTCGTCCAGCGCGATATCGATTGCAGTGTTGCGCGCAATCGGTATTCCGGATTTCGCCTCTGAGGCGTAGGTTAAGCGTTGCGGTAAAAACCGCGGAATCGTTTCTTCAACGAGCGCGCGGCACTTCTCTTTGCCGTCGTTCTCAACAATGATGAAGACCGTTTCACAGTCGGGTACGGCTTCCAGTTTCTCCAAAGAACCAAGAAGCTCCGAGAGCATTTTGGGGCGATTTCGCGTAATACAGCAAACCGCTGCTTTCAGCGGATGCACAAAGCGTAAACCATTTTGCTTTGCCACTGAAGAAATTCCGTCAAATCTCGATCCTGAAAAGTGCCGAATAACATCTTCTCCGTCAGGAGTATTTGTGACTGATTGCCCGTTATTGTATACGCAATCAAGCATAATGATTGTCGAAAATAAACCACCAAATCGGCAGATTCAGCGACTATTACGGCTAAACCCAATATATAGGTTGTATAACAACTCTGAGTCGTTCAAGACATACGTGATATTCATTGCGGATTAAACTAGGTTTTTGAAGATCGACGTCTGTCTTTGGATCAAATTCCAAGATATAGCCGACGTCGTGTCAAAGCTGCCAATGAGCAAGAAATGCTGAAAAGGAACGACACGCGCGTTGCGACCTTGCTGTCCGACCAGAAGGTCACGCTTGCGAACGCCCGTCGCCTCGTTCGGGAGACGATTCCGCCAAATCTCAGATCCTACCTTCTGGCACTCGTCTGTTCCGTTATGGTTGCGGGCTCTACAGCGGGATTCGCCGTCCTGACCCGCAGCATGGTCAATCGTATTTTCGTCGATGAGAACCTGTCTGCCGCTTGGCTTGTAGCGGGAGCAGTCATCCTCGTGGCGCTGATCAAGGGTGTTGCGACCTATTTTATGGTCGTTTTCGTCGGCGAGATGACGAAAAACATTACCGCCTATTATCAGAAGCTTCAGTTCAACAAACTCGTGTCGCTACACCTGTTACATCTGGATTCTCAACATCCCTCCAGTCAGGTAGCCAAGATCGTCAGTTGCGCGAAAGCATCGGCAACCGTCGTCGTGACGATGACGACGAATGTGGTTCGCGATGTCCTGACGCTGGTCGCCCTCGCGGCCGTGATGATTTACCAGGAACCGTTCATGTCGCTTTTTGCAGCGATAGCGCTGCCGATCGTCATTTTTATTCTCGGCTGGCTGACGTTGAAGGTTAAGGAGATCGCCAAGACCGAAGAAGAGTTCGCCGGTGCCGTGCACTCGCTCGGAGCCGAAGCGATCCAGGGGATAAGGACGGTCAAGTCCTACCAGTTGGAAGAAAAGACCGAGTCGAGCTTCTCCAACGCGGTCGATATACTGCAGACACGACAGGTCAAATTGAACCGGCTTGGTGCATTGTCGAGCCCATTGATGGAAACCCTCGGCGGGATCATCGTTGGTTGCTTCATTGTCTATGCCAGTTGGCAAAGCCTTGATCTCGGCCGCACACCTGGTGAGTTCATGGCCTTCATCATTGCATTCATCATGGCCTATGAACCGGCAAAACGTCTTGCCGGCCTCAATGTCAATGTGCAGCGAAAGATGGCTGCCGTACAGCGAATGTACAAGCTGCTTGATCGCACCGAACGCGAATTTGAAGTTGACCAGAGCGCAAAAGCCCTCACTGAACTGCGCGGCGAGCTTGCTTTCGAGAACGTGGAATTCCGGTACCGTCGCGATCTCACGGTTCTGAACGGGATTTCCTTTACAATTCGGCCTGGAGAGCGCTTGGCGCTTGTCGGCCGTTCCGGAGCAGGCAAAACGACCATCGTCAACCTTGCTCTGAGGCTGATTGTGCCGACGCAGGGCCGTGTCTTGCTTGATGGACATGATCTGACCGAACTGGCCCTGGAGGATATCCGGCGAGCGATTTCCCTGGTTTCACAGGACGTGTTTCTGTTCGATACGACGATACGGGAAAACATCCGAGACGGTCGTCCCGACGCCAGCGATGCGGACATCGAAGAGGCGGCCGCGCAAGCGCATGTTCTGGAGTTTGCGAAAGAAATGCCAGACGGTTTGGATACAAAGGTTGGGCCGAACGCCGTCGGGCTGTCAGGGGGTCAGCGTCAGCGTATCGCGATCGCACGTGCACTTCTCAAAGCGTCTCCGATTATCATCTTCGATGAGGCGACATCGGCTCTGGACGGTGAGAGCGAGCGGTCTATCCTGAATGCATCGCTGTTCGATTCGGACGCGCACGCAGTCATCATTGTTGCCCACCGGCTTTCAACCATCAAACGCGCAGACCGGATTCTGCTTCTGGATGACGGATTTCTGGTTGCCTCTGGTACACACGGCGAATTGGAAGCAAAGAGCGACCTCTACCGGTCGCTGTTTCATCTCGGGCATACCTATCAGTCACAGGGTTGAAGATCCATTGCAGCGAGCCAAAGGTACCGGCGAGGCGATCCTGCGAAACGGGTCATGAAAGCAAGTCAAGCTAACCCGGCTTGCCGTAGGACTGTGTAGCGGCCTCCTCCAACAGCTCAAGGGCCTTTTGTGTGTTGGCATCATTGAGTAGCAGCCGGGTGACGGAAGGCGAGATCGTAAAGCAATCATGACCCATTTCGGCCAGTCTGCTCAACTGATTGCTGTCGCGAAGGGAAGCAACGAGGATACGCGTCTTGTTGCCGCTCGACCGCGTTATGTTCAGCATCTCTTGCAAGGCATCGAATGCCGGCAAACCGGCATCTAACATACGGCCGAAATAGGGCGCGATGTAGTCGGCGCCCAGAGCGCTTGCGATAATTACTTGCTTCGGGTCATAGCACGCCGTCATCAGGATCGCGCAGCATGCCTTCTGCAATGACGGCACCTGACGAATGGCCTTATCAACGAGCGGAACCTTGACCACAGGACGAAGGCCGGCGCTCTTTGCGGCCTCGTCAAACCGTCCCGCCCAGTCGAGATAGGACTCAGGCGGTCCGTAGACCTGTCCATGCAGTTCTCGCGCCCCAAGCCGCGCCGCGCGTGCGGCCATCTCCGCCCAGTCAATGTCCGGATAGGAAAGGCCTGCTTTGGCGGCAAGAAGCGGGTTCGTCGTAATGCCGCAAAAAAGGCCGAGCGGCATCAGATCGTCCCACACCGTGACATCGGCGGTGTCGAGAAAGAGGTCCATCCTACTGGCCCTGCTTTGTCAGAACAGCATCGATTTCGTCGCCCGCAGGCGGGCTACATCCGGCGCGAGCGCAATTCAAAGCCGCAGCGGTCGCGGCACGATGAAGCAGGGCCTGAACCTCGCGCTCTTCTATTGTCTCGATATGATCGGTCGCAGCCTGTCCGGCATTTGCCAGCGAGGCCAGAAGCGTCGCCATGAACGTGTCGCCCGCCCCGACAGTGTCAATCAGTTCTGAAACAGGCGGCGCCGGAATATCAAGCCTATCACCCCGAAGCCATGCGGAAGCGCCTTCTCGCCCCCTCGTCAGAACCACCAATCGCGCCGCGGTCATTCCGAGGAGTGCTTCGATAGCTGCGTTCTCGTCTGTATCGGGAAAAAGGCCATCTAGATCTTCATCGCTGAGCTTCAGCAAATGGATCTTCTGAAAGATTCGGAACAGCCGTTCACGATAGGCAGGAAAGTCGGAGATAACCGAAAGCCGTACATTTGGGTCAATCGAAACAAAACGGCCCTCTTGGTGAGCGTTCGTCAGTGCTTGCGCCCAGACCTCGGCATCATGCCCGTCAGTGAGCGCCAGAGAGCCGGAATGCAGGACCATCGTGTCATCACCGACGCTTTCGGCAAGGGAGGCGACACTGACCGCGCGTTCGGCAGTCCCATCCCGCTCGAAACGATAAGTTGGAATTCCGTCCGCAATCGTTACCCGCGCCATTGTCGTTGGCCGGTCGATCCGCCCACCGGTCAGCGCTACCCCCGAGGCGCTCAGCATCTCGGCCAGCCGGTCGCCCCATCTGTCCGTCGAGATGGGAGAGACGTAACGTACATTCGCACCCTGTCGGCCGAGCGCAAGGGCAACATTGAAGGGGGAGCCGCCAGGCAAGGCCGTTTCCGTGCCTTCGCTGGTGACATGGTCGATGAGGTTTTCACCTCCGACCGCAATGGGTAGCATTTCGGAAAAAGGCGGCAATGAAACGTGCTCCCGGATTGTCCATCAACACGACGAATGCCCACATAATATGGCTCATACTGTCGAGACAAGAAAAACCCTGCGTCGACAAACCAGCCCCTCTGATTTGATCCGATGCGCGCCCGTCGGCGTCGCCTTTCATAGGCGTCCGCCCAGCCCGGTCGGATATCTAAAAGAGGCCCTCCTTCGGCATGAAGTTAAGGCCAAGGCGGATCTTCTGATCGCTGCATTCAAGTGCACGCCGCCGGAATGCATCGGCGCTCAGATAGCGTTCATAGTAGTCGATGACGTGCCGGCGCATTGCGGCAATCTTTTCTTCGCCCATGATCAGGGCCGACTCTGCCCGGTCAACGACATCGACGCCTTCATGGGCAACGCACTCATAACCGTCGCGTAATGGCGGATCGAAATAATCGCCATTCTGGGTGAGCGGGATGCATCCGACCGACATCGCCTCGACGAGATTGTGGCTGAGCGGCATGTCGACGCCGGGGCAGGCAAGAAAGAAGCGGCAATGCGCAAGTGTTTCAAGCCATCGGCTCTTTTCGACGCGAAACCCCGCCAGATTGTCGACGAAAACAAACCGGTCTTCGAGCCGCGTTGCGGCGAGCTCCGATGAAAAGTCGGCACTTGCCCTGAAAACACTGGGTTTCGGCAGGCTTTCGAGAAGGCGTTCCAGAATGGCAGTGCGCTGCAACTTGCCGAATTTCGACAAGATGTCCGGGTTCCGATAGCGTTCGTCGTAATTGCCTGAAAAGAACAGACCGATATTGCGCCTTCCGCGACGCCACGAAGCCGTTTTGAGGTGTCGGCCGTCGGCATAGTATTTCGGATGCAGCATATAGGGAAAAAGGACGTCGTATGAGCTCGGCTGCAGCGTCAGCTTGCGGCCCTTGACCAGCTCGATCTGCTTTAGTCCCTGGAAAGGCCCGATCTGATCGCCGCCGCTGCTGTAGATAACGATGTCCTTCGGTCCGAATTCGGACTGTACCGTATTGCCGGCAAGATCCATAAGCCGCACGTCAGACTGGTCTAGCAGCCTGCCGGCCCATTTACCCGCCTCAATCTTCGAGCGCGTTTGTCTATCGCCCCAAAGGAAAGTCTCGAACCCAGCAAAGCCCAGATATTTGACAAGAACAAACAGATAGCGGCCAAGATCCCGTGCGACCAGCGCCTCGTCTGTCAGCAATACATGGGCGCACGGCCGATGCTGCCCTGCAGTTTGCCGTGTCTCAGCTTGACCGTCGCCTTGATGCAATCCGATCGCTTTCCTTGTCAGAACCTTTATTTGAGACGTCCCGGTTCGGATCCGTCCGGACGCGCATGCGCATCCTCATACTATTTTGACCGGGTTTCGTATACCGCATGCGGCTGCAATGCGCGGCGACTTTAAAAGTCACCGCGACAATGTCCGCCAGCCGCATGGCTATGTGACGCTTGAAGCCTGGGGCTTGATCCAATCGCTAGATCTTGCAGGTCTTGTAGATCTGACGTTCTCGGATCGTATCGGCGGGTCCGCGGCTGGAAATGAGCTCGTAGTGGGCCGCGCCCTGTTTGATGACCTCGACCGCGACATGCGATAGTTCCGTGCTTCCCAGCGGACATTCCTCACCGGATGACAGCAACAATATACCCCCTGAACGGATCAACGCCGGTCCGCTCTTGAGTCGCTCGCCGATCGGCGCCGAAAAACCGGCCGTATAGTTTGAACGGCCCGCGAAATCGCTGTCACGCACCGAGTTTGCCGCCATCCACCCGAGCAGCCCCGCGATCAGCATCACAGCCAACAGGAGCATGGTGTGGGCACCTAAGGATTTCTTCTTGCTGACCAGAAAATGCAAGGCTTCAAGCTCCATCATCATGGCCCGCATTGAACGATTCTCTGCCATTCTTTTCGCAGTCCCATCCACTCAAGACATAATTGTGGTGTCGGGAAACTACACGATTGAACCATGGTTCAATGTGGTGAATCTCACCAAATTCAACTGAAAATTAAGGTTTCCCAGCAGAGCCAAGAAATACCGATGGGATTTTACTCCGAAGTCGCCAGGTATCCTGACCAAAGGGATTTTTGCTTTAGAAAGACAGCAATGGGTACACCAAGACGTCAATCGTAGCCGTAACGGGCTCTATGATCGTGGGACTTGTCGGTTCGCCATGAACCAAACACCGACAGCGCAATCACTTTTCGTCAAACTGATAGATGCCGTCCCAGTGGTCCGGCGGATTTTCAAGCAGATTTTCAAGCCGCTTGAGATAGGTGAGATACAACGCGTTGAGCATCGCCGGGGCTTGTTCACGCAGAGAATTTGCCTGCTTTACTGCCGCTTCGAAATCGCCGTCGCGGTAAATGTTCAGAAACGCGTTGTGCGCCTCAATCAGCTGATCTGCTGCGCTGCCGTTGAGTTCAGACCGGCTGAAGACCGTATAAAGCACCAGCGGCTCTTCGCGGCCGACCACCCGGACGCTGTCCACCTCAAGCATCACATAGTTAGCGTTTTCGGCCGTAGAGTTTTGAACGACCGAGCTTTCCACCAGCATCGGCAGGCCATAGGCCTTGGTCACCCCCTCGATCCGCGCTGCCACATTGACCGCATCGCCGATAGCCGAGTAGTTGAACCGTTGCGAAGATCCGAGATTGCCGACGCAGCAGGGACCGGTATTCAGACCGATCCCGATCCTGATTTGGATGTCCTTTGATGCGTTCAGCGCGCGCAATCGTTCAATCATTCCCAACGCCGCTTCTATTGCCGCCTGCCTGTGGTTGTCGACCGGCAGCGGCGCGTTCCAGAATGCCATGATTGCGTCGCCCATATATTTGTCGATGGTTGCGCCGGATTTGAGCAGCTCATCCGTCATGGGCGTAAGAAAGTCATTCAGCAGCCGGGTCAGGCCTTCCGGATCCAATTCCTCCGAGAGCGACGTAAAGCCGCGAATATCGCAGAAGAGAAGCGTCAACTCCCGCATCTCGCCCCCCAGCTTCAACGCCTGAGGATCGTCGGCGAGACGGCTGACCATGGCAGGCGCCAGGTAGCGACCGAAGGCACCGCGAATGAAGCGCTTCTCGCGCTCACTGCTTAAATACTGTGCGATGGTAACCGCGACAAAAACCAGCACCGTCGACATCGCCGGCAAAAGGGGGTCAACAAGGACCTGGCGCTGCGCAAAGAAATACCATGACAAGGAAAGAATACAGGCCAGCAATGCAAGAGCCATGGTTGCATTGAGGACCGGTTGACCGGGCCGCACAAATACGATGAGCAGGATCGCCGCAAGGACCGCCACCGAATATTCGAGGCCGATCATGTAATCCGGGCGATTGAGAAACGTGCCGGAAAGGACTTGGTCGATCAATTCGGCGTGGACCGTCACGCCAGGCACGCCGGATCCGAGCGGCGTGACGCGGAGATCCCTGAGGCCCAGCGCGCTCGTTCCAATGAGAACGATGTGGCCAGCGATCCGATCCTGCAGCGCATCGACATCAACATCGTTCCCGACGAGGTCGCCTGCCGAGACCGTGTTTGCGCCTGCCTGTCCGGAGTAATACACCCACAGCCGGCCGATGCCGTCCGTGGGTACCTCGAACGCCCCAGCCTTGACGCTGACGATTGCCGGTGCGCCGGCTTCTGTTTCCCCGCTGGCGCCGGTACTCTTGACGACGAAACTGGACGCTCCCTGGGCAACGCGCAGCGTTTCCAGACCGAGCGAAGGATAGAGTTCGCCCGCGGCGCTTGAGATCAGAGGTATCTTGCGGACAATCCCGTCGATTTCGGGCGGAAAGCTGAAAAAGCCGAGGCCCGCGGCCGCAGCGTCAAACCCTTCTAGATTGAAAAGTCCTCCTTCGTAGTCTGTCAGGATTTCTTTCGGATCGCGGCCGGCATAGGCAAAGCCCGCCTTGGGCGGCGGCACGTCCGAAACGATCTCGGATGTCAGCGCCATGCCCATGACCGTTGGGTTGCGTTCAAGAGCCTGTTGGAACACGTCGTCATTATCGAGTTCAGGGACACCTTCCGGAAAACTGATCTGCGCTCCAGCGTTGCGCAAGTCCGCCAGGGTTCCTTGTAGCGAAGTCCGGTCCGGCTCGGAAAAGGTCATGTCGAAACCGATTGCGGCCGCGCCGAGTTCGCCGAGCCGGTCGACCATGAGAGCCAACTGCGAGCGTGGCCACGGCCATTGTCCATGTTGTTTCAGCGCAGCTTCGTCGATATCCACGATCAGGATAGGTGCGCCAGCCGGTGCTCGCGGCTTGAAGCGCTGGTACTCGTCAAAAATGAGTAAAGACAACCTGTCGAATGTAGCGGAGCCAATTGAAGCAACTAAAAAGAGCAATAAAAGAGCAATAAATCCAGCGCAAGCGGACAAGAATCTTGTAGAACGGCCTTTCCAAAAACCCAATATTTTTTCCTATCCGTCTAAATCTGATTGCGAAACTTGGTAAAACTGACTGACTTTCCGCATGAATTTGGTTTCATCCAATACAAATGCACGGTAACCGAATGTTATGGATGGGGTCGTTAGCCTTTACTTGATACACTGCTGAGATAAGGCGTGTTTTCGTTTGCGATGTCGGCGAGCGCTGCGGTTGAGGATGTAGCATATGAGCAAGTCGTCGCAAATCCCGGCGATCCGCACCTAAACGGGCTTTACCCACAGCATCAGCCCGAACGCCTCATTGCACGACATGTCTGATCGGCATGCTCGGCGCTTTCGCAAAGGCCGGATGACACGCAACAACCGCCGCCCATTGACACTTCGCGTCTCACGAAAAAAGCTGCGGCAAGCCCCCTTGTCAGCGACGGACAAAGGCGCTGTATTGTTAGCGCAATCCGGTGGCAGACGATTGAGAGGGCCATGCCGCAAACCAATTTGGCAAGGCGAAAGGGGCTGGTCGTCTCCGTAATGATCATCGTCTTCGCGGTTTACTGCGCTTGGATGATTGGCCCCTATCTGCAATCGATACTTATTCGCGATGCTGCTGTGACGTCCTGGTCGAGGACCGTGACATCCCCCATCGCCGGAGAAGTTACCTCTGAAATGCCCAATGCGGCCGCTGTGATCGGCGAAGACGGTCATGTGGCGACCGTGGTCAATGACCGGCTTTTTGACAAAACAGCGGCCATCGGGGCCCTGCAGGCTCGCATCGATCATGCAGCTGTCAAAAGAGATGAAGCCGGCGACATCATTGAAGGCCTTGAAGCCCTGCGGCAACAGCGCGAGTCGCGCACACGCAGATACGCTGAAGTTTTCCGCGCCGAACTTGCCACAACCGTTGAAACGCTTCAGTCCGAAATTGCCATTACTGAACGCCGGATGGAAATCCTCGGCCGTTTATTGAGCCGGCAGCGGGAACTGCGTCAGCGCAATGTCGCAGCCGATGCTGCGGTCGATGAATCCGAGCTCCGTCTTAGTGAACTCGAGAGTGCTCGCGAAAGGCTGTCTTCTAACCTGGCCTATGCCAGGATCCGCCAGCAGGCGGCTGAAGACGGCGTCTTTATCGAAGAGGACGGATCGGATCCGAACTGGTCGCAGCAGACCGATTTTGCGCTTGAGCGGCAACTTCTCGAAGCCAGGGCCCGCAAGCGCGACGCGGAACAGGAGGCGCGTGAGTTGAACGTTCTTCTTACAACCGCCAAGCAGGAATTTGAGCGCCTCAGCAAGGCGGAGATCGTTGTCCCGGCAGGTGCCGTGATTGAAAGCGTTCAGGTAACGGCGGGTGAAACGGTTTCGGCGGGCGACGTCTTGCTGCGCTGGGTCGATTGCGCGGTTCTGCTTGTCGATGTCCCGGTTTCCGACGCCGAGTTGCCCCTGATCCGGCCCGGTATGCGGGCAGAGGTGGTCATGGAAGGCGAAAGCGACGAGCGTGACGCCACCGTAATGCTCACAAGGGGAGCAGCCGCAACGCTTGGGCGCGATGACCTTGCCAGCATTGCCAAGGGGCGACAGGACGGTGTGGCGCAGGTAATTGTCAGGCTGGATGCTGAAAACCGCGAAGGCGAGTGTCCGGTTGGCCGCGCCGCCTATGTCGGCTTTCCCGATGTCGGCTTCCTTGACGTCATCAGTGCGAGATTGCGCCTGTGAGATTTCTCGGTGAAGCAACCAGAGAGCCGTCGCCGACCGAGCGTGCGAAGGAGCGCTCAACCTTCTACACCATTGTTGCCGACCTATTCATAACGGCGCTTCAGCTCATTGCCGCCGCTCTGACCGGCTCCTTGACCTTGTTGAGCGAGTCGATCCGTTGCGTTCTCATGGATATTGTCGAAATCTATTCCTACTGGCTTCTTGGCGGAGTCCACCGCGGCCGCCTTAAACATTTTCAGTTTGGCATCGGCAAGATCGAACAATTCGCCTGGCTGATTTTTGGCTGCGCGCTGTTTCTCAGTGGCTTGTGGCTGACCGCCAGGGTTTTCCAATCGGTATTCGACAGCCAGCTTGCCCCCTCTCCACAGGGTCTCGCCTTTGCCGCCGTCGTCAATGCCATCAATCTCCTGATCAATGTCCTTTCCTTTTATGCGATGCTTGCCGCTTCCGATCAAAAGGAATCCGACATATTCCGGGCGCAACGGAGGTCCCGTGGGCTTAAGGCCCTGAACTCAGCCTTTTTGCAGGTCACGCTGACGATCGCGGCGCTATCGAGCGATCCGGTTATCGCAAGGGTCATGGACGGCGTCGGTGCAGCATTGGTGGCGGGTGTCATGGTCGTCACTGGCGGCGCCATGATTGGCCGGGCTCTTCCCGATCTCCTGGACGCGCCGCTCACCGGAAGCGCTTTTGAACGCATTATGGCGGCGATCGCTTCCACCGCGGGCGCGGTGAGCGATATCGCCTCTGTCCGGACAAGGCGGTCCGGCCGGTTCCCGCAGGTTGAGGTTACGCTTTCACATCTCGGTGCCGCGTCCGCTCAGGAACTCGACACCCGGATCCGTGAATTGCGCGATGCCATCGCCGAGATTGACGAAAATATCGAGCTTGTCGTCGTCGTGTCCGCAAAGCAGACAGGCTGATGTCGGAAATACGCCTGCGCCCGGATTTCCGACGTGCTTTTTGCGTTTCGGAATACGGAGAACGCGATGCACGATTATTCGGCCTTTAAGCAGCTTTTGCTCTTCCTTGCGGACCTCTATCGTACCGAGGGCCGCGCTGGAGGAGATCAAGCGGCCGCGGCGCTTTACAATGCCGTTGACAGGTTTCCTCGCTATCTGCCCGAACCGTACAACTACCTGCCGGGGGCAGCGGAAACGGCGCTGAAGATGTCACCGCATCCAAAGGCGGAGATTGTCGCCGCCGCGCTGCCGCTGATACGCTGGTTTCGCGCTACAGACAGTATGCAATCAATTGGTGATGACGTCGGCGCGCGCATGCTGGTCAGCGAGCTCATTGGTCCCGACGGTATGATTTATTGTGCAGATACGCGCGTTGGATTGTTTGTCCAATGCCCCAACCTCGACTATCCGACGCGAAAGCACGGCGCCGAGGAAACCTATGTCGTTCTTGGCGGCGAAGCCTATTGGAACAGCGGCACAAATCCTCCTGCGCTCAAGAAGACCGGCGATTGGGTGTATCACCGCTCACACATTGCCCACCGAAGCCTTACCGTAGATAAGCCGACAATCGCTGCTTGGCGATGGACCGGCGACATACGCTACGAGGCCTATGCCTGCGCCGGCTGATGCGGCAATACCAAACACTGCGAAACGTCATCAAAAATCACTTCAAAGGCTGTCCACCGCATCCCTGACTGCTTTGACGACGTCGCCGTCGGTGACGACAAGTGATTCACCTGCTGAAAATCCGTGCGCCGTGATCGCTCGGTCGTATTGTCGGGTGGCGCGCCCGAACGATCCGTGCAGTGCACGCACACTGGTTTTCTGCACGATTTCAGCGGCATTGCCGGCATGAATGCCGCCGCCGGCCATGATCGAAAGTCGGTCGTCGGCAAGTTCGACATAGTGGCGAATATTATCGATTCCTCTCAGTGCCGACTGCCCGCGGCCCGATGTCAGAATATGGTCTATCCCGAGATCTGCGGCTTGGTCGATCGCAAGGACGGGGTCTTCGATCAGGTCGAAAACCCGGTGCAGCGTGACGCTCAAACCGCCGGCAGCCTCGACGAGTGCTTCGAGCGCTGTTTCGTTGATCCAGCGGTCCGCGCTTGCCCCGATAACGACGCCGTCGAGACCGACTTCCCGGCAGGCCCGCACATCGTCGATCATCTGGTCGACTTCGCCAGGGGTGAATTCGAAATCGCCGGCCCGCGGCCGGATCATTGCATGAACCGGCACATTGACCTGCGTTGCCGCCAGCATGAAGCCGGCACTCGGTGTAAGGCCTCCCAGTTCCAGCGCTGAACACAGCTCGATCCGGTCGGCGCCGGCTTCAGCGGCGCGCTGAAGCGAAAGGACATTGTCGACACAGACCTCGATTGCGATGGAACTCATTGCCGGCCCTTTTCTTTCTGCAAAGCCGTGTAAATTCCCAAAAGCCCACCGCTCGGGCCGGTTTCGCCTATGACAATCAGTGGTGCGTTGCGGGCTGCAAGCGTTTTTGCGCGCACGGCCGCATCAAGCGCGTCGATCAGATCTTTGGCATTGGACAGGCCCCCGCCGACCGGCACAATTTCCGCCCCGGTGATGTTGACCGTCAATGCCAGCGCGTCGCTGACGATTGAAACATAGGTCTCAACGGTGCCCGAGCATGCCGGATCGCCGTCGCGCCAGCCGCTGACGATTTGGTGGCTGTCGGCGGAAGGGTTTCGGGCGGCCGCATGGAGCGCCTCCAGACCGCGCGCTCCGCCGACCGTATCGATACATCCGGCCTGACCGCATGCGCAGGCAAAGCGCGGCACGTAACCGGATGAGCTGAAGTCCTGGTCCTGGACAAAGGGGCCGTGACCCCACTCGCCAGCCGCCTGACCGAACCCGCGAATAAGCTCGCCGCGATAGATCTGAGCGCCGCCGACGCCTGTCCCGAGAATAATGGCAAAGACATTGTCGAAGCCGCGCCCTGCACCGAGATGCGCTTCGGCGATAGCAAAACAGTCGGCGTCGTTTTCCACCAAGATGCTTTTTCGTAGGGGCCCGCCGGTGGCGGTCGCAAGTGCTGAATGCAGGTCGGCCGCAAGATCGGCCTCGGCGAGGTAGGGCAGTTGCGCGGCGCGGATTGCTCCTGTTGCAATATCGACGGTGCCGGCAATCGATAGACCCAACGCATCCTCGGCGCTGATGCCGGCCGATATTAGCGATTCGGTAACCGACAAGACAAAGGCGTCATAACTCATCGGTGTCGAAACCGTTTTGACCTGCGAAAATGTGTCGGCGGTACCGATCCCCAGCTTTATCAGCGATCCGCCGATATCAAGACAGAAATATTTGGTCATTTCGGTAATCTGTATATCGCTTCCACTATGATCGGTGAAAGACCGAAGCCTGATAGTGCCAAGTCCGTTGTCGTTGCCGCGCTGTAAAAGTCAGGCGACACCATCGATCCGTTCAAATGGCCTTCGAACCCTTTGCCGGCACACCTTCCAGAAAACTGCTAATTGCCTGATTAACGGCTTGCGGCGCTTCGATTGTCGATGAATGCCCTGCATTCGGGATCGTTACCAGTTGCGAGCCCTGAATGGCCTGATGGATGCGCTCTGACTTTTCCGGAACCGTTGCTACATCCTCGTCGCCGACAATAATCAGAACGGGCAGGTCGATATGACCGAGTTCATGATCAACGGCGGCACGGTCGATAACGCCCTTGGTC
The DNA here is from genome assembly GCA_039025395.1 of Pseudomonadota bacterium. GTDB lineage: Bacteria > Pseudomonadota > Alphaproteobacteria > Rhizobiales > Rhizobiaceae > Hoeflea_A. The sequence goes on from JBCCOK010000013.1 coordinate 19,113, forward strand.
GCGCGGGTGATGCCGATCTTGTGGTTCGACGCAATGTGCGCGCGCCATTTGGCCTTTTCGTCGGAACGCTCGGGATCGTTGAGGAATGTGTCGCCAAACATAATGGGCATGACCCTGTCGACAACAAGGCCGAGACCGAACCAGCGCGCGATAAAGTTCAGCAGTCTGTAGCGCGACTTGTTCTCCGCTTCCTCCTCCTCCGCCGAGGTCTCCATGAGTGTAAGGGAACGCAGCAGATCCGGCCGCCTTGCGGCAAGGCGCATGCCGACAAAGCCGCCCATCGAAAGCCCGACAAAATGGCACGGTGCCGCACCAAGTCGCTCGATCAGATTGGCTGCGTCCTGATAAAGCGTCTCCATATCGTAGCCGCGTTCTGTTACGGCGCTTTGTCCCTGGCCACGGTGGTCATAGGTAATGCAGCGGTATCTGCTCTTCAGGGCGTCCACCTGCGCGGAAAACATTTCGCCGCTCATCAGCAGGCCATGTGAGAAGACGATTGCCTCGTCTTTGTCGCCATCGTCCGTGTAATGCAGGCGCGTACCGGCGATATCGACTTCGGGCATGATAATCCTCCTGGTTGAACCTAGCACATTGTCCCGGGCAATTGACCGACCGCTGTTATAGGTTTCCTTTCGGCTTTGCGAACATTCGGTAGGCAAGCAATGGTTGGAAACACGAAGAAAAAACATATAGATAGCCGAATAAAGAAACGTTTGGTATAAAAATAAGCCGGCAAATAGCCTCAACCAGATGCTCTTCTTGAAGTGGTTGGCATTGCAAGCTGCGCCGGAGCAAGACGCCTTTGCGAGAGCGATCACAACCGGTGCGTGATAGCGCATCGTCATTTGTACATCGCCTCAAAATCTCGCATTTGATCTCGCGAGAGCGGCAAGGTTTGGGCGCAATCGTGCCCGGCAGCCACCTGATAGCCCGGTTGAACAAGGGCGTTATCCCTTCAAACAGACTTTTATTCTGAAACCGGCCGAACAGGTCATGTAAGTCGGCGGATTGACGGTGATGCATATGGCGCTTCAATCGAACCGCGGCGAGGCACTCGTCGTACGGGGACGGCTTTACTTTCACTGCGCCGGGCGGTTCAAATCTCAGCGCAATTCCCAGAGCGGGTCTTCCACATATTCCTCTTCCTCCGGATCATTGTCTTCGAGGACCGGCAGGACCGACATCGCTGTGTCAACAAAACGGTAGAGGCTTGCCCAGGGCGCACCGGCCCGCGCCATCACGGCCAGCGCCAGCGCCTGCCCGGAATAAAATTCGGCTAGCGATTTGACGTCAGTGTCTTCGTGCAATTCGCCATTCTTCCGGGCCGACTGGAAGCGGATTGAAAGCGCTTTTTGCCGCTGCTCGTCCACATAACGTCCGAGCGCTTCGAGCGATTGCGGCATCCCCGCGCATTCGACCAGATTGTTTGCAACAAAACAGCCCTTCGGCCCCATTGTTTCCGTCGCCGCGGCGACAACACCGTCGAGAAAGCGGCGCACGACGACTTCGAGCGGGTCGTCGGATCGAACCAGGTCTTCAAGCATCGGACCGGCATAGGAACTACAATAACGCTCCATCGCTTTGGCGTAGATGGCTTCCTTGTCGCCGAAATTTGAATAGAGCCCTGGCTTGGCCATTCCTGTCATCGATGACAGGTCGTTCATCGATGTGCCTTCGAAGCCCCGTTCCCAGAACGCTTTCATGGCCGTTTCGAGAACAGCATCGGGGTCCGTTTTTCTGGGCCTTCCGCGGGGCATGGTCCGCCTCATCATTACGCACGGGATACCAGCTGGTATCTTAATTTACAGATGCAAAAGATCAAGTGCAAATTTAATTACCGACTGGTACTAAACCAGTAATTTCAATATTCACAAAATTGGTTAACAATGGATTAACATGAAGAAACGGTTTGTATTCTTGCTGTTCACTCATGTAAAGGCGGCAGGCTCCGAAGGTCGTGTCGGATCAATGCAACCCTCTGAACGTAGAAACTGATGCCATGCGGCGCATCTGCACCGTTAAACGCGACCGGGAACGCCACAGATGCTTCGCAAATGAAATTCAAAGCCATTTTGAGATCTTTATTATTGTGGTTCAACGAGCTTTGCATCCGGGCCAAAGCGGGCTTCAAGCCAGTCGATCGCGAACGGCAAAAAATCGTCGGACGCGAACAGTTCCGCCGTGCAATTGCCGACTGGACCTTTAATGACAGGCTCCCGGGAAAGGAAGTCGACCAGGATCTGCCCGAAATAGTCACCTTCCGGCCAGTCGACGATCCCGTCGGTATCATCAAGGCTCTCTATCCATTGTTCACCGCCGTCAGCGCGCACATAGCGCCGCCGCACCAAACGTTTTTCGGGAATATCAGCGAGATATTCGGCACGATGTGTGACGGTAACCGTGTCAATGTCGGCACCCAACCGGAGGACCCAGCCATTGGCGTCGACGAAACGCGCCAGCGGGGAGCCATTGCCATAGTAATGGTGCAGTGGAATAGGCTCCAAGATGGCCGCAGCCTCTGGCCCGGCAGCCTCGAAGCGTGCCGCCGCATGATCATTGACCAGCGTTCCAGGCCGCTGCCGGAAGACCTCGACCAATGCGCCCAACGACCTGTCTGCCGGTGTCGTCAGGAAATCGATGGGACCGCTATCATCGGCACCCATCGGCATGACAAGGGTGCCGTTCGGTCCGAGCCTCTCCATCAGCGCATCAATGAGACCAGACGCCCCGCCCTCGACCGCACCGATGCGGCGCAGGCTTGCATGCACCATGAGGAGACTGCACTTGTGGAGGCCCAGCGCTTCGAGTTGATGAAGCAGTTCAGTCTTGGTCAACATCCGCGGCAATCTTCGGCTTTGCCTGTGTTTTGAGCCAGGCAAGGACACGTTCGGCCTTCGGCGTCAAGGCCTGGTTGTCTGGCCAGATCACGTAATGGCCCTGACCGACATCGTAAGCTTCGGTTCCAAGCCGCAACAGCAGACCCTGATCAATAAGCGTTTCGACGATATGATCCCACCCGCAGGCAATTCCCTCACCGGCAATGGCCGCCTGGATAACAAGCGCGTAGTCGTTGAAACGCAAACCGCCGACGCCATCGACATAGTCGATTTCCTGCGCTCGAAACCAGTCGCGCCAGCCGGCCCGTGGCCGGTACGGCTCTTCAAGGTGGATAAGCGCGTGGTCACGTATATCGGCGTTGCAACCGGGGCGCCCGGCCCTGTCGAGATAGGCCGGACTGCAGACCGGATAGATGCGTTCCGGTCCAAGCCAGAGCGTATTGAAACCCGGCCATGTTCCGGAGCCCAGGCGCACCGCAAAGGAGTTGGGCTCGTTGACGATATTGATGTCCTTGTCCGTTGTCTGCAGCCGGATCTCGATATCCCTGTTGTTGCCCCGAAAGGTCGCGAGCCGCGGCAGCATCCAGTAATGCGCAAAGGCCGTTGAGCACGATATCGACACATGTTGACCCGGTTCGCGTCGCGCAATTGCTTCGGCTGAATTCAGGATGTGCATTAAACCAAATGATACGTCAGCATAGAAGCGTTCGCCTGCCTCGGTCAGGCGGATAGCCCGGTGGCGGCGTTCGAATAATACCGTGCCAAGCGCCTGTTCAACTTTCTTGACCGATTGGCTGATAGCCGGTTGAGAGACATTCAACTCCTCTGCAGCTGCCGTGAAGGAGCAATGTCTGGCCGCCGCTTCAAAGGCGAAAAGGGCAGTCGGAGATTGGATGCGTCGGTGCAGTCTTCTCATAATTTGAGTTTATGCAATAGAAAACAATTTTCAATCGTCACAACGCCCGATTTCCATCGTATCCTTGGTTTTGGAAACGGAGCGGAGGCAGAGGGTGCAAAGACGCAGCGCATCAAGGCGGTCCCGGCGCACTGAGCGCGTGCAGCCCGTTGCGCCCGCCTACATCACCCGCGAAATACCGTTTTTTGAATTCATGCATGAAGAGGGGCTTGTCCGCATCGAACAACAGGCCGACCGGCTGTTGGAGGACGTCGGCATTGAGTTCCGCGAAGACCCGAATGCACTGGACATCTGGAAAGCGGCAGGAGCGGATGTAAGCGGCACGCGGGTACGCTTGCCGCGCGGCATGGCCCGTGCCCTTCTTAAAACCGCACCGTCGAAATTCACACAACACGCCCGCAATCCTCAGCGCAGCGTTGAAATCGGCGAACGCAGCACCGTATTCGCGCCGATCTACGGCCCGCCCTTTGTCCGCTGCCTTGAAAAGGGCCGCCGCTATGGCTCGATCCAGGATTTCGAGAAACTTTCGAAGCTCGCCGCGATGCTGCCTGCACTGCATCATATGGGACTGGTCATCTGCGAGCCCTGCGATGTGCCGGTGAACAAGCGCCACCTCGACATGCTCTATGTGCACATCAAAAACTCCGACAAGCCGTTTCTTGGCGCCATCACCGAGAAAGCCCGGGCAGAGGATTCGGTCGCCTTGGCGCGGATTCTGTTCGGCGAGGATTTCGTCCGCGACAATTGCGTGATCATGGGAAACGTCAACACCAACTCGCCGCTGCACGTCGATCGTGTCGTGACGGAAGCGATTTCCGTCTATTGCGGTGCCGGGCAGGGGATTGTCGTCGCCCCGTTTATTCTGGGCGGTGCCATGGGGCCGGTGACGACCGCCGCTTCCATCGCCCAGGCACTCGCCGAGGCAATGGCCTGCGGCGCCTACAGCCAGTTGATCAGGCCGGGCGCTCCATTCGTTCTTGGCAATTTCCTTTCTTCCATGAGCCTCAAGAGCGGGGCACCCACTTTCGGCATGCCGGAACCGGTTGCTTCCAACTACATTATCGGCCAGCTGGCGCGCCGTCTCGGCGTTCCGCTGCGCTGCGGCGGATCGCTCACCGCATCCAAGCTTGCCGATGCGCAGGCATCGGCCGAAAGTGCTGATTCCATGCACTCAACTGCGCTGGGTGGCGCGAACTTTGTCCTTCATTCGGCCGGCTGGCTCGAGGGCGGCCTCGTCACCGGCTTCGAAAAGCTGGTCATCGATGCCGACCGTCTCGGCGCATATCAGAAACTGCTCGGCGGCATCGAGGTCGACGACAATGCGGTTGGTTCGATTGCCTATGACGACGTGGAACCGGCCGGTCATTTCCTGGGCTCCGCCCACACCATGCAGAATTATGAAACAGCCTATTATGACGCTGTGCTGTCGGATTCCGAGAGTTTCGAGCAGTGGAGCGAGCATGGCGGCAAGGATACGGCGCAGCGGGCCTTTGAAAGATGGAACAGGATGCTTGAAGAACACCAGCCGCCGCCGCTCGACGAGGCAGTAGACGAGGCGCTGCGCGACTTCATAAAGGCCAAGAAGGACAGCATGCCGGACGCCTGGTATTGACCGCTGTCGGCGCGCCGATTTGCGATCCGCACAGATAGGGTGCGGTCGCTTTTGCATTTTCACATTTACACGGTCATTGGTTGACCGCACGTCGCAATTTGCAAGCTTCGTTTCGCCAACAGCGCTGATCAAGAGGCAATAGCGGAGCAAACCGATTGCGCACGCCCGACCGGACACGGCTGCGCGATCCGGTAACAAATATCCGGCGAACGGTGCCAGTGCATTGGACGGCGCAGTTCCAAATTAAGGAGTAAAAACGGGTAGAAGGCACACGGTAATGTGTGTAACATCATGTGTAATTAGATGCTGCGCTTAATGTAAACGGAGACCACATAGTGGCGAATCGTGCGCGCACGGATGAGGGGAGAGTGTTAGCAAAGTCAGTGTCGTTCGTGTTGCCCACGCCTGTCTCGCCGAGGGCATCATGGTTCGTAAGAGGCGCACTTCGTTTCTTGAACTACTTTAGAGAAACAGACACCAAAACTGCGCGTGATCTTTCATTTCTCTCGTTCCTGCATTGGGTCGTCCTCAAAAGGGATGATTTTGATTCTGTAAACTCGGAGTCGGGCCAGAAGAACAGGCTCGAACACGACTACAACCTGTTTTTGAGCACGTTCGACGGTCCCTGGCAGCCCTATGTCGACGCGTTTTCCGACGTATTGGGGCATGCCATCGATTTTGTCTGGTCCTTCAGCATCGGTTATCCGGGTTCAAAGCCGGATTCGAAGTTCCGGAAGTACATATTTCTCAATCAACTGGATGCCCATCACCACTACACGGCCTATCCCATTGCGTCTGTCCGCGATGTGCGGCGCGCCCTGCATCTGCAAAGCAATTTGAGTGAATTCGCTGAACAATCGAAGGATCTGGAACCGGAACAGTTTGCCCAGGAATTTCGCAGGCTGCTGATCCGCGTTCAAAATGACCTCGGCACGATCGGCCCATTGGAAAAATGATACTGTCATCAGGAAGCGGTTCCGGCAGGAACCGGTATGGCTCGAAATACGGATATACGGCTCTGTTCCCCATAAGGGACGCCGACTGTCGCGTTGCTCTGCGCAAATCGCTTCTGGACATGGACGCCCACAAATACGGATCGCCTTTTTCAGACGTGCCGCGCATCCATCTCGCCAGGTTGATTGTGTGGGATGGTTTGCCGTATCAGGGCTTGCCCTCAAAGGCAGATCGCCTCGAAGCAGGCTACCTGATCTTCATGTGCGACTTTGACGGTGAAACCGTGCGCAACCTCGCTGGAAGCCTGGTCGTCAATGCTTTCGACTTCGTTCAAGACATTTGGGGAAAGTGCAGCGGGTTTCCGGTCACCGGCGAAGGACCATTCGACACCAACGCAGCAGCGAAACAGTTCGCCGACTATCTGAGACGCTACCAAGTCGAAACATCGCTGTTCTTCTGTGACCAACCCCATGCCACCGTCGAGGAGATCCTTTCCGGCATCAAGATGCAGATCGCCTTCGCCAAATTCGTCGAAGCGAACCAGGCCGACGATCCAGTCACGCTGCAGCAGAAATTCCGTCAGTTCTGGGAGGATTTAAAGGGTTCGCAAGACCTCCTCCCCGGCAGACTCCCCGACACTGAACCCCGCGGAACCGGCCTTGGTGAAAAAGCTCAACCTTAGCAATATACAGGGCAATATCCTGCGCGGTTACCGGAGCTTCACCCGTGCAAGATTCCTGTACTTTTCGGTCAGGAAAGCCGAGGCGGGGCGCGCGTTTATCGGCCGGCTGCTTGATGAGGAGCTGATTACGGCCGCGCAGTGGAAAGAGAAGCCCGACTGTGCCGTCAACGTCGCAGTCAGCGCCGGCGGGCTGCTTGCGATGAACGTTCCCGCCGAGAGCGTGTATACCTTTCCTCCCGCGTTCTGCGAGGGCATGAAAGTGCGCGCAACGGGCCTGGGTGACACCGGTGAAAGCTCGCCAGCCAATTGGGACCGGCCGTGGCGGTCAGATCATGTTCATGTCGTTGTCATGTGCTATGCCGAGACCGAGCGCAGCGTCAATGAACACGCCAGAAAAGTTCGCGGAATGTTGCCCGATGGGATTCGCGAATTGAGCCCGGCCCAAAAGGCACATCAAATTATCAAGGATCGGCTTGCACTCGAACATTTCGGTTTTGCCGACGGCATCGGCAATCCGGTTGTCGAAGGAATGCCGTCAAGCAACGAACGACGCGGCGGCGCAAACCTCGTCGCACCTGGCGAGTTTGTGCTTGGGTACCCGGGCATCGGCGGCGAGGAGCCGCATGCTCCGCAACCCCGTGCCCTTGTCCATGACGGCTCGTTTCTTGTCCTGCGCAAACTTTCCCAGAACGTTCAAATGTTTCGTCACTACCTGCATGAACAGGAAGCCGTCCTCAAGCGCGTTGATCAACGTTACGGAGCCGGCTTTCTGGCAGCGAAAATGGTTGGCCGGTGGCCGAATGGAACATCACTGATCAAAAACCCGGACGCGTCAGGCGATGGCATCCCCGATAATCAGTTTGACTACCGTCTAGACCCGCAAGGTTCTGCCTGCCCGCTTGGCGCGCATATCCGCAGGTCTAATCCGCGTGCTGCACTCGGGCTTGGTGGTTTGCTTTCGCAGCGCCGCCTCGTCATGCGGCGTGGCATCGCCTATGGCAAGTTTGTCGACGAACATGAGGTGCCGGATGATGAGGACCGCGGAATCATGTTTCTTGCCTACATGACGAACATTGAACGTCAATTCGAGTTCTTGCAACGCCAATGGATCAATCACGGCGATGATCTCGATCAGGGAAACGACAAGGACGCAATTATTGGCGATAACAACGGCACAGGCCGTATGGTTGTTCCCGGAGATGAGCGTACCGGAAGGGCGCCCGTTCTTCTGACGCGCTTGCCGCGTTTCGTCGGCGTTCGCGGCGGCGAGTATCTTTTTGCGCCAAGCCTTTCGGCGTTGGGCCTGCTTGCCGAAAACCTGGTGGAGTTGTCGTTTTGACCGATGGGGCAAACAGATGACCGAGCCACCCGAACGCACCTCCGTCGACGGAAGCGCCATAGCCCGGTTCTTTCAGGCCGTCGAGCGCTCCAATCACGTATTTCGAATTGCGCCCGCCTATGCCTTCCGGTCGTTGCGCGGCTGGATAACCGGCAATGCCGCGGAAAAAAGACAGATCCGCGCCGTTGAACGCGACTACGAGGATCGTGCCATTGGGCCCCTCGATATTGCAGAGCTGACGACGGCCTTCTACGACGGATACAAAGCCGACGAACGATTTGAGCGTATCCAGCACGATGAGCGGCGCAAGATTGCGCACCTGTCAGATCTCGTATCGAGAGGGATCATTCGCCGTCAGCGTGAGCTTCGCGAAGAAGATGAAAGCGTCATGGCGCTTCGTGCTCAACATGCCAAACATCATGGCTGTGTGCGGGCGCGGTTTATCGTTGAGACGAAACTGGCGGACGAGTATTCGGTCGGCGTTTTTCAGCCGGGACAAATCTATGACGCAACCCTTCGGTTTTCGAATGCGCATGGATCCAGACGGCCCGACCGAGAGGGCGACGGCCGGGGACTTGCCATAAAGCTCAACTTTGGTGAAGACCAGCGCCCCGGCTCGCCGATCGCTGAAAGATGGGGATTGACCGGCGTCGGAAATCACGCCGAACAGGATTTCCTGCTGACTGATTTCCCGGTTTTTTTCGTTGATGACATCACCGAGTACGACCGATTTCTGACAATCACCGAGTCCAACAACCCGTCATGGCTGATTGCCATTAGGTTTATTCTGTTCTTCGTTCCGATGCGCATACGTAAAGGCTTGAGCTTTTTCAGGCTTTTTCGCAACAAGATCGACTCAACATTGAACAATGCCTATCACAGCATGTCGCCATATCTTTTCGGCAAGGACAAGGTGGTGCGTTATCTGGTCAAGCCGACATCGCTTGAGGGCCCTGCCACGGGAGTGTCTTCGGAGTCTGCGGATTTTCTCCGGGAAAGGATGGCGATCCAACTTGCTCCGGGCAGCAACGGGTCGAGCGGAGCGGAACCTGTCGCGACATTCGATTTCTGCATCCAGATCCGGGCCAACCCGTCAGCCGGCGATGTTGAAAGGGCGTCCCGTGCATGGCGTGACGAGAAAGACCGTACCGTACGATTGGGGAGAATCGAAATACCGCCGCAAGAGTTTGATACGCAAAGCTGCGAATATCGATGCCAGAACCTCGTCTTCAGCCCATGGAACTGCATCGAGATGCACCGTCCCATTGGCGGCATTAACCGTTCGCGGCTGCTCGTGTACTTTATCTCCGCCACGCTCAGGCGCCGCATGAATATGGTCGAACGTGCGGACTGACAAGCATTGCATGCGCCGGCAGCGGTTGCGCCCGGTCGGATGGTCGTAGAGATTGGAATGCCTATGGGATGCGTTGCCATACCTCCCGGAAGAGCGATGAGCAGATGAGTGAAAACATCAAGCCAGACGTATTTGATTCCGATACCGACCGCCAACAGAACATCAAGGTGGACACAGCGGAGCGTCGGCAACTCACCGTCATGTTCATCGACGTTGTCGATTCGACGGTCCTGTGCGAGAAGCTCGATCCGGAATCGTTTTTTCGCGTACTGACAAGCTACCAGAATCTGGTTTTCGAAAAGGCTCTGCACTACGGCGCTTCCGATATACGTGTCGTCGGCGATGGCCTCTTGATCTATTTCGGATTGCCCAGGGCGCGCGAGGACGATGCTGAAAGGGCGATCCATGCCGCGGTTTCCATCACCGAGGCCTTTCAGGACCTGGAGTTCGCGACCGAGGAGCTCGGCCCGATTAAGATAGGGCTTCGGATTGCGCTGAGCACCGGGCCCGTCGTGGTCGGCAAACTGCAGATGGCAGATGGCGCTCGCATTACCGATGTCTTCGGATTGAGTGTGAACATTGCATCGCGGCTTCAGCAGATCGCGCCTCCAAACCGGATCCTTATTAACGAAGCCACCTACAGCCTGGTCCATGGATCATTTAACCTCGAGCGGCTCGGCCCACAGTCATTGAAGAACATCAATCAGCCGGTCGAGGCCTGGGTTGTTCTTGGAAAACGAAGCGCGGAAAGCCGTTTTGAACGCAGGCGCAGGCTGCCGCTTACAACCATGTTCGGCAGGGCTGCGGAATTGCAGCAACTGCAAGACCTCTGGAACGGTGCGGTCGAGAGCACCGGTGCGGTCGTGACGGTGAGCGGAGAGCCGGGCATCGGCAAATCCAGGCTCCTGTGGGACTTTCGCAGGCGGATCCGGGGAACGGACCATGACATATTGTTTTTCCAGGGATCGCAACTCCATCAAAGCACGCCCCTTGCCCCGCTGGTGGAGCAGATCAGGCGAACCTCAGGAATTCTTCCGACCGACTCACCCAAAGCGGCAGTCTCCAAGCTTCGGCAGTTGTTGCTGCGGGCTGTTGATGATCCGGATGAGTTGATCCCATACTATGGAGCCATTCTGTCGGTACCCGCTTTCAACGGCTACGCGCCCGTTGATCTGGGTTCTGCTGGCGTGTTGGAAAAGACGCTTGAGCACCTGCTTCAGGTCACGATCGAATTGTCAAAAAGAAAGCCGCTGCTTTGTATCATCGAGGATTTTCAATGGATGGATCCGAGCAGCCTCGATCTTGCCCAAAGGCTGCTGCAACGCGTCGCCTCCGAGCGCATCATGTGCGTTGTCAGCTATCGAAGTGAATTGACGCCCCAATTCAGCAAGGATGTTGCGGTCAATCAGATCGTTTTGAGCCGTATCGATACAATACAGCAGAAGCAGATGATTTCCGAAATTGCCGAGGGCGCAGCGCTTCCCGGATTTCTTATGAAAAAGCTGGTGGCGCAGACCGATGGCATCCCGCTTATGGTCGAGGAATTGACGCGGGCCGTCTTGGCGTCCGGATCTTTGGAGCGGGTCGAGGGAAGGTTAAAGGTAAAGGAGGCCGTTCCGCAGCCCATTGTTCCGTTGACCATACGCGACTCGCTTATGGAGCGGTTGGACCATCTGGGTGACGCGAAGAAAGTCGCCCAGTTTGCCTCCGTGTTCGGGCTCACCTTTACCCATCGCGGAATAAGGTCGATGTCGACGGTCCCGGATGACTTTCTTGAAACCGCACTCGATCAATTGGAGCGCGCGGGAATTGTCCGGCGGCACATGGAAAACCGCTCGCCGGTTTTTGTATTCACCCATGCAATGCTGCAGGAGGAAGCCTACGGATCCCTGCTGATCGGCAAGAGGCAGCGCCTTCACATGCAGGCGGCCGATTTTCTGGCCAAGGAAATGAGCGCTTCGGATCACCAGCGGGCTGCCATTCTCGCCTATCACTATTCCAAGGCCGGCCGTTTTGAAGAAGCAGGTGCTTTCTGGCTCGACGCCGCCAAGTCGGCCCTGCGCCGTTCGGCCCACCGCGAAGCAATCGCAAATACCATCGAGGGCTTGCATCAGTTGGAACGCTGGAGCGACCGGACGAAAGCGCAGGAGCTGGAGATCGAACTGCAGATGCACCATGCGATGGCCTACATCTCCATAGAGGGGTGGGCCGGTCCACACGTGCTTCGCGCCTATGAAAGGGCGCTGGAACTGTGCCGCAGTGGCGGGTCGGTGCGGCAGCGTTCGATCGCACTGTTCGGCTTTTCGCGCGGCAAGATGGTAGCAACCGATCTCGAACATTCCCTGAATCTTGCCGATGAATCGCTGGCATTTGCCGAGTCCGTGGACGATGTTGAAGTTGCGCTCATGGCGCACACATCTGCGGTTACATCGAACTTTTATCTCGGCAATCTGGAGGCGGCAAAAAAGTCGGCGGAATACATCTTCAGGCACTATGCGGCCGCCGAACACCTCCCATTCGTCGAGCATTATCACCACGACCCGATGATCGTTGCCCTGGTTTTCGGCGGGCACGTCTATTGGTTGCTCGGTCAGCCTGACAAGGGTCGGGAATGTTGTGCCCGGGCCCGCGAACTTGCAGAAAAGGCTGATCACCCTTTCATGACTGCTCTGGTACTTTCCGTAGGCATTGCCGATTTTCTCTATGATCACAGGCCGGAGGACGGCTGGAAGAATCTTCAGCAAGGAACCAAACATGCCGACGAATACGGCCTGTCGGCCTATGACCTTTTTGCGCCTCTATGGATGACCGACGCTGTGTTGGCGCATGACCCGTCCGATGCCAAGCTCGATGACCTGTCGGCCCGCATAAGCACGTTGTTGCGCTTCAACGCACGTCTTTCACTGCCCTTTTACCAGGCCAATACCGCTGCCGCTTATCTGCAAGCCGGCGACGATGACACCGCACTCAAGTATATAGAGGACGCGGTCTCCAGGATGGCCCAATCGGATGAAGGTTGGTTCAAGCCCGAAGTCTACCGTGTATACGGTGAGGTTCTGGCCGCACGTAGCAAGGGTCCGAGCAAGGACGCAGAGGCGTTCTTCCAACAGGCGCTGGATGCTGCCGCTGCCATGAAGGCGGTTGGCTGGGAAATTCGGGCCGCCGTCACCTATGGCAATTACCTGCAGGACATTGGGGACGGGGAAAGGGCGGCTTCGGTACTCAAGCAGGCCATGGACAGTTATCCGCAAGGACAGCATTGCGAGGATATGAGGCGGGCAACCGCTTTGATTTCCGGTTTCGCACGACGCCTTAACAGGGCGGCTGGAACGAGATGATGTTCGCTGGGAGCATTTTTTGACGGTTATGTCTGCGCGCATACCGCGCCGGCTATCCAGCGCCGAAACCATCTAACCGCGTAAAACCTGAAAATTGTTAACACGTCCTATATGGGTCGTTAACATCTTGTTAACCATTGAGGCGCAAACTGGGCGAATAAGTTGTTTCGGAGTAAATGCATGGACCACAACAATATTGGTTCAGCTTCTAAGTGCGTCTGACGCATATTTGTAAGTATACCTATCGTCAGACCTAACTAAAGGCTGGGAAAGGTATGAATATGCGAATCGGAATGCGGACTTTATTACCGGCGTTTTTTGGATTTACTACGGCATTGGGACTGTTAATGCTATCCACACAGTCTCATGCGGCGGCAATGACTTGCGGCGACAGGACAGCATTGCTCAAGGCGCTGAGTGAAAAATACAAGGAATCGCCGCGTGCACTTGGGCTTTCGACCTCGGGCAAGGCTGTGTTTGAGGTCTACACATCGAAATCAGGCACCTGGACGATCGTCATGACCACCACCAAGGGTGTCACCTGTATCATGGCGGCCGGCCATTCATGGGAAGAGGCATTGGAGGTCGCGGAAGGCCCGCAAGCCTGATAGGTCGCCCAAAGCCCAATGTTCGGGCTTCTTGCCGTTGACGATTTATGAGAGCGCCGCAAGCGCGCGCGGCAGTTCTGATTCGAAGATATCAAGCGCGTCGTCCGGCGCTGCACTGATGCGGATGCACCGGTTGAGCGGCGCAACGCCGGGCATGCGGACGAACACGCCCCGTTCACCGAGCGCCTGCAGAAGGGCGGCAGCATATTCGCCATCCCTGAGGCAATCGACGGCAACGAAATTGGTTGCCGATTCCAGGGGCTTCAGGCCGTTGTCTCGGGCAATGGCGCTGATGCGATCGCGCGCGCCAGCAATTTGCGAACATACGCTCGTCAGATAATTCTGGTCTTTCAGTGCCGCCAGCGCTGCGATCTGTGCCATACGGTTGACGCCGAAATGGTTGCGTACCTTGTTGAACGCGTTAATCGTATCCGGATCGCCGATGGCATAGCCGCAGCGCAGCCCCGCAAGCCCGTAGCCTTTCGAAAAGGTGCGCATGCGCAGGATGTTCGCGCGGTCCATGAGCGCGTCGATGGCGGGCGCTGCATTCAAAGGCGCGGTCTCGATATAGGCCTCGTCCAATACCAGCATGGTTTCTTCCGGCAGCGTACGCGCGAAAGCAGCGATATCCTTGCTGTCGTGCCAGCTGCCCATCGGATTGTCCGGATTGGCCAGATAGACGAGCGGAGCACTTTCCCGAATGACCGCCATCAACAACGCGTCAAGGTCTTCCCTGTCATCATTGTAGGGCACGGTCACAAGGCGGCCGCCGAAACCGGCAACGTGATAGTTGAACGTCGGATAGGCACCGAGCGATGTCACGACCGGGCTGCCGCGCGTGACAATTTCGCGGACGACCAGTCCAAGCAGGCTGTCGATGCCTTCGCCGACGCAGATATTGGCCGATGAAATTCCGAGATGCTCTGCGAGCGCCTTGCGCAGATCGTGGTTTTCCGGGTCGCAATATTTCCAGATATCGTCGGCACCCTTCCGGATCGCCTCCTTGACCGAGGGAGCCGGGCCGAAGCCGCTCTCATTGGCGCCGATCCGGGCGCGGTAGGGATGGCCCATCGCTCTTTCCTGCGCCTCCGGTCCGACGAAGGGTACGGTCGCCGGCAGCGACTTTACAAGGGGCGTAAACTTGGAGAATTCAGTCATGGGCAAATGCTGTTTTTATGCTCAGTAGTGTGGCGGCTTGGTCACCGGTGCCGTATTGGCGGACTGCGCCTCCAGCGCCAGAAACCGCTCAATTAGCTTTTCCTGCTTGTTCTGGATTTTTTCAACGATTTTCCACTGTCGCGCAAGCTGCTCGGACAATTCATCAATCGTGTTCGCCTGGTGTGCAATGTGCTCTTCAAGCCTGGCGATGCGGTTTTCCGGATCTTGATCGGTCAAATCAGCACTCCCTCGAGCGTTTCACGCCATTGCCTGGTCAGCGGCTTGGGCCGCCGTGTCTTGCGGTCCACATAGACATGTACAAATCGCCCCTGCGCCGCTGCCGTCACATCCTGCTCCCTGAAAAGCGCAATCCGGTAGACAACGGACGAGTTTCCGATCCGGTCCACAGCGATACCCGCCTCAATGGCATCGGGGAAGGCAAGTTCTGCGAAATAGTGGCATCCGGTTTCGACCACCAGACCGATGGTCGATCCTTTGTGCATGTCAAGAAGTCCGCGGTCTACAAGCCATCCATTGATTGCCGTATCGAAGAGGGCGTAGTGCACCACATTGTTCATGTGGCCGTAGATGTCATTATCGGCCCAGCGCGACTGCAAGGGCCTGAACAGCCTGAATACACTGCGTTCGATTGGTTCCGGCCGGCTCATGACATCACCATGCTGCCCGGTAGATGGCAAGCGCATCCGCTTCCGCCACTTCGCGCGGATTATTGACGAGCAGTCGCGTTTGCAGCATCGCATCACGGGCCATTTTGGGCAGCGCCTCCTCGCCGATACCGACATCCCGCAGACGAACCGGCAGCCCCAGTTCCGAGGACAGTTTCGTCAGCCCATCGATGAAATCCGAACATCGCGCTTGGGCACCGCCTGCCTTGTCGCCGAATGGATCTAGGTCAGGAAAAAGTTGCGGTGCGAGCTCCGCGTAGAGCCGGTATGCGCCGTTTTCGGGCTCGGCGGCGTTGAACCGCAGCACATGAGGCAGCACAAGTGCGTTGGAAAGCCCGTGCGGCACATGAAATGTTCCGCCGATCGGATAGGCAAGCGCATGCACGGCTGCGACCGGAGAATTGGCAAATGCCATGCCGGCGAGCGTCGAGCCGAGCAGCATGGCGCTGCGCGCTTCGATATCGTCCGGCTTGAATACGGCCGTCCTGATGTTTGCGCCCAGCAATGCAAGCGATTCGACCGCAAGCATTCGCGAAATGGGATTGTTGTTTGCGTTGCGCGATGCGTAGGCCTCGATCGCATGGACCATCGCATCGATCCCGGTTGCAGCTGTCGCCGACGGTGGCAGTGTTACCGTGAGTTCTGCATCGAGTATGGCCGAGTCGGGCAGGATCACTGGCGAAGACACGCCACGCTTCTCCTCGCCACCGACGGTAATGATCGAAACCGGTGTAACCTCCGAGCCGGTGCCCGCAGTCGTTGGGACCAGCACCAGCGGAAGACGCGGACCCTTTGCGTTCCCTACGCCCCACGCCTCGTCTACGTCTTCACCGGAACCTGCCAGCAGGGCGGTGAGTTTCGCCACGTCAAGCGACGAACCGCCGCCCAGAGCGACGACGCCGGTTGCATCCGACCTTGTGGCGGCCTCGACCGCGCGCATCAGGGTGTCGAGGCTTGGATCCGCTTCGACTGCGTCGAAGATCGTGACATCATGGCCTGCCGATGTCAGGGCATCGAGGCTCCGCGTTTCGAGTCCGGCTTCACGTATCCCTCGATCGGTTACGAAGAGAACGCTGTTGCCAAGCCTGTCGCCGGCAATCGTGGCAATCTCTGCGGACGCACCTGGGCGGACGATGATTTGAGGCGTGGTGTGAAAGGAAAAAACGGACATGGCTCCTCCGGCCGGATGCAATCGTGCATACTTTAGTGTGCTTCCGGTTTAATTGAAATCGTGCCACTGTTGTTGGGGCGGGTGTGAAAACCCGGGGTTCGGTCTGGTTTCAGGCTGGGCAGGGGAATAGAGTCCGCTTTAAACCAATTGATAAAAATGGATGGCGCATGAGCGATCTGGCTATCGAGCTAAAGGGCATAGACAAGGACTTTGGGAGAGTTCATGCCAACAAAAACATCAATCTGAGCGTTCACAAGGGGACGATTCACGGCATCATCGGCGAAAACGGCGCCGGAAAATCGACTTTGATGTCAATCCTTTACGGATTTTACCAGGCCGACCGGGGGGAGATAAGGGTCAACGGTGAAAAGGTCGAAATCCGTGACCCGAACATTGCCATCGCATCCGGCATTGGCATGGTCCATCAGCACTTCATGCTGGTCGACAATTTCACGGTCCTTGAAAATGTCATGCTTGGCGCCGAGGAGAATGCGGTTTTGAACCGGGGCATCGCCAATGCCCGCGCCGAACTCAAGCGCCTGGAGGACGAATACGCACTTGAGGTCGATCCCGATGCAATCATCGAGGAGTTGCCTGTCGGCCTGCAGCAGCGGGTCGAGATTCTCAAGGCGCTTTACCGGGGCGCGGAAATTCTCATTCTCGACGAACCCACCGGCGTCCTGACGCCGGCCGAAGCCGATCATCTTTTCAGGATCCTCGAACAGCTCCGCAACCAGGGCAAGACGATCTTGCTCATCACCCACAAGCTGCGCGAGATCATGGCCATCACAGACGAGGTTTCGGTTATGCGGCGCGGCGAAATGGTGGCGACTCGAAAAACCTCGGAAACATCAGTTGAAGAGCTGGCAGAGCTGATGGTTGGTCGCCGCGTCCTGCTGCGGGTTGAAAAGGGTACTGCCCACCCGCGCGACGTCAAGCTGTCCGTCGAAGGTTTGACGGTACGCGACAGCCGCGGCGTTGTCATGGTCGACAATGTGTCCCTTGACGTGCGGGCCGGCGAAATCGTCGGCATCGCCGGTGTCGCCGGCAACGGCCAGTCCGAACTGCTGCAGGCCATCGCAGGCATTCGCCATGCCGAAAGCGGCAGGATTTTGCTCAATGGCGAACCGATTGGCGCCATGAGTGATTCCGATCCTCAGGACCTGCGCAAGCGCGGCTTGGCCCATGTGCCGGAAGACCGGCATCATATGGGCTTGGTTCTGACTTTTGAGCAGAATGAAAATGTTATTCTCGGCTATCACTACGATGAGAGATATCTGAATGGTCCCATGCTCGATTTCGAAAGCATCCGCGGCACCGCCGCGCAGAGCATTGAAAAATACGATATCAGACCACCCGAAGTACGTCTGAAGACGGCAAGTTTCTCAGGCGGAAACCAGCAAAAGATCGTTTTGGCGCGGGAAATGGAGCGTGATCCGTCTGTCCTCGTCATTGGCCAGCCGACCCGCGGCGTCGACGTCGGCGCCATCGAGTTCATTCATAGGCGGATCATTGAAATGCGGGATGCCGGCAAGGCGGTCTTGCTGGTTTCAGTGGAGCTTGACGAAATTCGCGCCCTGTCCGATCGCATCCTCGTGATGTTTGCCGGTCGCGTCGTCGGCGAAAGGACGCCGGATACAAGTGAAGGAGAGCTGGGATTGCTGATGGCCGGCGTTGAACAGGAGAAAGAGGCAGCACAATGAGTGTTCCTTACGCAAAGCTTCCCGGCTGGGTCGAATTCGGCCTGATCCCCCTGATTAATCTGGTGGTTGCCTTCCTGGTTGCCGGACTGGTAGTGCTGCTCGTCGGCGAAAGTCCGCTGAAAGCGGCGACACTGCTTGTCCAAGGGGCATTCGGCTACGGTGAAGGGCTCGGCTTTACCCTCTATTACGCCACCAATTTCATCTTTACCGGTCTTGCCGTTGCCGTGGCGTTTCACTGCGGATTGTTCAACATCGGAGGCGAAGGTCAGGCCTATGTGGGCGGATTGGGCGTTGCCATCGTCGCGCTGGCGCTGGACGGAATCTTCCCGTGGTATCTGACATTTCCCTTTGCCATACTCTCCGGAGCGCTGTTTGGTGCTGCCTGGGCATTCATACCCGGCTACCTTCAAGCAAAGCGCGGCAGTCACGTGGTCATCACCACGATCATGTTCAATTTCATAGCCGCCAGCCTGATGGTCTACATGCTCGTCGAGGTCCTCAAGCCGGCAGGTTCCATGGCGCCGCAGACAGAAACCTTCCAGGATGGCGGACATATTCCACGACTCGATTGGCTGCTCTCGTTGATCGGCCTCGATATCGGTGGCGCGCCGTTCAACCTGACCTTTATCCTTGCCCTGATCATGGCATTCTTGGTCTGGGTGCTGATCTGGCGTACCCGGTTGGGCTACGAAATTCGGACGATGGGCGCGAGTCCCACGGCTGCCCGTTACGCCGGCATCAAAGAAGCACGAATCATCATTATCACGATGCTCATTTCCGGGGCGTTGGCGGGAATGATGGCGCTGAATCCGATCATGGGCGACCAGCACCGGCTTCAACTCGACTTTGTCGCCGGCGCCGGCTTCGTCGGCATCGCCGTTGCGCTGATGGGGCGTTCCCATCCGCTTGGCATCATACCGGCGGCAATTCTGTTCGGCATGCTTTATCAGGGCGGCGCCGAGATCGCATTCGAGATGCCGCAGATTTCGCGTGACATGATCACCATCATTCAGGGTCTCGTCATTCTCTTCGCCGGCGCGCTGGAACACATGTTCAGGCCCGCGATCACAGCGTTCTTTGTAAGCCTCGGCTCCTTGGGCAGGCCGCGGCATACGGCGGAGGCAGGGGAGTAGGCCATGGATTATTTCCAGATTGCGCTGGTTACGCTTGAGGCAACGATCCGTCTGTCGGTTCCTCTGATCTTTGCGGCTCTTGCCGGACTTTATTCCGAAAGATCCGGGATCTTCGACATCGGGCTTGAGGGCAAGATGCTGGCTGCCGCCTTTGCCGGAGGCGCCGCCGCCTATGTCTATGACTCAGCGTTTATCGGGCTGCTGATGGCAGTTTTGGTCTCCGTTGCGCTTGCAATGGTACATGCCTTTGCCTCGATCACCCAGCGCGGCAACCAGATCGTTTCCGGTGTTGCAATCAATTTTATCGCTCTTGGCTCGACCGTCATTCTTGGACAAGCGTGGTTCCGCCAGGGCGGACGAACGCCACAGTTGGACGAAGACAGCCGGTTTCAGGCGATTACCCTGCCTTTTGCTGAGACACTGGAAGGCGTGCCCGTGCTGGGTCCGATCTACGCCAATCTTATCTCCGGCCATTTCCTGCTCACCTACCTTGCCTTTGCCATGGTTCCGATCACCTGGTGGGTGCTCTATCGAACCCGTTTCGGTTTGCGGCTTCGGGCCGTTGGTGAGAATCCGGGCGCTGTTGATACCGCCGGAATATCGGTAACCCGGATGCGCTATCTGGGCGTTCTGTGCTGCGGCATTCTATGCGGTTTTGCCGGTGCCTATCTGTCAATGGCTGTGGCGGCCGGTTTCGTCAAAGGCATGACTGCAGGCAAGGGCTTCATCGCCTTGGCGGCGCTGATCTTTGCCAAATGGAAGCCGGTCAATGTCATGCTGGCCTGTCTTCTGTTCGGCTTTCTGGATGCCAGCGCCATATTGATGCAGGGCAAGGAAATGCCGTTGGTTGGTGAAGTGCCGGTGCAATTCATGCAGGCTCTGCCTTACGTGCTGACGGTCGTGTTGCTTGCCGGTTTCATCGGCAAGGCCATACCGCCCAAAGCCGGCGGCCAGCCTTATGTGAAAGAGCGGTAGGAAACAGATCGTGCGACATGGACAGCATGGTGCAGTCCATGACTTTGGGGGAGTTGCTCCCGTACGCTTTTGAATCGGATGCCTTGTCATGAACATCATCAAAACGTTCATTCTGGGTGAACAGCGCCCGCATGTTCCTGATTCGGGAGGTCTGACATGAATACCGCGACTTCTGCTCTCGTCCGCCGGCTCTCGGGCTTGACACCGAAAACGGCCATCGTTCTGGGGTCCGGATTGGGCGCACTTGTCGGTGAACTCGGCAATGAAACACGCATACCTTATGCCGAACTTGAGGGTTTCCCGCACGGCGGTGTTTCCGGCCATGCCGGAGAACTTGTCGCGGGTCAATTCGGTCATACGCCCGTCATTATGCTGTCGGGCCGGGCGCATTACTACGAAAACGCAGATGCATCCGTCATGCGTGCGCCGCTTGAAACACTTCACGGCCTTGGCGTTGAGCGCTTGATTTTGACCAACGCCGCCGGTTCCTTGCGCGAGGACATGCCGCCCGGTTCCGTCATGCAGATTACAGATCATATCAATTTTTCCGGCACCAACCCGCTGTTCGGCGAGCCGAGCGACCGCCGTTTTGTTGGTTTGACGAACGCCTATGACGGCGCAATGCAGGCGGAGATGCGTGAGGCCGCCCGAACTGCCGGTGTAGAGCTGCAGCAGGGCGTTTACATGTGGTTTTCCGGCCCAAGTTTCGAAACGCCGGCGGAAATCAGGATGGCGCGAACAATGGGCGCGGATGCCGTTGGCATGTCCACCGTGCCGGAGGTTATTATTGCCCGGTTCCTCGGACTGCGCGTGATCGCAGCGTCAATTATCACCAATCTCGCCGCCGGTATGGGCGGTGGTGAGCTGTCGCATGAAGAGACAAAGGAAATGGCACCCCTCGGCGGATTGAGGCTTGCCACGATCCTGAGGCAAATGCTGGCGCAGTAGTGTAGTCTCACAAAGCGCCTGCCATGCGCGCAAGTGGAGTGGGTATGATGGGTTTCTTACCGCAGGAAATGATTCGCAAGAAGCGCGACGGCGGCACGCTTGAGCCTGACGAAATAGCCGCCTTCGTGAAAGGCATGATCGATCAGACAGTCTCAGAGGGCCAGATTGCCGCTTTTGCAATGGCCGTATTCTTCAACGGCATGTCACAGGATGAGGCCGTGGCACTGACTCTGGCGATGCGGGACTCAGGCGATGTTTTGACGTGGCCCGATACGGACAGGCCCATTGTCGATAAGCACTCCACCGGCGGCGTTGGCGACAACGTTTCATTGATGCTGGCGTCGATCGTTGCTGCCTGCGGGGCCGCCGTGCCGATGATTTCCGGGCGCGGGCTCGGACATACCGGTGGCACACTCGACAAGATGGAATCGATACCTGGTTACCAGGTCGTTCCAAGCAACGCACTCTTCCGCAAAACCGTTGCCGAAGTCGGCTTTGCCATCATCGGTCAGACTGGCAGCCTGGCACCGGCCGACCGCCGCTTCTATGCAATTCGCGATGTCACGGCAACGGTCGAATCGATACCGCTGATTACTGCCTCAATATTGTCCAAGAAACTCGCCGCAGGCCTTCACGCCTTGGTGCTGGATGTCAAAGTTGGAAATGGCGCCTTCATGGCCGAACTCGAAGCGGCTTCCCAATTGGCGCAGAGCTTGGTCGATGTTGCCAACGGTGCCGGACTTGCGACAAGTGCAATCATCACCGATATGAACGAACCACTCGCGAGTGCCGCCGGAAACGCCGTCGAGGTGAAAAATGCTGTCGACTTCCTGATCGGGAACCACAGGGACCCGCGGCTGGAAGACGTTACGCTGACACTTGCGGCCGAGATGGTACACGCGTCTGGTCTTGCACCTGATCATCATGCCGCTCGCCGAATGGCATCCGATGCACTTGGCAGCGGCAGGGCAGCGGAGTTTTTCGCAAAGATGGTTCATACCCTGGGCGGTCCATCTGATTTTATCGACCGACACGATATGCACTTGCCGAAGGCGCCGGTGATCCGGGACGTCATTGCCGAGGAGTCGGGATATGTGCATTCGATCGATACCCGCGGCAAAGGCCTTGCCGTTGTAGCACTCGGGGGCGGGCGCACGCGGCCCCAAGACAGCGTGGATCATGCTGTCGGACTAACCGATCTTGCCGGAATAGGCGCAAGACTTTCAACCGGTGATGTCGTTGCCCGTGTCCATGCTTCCAGCGAGGAGGATGCGGTACGGGCCGCCAAAACCGTTCTCGCCTGTTATCGGCTCGGGCACGCACCACCGAAGACGTCGGAGGTGATCAGATCGAAGATCAAATGGAAGCCCGAGCAACCCTAAAGTTCAAGAATAAGCTTGCCGTCGCGTGACTGGAAGGATTTCAGGCGATTGAGAAAACTCATACCGACAAGCATGCCGCCCAGAGCTCGGTCCTCTAACACGAACGCTTCCACATCCCGTACCCGGATCGTCTCCAGTTCGACGGTCCGTAGCTCGACGCGCGCCGCCTTGACCGCTCCGTTGGCAGTGGAGACGCGGTATTTGAACATATCGGCTGTCACCGATACTCCGAGCCTTTGCGCGGTCGACCGGTTAAGCGCAACGGCCGTTGCGCCGGTGTCAATGAGCCCGTCGATTGTTCGGCCATTGACCCTGAATGTACCGATGTAATGGCCGCGCTGATCTGCGGTTAGAACGACATCGCGACCGCTCGTATAGGCAGCAGTTGTTTGGACAGTGGGCGTCAAGACCTCATTCGGCGGTTGGACGACACTGACCTCTACGGCCGTTCTTTCCTGTTCCTCAACGATTTTGGGAACGGATACGGCAACGCCGGATACCACGGTCGCAAGCAGAATAATTCGCAGCATTGTGTTTCGCCTTCGCGCTGGTTCGCACGCAGTACATCAGGAGAATCCTAAAGGACCGTAAGCGCGCGCCCTTAGCGCAGCACTGTCGGCTGATCTGGTTAGGGAAACGTTAACTTTTGGATCAGTCAGGCCGGGATCGGCCGTTTTGTTAGAAACGCGCGCGCGGAGACAAAAAGGTTATTTCGTGCCGTACATCCGGTCGCCCGCATCGCCCAGCCCGGGGACGATATAACCCTTTTCGTTAAGGTGGCTGTCGATAGCGGCTGTGAAAACCGGAACATCGGGATGGGCACGGCAAAACGCCTCCACACCTTCGGGTGCGGCCAATAAGCAAAGAAAACGGATATGGTGCGCGCCGCGTTCCTTCAGCTTTGTCACTGCGGCAATGGACGAGTTGGCCGTCGCTAGCATCGGATCGACTACGATGACAAGGCGGTTGCCAATATCTTCCGGTGCCTTGAAATAGTACTCAACGGCTTCCAGCGTTTCGTGATTGCGGTAAAGCCCCACATGGGCAACGCGTGCAGAAGGTACCAGATCGAGCATACCTTCGAGCAGCCCGTTTCCGGCTCTCAAAATCGACGCAAAGACAAGTTTCTTGCCCGCGAGCACCGGTGCGTCCATTTCCGCCAATGGGGTTTCGATCGGCTCATGCGTTAGATCAAGTTCACGCGTGACCTCGTAACAAAGCAGCGTGGATATCTCACGCAACAGCCGGCGGAAACCGGCCGTGGACGTGTCCTTTTTACGCATCAGTGTCAGCTTGTGCTGAACCAGCGGATGATCGATGATCGTTGCGCCTTCCATAGCGACCGGTCCTTCCGCCATAAGATCGCCCTATCTAACCGCAACTCAGACAGAGCGGCAAGACGCGCGCCGATCGTTTTGGTCAATGAAAGGGTTTCTGATCGGCTATCTTGCGCCAAAACCTGTCACAGGAAACTGCTTCCATGCTGTCCCGGCGGAAGCCCGAGATGGGCGGCAACGGTTTCCCCGATATCGGCGAATGTGCTTCTGACGCCGGCTGAACCCGATGGAACACCGGATCCGAAGCAAAGTACCGGGACCCGTTCCCGGGTGTGGTCGTTGCCGCGCCATGTCGGGTCGCAGCCATGGTCGGCTGTTATGATAACGAGGTCGTCGCGCTTCAGCCGCTTGGCGATTTCCGGAAGCTGCTCGTCAAATCGCTCAAGCGCCGAAGCATAGCCGGCAACATCCCGGCGATGGCCGTAAAGCGTGTCGAAATCAACAAAGTTGGTAAATATGATATCGCCAGTTCCGGCATCGTCCATGGCATCGAGCGTGGTCGCTAATAACGCCTCATTGCCATCGGCCTTGCGCATCTCGCTGATGCCTTGATGGGCAAAGATGTCGCTGATTTTCCCGACAGCGATAACCATGCGGCCGGCCTTGACGGCGCGGTCCAGCAATGTTGGCTCGGGCGGCAAAACAGAGTAATCGCGCCTGTTTCCCGTGCGTTCGAAGTCCTGCGGTGATTCGCCGACGAAGGGACGCGCAATCACCCTGCCGATATTGAGCGGATCGACGAGTTTGCGCACCGCCGCACACAGATCATAAAGCCTCTCAAGACCGAAATAGGCCTCGTGTGCGGCGATCTGGAAGACGCTGTCGGCCGATGTATAAAATATCGGTTGCCCGGTGCGGATGTGCTCCTCGCCATATTCGGCGATGACGGCAGTCCCGGAGGCGTGACGGTTTCCGAGGCTTCCCGGAATCCGGGCCGTTTCATATATTTGTTCGAGCAGGTCCTCAGGGAAGCTGATCTCTGCATCGGGGAAATATCCCCAATCGAAAAGCACTGGCACGCCGGCAATTTCCCAATGGCCGGAAGGCGTATCCTTGCCCTGCGAGACCTGGGTTGCACTGGCGAACAGCCCGATCGGCTGAACGGTTTCGTCCATTGCTTCAGGCGTTGAGCCCGTGGCCAGTCTCGCGGCCTGAACAAGCCCGAGGGATGTCAGATTAGGCAGCTCCAGGGGTCCGTTTCGCAGGCCATCACGGTCCGCAAGGCCGGCGGCACAGTATTCTGCGATATGCCCGAGTGTGTCGGCGCCTGCATCGCCGAACCTGTCGGCATCCGGCGCTCCGCCGATACCGAATGAATCAAGAAGAAGGATGATTGCGCGGGCCATGATCCCTGCCAAAGATGTTTGATGCGCTACGGCCGGCTGCCGAATTGAAGCAATGAGTGAGCGGGCGTCAAACTATTACGCCATGGTGCGGCTCACAATAGCGATTTTGGCCGGCAATGGCGACGCGCATGCATATGGCTCAAGGCAATCGACCGCATCCTTTTGATGAATGACTGATCAGATCACCTTTAAAATATGGATCGGCTCATGGCTAAACCACATGCATTCCATGCGAGACAGGCGTTTCGATGTTTTGCCCGAAAGTCCTTGTCGTCCGGATCAGTCGTTGCAGTCGCTACAGCCGATTGAGGTACCGAGGCGAGGCCGCATGTAGTAGGTCTCGTTCAGGTTCAGCGATGTCGCGTTCGAGTTCGAAAACGGAATCGAGGTGATGAAGTTATGGGTCTTGAAGATTTCGCCGCGAATGTAGAAGGCGTCCGCAACCATAAGGCTGGCGGGGATGGTGACCTCCGTATTGGCCGTGTAGGGCTTCTGGGTTACGTTACCCCAGGACCAGTCGATGACGGCCTTTGTCCCGTCTGAGGACACGGAGATCGCCGTATAGCGCAGCTCAGTGTCATCAGCCTCATAGGGGGCAATAACACTCTCGGCGACATCGCTCATCGCGGAAAGCTCAGAGCGTGATGTGGAGGTACCCTGCGTGATCAGGTCCAGCGTAATATTGCCCGCCCGCGAGACCTTGGTATCCACTGAAAGCGCAAGGGTCATTTCTACAGCACCGATATAGAGGATCACCAGAATCGGGGCGACAAATGCGAATTCAACTGCACCGACGCCATTGCGGTCGCGGAGAAGATCACGCAATCGATCAGCCAAAGGCCGCTGCCGTGGCAAATCACCGGTCCGACATTCCAGGCTCATGGGAGCACCTCTGTGATTCGCTGTGCGTGCTTTCAACCGGATCATGTTTCTATTCATAAGCTTCGTTGCGATAGGCGGTTGTTGCAACGATCAGGTAGTGGTCCGGATCGGCATCCCCTTGCGCCTTTATGTTTGCCAGATACGGACGAAACAAATCCACCGCAATCCCGCGAATATAGTAGGCGCGCAGCATGTTGATTGTTGACGGGCCACCAGGACTGAATGAGAACCCGCTCGTATCGAGCTCGCCCGACGAGAGAGGGACGGTTGTTGGAATTGCGGCAAATGTCGCGTAGGATTGAAGGTCCACGAACAATCGCTGATCAACATCATCTCCACAGTTGAAGAAGACCGAAACCTCGTTGCAAAGGGCGGTACGGAACTCCTGTTCGGTCATGTCGGTCGACTCGCCAGTAGCAAAGGTAATCTGGCCAGTACGGAGCTCGCGCCCAAGCTTGTCGACGGCATAATTCATCGTTTGCTCGGCGCCAAAGGTCAGGCAAGTCTCAATGATGGCGAAAACCAGCAGGAAAAAAGGGATCGCCAAAAACGCGAACTCAATCGCTACTCCGCCGTTTTCATCGCGCCGCAACCGAATCCAAGGCAAACGCCTGGTGCGTGGCCTACGAATTTCGATTGCACTCTTGTTGTCGTCGAGGACCGGCATAACAACCCCGCTGCGTGGATGCGTTGGGGCACGTTACGGCAAAGGGGTTTATTTTCCGTATCGGGAATCGATCGAAATGCAGCTTTTAAAGTAAGGGCACACTAACTGTGTTGGTTTTCCGTCGAGCGCGCCCGCAATAATCCGGTCAGGGAAGATCGAGCGGTTCACACGCTGGTGTGCAGGAAAGGACTTCGCGTGCTTCCTGACGATAGACCTGCATGGTGTTGTTCGATTCCAGTGAAACCATAACGCGCTCGTCGACGATCGCGTTGCCGTCAGCGTCGAGGATAACAAGGTTCGTTGTTCCGAAACGTTTGCCGGTGATGATGATCGTTTGCGAATCGCTGACCGTTGCATCGGCGATCTCGGCATTGCCAACGATGACCCGGCTGACCGAACGATCCAGTTTGATTACGCGGGCATAATCGAGTTCCACAGTAATCGCATTCTGGTCGGACGCTGATGTTGTGTTTGGCATCAGCAGCGGAAAACTCACCGCAAGGGCGCCTACAAGCACCAGGGAAAAACGGAATTTAGACGGGCCGAACATGGCGTTCTCCTCAAGCCGCTGCGTCAACAAGATTGGCACTAAAAGTCGCTTGGAATGGTGAATGAAGATTTAACGTCTTGGCGATGTGTTGAAAAAGATGGAGCTGGGACAGTGTATGGAAGGACGGCCGTGACCCTTCTGCAAACGAAAATCACCCTGCATTTCTCCTCTACTCTTTATAATAGGGCGGCGGTCAAGGGACTCATCTTGCTTGGCGTTGGCCGGGCTGTCAAAGATCTGAAAAAATGCATCAATTCCGTTAAGCCGGAATTCACCAAGACACAGGTCTTGCCAGATCAACGCTTTGCTAACCTTGTTTCTTAAACCGTTTTCAAGCCCTGTCCGGTAGTTTGCCCCTCATCCGATCAGCGCGAAAAGCTGACGGTCGTGCTGAACCAAGTGGAGCAAGGAGTATTCCAATGAGCATTTTTGCACGTTTCATGAAAGACGAGTCAGGTGCAACCGCAATCGAGTATGGCTTGATTGCTGCTCTGATCGCAGTTGCCGCTATCGCTGCAATGAGTGCGGTCGCTGACGGCCTGAATAACACATTCGAAGATGTTGCGAACGAGCTCAACTAAGAGCTTTTCCTGCACCTTCGGGGTCTTACTCGATGGGTAATGTGGGCAGGATTTCTGCCCTGTGATCATGACCGCCCGGACCGAGGTCCGGGCGGTCATTCTTATTTAATGAGTATAGGGCATTACCTATACCTGAGTTTATGCGCTGGGAACTTTCATAAACAGGAGTGAGGAATGCTGGTCGCAGCAATCTTGGTGATTTTCCCCTTGTGCCTCGCCTTCGCAGCGTTGACCGACACTTTGACAATGACCATCCCGAACCGGGTTACCTATATCCTCTTGGTGTCCTTTGCAGTGATTGCACCGCTGACCGGCATGGAATGGGCAACCTACGGGCTGCACTTTGTTGCCGGGCTCATTGTCTTCACAGTGTGTTTTGGGCTTTTCGGGATTGGAGTCATGGGTGGCGGCGATGCCAAGCTGCTGACAGCGACGGCTGTCTGGTTTGGGTTAAACCTCCAGCTGCTAACCTTTCTGACCTATGTGGCATTTCTAGGCGGCGTGCTGACTATCGCTATTGTCGTCCTGCGATTGGATCGCTTTGCTTTCGTAACCTGGCGGGTTTCAGCGATCAGTCACATTCTCGATCCCAAGGGCGGCGTCCCATACGGGATCGCCATCGGCATCGCCGGCCTGATCTGCTATCCCGCATCCACGTTGATGCAATACGCCCTTGGCCAGCTTCACTGACGCTCTGGCCAACCATTATCTGAGCGCGTATTCAGCTCCACCTTATCCGCGCAGAAAGTCCGCTGCATGTCGTAACGGCCTGCTCTGCCGGCCTTAATTCGGCGTTAAGTTAAATTGGTAGGGCTGCATTAACCATAAGTACACGATTCATGCTGCATTGTCGTTTCAACGGTTGGATTTTCGTCCTGGGGGAACAGCATGAAGCCCGCACGCCTTATAGTTATGAGCATTGCTCTGGTTTCCGCGCTCGCGGCCGGTTACCTTATTTTGAACATCACCAGCCAGACACAGGAACCGACGGTTCGCCAGGTGGTGAAGAAGGTCAAGACGGAGACGGTTCTTGTCGCCGCCGACAGCCTGCCGATCGGCTCGCGTCTGGGTAGCGACAATCTTGACTGGCAGGACTGGCCGGAGCACGCTGTCACCGAAGGGTACATCACCCGTTCGACGCGCCCCGATGCGGTCCAGGAACTGACGGGTTCGATTGTTCGTCTTCCCGTATTTGAAGGCGAGCCCGTACGCACAGAAAAAATTGTCGACCCGGGCACACGCATCATGTCCTCGATGCTTCCTTCAGGGAAACGAGCCGTTGCTACCGGGATTTCAGTTCAGACCAGCGCCGGTGGATTTATTCTTCCGAACGACCGCGTTGACGTCATTATGGTGCGCACATCCGACGGCTCGGGCTTTTTGACTGAAACGATCCTCGAAAACATCCGGGTGCTCGCGATCGACCAGCGTATCCGCGAAGATGAAGACGGCAAAAAGACAGCTGTTGGAACGACCGCCACTCTGGAACTGACACCGGACCAAGCAAAAATAATCAGCGTCGCACAGCAGATGGCATCGCGACTTACCCTTGCCCTACGCAGTGTTGCGGACGTCCAAGAGCCCGATACGGGGGGTGCCAATCATCTGCTGAGCGGCGATGGAGGGGCCAGCATTCAGCTGATCCGCTCCGGCCAAATCACAAATATCGGCGCAAATTAGACCGGGGATAGAACAGTGCAAAAATCACTTCAAACAGCGCGTGTATCGGGCTTTGGCCGCCGGGCAACGTTTCTTGCGGGTGCAGTCATCGCGTCCGCCGCCATCCTCCTGTCCATGCCGATCGTCGGCGAAGCGCAGGCCAACCCGCAGACAATCAAGGTTCGCGGAAGCGGCGCTGGCAATGTCAAGGACGTCAAACTTGGTTTGAACAAGGCGGTTGTCATTGATCTTCCGGATGACGCACAGGATATTCTGGTCGCCGATCCCGGCGTAGCCGATGCTGTCACGCGTTCTTCAAGGCGCATCTATGTTTTCGGCAAGGCTGTCGGACAGACGAACGTTTTCATCTTTGGACGCGACGGGGTGCCGCTGGTCAGCCTGAACCTGGCCGTCGAGCGCGACATTACCGGGCTTGAAAAGCAACTTGCGCGCTTTATCCCCGACTCAGACATCAGCGTCGAGATCATCAGCGACAATATCGTGCTGACCGGCACTGTGCGCACACCGCAGGATGCCTCCCGCGCCAGCCAGATCGCGACTGTATTCCTGAGAGGTGGTGAAGCCACGACCCGCAACATCACCGCGGTCGGCGGTGCCGGCGAGGGCGGCGCGGCCATTTTCGCGGAAGACCGGCAGGTGTCCCAGATCGTCAATCTGCTTGACATTGAAGGCGAAGACCAAGTCACTCTTAAGGTCACCGTTGCTGAGGTGAGCAGGCAGGTGCTCAAACAGCTTGGATTCAACACGACCGTTTTCAACAACGGCAACCCCGTGTTTGAGTCATTTAACCCGCCGGCTCTTGGAGCGTCGGGCATAAACTCAGGGGGGGTATTCACTGGATCAGCCGGTTCTGTTGCCCTCGACGCCACTGTGCGCGCCATGGAGCGGGCTGGGGTGATGAAAACCCTCGCCGAACCAACCCTTACCGCCGTATCGGGGGAACCGGCGGACTTTTTCGTAGGCGGTGAATTCCAGTTCTTGTCTACGATAAGTGCGGATGGGTCGGCAACCTATGAACAAAGGACTTGGGGTATTGGGCTCCAGTTTATCCCGGTGGTCCTGTCAGCCGGACGCATCAGTCTGAGGATAAGAACAGAAGTCTCTGAGCCTACATTTGAAGGTAGCAGCAGAGGACTTGCTGGTAACGGAACATTCGGAGGCGGGACACTTAACGGCCTTCGCAGGCGCGAAGCCGACACGGCCGTTGAACTCCCTTCCGGTGGATCGATCGTTATTGCCGGCCTTGTCCGCGACGACGTCCGCCAGGTGATGAGCGGTTTCCCGGGTCTTTCGAAGGTGCCGATATTGGGGACCCTGTTCCGCAGTCGCGATTTCGTCCGCAACGAGACCGAGCTGGTGATAATAGCCACACCTTACTTGGTGCGCCCGGTCGCCCGCAACAAGCTCAACCGTCCGGACGACAACCTGAATGCGTCCAGTGACGGCGCGGCAAACTTCCTTGGTCGCGTCAATCGCGTTTATGGGCAGATGGAAACCGACTTGCCCAAAGGCCGATACTACGGCGTGGTCGGGTTTATCTACAAATAATGAGGGGTTGGAGCAGCATCATGAAGTACAGTGATATGATTCTTGCAAAGAAGGAATCGAACCAGCCCCGCGGGTTCAGGTTTGCGGCTGGAGCGGCAATCATTACGGCAGTGGCGCTTCTGGCGGGCTGTGCAAAAGTTCACAACATCGAGGTTGGATCGGTCCCGGACGATTACCGGACCAATCATCCGATCATCGTTTCGGAGAAGCAGACAACCGTCGACGTCCCGATTGCGCGGGGTGATACCGAGCTCAACTTTGGCAGGGCGAGCATGGTGCGGGGATTTGCCTCCGAATATCGGGACAACGCATCGGGTCCGGTTCAGATTATGACGCCGGTCGGTTCGCCCAACACAACCGCCGCATCGCACATGGCTGGTGAGATCAGAAGCATCCTGATCGGCGAGGGCATTCCGTCAACGCGGATAGGCATCAGTTCCTATCAGGCGGCTGCCCAGAACGACGCGGCACCCATACGGCTGAGCTTCTCGGCGGTTGCCGCCCACACCAATCAGTGTGGAAGATGGCCCGAAGATCTCGTCTACAACACGACGGAAAACAAGCATTACCAGAATTTTGGCTGCGCGACCCAGAACAATCTTGCGGCGCAGATTGCCAACCCGTCAGACCTGTTGGCCCCGAGAGACATGACACCAATCGACGCAGACCGTCGCGACGTCGTGATCGAGAACTACCGCCAAAGCGGTTCGTTCGCCACTGGTGACGAATAGACGTCCGGCACAATGCAACCGGGTTTGAAAGAACGCAAGGCAGGATGACGACATGAACGAGGTAGCGGAAAACCACGACGTCGATCACAGCATGATCGACTCACACGAAAGCGACAACGCCATGAACGATCTGCGCCCATTGCCGCGGATATCGATACAGGCGTTCTGCGAATCCGACGCTTTGTCGCAGCTTATCAGCGGCTGCGCGGACGACAGGCGGATGACCCGTACACATCTGCGGACAGTAAGCGGTGGGATCGAGACGGCGTGCAATATGTACGCATCTTCGCCGACGCCTAACCTGATCATTCTTGAGAATTCGGGCCCTTCCAGCAACCTTTTTTCGCGCCTTGCGGATCTCGCTGAAGTCTGTGATCCGACGACGAAGGTGATCGTCATCGGCTACGACAACGATGTCCACCTGTATCGTGAGTTGATCCGTCGCGGGATCTCTGAATACTTGGTTGGGCCGGTTACGCTGCCCGATCTTATCAACGCGATCTCTGGTATTTTTGTTGATCCGGAAGCGGAGCCCTTGGGCCGAACCATAGCCTTTATAGGAGCAAAGGGCGGCGTCGGCTCTTCGACAATTGCGCATAACTGTGCATGGGGGATCTCAAGCCTCTTCGACACTGAGGTGATCCTGGCAGACCTCGATCTAGCCTTCGGAACTGCCAATATCAACTTTGATCAGGATCCGCCGCAAGGCATCGCCGAGGCTGTTTTTGCGCCGGAGCGACTTGACGACGTTTTCCTTGAGCGGCTGCTTTCCAAATGCGCCGAGCACCTGTCTATGCTTGCGGCGCCGTCGATGCTGGACCGTACCTATGACTTCGGGGCCGGGAGCTTCGAATCGGTCCTCGAAATTGTGCAGCGCACGGCGCCGGTTGCGGTTCTGGATGTACCGCATATGTGGACTAACTGGACAAAGGCGGTTTTGAGCAGCGTGGACGATGTCGTTGTCATCGCGACGCCCGATCTGCCGAATTTGCGCAATACCAAGAACCTTATCGATACTTTGGGCAAACTCAGGCCGAACGACAGTTTGCCGCGCCTGGTTCTCAATCAGGTTGGAATGCCAAAGCGCCCAGAGATCGCGATTATTGATTTCTGCGAACCGCTTTCCATGGAGGCTACAGCAATCATTCCGTTCGACGCGCAGCTTTTTGGAACGGCGTCAAACAGCGGGCGAATGATCGCAGAAACGGACGCCAGGGCGCCGATTGCTGAGTCTTTTTCTCAACTGGCCCATATCCTGACCGGCCGCGCCGAAGTCAAGAGCCAGAAAAAGCAGACAATGACAGGATTACGCGGCCTGCTTTCACGCAAATAGGCCGATCGAAAAGCAAGTTACCAGGGGTGATAGATGTTTGGCAAACGCGGAAAAGACGGGTTCGGTACTGCCGGCGAAACAATCGAGCGTTCGCTGCCGCAGGCACCTGAAACGGAGCCGAACAATATAGTTGAGGATTCCGGCGCGCCGTTGCCGGAAGATGCGATGGTGAGCGGCAACACGCCGATCGCCCCGGGCAGTGATCGGCCGGAACAAAAGCGCCGAGTTACCAAAAAGTCGGACGGATACTACACGACGAAATCGCAGGTATTTTCCGCGTTAATCGACACAATCGATTTGTCGCAGCTTTCGAAACTCGACAATGAAAGCGCGCGTGAGGAAATCCGCGATATCGTCAACGATATCATCACCATCAAGAACTTTGCCATGTCGATATCCGAGCAGGAAGAGCTGCTTGAGGATATCTGCAACGACGTTCTCGGCTACGGTCCGCTGGAGCCGCTTCTGGCGCGCGACGAAATCGCCGATATCATGATCAACGGTGCCGGCCATAGCTACATCGAAGTCAACGGCAAGGTCGAAGAGTCCGATATACGCTTCCGCGACGAAGGTCAGCTTCTATCCATTTGCCAGCGGATTGTCAGCCAGGTTGGCCGCCGCGTCGACGAATCGAGCCCTATTTGTGATGCGCGCTTGCCGGACGGATCTCGCGTCAACGTCATAGCGCCGCCGCTGGCGATCGACGGCACAACGCTGACGATTCGTAAGTTTAAGAAAGACAAACTGACCCTCGATCAGTTGGTTAATTATGGTTCGATAACGCCGCCCGGTGCCACATTGCTGCAGATAATCGGCCGAGTGCGGTGCAATGTTATCATTTCGGGCGGAACCGGTTCCGGTAAGACCACACTGCTCAATTGCTTGACGCGTTACATCGATGGGACCGAGCGGATCATTACCTGCGAAGACTCTGCCGAACTGCAACTCCAGCAACCGCATGTGGTTCGCCTTGAAACGCGCCCGCCAAACATCGAGGGCGAGGGCGAGATAACAATGCGGGACCTTGTGAAGAACTGTCTGCGGATGCGTCCTGAACGGATCATCGTGGGCGAGGTTCGCGGACCCGAGGTTTTCGACCTGCTTCAGGCGATGAACACCGGTCACGATGGTTCGATGGGTACGATCCACTCGAACTCGCCCCGCGAGTGTCTCAGCCGTATGGAGTCGATGATCGCCATGGGCGGTTATTCCCTGCCGGCCAAAACAGTCCGTGAAATGATCAGCAGCTCAGTTGACGTCATTATCCAGGCTGCCCGGCTGCGCGACGGCTCCAGACGGATCACCCAAATCAGTGAGGTGACCGGCATGGAAGGCGATGTAATTATCACGCAGGACCTGATGACGTTTGAGTTTGAAGGCGAGGACACCAACGGAAATATCATCGGTCGGCATTGTTCAACCGGGATAGGTCGGCCGCATTTCTGGGACCGGGCCCGTTACTTTAACGAGGAAAATCGTCTGGCAGACGCGCTCGATAGCTTGGAGCAAGCCACCGAATAGTCTTGCGTATTGGCGTGAGTCGTCAAGAAAGGTAGTCAAAAATGTTCGGGATTGATTCCACGGTACTGCTGGTCGTCGTCCTTGTTGCCGTTGCAGCCGGCGGCCTCGCATATACCGTTCTGTTTCCGACGATTGAAACACAGGACAAGGCCGACAAGCGTCTTAACAGGGTACGACTTCAGGAGACCGACAGTGGCGCCCTGAAAATGGCGCGCGATCGCGACTACGAAGCCGCGAAACGGCGCAGGTCGGTTCAGGAATCGCTTAAGGATCTCGAGGAGAAGCAGAAAAAGAAGACCGACTACGGTTCTCCGCCGCTCAAGATTGCGCTGCAGCAGACAGGATGGGATATTACTGTTTTGCAGTTCAACATCGCCAGCGTCGTTGCCGGTTTACTTTCGGGTCTCGGCACTTTCATTGCCGGCGCGCCGTGGTACCTGGCTGTGGGAATGATGTTTGTCGGCGGTCTTGGAATCCCGCGCTGGATCGTCCAGTTCAAACGTAACCGGCGGTTCAAAGCTTTCATAAACGAGTTCCCAAACGCTCTTGACGTGATGGTTCGCTCAATCCGGTCGGGTCTTCCCATCAATGATGCTTTGCGCCTGATCGCGGTCGAAGCTGAAGAGCCTCTGCGCAGCGAGTTCAAGCGGATTGTCGAAGCACAGCAGTTGGGTCTGACAATTCCGGAAGCCTGCAGCCGCCTGCACGAGAACATTCCGCTGCCGGAAACCAACTTCTTTGCCATTGTCATCACGATTCAGGCCCAGGCCGGCGGCAATTTGTCCGAAGCCTTGGCCAACCTTTCACGTGTGCTGCGGGATCGCAAGAAGATGAAGGCAAAGATCGACGCGCTGTCCATGGAAGCAAAGGTATCGGCTGTCATCATCGGATCGTTGCCATTTTTCATCATTGCGGCGGTGTACCTCACGACACCAAACTACATCATGCCTTTGTTCACCGATCAGCGCGGACATCTTATTCTCGGCATATCAGCCGTATGGATGACGATAGGGATTCTGGTCATGCGCAACATGATCAACTTCGATATCTGAGCATAAAAGAGGGGCCAAGCCGATCAAGGAAGCCGTTCAGCCATGATTAACACTTTGACAGACCCGACATTTGTGTTGGCAGCCCTTGTCGGCATAGCGGTCTTTGCCACGATGTTTACGATCTTCATGCCCATGTTCGAGCGTGGAGACCTTAAGGCGCGCATGAAGGCTGTGGCAGTTGAGCGCGATGAGATCAGGGCGCGTGAGCGTGCGCGGCTCAAGGCCGAAGCGTCTAATGTGCGCGGCTCTTTGCGCCAGCAAAACAATACGTCGGTGCGCCAGCTTGTCGAGAAGTTGAACCTGCGCGAGGCTTTGGTTGATGCAAACACGGAAAAGAAGCTTCGCACAGCAGGATTTCGCACACAGAACGCCCTGAACATGTTCCTGTTCGCCCGCTTCAGTTTGCCGTTCCTGTTTTTCGTTGGAGCCGCCTTCTACATCTTTTGGCTCGACGGGCTGGCGGATCAGCCGACTGCGATTCGCTTTGTTATGGTCATTGGCGCGGCCTATCTCGGATTCTTCGCGCCAAACATCTTTGTCTCCAATCGCACCGCCAAACGTCAGAAATCGATCCGCAACGCCTGGCCGGATGCGTTGGACTTGATGCTGATATGCGTCGAGTCGGGCGTTTCGATCGAAGCGGCGTTCAAGCGTGTGGCAGACGAGGTTGCGACGCAATCGGCGCCATTGGCTGAGGAACTGGTTTTGACGACGGCCGAACTCTCCTATCTCGACGAGCGCCGCAAGGGCTTTGAAAACTTGGGAGACCGCACCGGTCTTGAGATCGTGAAGGCGGTAACCCAAGCCCTGATACAGGCAGAGCGATATGGTACGCCGGTAGCTCAGGCGCTACGGGTTCTGGCGCAGGAAAGCCGCGACATGCGCATGACGGAAGCTGAGAAAAAGGCAGCCGCGCTGCCGCCGAAGCTTACGGTTCCGATGATTTTGTTTTTCCTGCCGGTCATCTTCGGGGTCATTCTCGGACCGGCAATGATGAGCGTCTTCGACACGATCTGAGAATTACTAACGCTGCGTCCGACTTGTAACGCCAAAGACATCTGCGCCCGCAAACGGCGCGTACAAATCAAGAAACGCAAAAAACGCCCGGCGCATGAAGTCGGGCGTTTTCAGTCTCGGTCAGCAAGTGTGTTGAGTCTGTATGACGCTAATTGGTGTTGTTTTCATCGCTGTTTTCGCTCAGCCGGGCCCATGCATTTTGCTGTGCCAACATTGACCTGAGATAGGCCACATTGGCCTCGGCCTGCTCGCGTGAAAGTTCGGCCCTTGCGATCGACTCGGCTTCCGCAAAGCGTCCCTGCAGGCCGACGACCATTGCCAGGTTTTGGCGTATCCGGCTGTCTGAACCGGGCGATTCTGCGGCTTTCTTCAAAAAGTCTTCCGAGGTCTTCAGATCACCGGTCAACAGGTGAGACATTCCGAGATTGGACAGGATGGAAGGTTCGCCCGGCACAAGATCCAGTGCCTGCTTGTATTTTTGGCGTGCCTCGTTTGCCTGACCCATCTGATCCAGGATCGCGCCCTCAGCCGACAAAAGCCGCCAGTCTGGCTGGTCGGGTGTCTGTGCCCTGCGGACCGTGTCGAGAGCCTGGTCTAGCTGCCCGGCCGAAGCTTGTGCTTTGCCATAACTCGCCAGGACGTCTCTATCCGTCGGATGGTGAATCGCAACCTGCTGCATGACGGCCAGTGCCTGCTGGTTACGGCCGGTCATTCTGAGAAGTGTTGCATAATTGATGCCCACCGCCTTGTCCTTCGGATTGGCCTTGTAGGCAGAGGCATACTTGCCCTCGACCCGCGAAAGCTCCGACGTATTCATCTGCGAGATGGCCTTGCCGCCGTTCGAGATCGATCCGGTTTTGATGTTGCCGACATTGGCGCATCCGGCAAGAGCCGCCACGAGGGCAAATACGCAGACGCCTCGTGTGAGCGTGCGTGTGTGTGAGGACCTCACTTCAGAGCTTGCCATGACTGTATCCCGTTTCCCCTCTTTCCAGCGGCTAAAGGTACCGCACGGTAGACATTCGATCGGATTGGTGATTACGCTCTGCTGCAGAATGCACCAGCCTTTGGTCATCCGCCCCTCTTTATCAATATTCCGTTAACCCTAACGGATGGTTAACGAAAGGAGCCCGTGTACCCGATGAATGTTGCAAGCTTTGCAGATGTATCCGATAGCGCCAGACCGGTCTTTCTGGTTAGAGAAGGCAGCCTCGATGCGGTCGGCAAAGACGCTCACATCCGGCGCTGGATTGACGAGACCGGCTTTACCGCCGCGGCCGGGGAACTTCAGTTGCTGCCCGGTCCCGATGGATCGCTTGCCGGCGCGCTGTTCGGCATCGGCAAGGACGCGTCGCGACAATTGCTGTGTGGTTCACTGGCAAGAAATCTGCCCGGCGGCGACTGGTTTGTAAACGATCCAGGAGACAATGCGCTGGCCTGTGCGCTTGGGTTCGGCCTGGGATCCTACCGTTTCGACCGCTACAGGAAGCAACGCATGCCGGCGGTTCGCTTGGTCTGTCCTGAGACGGTTGACAGGGCCGATATCGAACGGGTCCTAAAGGGCTGTTTTCTTGCTCGTGATCTTGTCAACACACCCGTTAATGACATGGGGCCTGCGGAATTGGAAGGCAGCTTTCGACAGCTCGCTGATGCCCACGGGGCATTGGTCACAACAGTCGAAGGCGAGCAACTGCTCAACGAGAACTTTCCTTTGATCCATGCGGTGGGTCGGGCAAGCATTGCCGCGCCCCGGCTGCTGGACATGCGTTGGGGAAACGGGAACGCACCTCCGGTAACGCTCGTCGGCAAGGGCGTGTGCTTTGACACTGGCGGGCTGGACATAAAATCGGCGGCAGGCATGTTGTTGATGAAGAAAGACATGGGCGGCGCCGCCAATGTCATCGGCCTTGCTTCCATGATCATGGATGCAAAACTTCCTGTGCATTTGCGGGTGCTGATACCGGCCGTCGAAAACGCCATCGCCGGCAATGCTTTCCGGCCCGGAGATATCCTGAACAGCCGAAAGGGTATTTCGGTTGAAATCGGCAACACGGATGCCGAGGGCCGTTTGGTGCTGGCCGATGCGCTTTGTCTGGCCGACGAGGAAGAACCGCAGCTTGTAATAGATATGGCAACGCTGACCGGTGCGGCGCGTGTGGCGTTGGGGCCGGATTTGGCGCCCTACTATACTCGCAGCGATTCATTCGCCACAGCGCTTGAGGAGGCGGCGGCCGCGACGTTTGATCCGGTTTGGCGCATGCCCCTTTATGCGCCCTACGCGCGAAATCTTTCTTCGCCCATCGCCGATATGAACAACGCGCCGGCCGGCGGGATGGCGGGATCGGTGGTCGCCGCCCTGTTCCTGAACCGATTTGTTGAGCGCGCGGCCGAATGGGCGCATTTCGACATCTACGCCTGGAACCCGACAGACAAACCGCATGCGCCGGTCGGCGGCGAAGCCCAGGCGATCAGGGCGCTTTACGATCTGCTTTGCCGCCGCTACCCGGCGTGACCGAGCAATAGTGGGCTTTGACGCGAAAAGCCGTGAATGATACGGTAGCGAAACGATTCCACCTCAGATAGCGGCAGAAAAGGAATGAGCGTCTTACTGAGGCCTTCCCAGGCGCTGCATCTTTGGCACAGTGCAACGCTTGAACTCGTCCGCTCGGACGCGCCTGATCTGACGCTGCGCCAACTGAGCATACTGCTTCACATCTACCTTGTGCCGCCACCCCACACGGTGCGCGGCCTTGCATCCACCCTTGGCGTAACAAAGCCTGTGGTCACGCGCGCGCTGGACTCAATGGGTTCTTTGGGTCTCGTGCGCCGCTCGCGCGACGAACAGGATCGCCGCAACGTGATTATCCAGCGCACAGTCACCGGCGCTCTCTATCTCGAAAAACTTGGTGATATTATTATCGAACAGGGCAAGGAACTCCCGCTTTGATCGATCCGTTGGACAAAAGGCTCAATGCCTATCGGTCCGATCTGGCCGATATTGCCTTGCAGGACAAGGTAAAGGCGGACAGATATGCCGCCGGAGATGTTCGGGTTGTCACCCAACCTGTCCTTGATCTCCATGTCGATCCAGATCCGGCGTCCGAAATCGGGACGCAGGCGCTATTGGGCGAAATTGTCCGCGTATTTGACGAGGCTGACGGTATGAGCTGGATCCAGCTCGATGACGACCGTTATGTCGGCTATGCCAAGTCGCACGCTCTGGCGCCTGAGGGGCCGAAGACAAGCCATATTGTGAGAGCTCCGCGCACGTTCATTTATTCCGATGCGGATCTGCGCAGCCCTGTGCGCGCCGCCTGCTCGATGGGAAGCCGCATCCTGCCGGTGGAAACCCGGACCACCCGCGGCACCGACTATTTCGTCCTCTCGGACGGCAGCGCGGTCATTGCTGATCACGTCGCACCGCTGGCAGATGTAGCGCCTGACTACGTTGCTGTTGCCGCTCAGCTTCTGCTCGCGCCTTATCTTTGGGGCGGAACCTCGGCTTTCGGGCTGGATTGCTCCGGACTGGTACGGCTATCCATGGCGATGTGCGGGCGACTGGTGCCTCGCGACACAGACATGCAGGCGGCGGCGCTCGGCGAAGAAATCGATTGTGGTGATGACTTTACCCAACTGCGACGCGGCGATCTGCTGTTCTGGAAAGGCCATGTGGCGATCGCCGAAGACAATCGAATGGCAATCCATGCCAGCGGTCATTCCATGCAGGTGGTGCGCGAACCGGTTCAGGATGCGATAGGCCGCATCGCCCGCTTTTACGGCAAACCCATTTGCGCCAGACGTCCCTGAACAAGGGTTGTCTTAACGCCCTGTTCGCGCCGACAATCTTTCGGGCGAGTGTCGCCGCCGGCAGAGGTTTCCATCTGAACCGGACTTGCTTTCGCGCCCTGTTGCAGTGCAACATGAGTGCTTGAACTCTCGATTACCTTCAATAAATACGTGGCGATGAAAGCCTGTCGTGTACACATAACCGGAGCCAGCGGTGCGGGAACCACGTCATTGAGCCGGGCTCTGGCGCAATCGTGGTCGGTGCCCTGCCACGATACCGATGACTTTTATTGGCAACCGGTCGAGCCGGCCTTCTCGCAAAAGCGCAGCGAGGCGGAACGGCTGGAATTGATGCAGCGGCTGTTTCTGCCGCGTAAAGCCTGGATTTTGTCAGGCTCGCTGATGGGCTGGGGCGATATACTGAAACCACATTTTGATGCGGTCGTCTTCTTGCAGCTCGACCCCGCGATAAGGCTGAAGCGGTTGCGAGACCGGGAGATAAAGCGCTTTGGCAGAGACGCTTTGGAGAAGGGCGGCACGCGGAATGCGCAGCATGAAGCCTTCATGCGATGGGCCGCCGGCTACGACGATCCTGCATTTGCAGGACGCAGCCTTGCCAATCATGAGGCGTGGTTTGACGATCTTGACTGCCGCATCCTGCGGCTAGACAGCGCATTGCCTGTCGATCAGCTTGTTTCCCGGATTCTAGCAGCTTAGATCGGAGTTGTTTTAGTCGCTAACAACGCCAGCGGGTGTTGCGACAAGGTCGAATGCCGCCGCCATCAGCGCTTTGGTGTAATCGTCTTGCGGATGATCGAAGATCTGCTCGGCCGGGCCTTGTTCGACCACCTTGCCAAAGCGCATCACAATAACGTTGTTGGCAAGCGCTCGCACCACCTTGAGATCATGGCTAATGAACAGATAGGCGAGATCGTGATCGCGCTG
The DNA here is from genome assembly GCA_039025395.1 of Pseudomonadota bacterium. Classification (GTDB taxonomy): domain Bacteria; phylum Pseudomonadota; class Alphaproteobacteria; order Rhizobiales; family Rhizobiaceae; genus Hoeflea_A. Next base: position 60,885 of record JBCCOK010000013.1, read on the forward strand.
GAGTTTGCGCAAAAGGTCGACAACCTGCGCCTGCACGCTCATATCGAGCGCCGATGTCGGCTCATCGAGCATGACGAAACGTGGGTTCAGCACCATTGCACGCGCAATCGCTATGCGTTGACGCTGGCCGCCCGAAAATTCATGCGGGTAGCGCCAGCGTGTGGAGGGATCAAGCCCCACTTCTTCTAGCGCTCCGGCGACTTTCTCGTCCCGCTCGTTTCGACTCAGATGTGGCTGGTGAATGCTGAGGCCTTCGGAAACGATCTCGGCGATCGACATGCGCGGCGAAAGTGAACCGTAGGGATCCTGGAACACGACCTGCATCTGGTTGCGAAGCGGTTTCATTTCCCTGAAGGAATAGCTGTCGATATTCTTTCCGACAAAGCCGATCCTGCCTTTCGAACTGATAAGCCGTGTCAGCGCCAATCCGAGGGTCGTCTTGCCCGAGCCGGATTCGCCGACAATTCCCAGCGTCTGGCCTGCACGAAGCGTCACATCGATACCGTCAACAGCCTTTACGTAGTCGGCTGTGCGACGCAAAAAGCCCTTCTTGATCGGAAACCAGACCCTAACGTCCTTTCCCTCGATAACGATGGGCGAGGTATCATCGGGCTTCGGTGGATCGCCCTTCGGTTCGGCGGCCAGCAAGTGCTTCGTATAACGGTGTTGCGGCCTTTCGAATATGTCCGCCGTCGGCCCAGTCTCGACAATTTCGCCCTGCGTCATCACGCAGACACGATCTGCAATCTTGCGCACCACTCCAAGGTCATGGGTGATAAACAGCATCGACATCCCGTGGTCTTTTTTCAGCTCGCCGAGCAGCTCCAGGATTTGTGCCTGCACCGTCACGTCGAGCGCGGTTGTCGGTTCGTCTGCAATGAGCAGTTCCGGGCGGTTGGCGAGTGCCATTGCAATCATCACCCTTTGCCGCTGTCCGCCGCTCAGTTCGTGCGGATAGGCCGAAAGCCGCTTCTCCGGGTCGCGGATCCCCACCTGATTGAGCAACTCGAGTGTACGCTCGCGCGCTGCCCGGTCGAACAGGCCCTGATGGAGTCCGAGGATCTCGCCAATCTGCCGTTCGATGGTATGCAGCGGATTGAGCGACGTCATAGGCTCCTGAAAAATCATCGTCACATCATTTCCGCGAACCGAGCGCAATGCGGCGTCGGGCGCTGAAAGCAAGTCTTCGCCCTTGAAGACGATTTTGCCCGAAGGATGGCTCGCTGCCGGGTAGGGCAGCAATTTGAGTACCGAAAGCGCTGTAACGGATTTGCCAGAACCCGATTCGCCAACAAGTGCAACGGTTTCACCCTTGCTGATATCGAACGAGATTCGGTCGACGGCCAGTGTCTCCTCGTTGCCCTGGCGGAACGAAACGGAAAGGTCGGAGATGGAGAGCAGCGGCTCGGTCATTCGAACGTCTTTCTTGGATCAAATGCATCCCGCGTGGCTTCACCGATAAAGATCAGCAACGAAAGCATGACCGAAATGGTAAAGAAAGCCGTCAGACCAAGCCATGGCGCCTGAAGGTTGTTTTTGCCTTGCGCAATAAGCTCGCCCAGAGATGGCGAGCCCGGAGGCAGGCCAAAGCCCAGAAAATCCAGTGAGGTCAGCGTTGTTATCGATCCCGACAGGATAAAGGGAAGGAATGTCAGGGTCGCGACCATGGCATTTGGAAGCAGGTGCCTGAAAATAATCGTTGTGTTGCCAACGCCAAGCGCCCGTGCCGCGTTGACATATTCGAAATTTCGCGCGCGCAGGAACTCGGCTCTTACGACCCCGACGAAAGCCACCCAGGCAAAAAGCAGCATGATGCAAAGCAATATCCAGAAACCGGGCGGCAGGATCGCGGCCATGATCAGCAGAATGTAAAGCACCGGCATTGACGACCAGATTTCGATGAAGCGTTGCAGGAGGAGGTCGGTCCAGCCGCCGAAATAACCCTGCACCGCGCCCATTGAGACGCCGATGATCGCTGAGAGCGCCGTCAGCGCAAGTCCGAACAAGACAGAGATACGGAAACCGTAAATCATCCGCGCCGCCACATCCCGCGCCTGATCATCGGTTCCAAGCCAGTTCATGTTGCCCAATATGCAGTCAGGATCGTTCACGCCTTCCGGGTAGGCCGAACACCGTTCTTGCTTGGACATAAGCCAGAATGGTGGAGTCGGTGCCGAGCGCGGTACATAGGAATTGGCCGAGCGGTAGGAATAGCGGATGGGGGGCCACAGCATCCAACCGTTGGCCTCGATTTCATCGCGGATAAAGGGATCGCGATAGTCGGTTCGGGCGAGAAAGCCGCCGAATTTTTCCTCCGGATAATCGACCAGCACCGGCACCAGCAATTCGCCGTTGTAAGAGGCCAGGATAGGCTTGTCATTGGCGATCATTTCGGCGAACAGGCTAAGCACGAAAATGACCAGAAAAATCCACAGCGACCAGTAGCCGCGCCGATTGGCTTTGAAATTGCGCCATCGCCGTTTGGCCGTTGGCGAGAAGAAGCCCGTTGGCCGTTCGAACTGGGTCTCCGGTTGCGGGACGCGCTGCTCCATATCAAACGTCTCGCCGTTCGAAATCGATGCGCGGATCAACCCACGTATAGATAAGGTCCGATACCAGCGCGATTACGAGGCCCATCAATGAAAAGATGAACAGTGTTCCAAACACCACCGGATAATCGCGGCTTAACACGGAGAGGAAGCCCAATCGTCCGAGGCCGTCGAGCGAGAAGATCGTTTCGATCAGAAGCGAACCGGTGAAAAAGGCCGTGATGAACGCCCCCGGGAAACCGGCGATGATGATCAGCATGGCGTTGCGGAACACGTGACCATAAAGCACTTGCCGCTCGGTCAGGCCCTTCGCCCGCGCTGTCGTCACATATTGCTTGCGTATTTCGTCAATGAAAGAGTTTTTGGTCAGCAGCGTTGTCGTTGCAAAGGCGGCGAGCGAAAGCGAAATCAGCGGCAGGGTCAGGTGCCAGAAGTAATCGATGATTTTCTCCCACCAGGACAACTCGCTGAAATTATCGGATGTCAGCCCGCGCAGTGGAAACCAGTCGAAGAATGAACCGCCGGCAAACAGAATGATAAGCAGGATGCCAAACAGGAAGCCCGGCACGGCGTATGCAATGATGATGACTCCGGAGGTCCAGATATCGAACCGCGATCCGTCGCTCACCGCTTTCTTGATACCGAGCGGTATTGAAATCACGTAGGAAATCAACAGGATCCAGACGCCGAGTGAAATGGAGACCGGCATCTTCTCGATGATCAGATCGATCACCGAAATATCGCGGAAATAGCTGTCGCCGAAGTCGAAGCGGATGTAGTTCCACATCATCATAAGAAAGCGTTCAAGCGGCGGCCGATCAAACCCGAACTGTTTTTCGAGTTTGGCGATGAACTCCGGATCAAGGCCCTGCGCGCCGCGGTATTTCGATGAAATGTCGGTTGTCGCCGCGGTCGGCTCGTTCTGGAAATCGCCACCGCCGGAAATCCGATCGGTCATCGTGTTGCCCTGACCGGTCAGATCGGCAATGACCTGCTCGACGGGACCGCCGGGTGCAAACTGAATAATCAGAAATGTAAAGCCCATGATCCCGATAATGGTCGGGATCATCAGGAGCAGTCGCCTTATGATGTAGGCGCCCATAAGAATCCGTACTCCTGCAATCTGGTCCCAGCTGGTTTTGCTAGGCTCTTCCGATCCTCTGTGCCTTCTCGCGATCCAGCCACCAGAGTCTTTCCACTGGCCAGCCGTAATCGGGTTTGGGATCGACGAATCCGAACATATCCCAGTAGGCAACCCTGTGACTAGCCGAATACCAGTTGGGTATCCAGTCCAGCCTTGCCCGATTCACACGATCAAGGACGCGCATGGCGGTGGCAAGTTCGGCCCTGTTCTGCGCCTGCTCGACATAGTCCAGCAGTTTGGCGTATGCGGGAGAATCGTTTCCGGGCAAGTTCCGTGAACCCGGAACACTGGCATAGAGCGGCGAAAAAATGGTTTGCAGGCTTTCGGCCGTTGGCGTCGCGGCAAACGACAGGGCAAAACCCACCATGTCGAAGTCGAAATCGTCGAGACGTGCCTGGAATTGCGCAGGATCGACAAGACGGATCGATGCCTCGACGCCGAGACGCCGCATGTTCTCGACAAAACCCGAGAGCATTCGTTCGAAAACGGGCGACCGTATCATCACTTCCAGCGACAGAGGCACGCCGTCTTTCTTGAGCACATTACCATCGCGCGACCACCCGGCATCCGTGAGCAATTCCAGTGCCTTGCGCAGCAACTGGCGATCGCGGCCCGATCCGTTTGAGACCGGCTGCATCACGGCGTCGCCAAAGGCCGCCTCAGGGATGCTGCCACGCAGCGGTTCAAGCAGTGCCATTTCCGCCTCGCTGGGCGGACCATCGGCAACGAACTCCGATCGCTCAAACAAGGATTGCGAGCGCGTATAGGCGTCGTAGAAAATCGTCTTGTTCGTCTACTCGAAATCGAAACAGAGATTGATGGCCTGCCGTACACGCGCGTCGGCAAACTTGTCGCGCCTCTGATTCACGGCCCATGCCTGCATGGACGGACGTTTCTCGCCTGGAAACTCGGTCTTGATCACCCTGCCGTCGGCGATCGAAGGAAAGCCGTATTCGGTGGCCCAGGTTTTCGAAGTGAATTCCTGTCGAAACAGGATATCGCCTTTCTTGAAGGCCTCGAATCCCGCCTGCCGTTCGGCAAAGAATTCGATCCGGATCCGGTCGAAATTGTCGATCCCCTTTGCAGTGGGCAGATCGCGTCCCCAATAGTCGTTGACCCGGTCGAACTCGATATAGATCCCCGGTTCCCGTCGTCCGGGCCGATAAGGTCCTGACGAGAGTGGCACATCGAGCGATCCGGAATCGAAGGCCCGGGTTTCGTAGTAGCTGCTTGAAAGGATGGGTATCGCGGCTGCCGCAAGAATGGCCTGGGCCGACTGATCGCCGGAAAAACGGATCTCCGCGGTTCTTTCGTCCACCGCCGTCGCATCGACGATTTCCCTCAGCGCAGCCGATAGGTTCGGGTGCCCTTCCTCCTTCAGTGTCCGGAAACTGTAGACCACGTCCTTTGAAGTCACCGGCGTGCCGTCGTGAAAACGTGCTTCCTGGCGCAAACCGAAGCGCCACGTGTTCCTGTCCGCCGAACTCTCGACCCACTCGGCCAGATGACAATAAAGAGCGTCCGGCTCGTCGAGAGCGCGAACCATGAGCGCGTCGAAACAGAGCTCCATGCGTGGTGGGGCATCGCCGCGCAGAATAAAGGTGTTAAGCGTGTTGAAGGTCTGGACATTCTGGTTATAGAACCAGTTTGGCGGCAGAAAAACGAATGTCCCGCCCTTCGGCGCATCGGGGTTCACATAGTCGAAGTGATCGAAACCCGGTCCGTATTTCAGGTCGCCGAACGCTGAAATCCCGTGCAGCCGCGCACCCGGTTCTACGGCCGCAAATGCATGGCGGGCAGGAATCGCAAGCGAAAGTGCAGTTGCCCCTGCCGCTGCAACAAATTTGCGCCGGGAAAGCCTATTGTCCATGCATCCTGTTTCAGTCATTTATTCGGCCGCTTCCGTTGACCACCAGATCGTTGGAAAGCCGATTGAATAAGTCGGCAGTGGCTCCGGATGGGCAAGTTTGCTGTAAAAGGCGATCCGCACCTTCCGAAGCGTATAGGTCGGAATGAAGAACTGATGCGTTAGCAGCACCCGGTCGAGCGCTCGCGTCGCTGCAATCAGCTCTTCGCGGTCCGGCGCGAAGACCACCCGGCGGATAAGCGCATCGATGCCCTCATCGGCGATCCCGGCATAATTGGCTGAACCTTCCCGTGCCGCCGATTCCGAGCCCCAAAATTCGAACTGCTCGTTGCCGGGAGACAGGGACTGACCCTGTCCTGTGTAGATAACATCGAAGTCACGGCTTCTGATCCGGTTCTGATACTGGGCGGGATCAATGGTTCGCACGGTTGCAGCGATCCCTATCTTTCTGAGGTTTTCCGCATAGGGCAACGCGACGCGCTCAATAACCGGACCATCGAGCAGGATTTCGAACGTGAAAGGTTCACCGGTCTCGGCATTGACCATCGTGCCGTTGCGGATCTCATATCCGGCCTCAGAGAACAGACGAACCGCGTCGCGAAGGTTGGTTCTCTGGTTTTGCGGGTTTCCGCCGACTGGGTTTTCATAAGCCGTTGTGAAGACTTCCGGCGGGATCTGGTCGCGAACCGTTTCGAGAATTTCCAGTTCCAAACCCTCTGGCAGGCCGTCGGCCGCCAGCTCCGTTCCGTAAAAGAAGCTGTCGATGCGCTCATACTGGTCGAAAAAAATGGTCCGGTTCAGATCCTCGAAATCGAACGCAAGGTTGAGTGCTCGCCTGACCTTTGGGTCACTGAACTTTTCGCGGCGCAAATTGGGTAGAAAACCGACCATCAAACCAATCGACCGATACGGATTTTCATGCATTTCCCGCACCACGCGGCCGTCTCGAACAGCCGGGAAATTATACTCGTTTGCCCAGCGGGCAGCCCTGTTCTCGCTCCAGTAATCGATATTTCCTGCGGTGAAGGCAACGAACTCGGCATTGCGGTCTGCAAAGTAGCTGAAGTTGATCTCGCCGAAATTATGGCTGCCAATATTGACCGGCAAGTCCTTGCCCCAGTAATCCTCGACGCGTTCAAAGAGCAGATCAGAACCAGGCGACACCGCTTTCAGGCGATAGGGGCCGGAGCCCAGAGGTGGCTCAAGCGTTGTTTGGCCGATGGAGCGTTGATTTCCATCTGCATCGGTGCCCTCCCACCAGTGTTTCGGAAGCACCAGAAGCTGGCCGACAATTTGCGGCAGCTCGCGGTTGTTCGTCTCATCGAAGGTGAAGGTGACCTCGTTCTCGCCGGTCTTTTGCGCACCGGTTACATGCTGGTAGTAGAATTGCCGTTGCGGATCCAGCTCGACAGACTTTTCGAAGCTCCAGATCACGTCTTCTACACTGATCGGCACGCCGTCGTGCCACGTCGCTTCCGGCCGCAGGCGGTAGGTGACCGACGAATAGTCGTCCGGATAGCTCACCGCTTCGGCAATAAGACCGTATTCGGCTGACACTTCGTCCAGCGAGCTGGTCATCAGCCGATCATACAGCAAGGATTCCACACCGGAGGCCATTTCGCCCCTGGCAAGAAGCGGATTGAGCGTATCGAATGACCCGTTGACGGAAAGATTGAGGCGCCCGCCTTTCGGCGCGTCCGGATTGACGTAATCGAAGCGGGTAAAGCCGGCCTCGTATTTCGGTTCGCCAATGAGCGATATCGCGCTTCGCCAGGCCCGGTCTTCAGCGGCGGATGGCGCAGTACCGGAAAATAAAAGGAACGCGCTCAGAATTGCGGTGAGTGCGGCGGCGGATGCATTGCGTTCGTACAGCGAAAAAACCGTCACAAACTACCTCCTGTTCGGCCGGACACTTCTATGGTGCCCATTGCCTTTCGTCCTGTGTCGCCCTGAAGCGTTTGACCCGCCGCATTGCCACCGATGCCAAAGCGATTGTCAATGTCGGACCCCGTCCTATGACAAAGCAATCCACGGATCGCGATTGCCACAATCGCAAGGCTCCTGACGACATGACTGCCGCTTGCAATGCGGCTCCCGGCGTCGGTGCAAGCGACGGCTGAACGCCACGCTTAAGAATGAAGATAGGAACAATTGCGACGAATTACAGACGGGCGAAGCATTTCCGGTTTTCAGGACAGCGGACAAAGGCGTTGGCACGCGCTGGTGAAAACCTCTGCGTAAATCTATTCCGTGCTGGTATCAGCCGGTTCACCGGCGCCGTCGTCGGCTGCCGTTTCGCCGTCTTGAGACTGCTCGGCGCCCTCGTCGGCTGCCGCATCTGTTTCACTTTCGGCGTTGGTAGCATCGCCGCTTGCCGTGTCCCCATCGGTTTCCATCGACGCTGGCTCTGCTTCGGCGCCCTCATCGCCCGCATCAGGAGATGGCAGCGGCGGAGGGTTGTCCGAAAGCGACCGCAGATAGGCAATGACATTGGCGCGCTCGTCGTCGCGCTTCAGCCCGGCAAATCCCATCGACGTTCCGCTAACATAGCCCCGTGGTGCATGCAGAAAACGGTTCAAAGCCTCGTAATCCCAGCTTTTGGCGCCACCTTCGGCGTAATCGGTCATTGCCGTGGAATAACCGAAGCCTGTGGCTGCGGCGACTGGCCGATCGACGATCTCCCACAGATTCGGTCCGGCGCGGTTACCGCCGCCATTATCGACCGTGTGGCAAGCCTGGCATTTGCGGAAGGCCCGCATGCCCTCGTCGACGCTGGCGCTCGCCAGGAGCGTCGCGATCGGGACAAGACCTTCATCTTCGCTTTCATCGGCTTCCGCAACCGCAGTGTCTTCGCTCACAACAATGGCGAATCCTTCGGCTTCTGGCTCATCGGAATGAAAAACTGCTTCTGACGTCAAGGAAACGGTCATTAGAACGAACGCAACAGCGAGAAAGGCCCCAACCGCGGCGTTGATGTATGACGAGTTCATTCTCGTGGGCTCCCTGTGGACCCGGCCCGTTCCCAAACCGGCGCAGGCTTGATTTCGCGCGGAACGTATGTCTTTTGAATGGCGGTTGCAACAGTTTATAACGACTCCAGAGAGTCTTCCACGCTGCCGGCTCACTTTGAGTTAATTCATGTCAGTGTCTTCAAATCTCATCCTTATTCCGGCCCGAATGGCTTCGACGCGCCTGCCCGGAAAAGTGATGGCCGATATCGGCGGCAAGCCGATGATCGTTCAGGTGGCGCAGCGGGCGAGCGAGGCAGATATTGGCCGGGTCGTCATTGCCACCGACAGCGCGGAAGTTGCCCGCGCCGTTGAAGCCGCTGGCTTTGAAGCGGCCATGACCCGGGCTGACCATCCGTCCGGTTCTGATCGCATCCATGAAGCCCTGCAAACAATTGATTCGGAAAGTATTTTTGATACCATCATCAACCTGCAGGGCGATTTGCCGACGATCGATCCTGAAACCATCCGTGCAGCCCTTGTTCCGTTGCAAACACCTGAGGTCGAAATTGGCACCCTTGCCGTCGAAATCACGGCTGACGCCGAACGGTCGGACCCGAACGTCACCAAGGTGGTTGGATCGCCGCTGGACCGGAACCGGATGCGCGCCCTCTATTTTACCCGCGCCACAGCACCCCACGGAGACGGCCCCCACTACCATCACATTGGCCTTTACGCCTATCGCCGCGACGCTTTGTCTCGCTTCGTAAAACTTGGTCCGTCACCACTCGAAAAACGCGAGTCGCTTGAACAACTGCGCGCGCTCGAAGCAGGCATGCGGATCGATGTCGCCATTGTTGACTCGGTTCCGCTCGGTGTTGATACTCCCGCCGATTTGGAGCGGGCGCGGCAGCTGCTTGGCCGCTGATGCAGGTTTGTTGGAATAGTTACCCCCGATAGTTGGATCCGCACATGGCTGAAGCGAGAACAAAGATCGCCTTTCAGGGCGAAAAAGGCGCCAATTCCGACATGGCTTGCCGCGACATGTTCCCCGCAATGGAACCCGTACCGTGCCGAACTTTCGAAGACGCCTTCAACGCGGTGACGAGCGGTGAGGCGGATCTTGCGATGATTCCGATCGAAAACACCATCGCCGGACGTGTCGCCGACATCCACTACCTTTTGCCGGAATCGAATCTGCACATTGTCGGCGAGTATTTCATGCCCATCCACTTCCAGCTCATGGGTCTTGCCGGCACGAAGATTCCAGATATCCGATCCGTGCACAGCCATATCCACGCGCTTGGCCAGTGCCGCAATATCGTTCGGGAAAACGGCTGGCAGCCGGTCGTTGCCGGCGACACGGCCGGTGCGGCACGTCAGGTGGCCGAGGCCGATGACAGGACGATGGCCGCCTTTGCGCCGAGCCTCGCCGCTGATCTCTACGGTCTTGAAATCCTTGCAGAGAATGTCGAGGACACCGATACCAACGTCACCCGATTTGTTGTTCTGTCGCGCGACGGCGACATGGCTGCGCGCGACAACTCCGATGACCTGATCGTTACGACCTTTGTGTTCAACGTTCGCAACCTGCCGGCAGCGCTCTACAAGGCAATGGGGGGTTTTGCCACCAACGGCGTCAATATGACCAAGCTGGAAAGCTACCAGCTTGAGGGCAAGTTCACCGCGACCCAGTTTTATGCCGATATCGAAGGCCACCCGGATGATCCGGCGGTCGCCCGGGCCCTTGAGGAATTGCGTTTCTTTTCCACCGAGGTCCGCCTGCTCGGCGCCTACAAGGCCCATCCTTTCCGCACCGCGCAGGCGCGGGAGTAAAACGACCTAGCGAAGATACATCGGAATGCCATCGACCCTGGCAATTTTGGGCCGGTATTGGTCGATATCGTAGAGATGATCGACATCGACGCGGTGCTTGCCAGTCGTGCTGATGTCGGCGGGCTGTGCCGTGTAGCATCCGTTGCGTATCGCCATCATTAATCCGCTATTGCCCTCCTCGATGAGCTGAACGCACATCGTTCCGTAGTTCTTGCCGACAATAAGGTCGACAGCGTCAGGCCCGCCCGAACGCAACAGGTATCCAAGCTTCTGGATCATGACATTGATACCGGTCAGTTCCTTGAGCCCGGCGCCGGTACGCTCGCCGATACCGCCGAGTTTGCGATGCCCGTAAGCGTCGGCCTCGCCGCTTTCAATGATATCCTCGCCAATAATGCTTGCGCCCTCGGAGACGACTGAAATCGTATAGTTTGAAGTGCTTTGTGCACGATCGGCGGAAAGAAGGTCCGCCAGGTGCTGCAGGTCAAACGGAACTTCCGCAATCAGTGTGCGGTCGGCATCGGCAAGATATCCACCGGCCAGCGCCGTGAGGCCGCAATTGCGGCCGAACATTTCGATGATCATGTGACGCTCATGACTGCCCGCGGAGGTCCGCAACTGGTTGATCATTTCGACCGAGCGCGTCACGCAAGTGGAAAATCCAATGCAGTAGTCTGTTCCGAAGACATCATTGTCCATCGTCTTCGGTATGCACATGGTTTTCATCCCTTCGGAATGAATACGGGCGGCATATGACAGCGTATCGTCGCCGCCGATTGCAATCAGCACGTCGATGCCCATCGCTTCCAGAACACGCAGAACATGATTGGTGATATCGATTTTTCCATGGGCGTCCGGTTCGCGGTCGCCCACCACGTGCCCCGGAATTTCGTCTGCAGCCATGCGCGACGGATTGGTGCGCGATGTGTGGATGAAGGTGCCGCCAGTACGGTCTACGGCCCTGACATCCTCCGGCGTCAGCGGCATATGCGCCTCGGGCGTTGCCGCCGGATCATTGGGATCGGTGTTGACCGGACCCGCCCAGCCGCGGCGGAACGCGGTCACGTTCCAGCCGAAACGATGCGCTTCATTGACAACCGCCTTGATTGCCGCGTTCAGTCCGGGCACATCGCCGCCGCCGGTCAAGATCCCTAAATGCACAGTGCAATCCTCCTGCAAGATGCCACATTGCGGAACATAAACGCGAACAACGAAAACTGTGCAACGTCAAATGGCCGTCGAGGCAATGTTTTCGCTGCTTGCAGTGCGTGGAAAGCCTAACTCGCTTTGGGGGCGCAGACAAAGTCATCGCCAGCGGTGGGCCTGCAATAGTCGCCCCAACCATGTTCGCGCCAGTAATTGACCAGACCCATATCCGTCACCGTGCTTTTGAATGAATCGCTGTCACCGACGATATCAATAAGCCTCCAAGGCACTGTGAAGAACAGCAGACGCCGCTTGGCCTCAAGCCCGATATATTCGAATCCCTGCAACACCAGTGCTTCGCCGCCGACACTGTAGAGAAGCCGGTAGCCGAGGATGTTGTCATCCTTGAATTCCTCGAAGAACGCTTCGGGCTGCTGCTCCTTGGATTCGTCCAGCATCAGGATTGTGCGGCTGCGCAGCGCCTCCGAGCAATCCTCGCAACTCTCGATAAGAGCATAAACCTTATCCAACTCTCCGGTTCTGACGCGGTGAGAAATAATCAGTCTCAAGGCTATCTGGCGAAACGACGGCGTGTCACGAAAGATGGTTTCAATAGCTTGTATCGTCTGCTCCGACGGCTCGTTGTGCCAGCCGAGAAATGCCGCCCACATCCGGTACTGCACGTTCAAAGGATCGATATCCCGCGCTTGCGAAATGTAGTCGAACGCCAGCGCATGTTTACCGACCGACTGCATCAGGCCAGCATAGCCCAGCATGACACGGTGGTCGTTCGGATCGTTCAGCAAGGCGCTTTTGTATTCCGCTTCCGCCGCGGCCCACTGGCGGTCTCTCTGATACATATTGCCAAGCGCGTGACGCACAATCGGCAAGTCGGCATCGATTTCGCGAGCCTTGAGTGCCGATTCCCTGGCTTTGCGGTAGAAGACCTCGGGCCGGACCGGTTCGCCCTCCACCTGGGTCACATAGGTCGGAATGAAGTTGTAGGTCAGGGACAGCGCGCCCCAGGCGGCGGCAAAATTGGGCTGGCGACTGGTCGCAAGTTCGAGCGAGCGCATCCCGTCTTTTAGCGCTTCGCCGCGCTGCTCCAGCAGCGCTATGCCCCGGACAAAGAACTCATAGGCGCGCGGGTCGTCTGTCCGTTGCGCTTCCAGCACATCCGAATCGATGTCGAGCGGCGTGGATAGCGCCGTTCCGATCTCTCTCGCGATGTTTTCCTGCGCGACGAAAACGTTTTCCATGGTCTCGCGATAGGAATCGGACCATATGAGGAAACCGTCTTCCGCGCGCACAAGGTTCGCCTCAATGCGGATATTATCTCCATCTCGCCGGACGGTGCCCTCAACGAGGTAGTCGACATCGAGCGCCCTGCCGATGGACCGCAGATCCTCCGGAGCATTCTTGTACTGAAATGCGGACGTGATTCCCGGTATGCGAAACGCCCGTGTCTGTGCCAATACATGGAAGATTTCTATGGTCAGGCCGTCGGCAAAACTGTCGTCGCCATTGGCATTGAGGTTGGAAAAGGGCAGCACTGCGAGGGCGGTGCCTTCAGGCTGCACCGGAACGGGCGCCGACGCCGGGGTGACAGGAGATGTTTCGGTCGGCTGCCAGGGCAACAGATCACGCCCGCTCAGCGCGATGATGATGATAATTCCAGCAATGACACCATAGTCGACGACCACCTTGAGCCTATCCCGATCATAGGTACCGTCGCCGGGGCTTGTTCGCTGCAGACCGGAAGCGCTGAGTTCAAATGCCCAGGCAACGATGCAGGCAATTGGAAAACCGACCGCCAGGATCATAGCGGAAAACGCAACGCTCCATTCAGGCAGTTGCAAGGCCGGCTGCATGGCGGTAACCACCTGAATGCAAAGCCAGGCAACAACAGCGTATAAACCCGCGACGCGCACGACATTACGCCGCCGCAGTTCATAGAAAAGCCGCCCAAACGAATGAGACTGTTCGACTGTTTTTGTCTCGGTCTCCATCACCGTGCCGCCGGCCGGATTTGGGGGCGATTGATAGCCGGATTGACCGGCAAGGTTGGCAGGTTCTGCAGGAAATTCGATGTTTGAAGCCTCTGCCACAGCGCCGCCGATCCTGAAACCCGGCCCGGCTTTTGGCCAGTCGACCCGATTAAGCTTGAGAAAGTCCTTCAGGTTGGCGGCAGCGTAGTAGAATGCCATTTGGCGCAACTCTGGCGAAAGATTCTTGTGCGCAAAATTGAGGCCGACCGCAACGCGTGCCAAGAGCGTCTGGTTTTCCATGAACGACAGCCGCTCTGCCTCGTTTGTTTCGATCCAGTCTTTTACGCCCTGGCGCATTGCCCGCACCAGTTCGATGAGCCCGATATCGTCCGTGCGCAATCGGTATGGGTCTTCATCATGCTTGTAGCGGCCAAGCTGGAAGACAATCGCATTCCAGTCTTCGGCAGAAGCGCCGCCACGTGAAAAAAGCAACCTTGCCAGCTCGAAATAGGCGTGATCGTAGAAAAGGTATTGCTGGCTTTCATACATCGCCAGATCGATCAGGTAGTAGCCCTGGTCCGGTCCGTCTTGCCGGCCGACGAGGAGATTGAGACCGTGGAAGTCGCAGTGGCAGTGTCCCGTTACCCCGCGCATCAGCAACCGTTCCGGCAATTGCCGGACACCGGTGGCAAATGCCAGCGGGTTGGGATACCAGTGACCGTCGAAAATGATTGACGGCGCGTCAGCCGCAATGCCGCATCCAGTCTGGAGGAAACCGTGAATGCGTCCGCCCTTTTCAGGCTCGAGGCGATGGCCCAGCCAGCTTTGGAGAAGGTCCTGGGGCATATTCATGCCCTCTTTCAGCTGGTAGTCGGCATTCCAGTCGTTCAGAAGACCGGCTGAAACCTGCCGGACAACGTCAAGCTGGCGATCATGCCAGCAATCAACCCACGGTTCCGCATATTCCAGGCCGCGGCCTGCGATATTTGAAAGAATAGCGACCTGATCGCCGTGATGAAGCGAATGGAGCACACGGGGCAGGTGCTTTGCCGCAAAATCAGGCGCGTCCTCGATGGCCCGTTCGTGCAGCGCTGCCTCGAGTTCTTCCTGGCCGCCCGGATCGGCAGCGAGGTCGAGTTTCAGGATCGCTTGTCCTTTGAAGGATTCACTTGAAATATCAACGCTGTAGACAAGCGCACCCGATTTCCCGCCGCTCAGCTTGCGCGTCAGGTAGATATTCTGATCGATGCCCCATTCCTGCTTGAGAATTGGCAGCAGCCCACGATAATCCTTGGGCCAGGCGAGGCCCGCGTGAGACGAATGATGCTTCTCACGCATGGGGAGCGCCGCTCCTGTTCAATTCATCACAGCCAGTAGGTTTGTTCTGCGTCAATTATTTGCCTCGATCGAGATGAAATTTCCGCATGTCATCCTATACTGCGATCTCACCAATAAGACTTCACCGTCAGAATAGAAGTCCAGAATGATAAATGCCAGTTCTTCTCAGATTCTAGAAATGGCGAACAAAATGAGCCCGCCTGTAAAGATGCGGGCTGTTCGCAACCTTTTGTACCGATGGTAGCCCAAAAGCCGCTCAAAGCGTTGTCCGCGATTTGATCGCCGCCGTCAGCGTTCCTTCGTCCAGATAGTCGAGCTCGCCGCCCACCGGAACCCCATGTGCAAGCCGGGTAATGGAGAGTTCGAAGCCGTCAAGCTGGTCGGTCAGATAATGCGCGGTGGTCTGGCCCTCAACAGTCGCATTGACCGCGATGACGATTTCCTTGATCCCGCCCGCAGAAACCCTGTCGACAAGCGACTTAATGTTAAGATCATCAGGACCAATGCCGTCCAGCGGTGAAAGGGTGCCGCCAAGAACATGATAGGCGCAGTTCATCGCCGCCGCCCGTTCAAGCGCCCAGAGGTCGGCAACATCTTCAACGACAATGATTACAGATGAGTCGCGCCTGGGATCGGTGCAGATCGTACAGGGATCCTTGG
Source organism: Pseudomonadota bacterium (assembly GCA_039025395.1). Classification (GTDB taxonomy): domain Bacteria; phylum Pseudomonadota; class Alphaproteobacteria; order Rhizobiales; family Rhizobiaceae; genus Hoeflea_A. The sequence continues at coordinate 76,361 of JBCCOK010000013.1, forward strand.
TGTCGACATTGCCGCAGATTGAACAGACCGTCACCTTGTCGCGGGCCAAAGCCATGGCTTCGGCGAGCGGTTCGAGGAGCTGTTCTTTCCTTTTGATCAGATGCAGCGCTGCCCGGCGCGCCGAACGGGGACCAAGTCCCGGCACGCGCGCAAGCAGCTGGATAAGCCTTTCAATTTCGGGTCCGGCGGCGTTTTTCGACATATGGACTATTTAGCGTGATTCGCTCTACTTGGCAGGTCTTTGCCCGATGCTTGGGCAAACCGCAAATGTTTGAATTAATATGCAACGGCGATATGAGTGTGGCAAAAATCGGCGCCACGGCAGGGATAGGAAACGGACATGGCACACGGATTGAAGGTGGCGGTTCAGATGGATCACGTTTCGACCATTCAGATCGAAGGCGATTCAACCTTCGCCATGTGCCTCGAGGCGCAGCAGCGAGGCCACCGGGTTTTCCACTATACGCCCCGGCAACTGTCTCTGCGTGACGGCACCGTGTTCGCCCAGATTGAAGCGATGACTTTGCAGGACAAGGTCGGGGACCACTATTCGCTTGGTCCGCAGGAGCGTATTGACCTGTCCGAGATGGACGTCGTCCTGCTGCGCCAAGATCCGCCCTTCGACATGTCCTACATTACCTCGACCCATTTGCTTGAGCGCATCCACCCCGAAACGCTGGTTGTCAACGATCCGGCATGGGTGCGCAATTCGCCTGAGAAAATCTTCGTTACCGAGTTTGCGGACCTGATGCCGGATACGCTGATTACCAGCGATCCCGATGAAATCGCGCAGTTTCGGAGTGAAATGGGCGACATCATCATCAAGCCGCTTTACGGCAATGGCGGCGCCGGTGTGTTTCATCTGCGCGTCGACGATCGCAATCTGTCCTCGCTTCTGGAAATGTTCGACCAGCTCTTCCGCGAACCATTGATTGCCCAGCGTTACCTGCCGGACGTGCGCCAGGGCGACAAGCGCATTATTCTGGTCGGCGGCGAACCGGTCGGTGCAATAAACCGCATTCCGGCCGAGACCGATGCGCGGTCCAACATGCATGTCGGCGGTCGCGCCGAACCGGTCGATTTGAACGCGCGTGAGCGCGAGATTTGCGCCCGCATCGGCCCGTCGCTCAGGGATCGCGGCTTCCTGTTCGTCGGTATCGATGTCATTGGCGATGTCATGACCGAAATAAACGTCACCTCGCCCACCGGCATTCGCGAGGTCAAGAAATTCGGCGTCGCCGACATTGCCAGCCTTTTATGGGACGCGATCGAAGCAAAAAGAGCTGCCGGTTGATCGCCGATCGCGAGATGGAGAGCGCGTTCCTGTCAGCTCAGGCTGTCGGTAGCGTTAACTGCTATGCGCCAGCCAGCCGCGGATCAAATGATAGGCGATGGCGCCGGGCGGCGGTGATGACAGGTCGCTGACACCGGTCTGTCGGCTTACCAGCTCGATTGCCTGCGCGCGTGTAAACCAACGGCAATCTTCGATCTCGCGTTCGTCAATGGCGATCTCGGTCGAAATCGCCTCACCATAGCAGCCGATCATCAGCGTATGCGGCATCGGCCATGGCTGGCTTGCATGGTAGCGGACCCGTCCGATGCGGATACCGGATTCCTCGTTCGTCTCACGGCGCACCGCGTCTTCTATCGTCTCACCCGGCTCGAGAAAGCCGGCAAGGCAAGAGTACATTCCGGGCGGGAAATGCGGACTGCGGCCGAGCAGGCACCGGTCGATACCGGTATCGATCGCCAGCATGATGACCACGGGATCGGTGCGCGGAAACATAAGATGCCCGCAATCCACGCACTGTCTGCGGTATCCGCCTGCCCGGGATACGGTTTTTCCGCCACACAGCCCGCAATAGGCATGTGAGCGGGCCCAGGCAACAAGGCTCACGCCCTGCGCTAGCTGGCCGAGTTCGTCTCCGGTTACAAGGCCCTGCATGTAGATCGACCGGTTGTCGATGGCTTTGATATCATCAGGAAGCAACTCGGGATCGAGGCGCACATCGCATGCAATACGTGGTGCGTTGTCATCCGAAAAACCAAGAAGCACGGCGTTTTCGAGGTCGGGGTGAAAATCATGAACCGCCTCAAGACTGTGCAATGCATCGAAACCGGAGTCGGTTTTGCGAAGGAAAGCTCTTCCATCGCCGATCGCAAAGATCCGCGCATCGGGCGACGCCAAAGCGCGATCAAGACAATCGTCGTCGCGGAATTCGGATCTGCGGTCGAGGCTGTTTCCTGCAAAGGCGACTTGGCTGCTCGGCTCAGTGCCGTTGGCGGGCGCATCGAATATGGACAATTGAACCTTTTCCTGGCGTGTATCGTTTTGGCGCTGGATCATTTCGCCGCTGCTGTTTTCATCGCTGCCAACGCGGACGCTACAGCGCGTCGACGACCTTTGAAATCAGCGCGGTGGCGCTATTGGTATCATAAGGCTCCGCCTTGCCAACCCCCCAGACCGGGCCAGGCCAGCCGGTATCGCCGGGGTTGCGCGCGACCACATGAACATGCAACTGCCGGACTTGGTTGCCCAGCGCGCCGATATTGATCTTGGTGCATTCCGTAACACGCTTAAGCGCCCGCGCGGTTTCGCCCGCCTCGAATGTAAGCAGCGTCTGATCGAGCGGCGTGAGGTGGTAGATCTCCTCTGTTTCCGCCCGCTGCGGCACTAGGACAAACCACGGCCAGCGCCGATCGTTCATCAATCGCAACTGGCACAGGCCCAATATGGATACGGGCCTGCTGTCAGCCTCCAGCCGCGCGTCTATCTTGAAAGTGCGCATTCCCGTTGTCCCGATCCCGTCCGATATCAGGTTAGCAGTTTATTGATCCTTTTGCTGCCTTTCCACATCGGAAAATCCCGCATGCCAGTGGATTTCTCCCCATTCGACAGGTTCACGGGACGGCGGCCCGGCTGTTGACGGTTCGCGCCATTGCAGCCACTCTGGGACAAACCGCAACTTTGACGAAAAGCCAGGTCAGACCATGCACGTAACCGGGAAGTTTGACGTGACGCTGGAACAGCTGCCTGTCGCCGGCAGCGGTCAGGACGGCATGACGTTGGGACGCATGTCGATCGACAAGACCTATCATGGTGAACTGTCGGCGCGTGCCAGCGGTGAAATGCTGACGGTCATGACAGATGTGAAGGGGTCCGCCGGTTATGTGGCGATCGAACAGGTTGTCGGCATGCTTTCAGGCCGCAGGGGCAGTTTCGTTCTGCAGCATTACGGCACCATGCAGGCATCAGGCGAGTTTTTGATGCTGGCAGTGGTTCCCGATTCGGGCACCGGCGAATTGACCGGCCTTTCGGGAAAAATGACCATTCACATCGATCAGGGCGACCACAGCTACGAGTTCGATTACGATCTTCCCGGTTGATCAACCACATGGCTTTCACCTTGCCACTTGCTTTTGCTCTATCAATTGACGATATGGAGTTCGGGAGGTTGGTGGTGGACGAGCCACTCGCCAACCGGGTCAGGTCCGGAAGGAAGCAGCCCTAACGAGCCCCGGCACGGGTCACCGTGCCAGCCTCCCACCCCGTCGTATGATCGCATGCATCGGCGTTGCCAGCCTATAGAGCGTCCCTTGACTGACCGGTGCCGCTGGGGCGACACTCATCGGAGCCGGGACCGGCCCGGCATTTTGAGGACCGGATGAACGACGGAACAACAGCTCAGGAAAATGGCTACAGGGTTCTCGCGCGCAAGTACCGGCCGCGCGATTTCGGCGACCTGATCGGTCAGGAGCCAATGGTCCGCACCCTCACCAATGCCTTCGAGACCGGCAGGATTGCACAGGCCTATATGCTCACAGGCGTACGCGGTGTCGGCAAAACGACGACGGCACGTATCCTTGCCCGCGCGCTCAACTATCGCACCGAGACCATCGACAAGCCGCATATCGATCTCGCCGAACCGGGCGAGCATTGCGAAGCGATCATGCAGGGAAGTCATGTCGATGTCATTGAGATGGACGCGGCATCGCATACGGGCATCGACGATATTCGCGAAATCATCGAGCAGGTGCGTTACCGCCCCGTCGCCGCGCGCTACAAGGTCTATGTCATCGACGAAGTCCATATGCTGTCGACCCAGGCATTCAATGGTCTGCTCAAGACGCTTGAGGAACCGCCGGAACACGTCAAGTTCATCTTCGCGACCACGGAAATCCGCAAGGTCCCGGTGACCGTGCTGTCGCGGTGTCAGCGTTTCGACTTGCGCCGCATCGAGGCCGCGAACCTCATCGGACATTTTCGCGAAATTGCTGCAAGGGAAGGCGTGTCAATCGACGATGAATCCCTGTCGATGATCGCCCGCGCGGCGGAAGGATCGGTGCGCGACGGCCTATCGCTGATGGATCAGGCCATTGCCCATGGCGGCGGCAAGGTCGAAGCCGAAACGGTGCGCGGCATGCTGGGCCTCGCCGATCGCGGAAAGATTGTCGACCTTTTCGAGCAGATCGCTGCGGGCAGCGTTGCGGAAGCGCTCGCGACATTCCGCGACCAGTATGACAATGGAGCCAATCCGGCCGTGTTGCTGACAGATCTGGCCGACTTCACCCATCTTGTGACCCGCCTGAAATTCGTTGCGGATGCTGCCAAGGATCCGGCCCTGAGCGAGTCAGAACGCACGCGGGGGGCAGCCTTTGCCGAAACCCTTTCGGTACCGGTGCTGTCGCGCATCTGGCAGATGCTGCTCAAGGGCATTCCCGAGACGCAGCAATCCGACCGGCCTGTCAGTGCTTGCGAAATGCTGTTGATTCGGCTCACCCATGCCGCAAACCTGCCGTCTCCTGGCGACGCCGTGAAACAGCTCTCGGCGATGGCTGCGGCACCGGGCATGGATGCGGGCCAGGCGGTCAGGAATGGCGGCGGGCAGCAGACGTCAGCGCCGGATGCGCCTTTGCGAGGCGCGCCTCAAGACTCGCGTCCGGCCAACAAGACGGTATCCGCGGGCCCATCTCAGGCCGCAGCTGTGCAGGCTTACGCGCCCGAAGACCGCAATCCTGATGCCAGACCCGCACCGCGGGAGGCGGAAAGACCTGCGGTCGTCATTGCCACTCTGGCTGATCTGGCAGACCTCGCGGGTCAGCACCGTGATGCAAGGATGCGGGCGCTGATTCGCAAATTTATTCGGCCAGTCAAAATCGAACCGGGACGTCTCGAAGTCGGCCTCGCGGAAGACGCGCCGCGATCTCTGGTCGGCGAACTGGACGGCAAGCTGAAGGAATGGACTGGCGCGCGCTGGATCATCGCCGTCAGCCGCGAACGCGGCGGCAAGACGCTTGAGGAAATGGAATCGGATTACCGGGCCGCGCTTGTGGTCGACGCCAGCCAGGATCCGGACGTCGCAGCCATACTCGACCGGTTTCCGGGCGCCAGGATAACCGATGTACGCATTCGCGCCGAAGCGCAGGACGCTCCGGTCGCAGCACAAAGTGAAGATGGCGATATCCTGCCGGACGACAGCGACGACTGAGTTTTGAACAAGCGGCGATCGGGCCGCGCTACGGAAATTGGAGCAAGAATATGCGCGATATCATGGGCATGATGGGCAAGGTCAAGGAAATGCAGGAGAAGATGGCCGCCATGCAGGAGGAGGTCGAAAAGCTTGAGCTCGAAGGCACCTCCGGCGCCGGCCTTGTCACCGTCAGGATCAACGGCAAGGGAAAGATGCTGGGTTTGTCGATCGATCCGTCGCTGATCAAGCCAGAGGAAGCGGAGATCCTCGAAGACCTGATCGTTGCCGCCCACAATGACGCCAAGGGCAAGGTCGAAGCAGCCGTTCAGGAAAAAACCCAGGAACTGACGGCCGGCCTTCCCATCCCGCCGGGCATGAAACTGCCGTTCTGAGCCGTTCTAAGACGGCGGCGTTCGATGCCTTTCGCACCGTCTCATCCGATGCGCAGTCTCGCCGATATCAAGCGGCTTGAGGAAACGCCGTTTGATGAAGCATGCGGCGTTGCAAGCACCTATGAGATTTTCGCCGAATCGGCGCGCGCTTTTGGCCCCCGGACAGCGCTGACTTTCCTGCGCAGCGGAGATCCGGAAGAAGCACCGTTGCGCCTGACCTATGCCGAGCTGTTTGCCGGCATCACCCGTACCGCCAACCTGTTTCACCATATGGGTATCGGGCACCGCGATGCCGTCGCAGCGCTTCTTCCCGGATGTATTGAATACCAGCTGGTATTGTGGGGCGCGCAGGCCGCCGGGATCGTTCAGCCGCTCAATCCCCTGCTGACGATCGACAAGCTTTCAAGCCTGATCGAAACCGCCGGCGCGAAAATTCTTGTCGCCTATGGCGGGCAAGAAGATGCCGGCTATTGGGACAAGGCCATGGCTTTGCGCGCCCGCATTCCGGGTCTCAAACTCCTGCGTGTCGCGCCGCATGATGAGGAAACACCACCGGCCCACGGCGGCGACGGCGATTTTGAAGCCTTGCTTGCTGATCAGCCGGGCGACAGGCTTATTAGCGGTCGGCTGATCGCTTCGTCAGACATCGCCGCCTATTTTCATACGGGCGGAACCACCGGCGAGCCGAAGCTTGCCATGCACACCCATGGCAATCAGGTTTTCACGGCCTGGGCGAGCGTCCAACTGCAGGGAATGACACCGGACGATATCACCATCAACGGCTATCCGCTGTTCCACGTGGCCGGTGTCCTGCCGGCATCGCTGACATCACTTTCCGCCGGTGTCGAGGTCATCATTCCGACCACCACCCTGTTGCGCAATCCGGAGATACGGCGCAACTACTGGCGCATTGTCGAGAAGTACCGCGTCACCTCGCTTTCCGCGGTGCCGACGGTCCTCGCAGCACTGGCGGAGGTTCCGACACAGGGCGTCGATATCTCGTCGATCCGCTATTGCCGCACTGGCGCCGCGATCCTGCCGCCTGAACTCGCCAAGCGCTTTGAGGACCGCTTCGGCCTGCATGTGCATGAGAGTTACGGAATGACGGAGATGGCCGGTATAAGCTCAATCCGCCCGCCCGGCGTTCGCGGCCCGGCCGGCTGCGTCGGCTTCCCCGTTCCCTTTGCACGCACGCGCATCGTCGCCCTCGAATCGGGCGGCGGTCCGACGGATCGCGACCTGCCGCCGGGACAAAAGGGCATGATCCTGTTCAAGGCACCCAACGTTTTTCCGGGGTTTCTGGACAAAGAACACACGGCCGCTGCCTTTGCCAAAGACGGCTGGCTGGCGACGGGCGATGTTGGCTGGCTTGACGAACAGGGCCGTATCAACCTGACCGGCCGTTCCAAGGACCTGATCATCCGAAGCGGTCACAACATCGATCCCAAGATTATCGAAGACGCACTCGGCTCGCACCCGGCTGTCCAGCTTTGCGCAGCAGTCGGTGCGCCTGACGCCTATGCCGGCGAAATGCCGGTGGCCTTTGCCGTCTTAAAGCCCGGCGCGCCGCCGCCGAGCGAGGACGAACTTGCGGACTGGACGGCCGCGCGTGTCGATGAGCCGCCTGCGAAACCGAAATCGGTGAGGATTATCGATACCATGCCTGCAACCAATGTCGGCAAGATCTTCAAGCCGGAACTGCGTCGGCTCGCTGCGGAAAACACCGTGCGCGGGGCTCTTGGCAATTTGCAGGTTGCCCGCGATGCTGAGATTTCGGCAAATCTGTCGACGGACGGAAAAATCTCCGTGACCGTCAGCCTGACCGATGCGGCCGGAGCGTCGGCAAGGGATGCGGTTCTGGCACTGCTGGATCCGTTGCCGATCAGAATTGTGGTCTAGAGCAAATCAGGTTTAGCTTGAAGCATTTGATGGCGGAAGATCGGTTCATTCGGGTTGGCGCGTCGCGCAGCGCGTTGTGGGTCACGGGGCATGCGGCCCAACGACGCCGATGGGCCGATTGTCCGC
>JBCCOK010000014.1:0-84084 GCA_039025395.1 Pseudomonadota bacterium
GCCATCGCCACGCCCGACGGCGAACGCCGCGTCGAGCATCTGCGTATCGGCGATCGCGTTCTTACCGGCGATGGACGGGCGGTGCCTGCAAGGTGGATCGGCCGCCAGACGGTCTCGATGCGCTTCCAGATGCCGGAGCGTTTGTTGCCTGTGCGTATCCGCGCCGGTGCACTGGGCAACGGTCTGCCCGCGCGCGACCTGACCCTGACGGCGGATCATGCGCTTTTGATCGACGGGCTGCTGATCAATGCGGGCGCGCTGGTCAACGGTTCCACCATCGACTGGGTACCGGTGGGCGAGATCGGCGACAGCCTCACGGTCTACCATGTGGAGACGGAAGACCATGACATTATCCTCGCCGAAGGCACGCCGTCGGAAACCTTCATCGACTTTGGCGGCCGTCGCGCTTTTGATAATTTCGATGAATATATCGCACTCTATGGCGCGGAGCGGACGATCTTAGAAATGCGTTATCCGCGTGTCTCCGCACGGCGGCTGGTGCCGCCGTCGCTGAAAGAGAGGCTCGCTGCGCCAAAAGTGGCCTAAGCGCGGCTCGCGGGAAATCGGGACGCCTGCCGGAGAAATCCGGGCCGGGCCGGCCAACGTATCACTCTCGTACAATTTCATGCGGGAGAGATGGATGCAATCTTTCAAGGACAGCTTCCATGCTTTGGTCATCGGCGCGTCCGGCGGGCTCGGTGAAGCGGTATGCGGCGTGCTTTCGGGGCGCGAAAACTGCAGCGCGGTCGTGCGGATCTCGCGCCGCGAGAATGACGGCTTTGACATTACCGACGAGAGTACGATCCGCGATGCGGCGCTGCGGCTTGCAGAGGGCGGCCGCGCGTATGATCTCATCTTCGACGCCACCGGCACACTCAAGATCGGCGAGAACGGACCTGAAAAATCGCTGTCGGCGCTGGACCCGGAGGTCATGGTTGAATCCTACCGGATCAACGCTGTCGGTCCCGCTCTGCTGCTCAAACATTTTGTCGCCTTGATGCCGCGTTCGGGGCGCAGTGTCTTCGCAACCCTTTCGGCGCGGGTCGGTTCCATCGGCGACAACCGGCTGGGCGGCTGGTATTCCTACCGCGCGTCCAAGGCGGCGCTCAATCAGATCATGCACAGCGCATCGATCGAGGTGGCGCGCAAACGGCCCGAAGCGGTAGTGATTTGTCTGCACCCGGGAACGGTGGAAACCAGCCTTACGAAGGGCACCGCACGCAGCTATACCCACACGCCGGAGGTGGCCGCAGAACGCCTGCTTGACGTGATCGACCGCACGGCGCCGGAGCGGACCGGCGGCTTCTTTGCCTATGACGGTTCGGAGATTGTCTGGTAGCCCATGTCTTTGGGTTGACGCCGGATTTAGCTCTGACCCTGCTGGAACTGCGGCGCGGCGCCGTCGAACTCGGTCCGCAGCGTGACGATGACACGGCGGTTCTGCGATTTGCAGGTGATCTCCGGGCAATTGCGGATCAGGCGTTCCTTGCCGTAGCCCTTCGACCACATGCGCTGCGGATTGACACCTCTTGATGCGAGGTAGTTCATCACGTTCTGCGCACGTTCAGCCGAGAGTTGGACATTGGCCTCCTCGGACCCCGGATCGTCGGCAAAGCCCTGCAGCTTGACCAGCCACTTGGGATTCTCGACAAGCCAGGCGGCCTGGAGGTTGAGCGTCTCAAGGGAAACGTCATCAAACTCGGCCGAGCCGCCCTTGAAGTAGATCCGCCTTCCCACGTTAAGGGTGAAATACTGCTTGGAATCGTCGCTGAACTTGGCAAAGCCGACAGCCGGATCGTCCGTCGAGCCGCTCAACGGGTCGTTGTCGACCGGATTGGAATTGCAGCCCGACAGGGTCACGCTCGCGCCGAGCAAAGCCGCGACGGCAAAGGATTTGAGGACACTCACCACACCCGATTCCCCCTGATTATTGTTGTTTGACCGACGCGGTCTAAACGCGATCGGAAATATGCTCCAACACCAAAACGGCTGTCCCGACGGGAACGCGGCGGTACAGATCGATGACATCTTCGTTGAACATACGGATGCAGCCCGAAGACACATCGGAACCGATCGACCACGGTTCGGCCGTTCCGTGCAAGCGGTAACCGGTGTCGGCACCGCCGCCGGTGTTGTGAAGGTAGAGCGCGCGCGCACCCAGCGGGTTGCTGGGACCACCTTCCATAGAATCGGGAAGTTCGGGCTGACGCTGTTTCATGGCTTCCGGCGGAACCCAGCGCGGCCACCGCGCCTTGCGCGCCACATAGGAGCGGCCAAACCACTGGAAGCCTTCGCGTCCGACGCCGACGCCGTAACGCACGGCGGTGTTGTTGTCCCAGATCCAGTAGAGAAAGTGATTTCGCGTATCAACCACGACGGTGCCTTCAGGCTCGTCGGAGAAGTACTTCACCATTTGCCGACGCCAGCGCGGATCGATCTCGTCGAAATTGGTGTTGCGAAAGTTGTGTTCGCCATCAATTGTTGCGCCCGAGAAAAACCGGGACGCCGCCGATTGCGCGGCAGCCTTGCCGCCGCTTGCAAGATGGGCACCAAGTCCGGCTGTCGCGGATGCTGCGCCAAAGATAAAGTTACGCCTTTTCATCGTTTCCTCCTTGTACCGGTTTCCCCGGCACGCGCGCATCTCCGCCCGAAAACGCGCCGATCAACTCTCGGCGCCATTTTTTGCGCAAAAGCTTCAAAGGGTCAACTTTGTATGGTGCAAAACCCGCAAAACCGCAATCGGTCAGCGCGAAAAAGACACTGTATGCGCGCTACCAGGTGCGGCGCGGGCCTGTGTCGATGTGATAATGGCCGGATGACGGGTAGTAGGAATAGCCGCCGACTTCCGGCTGCGCCTTCAGGTAGGCGATGACGGAGGCCGGGTCTGCCGAGACGGAGAAGTCAACGGCCTGGCATTTCAGATGGTAGGAATTTTTGGCGCCGCCCTTCATCCAGTTTTCGAGCCACCAGCGCTTGGTTGAATGAACGGTGACCGGGCCGTAGGTGTCGGCGACACGGTTCAGCACACGCTTGAGCTGGCGCGGCACGCACCACCGGGTGTCGTTGTAATGCACCTTGGCCGATTGAGAACCGAGGCCGAAAAAGCTGGCGCAGCCTGTCAGCGGAACACCGGCGAGCGCGACAATGCAGACTGAAAACAGGACTTTGCGCATGGTTGCGAACCCGGAAATCCGTTGAAGACCAACGACCAGATTGGCGAACAACCGTTAAAATTGTCATGAAAAACATGGTTAAGAGTTAAGCCATGTCGCAGCGCTGCACGATGTTCGAAGAGGTCACGGCGTTATCGTGGATCAACCGGCCTTGTGTCCCAGGCAAAAAGGCTCTCGATATGGCGGGCGTTGGAAAACAAGGCTTCCTCGCCGTGGGGCTTGCCGATCAGCTGCAGACCGAAGGGCAGGCCGTCCGAGGCCGCGAGGCATGGAATGGTGATGACGGGCAGGCTGGTAACCGTGATCAGATGGACGATTTGCAGCCATTCATTGTAGCGCGGTATCGGCACGCCTTCGGAATGGCCCGGATAGCGCTCGTCAACGGGGAACGGCCGGATCGCCGTCGCCGGACAGATGAGCAGGTCGTGGTCCTGCATGAATTTCGCTGTGTTGTTGAACACGCGCGCCTGTGCGGCCAGGGCGCTTCGCACCTCCGCACCGCTGACAGCGAGGCCCTTCTCGACGTTCCAGATGTTCTCCGGCTTCATCATCGCGCGGTTTTGTTCGAGACCGTCGCCATGGTTTAGGGCATAGAGCAGGGCGCGCTGAACCGCGAAGGCTTGGTCTGCGTCAGACAGGTCAGGATGTGTCTGCGTCAAAGTCAGACCGGCGCCTTCAAGACGCTCGATTGCTGCGTCGAACGCGTCCGCCGTTTCAGGCGCAAGGCTTGCGAGGCCCAGATCCGGGCTGACGGCAACACGCGCCGGTTTCGCCGGATTGCGCGCTGCGCTCAGGAATTTGCCCGCCTTATGGGGTTTCGAAAAAGCGACGCCCTGATGCAACCCGCTCATGGCGTCGGCGAGCAGGGCGACATCCTCGACACTGCGCGCCATGGGTCCCTGCTGGCCCAAATGCTGGAACGGCGCGGTGCCGGGCTCATTGGCGATCAGGCCCGGGGAAGGGCGCAAGCTCGCAACACCGCAGAAGGCCGCTGGTGTGCGCAGCGAGCCGGCCATGTCCGAGCCATGGGCAAGCCAGGCGGTGCCGCTCGCCAGAGTAGCCGCCGCACCGCCGGAAGACCCGCCGGCCGATTTCGAAAGATCATGGGGATTGCGGGTCGTCTCGAAGACATCGTTGAACGTATGTCCGCCCGTGCCGAACTCCGGCGTGTTGGATTTTGCGTAGATGATCGCGCCGTTTGCCTCGAGGGTTTCGGTAACGATGCCGGACGTATCGGGCACATGGTTTTCAAACAGCCGCGATCCGTACGTGGTGCGCACGCCTGCGACGTTGGTCAGATCCTTGATAGGAACGGGAAGGCCGCGAAGAGCGCCGCGTTGCAAGACAGGCAATGCGCGCAGGCGGGCAGCCTGGGCTCTTGCCCGTTCAAAACACAGGGTCGGCAGGGCGTGCACTTTCGGTTCGACCTCGGCAATCCGTTCTTCAAGCGCATCGAGTGCCTGATCGGGCGAGATTTCCTCAGTTTCGAGCAGTTCCAGCATCCGGCAGGCACCGAGCGCGATCAAATTGCGGCTGTCCTTCAATCGCGTTCTTCCCTTGTGTTCTGGATCGTTGGCGTCAAAGGCGCGTCAGATGATTGTCCCAACGCAAGTCTCCGGTATCGATGAAGCGGTTCGCGGTGTCGAAGATGACGCCGTTGCCCGTCGTGGCGAGGTAGGATGTTCCGTTTTCCGCCACGCCGCAAACATTCAGGTGCCCATGCTCGGCCACGAACGTCCCGTTGGTGGCATCAACGACCATCAGGTATCCGCCCCGTGGCGACGTGACCGTTACGGTCCCTGCCTGCGGTTCGGCGGCAATCGAGCCAATATAGTTCTTGAAGCGGACGAGACGTTTGCGTTCGGTTTCGAAGAGTTTCAGCGGCTGTCCGGGCCGTGCACGACCGAACAGCGCCGGCGTGTGTTGCGGAGCACCTTCATATTGACAGGCGAAAAAAACGCCGCCGTCGCCTGCATCGGCCAGATGGCGGATCGACAGCTGATGAAGCGTTTGGGGAAGTGCCTGCCTCTCGACGATTGAGCCGTTTTCCGGATCAACAAAACTGAGATTGGGCTGCATTGTTGAAATGTTCAGCTTCGCGCGGCCAAAATCGGGGTGGGTTTCGATGCCGCCATTGGCGATTGCCAGCGTGCGTCCGTTGTCGATCAGAAGCATGTCGTGCGGACCCGTTCCGCCCGATGGAAACTCGCCGACACGCCGGTAGGCGGCGCCAACATCGTATACGCCGATCACACCCTCCGCATTGTCAAAGTCGTTTTCGCTGGCATAAAGCAGTCGGCCATCCGACGAAAAAACACCGTGGCCGTAAAAATGCCGACCGGGGCTGGCCGTGATTTCGCGCGGCGGGTGCCTCATCTGCCGGTCGAAGGCGACGGCAATCGTGCCGGGTCGGCGTGCGAAAACGACGGCGTTCCCGGTTGCTGTATGATGGGTGACATCGTGTCCGCGCGCGGGCAGGGGTATTTTCGCGATGATCTTTCCGGTCTCCGATAGGATGGCTGCGCCATATCGGCCGTCAGCATCCGCGTAGGCCGAGGCAAAGACAGCATCGGTGTTGTCCAGTGCGAAGGCGTGCGCGGGCGAAAGCGATGCGGCGAATGTCAGTCCCGCGCCTTTCAGGAAATCGCGTCTGGAAAACAGCCTGCGCGACACACTCAGTCACCATCAAGGCTCGAAAAGTTCGAGGTCAGGCCGAGTGCGCCGGTCAGCTTGTTGCCGAAATCATCATTCAACCCGCGCGTGACGAGCGCGATGTAGGCAAGCTTGGAGCGCTGTTCCGGCTCTTCAACAAGATCGGCGGCGGTTCCGCTCAAGGATGCCAGCGAGCCGTTGGCCTGTCTGAAGCCGAAGGAGATCCGATCCTCGATCCAGCGAAACTCTTCCGGCAGAAGTGTCGCCACCTCCGATGCTTCGTAGAGCGACTGAAATTCCGACATCGTATCGCGCAAGAGCTTCAACGTGTTGCCGGATCGCCTGAAGAGCGCGCGCCGTGGCCTGTCCCGGTCGGGCGTGGTGCCAAGAAATCCGCCAATCTCGACCGTATCGAAATACTCAAAGCCATTGGTGAAGAGGTTTACAAGGGCACTGAGGGCTTCAGTCTCATTTCTGTACAGGTCGTTGTCCTCGGCCGGGTTTTCCCACGCGATCGCAAACCCGTCCGGATCCTGCCATCCGTCCAACAGTTCCGATGCGATGTTGGCGATGTTCCCGCTGATCGCGATGGCAAAGCGGCACCTGTAATCGTCCAATCCGTCTGAAAGCGTTTCGGAACCGGTGCCGTAGAGAACGAATTCCAGTGCCGCAAGGCCTTGAAGTGCAACGCTTTTCTGCGCCAGTCCCGCTACGGTCGCGGCCTGCGGATCCTTTTCCGACAGGACGGCCTGAACCTGGCGCAAGCCAACGCCCCGGCGATCCGGCCAGAACAACAAACGTTCGCGGCGGTTTTTCTCCATGATTGGGCCAATGTTCACGACACTCACTGCAGCCCATGCCGAAACCAATTCGTCAAAGCCCATGCGCGCCCCATCGAGACTCTCAGGCGAAGGCGCCTCGCACAGGGTCTTGACCTCACCAGACAGGGCCTGGGACGCCGTGCTGAACTCCTGTTGGGACGGCAGAATGTAGCCGGTTACGGCCTTCTCGATAACGGCTTTCGATGTGTCCGCGGACAATGCCGACGGCATCAAGCCGAAGGTCACCGCCAGAAGCGATGCGAAAGCCAGAAAGAGTAACCGCTGCATATTCAAAAACATCCTTCCGCTTGTTTCGCCCGTTGCACAGACCTTCATGTCATCAGCTCCCAGTCGCCATGCCGCATATCGAGACCGTATTCACGCCCGTCCGTATCGGGTGGCGGGATCAGATCGAAGCGCGGCGACCTGTCCATGAATTCATGCATGTGAATGACGATCTGATCCGCATCGGCCAGAACGACGCTATAGGAGGCGGGTTCGAAACTGCCCGGAACAGTGGTCTCTGGTGCCGTGAGATCCAGCGCCAGCTGATGATTGAGGCCGCGGACGCATGAAAACGGAATGCCGCGCCAGGTGCCGGATATCGGCCGGTGGATATGGCCGAAGAAAATCTGCCGGATTCGCGGAAGATGAGGCTCCAACAGTTGGAAGAACGGCTCGGCGTCTTTCAGCATGATCACATCCATGCCCTTCAGCCCCAGCTTGAGCGGGGGGTGGTGCATGAAGATAATGGCTGGTTGGTGCGACGCCTCAAGCTGTGCCTTCAGCCAGTCGCGCCGCTGTGCGCAGTATTCGCCAGCATCGGTTTTCGCATCGATTTTGGTATCCAGGAAAAGACATCGTCCGGCTTCCGTTTCCAGCGCCGACTGCACGAAACCGTTTTCGTCCGTCTCAATCTCTTGAAAGGTCTCAACCATTAGCTGGCGGTTGTCGTGGTTTCCCATCAGCATCTTGACCGGCATTTCAAGCCGCGCGACTGCATCGGCCAAAATCCGGTAGCTGTCCTCATCGCCCCAGTGGACCTGATCGCCGGTCATAACCACAAAGTCTGCATCGGCGTGTTCGTGGTTGATGCTGTCGATGGCCGAGTGCAGACGGCGTTCGGGCGAAACGCCGTAAAGACGCCTGCCGCCGCTGATGAGGTGGCTGTCGGTAATCTGGATAAACTTCAGCACTTTACGCACCCCTATTGGAAACACTGAGCTCAATAGTGAACCACAGGGCGGGGCAGGTCCATGAAAATCCGATGAAATTTCAACAGGAGACGGATGGTTCCTGCGAGGCGAATTTATCCGGAAGCTACACTGCCTTTGGGAACGATCTCGTAGCCGGCTTCTTCCGGCTCGTCGTCAGTCATTTGCGCTGGAAATCCGGGGGCGGCGACCTCCAGACCTGTCGCCTCCTCAAGACGGCGAATGATGTTGGGCGAGAATTCGCGCGGACCGTAGCGGTTTTCCCCGTCCTTGAAGATCTCGATCATCAGGGGGTTAACCTCAAGCGGAACATTGCACCGATCTGCCACCTTCTGAAACAGGCCGATATCCTTGGAAACAAGGTCCATTGTAAAATTGATGTCCCGCGAGCCGTTCAGGATCACCTGGCTTTCGGTCTCGTGAACGAAGGAATTGCCGGATGAGATCCTGATTGCCTCATAGGCCGTGTTCAGATCAAGGCCGGCTGCCTTCGACGTTACAAGGGCTTCGCTCAGGGTAATAAGGTTGGCGGTGGCAAGATAGTTGGTGACGACTTTCAGGATCGATGCGGATCCAAGCGGGCCGGTATGCAGAATGCGGCGGCCCATGGTTTTAAGGAGCGGCAGGATACTTTCGAACGTTTCACGGTCGCAACCGGCGAAAATCGCTATGTTGCCCGTTGCGGCGCGGTGGCAGCCGCCGGAAACCGGGCAATCAACCGGCGCGGCACCGGCTTCAAGCACCAAAGCGCCTAGCCGCTTGACCTCCGCCTCATCGGTGGTCGACATCTCGGCCCATATTTTGCCCGTTGAGAGGCCGGCGAGAATGCCGTCTTCTGCCTCCATGACCGCAGCTGATGCAGCCGGGCTCGGCAGGCAGGTCACGATGATATCGCAGCCTTGCGCCATCTCTTTCGGGCTGTCAGCCCAGTGTGCGCCGGCATCCAGAAAAGGCTGAGCCACGGAGCGATCGAGGTCACGTACCATCAAATCGATGCCGTTACGCAAGAGACTGCCTGCAAGTTTACCGCCGACATTGCCAAGACCGATGAAGCCGACTTTCATGGGATGTACCTCACACTAGCGTAGCGGTTGCGTTTCCATTGTCAGGTGAAGGATATTGCCTTCATAGGGGTTTGACCTGGCAACTTCGAGGTCCAGTTCGACCCCTAGCCCGGGTTCAGAAGGCGGAATCACATAACCGTCCCGCCACTGCGGCGGCTTGGTCAGCAGTTCGGCGTGAAAGCCGTCCCACTTTTGGATGCTCTCGAGAATAAGGAAGTTCGGAGAGCAGGCGGCGAGCTGTATGTTTGCCGCGCCGACGATGGGACCGCAATAAAGATGCGGCGCGATCTGCGCGTAGTGGGTCTCGGCCATGGCGGCGATTTTCTTCGCCTCAAGCAGCCCGCCGACCCGTCCAAGGTCCATCTGCAGGATCGATGCGGCTCCGGTCTCCAGAACACGGGCGAATTCGTATTTTGTACAGAGCCGTTCGCCCGTCGAGATGGGAATGGAAGTGGCGCGGGCCACTTCCGCCATGCGCTCGGGCATTTCGGGCGGCACCGGTTCTTCGAACCACAGCGGGTCATAGGCTTCGAGCCGGCGAGCCATGCGTTTTGCGCCTGAAACGGTGAACTGCCCGTGCGTTCCGAAAAGCAGGTCGGCGCGTGTGCCTACGGCTTCGCGGATGCGTTTGCAGAAGAGCTCCGAGCGTTCAAGATCGTCAAGGCTCGGCTGGTGGCCGTCATAGACCGTATAGGGACCGGCAGGATCGAATTTGATTGCAGTGAAGCCTTCGTCCACCCAGTAGAGTGCGATCTCGGCGGCGATGTCCGGATCGTTGTAGACATTGGGCTTGTCCGGATCCGGGTACACATGTTCGTCGCCGGGCGGATAGAGGTAGGTATAGGTGCGCAGTTTTTCATGCACCAGGCCGCCGAGCAATTGGTAGACGGGTTTGTCTGCAGCTTTGCCAATGATGTCCCAACAAGCCATCTCCAGCGCGCTCAGCACTCCCATCACGCTGACGTCGGGGCGAAGGGTATAGCCGGCCCCGTAGGTGGCGCGCCAAAGCCGCTCGACATGGTGCGGGTCCTCGCCGTCAAAGATGCGAGCGAAGACATCCCTCGCCATTTCGGCAACGACATGCGGGCTGAACGTGGCGTTGTAGATTTCGCCGACGCCGCTGATGCCGCAGGCCGTTTCGAGCCGCACGAAGACAAAGTAGCGGCCGCCGCGTGATGGCGGCGGGTTGCCAACCACATAGGTTTCTATCGACTGGAGTTTCATTGTCCGTTCCGTTGCTTTGGCCGCGCATCATGCGCGCTAATCGAGAGCGCTGCGCTCATACCGGGATCTTTCAAGCCACAGAGGATTGATTTCCACGCCCCAGCCCGGAGCGTCCGAAAGCGTGACACCGCCATTGGAGACAGTAAAGGGACTGTTGAGAAAAAGATCCTGCTGCCAGGGGTAGTAATCCGCTCCTTCAATGGAGAATTCGAGATAGGGACCGGCATTGGGAATAGCCTTCAAAAAGTGCATCGTGAAAAGCGTCACCATCGAAAGGTTGGCCGCGTGCGGCGTGCAGACAAGGCCGGCTTCTTCCGCCATTTTTGCCACCCGCATGAGACGCGTGAGCCCGCCGATATAGCAGATGTCGGGTTGGGTCACGTTGATGGCTCGCATATCGATCATCCGCTTCCAAGTTGAAAGATCGCAGTCCTGTTCGCCGCCTGTCACGTCAAGGGAGAGTGCATCGGTGACCTGTTTCGTCTGCTCCAGATCCCAATAGGGGCAGGGCTCTTCGAAATGGCATACCCCGTGATCCTGAAGAAAATGACCCACCTCAATCGCCTTGGCAGCGCTGTAGCAACTGTTGGCGTCTACCAGGAGTGCTGCCCCGTCGCCGAGTGCGCGACGGACCTCCGGTACAATCGCTTCGGTGCGGCCCGGCCATTCGTCGCGATCATGCCCGCATTCGCTGCCGACCCGAAATTTGAATGCGTCAAATCCGTCCCGGTCGCGCAATTCAGCGAGACGGGCAGCCTCATCTTCGGGTCGGATGTCACGGCGCATGCTGGACGCGTAGGCGCGCAGCCAGCCGTCGCTGCCACCGATCAGTGAGCAAACCGGCTTTTCCTGCTTCTTGGCGGCCCAGTCCCATAGGGCCGTATCCAAACCAGCCAGTGCTCGGCGCAGGTAGGATCCGGGAAACTTGTGCTCGCGTTCCACAATCACGTCGACAAGGCTATCAATATCAATGGCACTGTGCCCGAGAGCCCAGGGCGCAATCTGGCGATGGAACACCGTCGCGGTGATGTCGGCATTATAGGTCGACATTTGGCCCCAGCCCGTGCTGCCGTCTTCGACCGTGACCCGGACAAATCCGACAAATTCATTGCTGAAGGTTTCAAGGCCAGTGATTTTCAATGGATCGGGCTGCGACATTATCTGGCATCTTCCAGAATGAGGTCGGCACCGCGCTGAGCGAGCATGATCGTTGGCGCATTGGTGTTGCCGGACGTGATGTTGGGAAAAGCGGATGCATCGACGACGCGCAGACGCTCGATCCCATGAACCCGGAGTCGTGAATCCAGAACAGAGTCGTTTGCGCTTGTACCCATCCTGCAGGTGGACGTCGGGTGGTAGACCGTTGCGGCACGTTGTTTGAAGTCTTCAAGCACTTCGCTATCGCTCATGATGCAGGGGTCGGCCTGGCGCGGAACCTTGATCAAATTGCCCATGGAGGGCGTTTTGATAAGCTGCGCAAGCAAGCGCGCACCCCGGATCGCGGCGTCCCGATCCTCATTGGTTGTCAAAGAATGGGGGGATATCTTTGGCTGTTGATAGGGGTCCGATGAAGCGATCTCGATGCGCCCCCGGCTGGTCGGCCGGCATGGCTGGAACGAAAGCAGGAAACCAGGCTCTGGATCGATCTGCGGCTTGTTTCCACCACCGGTCGAGTAGGTTGCCGGGTTGCAATAGATCTGCATGTCAGCATGCGGTGCGCTCGGGTTTGACCGGACAAACCCTCCGCACTGGTTGATCCCCAGGCTCAGCATGCCACGGCGGGTAAGTGCATACTGCATGGCTGCTGCGATACGGCTCGGCCAGGACCGGAGTCTGTTGTTCAGAGTAGGCGTGGTGGCCTCATAGTAGTAGTTGATGGCCAGATGATCCTGCAGGCCACCGCCAACTTCCGGCAGATGCGCGCGCACACCGATTCCGTTTGCCTTTAGCAGCTCTGCCGGTCCCAAACCCGATAGCTGAAGAAGCTGTGGCGAATTCACCGCGCCGCCGCTGACGATCACTTCGCGGTTTGCAGCCGCATGAAACAGCTCGTTGTCGCGTCGATAGCGGACCCCGGTTGCTCTTTTGCCGTCGAACTCGATCTGCTCGACCATGGCGCTTTTGACGACTCTGAGGTTCGCACGTCTGAGCGCCGGGCGCAGAAAGGCATCCGAAGCGGAGCAGCGCCAGCCGCTGCGAGTCGTATTATGGAAAATGGTCAATCCTTCGCGATTGTCTCCATTGAGGTCAGCCGTTGTCGGCCAGCCCGCTTCCCGTGCAGCCTTAAGGAAATGTGCGGTGACAGGATGGGCCTGGTCGTACTCGTTTGTTACCCAAAGGGCCCCGTTTCCAGAGGTTTCGGTCTTACCGTTGCGACGTTTGGCCTTTGTTTCGGTTCGTTCGAAAACAGTTTGCACAGTGTCCCATGACCAGCCATTCGCGCCGCTTTCGGCCCAGTCGTCAAAGTCATGGGGCAGGCCACGGCAATACACCATGGCGTTGATCGAACTGGACCCGCCAATGACCTTGCCGCGCGGCCAATAGGCGCAGCGCCCGTTCAATTCGGGATCGGCCTCGGCGTTGTAACACCAGTTGACCGATGGATCCATGAACGTGAAACCGTAGCCGATCGGAACGCGGATCTTCAGTTTCCGGTCCGATCCACCCGCTTCGATCAGAAGCACGGAATAGCGGCCACAACGCGTCAGCCTGTCCGCCAGCACACAACCGGCAGATCCTGCTCCAACGACAACAAAATCAAAGACATCTGCGGCCATTGCGCTTGATTCCTGTTTCGCGCCAGTTTCAAGGGTGATAAGGCTATAATCAAACGAAGCTTTATCGGTCAAAGACCAAAGTATTTTTGTCGCTGGGAGAAGAGCGATGACCTACCAATTGCCACCAGTCGCCTGGCTGCGCGCTTTCGAAGCAGCTGCCCGGCATTCAAGTTTTGCCGCAGCGGCTGGTGAACTCAATATGACGCCGGCGGCTGTCAGTCATCAGATCCGTTCGCTTGAAAAGAAAATCGGCTTTGGATTGTTTGAGCGTTTGCCGCGGGGTGTTCGATTGACGGACATGGGTGCGGCCTATGTCCCTGCAGTGCGAAAAGCCTTTGAAGATCTTTCGGTTGCCACCATGGGCATCTTCGGATCGATCGGCGAACGCATGTTAAGAATACGGGTACCGATTTCCTACGCCACACTTGTTCTTGTGCCGCGTTTGCCGGCGTTTCGCGAGGCGTATCCCGGCATTGAATTGCAACTTTGTACGACGATCTGGGGCGATGGGCTCAACGCGGAGTCCGTTGATGTCGATATCCGCTATGGCAACGGAAACTGGCCGGATCAGCTTGATCGTGCCGGCGGATGCGAAAAGATCAGCGACGAGGCGGCTGTTGTTGTCTGCAGCAAGGATTATGCGGCAGGTCTTGGCAACGGAGCGGGGCTGAATGAGTTTTGTCTCGGCAGCATTATCGAGATCATGGGTTGCGAAGGGATGTGGGACGATCTGATGCAGCTGCACGGCCTCCATACAAGACGCAATTCAGCGGGCATCAAGTCAGATACTTCGCTCATTGCGCTTGAATATGCGGTTGCGGGCAGGGGGTCGGTTCTCGTTATGGATGCGTTTGCGCAGCCCTATCTGGATGCTGGCCGCCTGGTCCGGCCGGTCGATGCGCGGCTGCCGAGCACACAGGCCCATTATGTGATGCGGCGCAGCGGCAGTCAGAACGCACCGGAAGCGCTGCTTTTCACCGAATGGCTGCTCGACAGTGTCCGAGACGACATCACGAGCCTTTAACGTCGACATTGAGGCTGACGCGATTTGATTCGAGTATCTGGCCGCCAGAGTCGTATTTGACGAAGACCTGCAGGTCGTATTTACGCGGCTGGCGCGCGATTACCGAAACCTTGATCTGCTTGTTCTTCTCGACCCAGATAACCGGAAAACAAACAGGTCCGACGCCTGACCAGATGAAGCAGGCCTGGGTTATCTCGACATCCGTTGTCGTCTTGACCGAGATATCGACCCAGTAGCGCTGGCCGACACGCATGACGTTGTTCGTGTGTACACGCTCGATGACCACGTCGGCTGCGGGCGCCGGGGAAGTGAGCCCGAATGCAAGCATAAGAAACGCAGACAAGACCATAAGACGCGCGCTGTGGAACTTCATTGGTATCCCCCTTGATGTTGACCGACGCGACCCTTGCATATTGCGGCTCAAAGGCAAACATGCAATCGGGACGAAGACTAGCCGGTCTTCCGCGCCCACTGCATGTTTTCCTTCTCAGGAGGGAGACATCACATCCAAATCAGACTTGGCTTGGAAAGCGTTGTTTTGCGCACGCAAGGTTTCCGCTGACTGCCGGACAATATCTGCGATCTTGGTGAGTTGTTCCGCCAAAGGAGTCGATTTTCGCCAAATCATGCCAATTGTTCGTGTCGGTTTCGGTTTCTTGAACCGTGTAGCAGACACATTCGCGGATTTCGTTTCGACGGCGACCGCCATCTCCGGAATGAGTGTCACGCCGATGCCGGCACCAACCATCTGCACAAGAGTGGACAGGGAGCTGCCATCCAGCAGTTCGCGCGGCAAAGCCGAGCGCATATTGCAAAATGACAGCGCCTGATCGCGAAAGCAGTGGCCCTCTTCTAGAAGCAGCAGCCGCATTTCGCGCAAGCTGTCCCGGTCGGGCACCGGCTTATCGACGTCGGCACTCGGCCGCACAAGGACAAACTCTTCGGAAAAGAGGGGCACCTCGACAAAGGCCGGTTCGGAGACGGGGAGCGCAACGATTGCCGTGTCCAGCCGCCCATCTATCAGATCTTCGATGAGCTTCGCGGTCAGTGTTTCACGCACATGGATCTCCAGCCCGTCATAGGCGTGAGTGAGGTTGCCGATAATCGTCGGCAGCAGGTAGGGTGCAACCGTTGGAATAACGCCAATGCGCAACTGACCGATAAGACTTGATTGGGATGCGCGGGCGATATCCTCAAGATCATTGACGGATCTGAGAATCTCGCGGGCGCGGACAGCGAATTGCTCGCCAAACCCGGTAAGGCGGACATCGCGAGCGCCGCGCTCGAACAGGTCGACGGCGAGTGTCGCTTCGAGTTCCTTGATCTGCATCGATAAGGCCGGCTGCGACACGGAACAAGACTCTGCTGCGCGGCCGAAATGACCGTGGCGCGCAAGCGCATCAAAGTAACGAAGCTGTTTGAGCGTCACGTTTATCATAACAAAATCTGGTTTCCAGTTTCAGTTATCATAAGCGTACCTTATTTCTCTGATCAGAAATTTCAACTTAAAACAATTAAAAACTTCTGCTAGCGTTGCCATATGTTGGGTGGTGGTTGACGCAAGGCCTACAACGCATCCAAGCGGTCTCCTGTTATCAGGATCGGCGCTGGAAACCGGCACTGAGCAAACCAAGTGCCGACCGTGGTAGGCCAATTTTAAATGGCGAAGTTTCGCTGCTCAAACGCTATGGAACAGAAGCCTGGAATGGAGAAATAAATGTCCGACAATAACAAAGAAACCACAGGCCTTTGCCCTGTCATGCACGGCAGTACCTCACTCGGCGCCAGATCGAACCGCGACTGGTGGCCAAATCAACTGAACATCAGGATGCTGCATCAGAACTCAACGCTGTCCAATCCGATGGACCCAGATTTCGATTACGCAGAGGCGTTCAAGAGTCTTGATCTTGAAGCGGTTAAGCAGGATCTTTACGCGTTGATGACGGACTCGCAGGAATGGTGGCCAGCCGATTTCGGCCATTATGGCCCGCTCTTCATTCGTATGGCCTGGCACAGCGCCGGCACTTACCGAACTGCTGACGGGCGCGGCGGAGGCTCTTCGGGCACGCAACGCTTCGCACCGCTGAACAGTTGGCCAGACAATGTCAATCTGGATAAGGCACGCAGGCTACTCTGGCCCATCAAGCAAAAATATGGCCGCAACATCTCGTGGGCTGACTTGATGATACTGGCAGGGAACTGTGCTCTTGAGTCGATGGGCTTCAAAACGTTCGGTTTCGGTGGCGGTCGTGAAGACATTTGGGAACCGGAGGAAGACATCTACTGGGGTCTTGAAGATGAGTGGCTCGACGACAAGCGCTACAGCGGCGACCGTGAACTTGAGAACCCTCTGGCAGCGGTGCAGATGGGACTGATCTACGTCAACCCGGAGGGACCGAATGGAAATCCGGACCCGGTCGCGGCCGCAAGGGACATTCGTGAAACGTTTGCACGCATGGCGATGAACGATGAGGAGACTGTCGCTCTGATTGCTGGCGGACACACCTTCGGGAAGACCCATGGCGCCGGCGATGCTGCCCTTGTTGGCCCGGAACCGGAAGCAGCCGGGCTCGAAGAACAGGG
This sequence comes from Pseudomonadota bacterium, assembly GCA_039025395.1. Lineage (GTDB taxonomy): Bacteria > Pseudomonadota > Alphaproteobacteria > Rhizobiales > Rhizobiaceae > Hoeflea_A. The sequence continues at coordinate 16,533 of JBCCOK010000014.1, forward strand.
CCTTGGCTGGCGCAGCGCTTATGGCTCCGGCATGGGCGGCGACGCTATCGGCAGTGGCCTTGAGGTCACCTGGACAACGACGCCAACCAAATGGAGCGGCAATTTCTTCTGGAACCTTTTTGGCTATGAATGGGAGCAGACGAAGAGTCCGGCCGGTGCCATTCAGTGGATACCCAAGGGTGGTGCGGGCGCCAATACGGTGCCTGACGCGCACGATCCGTCCAAGCACCATACACCGTCGATGCTTACGACCGACCTCTCTTTGCGGTTTGACCCGGCATACGAAAAGATTTCGAGACGTTACTACGAGAACCCGGATGAGTTCGCAGACGCTTTTGCCCGTGCATGGTTCAAACTTACGCACCGCGATATGGGACCGCGTGCGCGGTATTTGGGGTCGGAAGTGCCGGCAGAAGAGCTGATCTGGCAGGATCCGGTGCCGCCGATCGATCATGAGCTCGTGAGTGAATCAGACATCACCGACCTGAAGGCCAAGATCTTGGAAACAGGTCTGTCCATATCGGAGCTGGTCTCAACGGCCTGGGCTTCTGCGTCAACGTTCCGAGGCTCAGACAAACGCGGCGGCGCAAATGGCGCGCGCATACGTCTGTCGCCACAGAAAGACTGGGAGGTGAACGAGCCGGCCCAGCTCGCCAAGGTTCTGGAAGGCCTTGAAGTCATTCAGCGGGCGTATAACGATGCCCAGAGCGGCGACAAAAAGGTATCTCTTGCCGACCTAATCGTGCTTGGCGGATGTGCTGCGGTCGAGAAAGCCGCAAAGGATTCTGGCCACGATATCGCAGTTCCCTTTACGCCTGGCCGCACCGATGCATCACAGGAACAGACCGATATCGAGTCCTTCGATGTTCTGGAGCCGTTTGCCGATGGGTTCCGGAACTATCTCAAGGGAAAGTATAGTGTCTCGGCCGAAGAACTGTTGGTCGACCGTGCACAACTCTTAACGTTGACGGCACCGGAATTGACCGTGTTGCTCGCTGGTCTGCGTTCACTCGACACCAACTTCGAAGGCGCGGCACATGGTGTGTTCACCGACCGTCCCGGGACATTGACCAACGACTTTCTCGTCAACCTGCTTGACATGAGCACCGAATGGAAAGCGGTGTCGGACGAGAAGGACGTTTTCGAGGGCAGCGACCGTCACACCGGCGAAAAGAAATGGACGGCAACGCGTGTCGACCTGATCTTCGGCTCGAACTCTGAACTGCGCGCTGCAGCGGAAGTCTACGCGAGCAGCGATGCAAAAGAAAAGTTCGTGCGAGATTTCGTCGCCGCCTGGAACAAGGTGATGAACCTCGACCGCTTTGAACTCGTTTAGCTACCCCATTTCACAGCGATGATCCGCTGATAGGACAAAGGGCGGCTTCCTTCCCGGAAGCCGCCCTTGTTGTGTGTCATGAAGTTGCGTGTCTGTGGCTCTAACGAAGAGCAATTCGGCTCAAGGGCGAGATATAGATGTCTTTGGCGGCCCATGCATGGAGCCCGCTATCAGTCCTGGTTTCAAAAGCGTCTGTCTTAATGATTGACCAACCGGCCGGTTTATGTACTCTCGTTTGAATTGGTAACAAGAGGCAAACCGGTTGCGGAGGAGGTGTGCAATGGGCGAAGGCCGCGTGCTTGTGGAGCAAAAGGATGGCGTTGCCGTCATCACCCTCAATCGACCGGACAAGCTGAACGCGTTTGTACCGGCGCAAAATACAAGCCTTTTGGAAGCGCTGACAGCAGCAGAGGATGATGCGGACTGGAGGGCCGTCATCCTGACCGGCGCAGGCCGCGGATTTTGTGCAGGGCAGGATCTCGGCGAACGCAATCCGGATGAAGGCCTGCCCGACCTGGGCGAAACAATCGAGGCCTATTTCAATCCGCTGATCCGCAAGCTGCGTTCGATGCGTATGCCGGTAATATGTGCTGTCAACGGTGTTGCTGCGGGCGCGGGTGCCAATGTCGCTCTTGCTTGCGATATCGTTCTGGCCGCGAGATCGGCAAAGTTCATTCAGGCATTCGCAAAGATCGGACTGGTGCCTGACAGCGGTGGAACCTGGACGGTCACGCGATTGATTGGCGAGGCGCGGGCCAAGGCAATCATGCTCACAGGCATGCCGGTGACCGCCGAGACTGCCGAGGCGTGGGGCATGATCTGGAAGGCTGTCGATGACGATGCGCTCATGGACCAAGCGCACAAACTTGCGGCAGGTTTCGCCAATGGCCCGACGATCGGGCTTGGTTTGACTAAGATGCTGGTTCAGGCGGCCGGAACCAACACGCTTGATCAGCAGCTCGATCTGGAGCGCGATACGCAGCGCGATGCCGGTTCCACACCGGATTACGCAGAAGGCGTCAACGCGTTTCTAGAGAAGCGCGAAGCGCGGTTCACCGGAAAGCGATAGAAGCGATGACGGAAACGGCACCCGCTCCTGAAACCATGCACCCCGACGAACTGGCGGCGGCTTGCGCCAAGGAAATGTGGTCTGCCGACAAGGCATCCAGGCACATGGGTATGCACTTGGACGAGATCAGGGCCGGCTATGCCCGTATGTCGATGGTCGTGCAGGACCATATGACCAATGGACATGATATCTGTCACGGCGGGTTCGTCTTCACGCTCGCAGACAGCGCCTTTGCATTTGCCTGCAACAGTTACAATCAAAATGCAGTAGCACAACATTGCGCGATCTCTTTTCTGCAGCCAGTCATGTCGGGAGAGACGCTGACTGCGGTTGCGAAAGAGATCCACAAAGCCGGGCGCAGCGGAATTTATGACATTCGCGTTACGCGGGCGGACGGTGAGACAGTGGCCGAGTTTCGCGGTCACTCGCGCACTGTGAAGGGAACGCGTTTGCCGGCGCAGGAAAGATAGGATTGCGAGGGAGGAACGCATGACACAGAAAACCGGCGAGAGCGACCTTGCCGCCCCGGCCGCAGTGACGGCAGGAAAGGCTGGTGGCCTTGATGCAATTGAAACCGCGTCGCGCGAAGAGATTTCCGCTTTGCAGCTCAAGCGTATGCAGCAGACACTTCGCCATGCCTATAAGAATTCGCCTTTCTATCGGCAGCATTTCGACGCACAGGGCGTACATCCCGATGATCTGAAGAGATTGGAAGACCTCGGAAAATTTCCGTTCACCGTGAAGCATCATTTGCGCGAGAATTACCCGTTTTCGATGTTTGCCGTGCCGCGCAATCAGCTTGCGCGGATCCACGCGTCATCGGGCACCACCGGAAAACCAACCGTCGTCGGTTACACGCTCAACGACGTCGACATCTGGGCGCAGGTGGTTGCACGGTCGATTTACGCCAGCGGCGGGCGTCCGGGCGATCTGGTACATGTTGTTTACGGTTACGGGCTTTTCACAGGGGGCCTCGGCGCCCATTACGGCGCAGAGAAACTCGGCTGCACCGTTGTGCCAATGTCCGGCGGCATGACAGAACGCCAGGTCACGCTGATCAACGATTTTCGGCCGGAGATCATCATGATCACGCCGTCCTATATGCTTTCGATACTCGATGCGTTCCGGTCCGCCGGTATCGATCCGCGCGCGTCGTCGCTCAAGGTCGGAATTTTCGGCGCCGAGCCTTGGACCAATGCGATGCGCGCCGAGATCGAGGAGGCATTCGACATGGACGCGGTCGACATTTACGGCCTGTCTGAGGTGATGGGGCCGGGTGTTGCCAATGAATGCGTTGAAACCAAGGATGGCCTCCATATTTGGGAGGACCATTTCTACCCCGAGATCATCGATCCGCAGACAGGCGCCGTTCTTCCTGACGGGGAAGAGGGCGAACTGGTGTTCACGTCGCTGACCAAGGAAGCCTTTCCCATTATCCGCTACCGCACGCGCGACCTGACACGCCTCTTGCCGGGTACGGCGCGCACGATGCGGCGCATGGAAAAGGTCACCGGCCGCTCGGACGATATGATGATCGTGCGCGGGGTCAATGTCTTCCCAACGCAGATTGAAGAGCAGTTGCTCAAATGTGGAGGCCTGGCGCCTCACTACCAGATCGAACTCACCCGCGACGGGCGCATGGACACAATGACCATTCTCGTGGAGGCCGCTCAACATTCAACAGGCGAGGATGCGCGGTCTGCCAGTGCAGGCGAGCTTGCCGGTCACGTCAAAAGTACGATCGGCGTCAGCGTAAAGGTTGATGTTCGGTTGCCCGGCGACATTGAACGCTCAATCGGCAAGGCGAGGCGCGTTGTCGATCTTCGACACGGCGACTGAGATCTGATTTTTTAAGGGTATAGCGGAAGAGATCTGTGGCGAGAACCAAAGCCTTGGACTACGAGATAAAGCGGACCGCAATCCTGCATTCGGCCGCAAAACTCTTCGCCGACGTTGGCTATGACCGCTCTTCGATGGCACAGCTCGCAGAGGTTTGCGGTGTCTCGAAGGCGCTGCTCTATCACTACTATTCTGGCAAGGACGCGCTGCTCTACGATGTCATCGAAACGCATCTGAAGTCGCTTTGTGCATGCGTTGAAGAGGCGGATCGGCCTGACACATCGCCTGAGGAACGGCTGCATCTTCTCATCGCCGCCTTGCTCGATTCATATCGCGAAGCCGATCATGAGCACAAGGTACAGATCAACGAGATGAAATACCTTCCGCCCGCACAGCAGAATGCGCTCAAGGATGTCGAACGCCGTCTCGTGACATGCTTTGCCGCTGCGGTTCACGGTATCAATCCGCGGCTCGACATCCGCTTGCTGAAACCCGTCACAATGTCACTCTTCGGAATGTTGAACTGGCACTATATGTGGTTTCGACCCAACGGGCCGGTCAGCCGCGATGAGTATGCCACGATTGCAAGCCGGCTGATTATCGACGGCGCACGTGGTCTGACGTGCGCTTAGCCAGAAACGTGATCGACCCGCCGATTTGCGCTCAAGTGGCGACCGGCGCAATATTGTTTCCATGTCTGATTCTGCCCAGCGCGCGCTCGATACGCTGATTGACGATTTTCATGCCCAGGAACGGATCCGCGTCTGGTCCCTGGTGATCACGATCTTCGGCGACGCGATCAATCCGCGCGGCGGGGAATTGTGGCTGGGCTCGCTTCAGGAGCTCATGGACCGGATCCGCATAGAACCGAGTGCAGTGCGGGCGGCAATGTCGCGATTGACGGCCGATGGCTGGCTTACACGCATCAAGCATGGCCGGAAGAGTTACTACAGGCTGGCAGATGCAGGACTGGCGGAGTTCGCCGACGCAACCCGTGCAATTTATGCGCCCCGCCGTCATACATGGTCCGGCAAGTGGTCGATTATCGTGCTCAACGGGCGCGCGGGCGATGAGCGGGAGGCACGCCGTCGCGAATTGCGCGCCGCCGGTTTCGGCGCCCTGGCGCCAAATATTCTTCTGCGCCCGGAAAGCCTCGAAGATACGGACACGCTTTCAAAGGGTCCTGACGAGATCGTCTTCCAATCGAACCTCGACAAGCAGTCGGATGCAACAAAGCTTATCAAGCATGGCTGGATGCTTTCCGACCTTGAGGGCCTGAGCGCGGAGCTCGTCAGCAAGTTTTCGATGCTCTATGAGGCCCTGCGTGAAAGCGGCCCGCTCGATCCTGTATCGGCGATGGCGGCCAGAAGCCTCGTCATTCACGACTTTCGCCGCCTCGCATTGCGCGTGCCGCATCTGCCTGCAGAACTGCTGCCGGAAAGCTGGACCGGCGACGAGGCGAGGGCGCTTGTCGCGTCGGTCTATCGGGTTTTGGCAGGGCCCAGCGAGCAATGGCTTGACGGTTGTCTCGACTCCCATGACGCGCGGATCCCGGCTCCCGAATTCAGTATCGCCCGGCGCTTCGAGTTGTAGTCGGAAAAAGCCTATATGTTACGAAAACTCTATTGACTATCTGTATTTCGCAACATATAATCGTTCAAAACTAGAAAAGGGTCAGGGATATGTATTCGCAGGGGCTGATAGGCGCCGAAGGCAAGACGCACGAAGACGAAGCCTTTCTGGCTGCTTTCCAGGCGCGCATCGACGCTGAGCAGAAGATCGAGCCGAACGATCCGATGCCAGAGGGGTACCGCAAAACCCTGATCCGACAGATATCGCAGCACGCCCATTCAGAAATCATCGGCATGCAGCCGGAAGGCAATTGGATCAGCCGCGCGCCGACACTGCGTCGCAAAGCAGCGCTGCTGGCCAAGGTGCAGGATGAGGGCGGTCACGGACTGTATCTGTACTCTGCTGCCGAAACGCTGGGTGTCAGCCGCGAGGAAATGACCGAGCAATTGCTGAGCGGTGCCGCGAAATACTCGTCGATCTTCAATTATCCGGCGCTGACCTGGGCCGATATCGGTGCGATCGGCTGGCTTGTCGACGGCGCGGCGATCATGAACCAGATTGCGCTTTGCCGTTGTTCATACGGCCCCTACGCCCGGGCGATGATCCGCATTTGCAAGGAAGAGAGTTTCCATCAGCGGCAGGGCTACGAGATCCTGATTACGCTGTGCAATGGCACTGACCAGCAGCGCGCGCTGGCGCAAGACGCCTTGAACCGTTTCTGGTGGCCTTCACTCATGATGTTCGGCCCTTCCGACAGTGGGTCGGTACACTCCGAACAATCCATGCATTGGAAGATCAAACGTTTTTCCAATGACGACCTGCGCGACAAATTCGTTAATGCCACGGTGCCGCAAGCGGAGTTCCTCGGTCTGAAGGTTCCCGACCCGGACTTGAAGTGGAACGAGGAAAAGCAGGGTTATGACCACGGCGAAATCGACTGGGACGAATTCTGGCGCGTCGTCAAAGGTGACGGCCCATGCAACCGTGAACGCCTGAAGACCCGTAATCGGGTGCATGAGGAGGGCGCCTGGGTTCGCGAGGCCGCGTTGGCCTATGCGGAAAAACGCGCCGAACGGGAAAGAGCGGCGCGGATTGCCGCAGAATAGATCGATTTGACGATCGCCAACCCAGCACGTTGAGCGCAAGGTGAGGACATGAACGAGACCGCGACACCCCTATGGGAAGTTTTTATCCGGGCACGCAACGGACTGAGCCATAAGCACGCCGGTTCGATCCATGCTGCCGATGCCGACATGGCGCTACATGCTGCAAGGGACGTTTATACAAGGCGCGGCGAAGGCCAGAGTGTTTGGGTCGTGCGTTCGAGCGACATCGTCGCATCCGATCCGGTCGATAAGGACATGATGTTCGAGCCGACCGCATCCAAGATTTACCGGCATCCGACTTTCTACGACATCCCCGACGATGTCGGAAACATGTGAGGCGACCATGTCGGACAACGTCAATCTGTTCACTTATCTGCTTCGTCTTGCCGACGACCACCTGATCCTAAGCCAGCGGCTTGGCGAGTGGTGCAGTGCCGCGCCAACGCTCGAAGAGGATCTTGCACTGGCGAATATCGCACTTGACCTGATTGGCCAGGCCCGCTCGCTCTATAGCTATGCGGGTGAGGTTGAGGGAAAGGGGCGCGACGAAGATCAACTCGCCTTCCTGCGTTACGAGCAGGACTATCTCAATGCGCTGATCACCGAACAGCCGAATGGCGACTTCGCCCATACGATCGTCCGTCAGTTTTTCATCTCGGCCTTCATGGTGCCGTTCTGGCGCAAGATGGAACAATCGGCCGACGAAACGCTGGCCGCAATTGCTGCCAAGGCGAGCAAGGAGGTTGCCTATCATTTGCGCCACACATCGGAATGGGTGATCCGGCTCGGCGATGGTACGCAAGAAAGCCGGAGCCGCATGATCGAAGCGCTTGATGATCTGGTCATATATACGGGCGAATTGTTCGAAAACGATTCGATTGCCGAGGCAGCCATTGAAGCAGGTTACGGTGTCGACGTGTCCGAAATTAAAGATGAGTGGGACCACACCGTTGCAAGCGTTTTGCGCGAAGCAACCCTCGAACTTCCGTCGGTGCGTCATATGCAGACCGGTGGACGGTCGGGGCGGCACACCGAGCATCTCGGCCACATCCTGAGCGAGCTTCAGTACATGCAGCGCGCATACCCGGGAATGAGCTGGTGATGGTTGAGACGGTTGCCATCAAGGAACGATCCGAAGACGCCACAAGGGCTGCTGCCTGGCAGGTTGCTGCTAGTGTGCCCGATCCGGAGATTCCCGTTGTGACGGTGGAGGATCTCGGCATTCTGCGCTCTATCGAACTGGATCCCGACGGCTCAATCGTCGCCTCGGTCACGCCAACCTATTCCGGGTGTCCCGCCACTCAGATGATTCAGCAAATGGTTCTTGAAGCCCTGCAACGGTCAGGGTTCGAAAATGCGCGCGTCGAAACCGTCCTTAGCCCGGCATGGTCGACAGACTGGATCAGCGACGCTGGCAAGGAGAAGCTGCGCGCTTACGGTATTGCGCCGCCACAGCAATCGTCCAACTCGAAACGTGCGCTTTTTGGTGAAACGGCGGTCAACTGTCCCCATTGCGGAGCAAGCAACACTGAGCGTGTGAGCGAATTCGGTTCTACGCCATGCAAGGCGCTTTATCGCTGCAACAGTTGCAGGGAACCCTTCGACTACTTCAAGTGCCTCTGAGGAATGGGGAGGGATCCGGCATGTCACGCTTTCATGCTTTGAAAATTTCCGACGTTCGGCGTGAAACCGACGATGCGGTTTCAATCGCGTTCGACGTTCCCAAGGATGCTGAAGACCGGTTCTCCTTTGTGCCCGGACAGTATCTGACGCTGAGAGCCGACATTAACGGTGTGTCGGTTCAGAGAACCTACTCGATTTGCAGCGCGCTCGGTGACGGCGAGTTGCGCGTCGCTATCAAGCGCGTCGACGGTGGCGTGTTTTCAAATTATGCCAATGACAATCTCTCGGCGGGAATGACGGTCGAGGTAATGGCACCGCAGGGTCGTTTTACCGCGCAAACCTCCCAAACTGCCGAAAATCATTATGTCGCCTTCACCGCGGGGTCCGGCGTTACGCCCATTTTTTCGATCGTCAAGACGATACTGGCACGGGAGCCGGAGAGCACCTTCACAATGTTCTATGGCAACCGGGACAGAGCTTCAGTGATTTTTCGCGAGCAGCTTGAAGACCTTAAAGATCGATTTCTCGAGCGATTTACGCTTGTCCACGTGCTGAGCAGAGAGGGCCAGGATGTCGATCTGCTGCACGGCCGGCTTGATGCGGAACGGATCGAACGGTTTGCTGCGGCTGGATTGTTCGATCCGCTCAACGTCAACAGCTATTTTCTCTGTGGCCCAGGTGACATGATTGAGAAAAACCGCGAGACACTCGAGCGGCTTGGTGTTCCTGCAGAGCGGATCCGGTTTGAGCTTTTCACGCCAGCAGAAGGCAGCCCGCCGCCAAAACCCATATCCGAACAAGCGCGGGCTGCGGTTGAGAAAGGCGCATCGGTCGAAACCGTCCTTGATGGGGCCGCTCTTGGATTTGTAATGGGCGCCGAGGACGAGAACGTCGTCGATGCGGCCCATCGCCATGGCATCGAGTTACCCTTCTCCTGCAAAGGTGGCATGTGCTGCACCTGCCGCTGCAAGGTCCGTGAGGGCGAAGTAGAAATGGCAGCCAACTACTCACTGGAGCCATGGGAATTGGAAGCCGGCTTTGTCCTTGCGTGCCAATCGAGACCGCTGACCGAAAAAGTCGTACTGGACTTCGACGAAGTTTGATGGTCATCCGCCGGGTCTCGGTGATTTTCTTCTGAATATTTTCCAGACTTCAAACGCCTGCTCGATTCTTCTTTCTTTTGGCGTTAACGCTTCGGAATGAGCAAACCCAAAAACACACGATTCGGCCTGGTGCTGCTGCTTTGGGTCGCTGGCCTCTGCGCGGCAGCTCAGTTTGCCAAGTTCAGCGTCGTCTTTCCGACGATCCAGACACTCTATCCCGGTTGGGGACCAAGCGTCGGCTTCCTCGTATCAATCATAAGCCTTGTTGGAATCGTTCTTGGTACATCGGCAGGCATGATTGTCGCTCGCATTGGCTTCCGCCGGCTCTTGCTATCGGCGCTGCTCCTTGGCGCACTCACATCTGCGTATCAGGCGACACTGCCATCGTTTTCGCTGATGATGGTGAGCCGTGTCATTGAAGGTCTGTCGCATCTTGTCATCGTGGTTGCAGCGCCAACGCTGATCGCACAGGTCAGTGCACCACGCCATCGTCCTTTCACTTTGACGCTTTGGGGCACCTTCTTCGGCGTGGCGTTCTCCATCGTTGCGTGGTTCGGCCTTCCCCTTGTTTCGGTTCACGGCGTGCACATGCTTTTTCTTGCGCATGCGGGCGCCATGGCAGCCATTGCGCTGCTTCTCTACTTCAAGCTGCCACGGCTGATCGGTTCGCTGCCCGAAACGTTGCTGCCTGGCTTCGGTGAGACGTTGCGGCGTCATGCAGAAATCTACCGATCGCCATCCTTGTCGGCGCCTTCGCTTGGCTGGTTGTTTTACACTCTGACATTTGTGTCGATGCTCACTTTACTTCCGGAGACCGTGCCGGACGATGAGCGGGCATTCGTCATCGCAGCGATGCCGATCGCCAGCATCGCGTCTTCAATGACCTTCGGCATTTGGCTGCTGCGGTACACGTCCTCAGTCAGCGTCATCGTGACCGGTTTCGCGCTATCGATCGCTGTCGTTGTTCTGCTCGGATTTTCGCCGGGCAGCCCAGCGCTCTGTATCGCGCTCTTTTGCGCATTGGGCTTGGTACAGGGCGCCAGCTTCGCAGCGGTTCCGGAATTGAATGGCGACGCCCGGACACAGGCTTACGCAAACGGCGCCCTGGCGCAGATGGGCAATCTGGGAAACACCTGCGGGACGCCGCTGCTGCTGGCGGTTATCGTCTCATTCGGTTTCAACGGCGCCGTTTTTATGCTGATCGCTTGTTATGTTCTTGGCATAGCCGTTCACCTGATCCAGCAAAAGCGGCGCGCGCTGTTGAGCAGTGTCTGACGCGGCAAATGCGATCATGAAAGGGAAGGGCTTTTTGCGTCTTGAATATATAGGTTTGCTTTACTGCGGCGGCTCACGCAGCAAAAGGATGCAGCAGGCACTTCCGGCTTTGGCCGCTTCGGCGTGAGGCGCCCGGATGACGAGACAGTCGGAATCGGCGAAGGTCCGCGTCATTGAGGAGTCCTGTTTCTGAAACGGCGTCGCAACCAGCCGACCGTTTGGGTCGCGTTCCAGCCGGGCACGCAGGTAATCCTCCCGGCGGTCGTTTTCGGGAAGATCGCAGCCGAGTACCGCGTCGCGGTGGCGATCGGTTTCGGCATCTCCGGCAAGTTTATCGATCAGCGGACGCAGGAAAAGGTGACTGCAAACAAGGCTGGAAACCGGATTGCCCGGGAGGCCAAGGACGTGCCTGCTATCAAGTCGGCCGCACATCAGGGGTTTGCCTGGCCGCATGGCAATACGCCAAAACTCGAGGTCCATACCGCGCGCGATCAAAGCCTGCTGCACCAGATCGTGGTCGCCGACGGAGGCGCCGCCGAGCGTGACCAGTATGTCGGCCTTGGCATCCAAAGCGGCCTCGACCGCGGCGTCAATGACGTCCAGATGGTCGGCCGCAATTCCCAGGTCAGTGACTGTGGCGCCGCAGATCTCGGCAAATGCCCTGACACCATATCCGTTCGAAGCGATGATCTGATCGGGTCCGGGAATGCTGCCTGGCGCAACCAGTTCGTCACCCGTTGCGAGCACGGCGACGTGTGGCCTCCGCCGAACCGGCAATTGCGGGCAATTCATAGCCGCGGCGACCGTCAGGCGGCCGGCATCGAGTTTCTGACCGGTTCGCAAAACAGTATCGCCCGCTGCAAAATCCAGACCCTCGAACCGTATGTACTGACCTTCGGGCGCGCCGACACCGATCCTCACCGCGTTTTCGCCCATGCGCTCGGTGTCTTCCTGAATGACGATCGTATCAGCACCGGCTGGAACCGGCGCGCCCGTGAAGACGCGAACCGCTTCGCCTGGACCAACGGTTCCGTCGTATCCGTGTCCGGCCGGCGCGTATCCGGTTATCTTGAGCGTGCGGGGCAGGGGTTTCAGGTCCGCCGATCTGACCGCATAACCATCCATGGCGGAGGCGGCAAATGGCGGTTGCGAACGTGTGGCGACAATGTCTTCGGCAAGCTTGCGTCCGATGGCCTGATCCAGGGAAACGGTCTCGATGTCTTGGATGGCCTGCGCATTTTTCAATATCGCAGCACGCGCGTCTTCAACCGACAGGAGCGGGGTCATTGGTCTGACCCCGTTCGTTGCCAAGTGCCTGATTTGCCACCCGATTTTGAAAGCAATTTCAAGTTGCTGATCTCCATTGTCCTGTCGACTGCCTTGGCCATGTCATAAATCGTCAGGCAGGCGACGGAAACCGCAGTCAGTGCTTCCATCTCCACGCCCGTTTTGCCACTGACACGAACGGTTGCTTCGACACGCAGGCCCGGCAAGTGTTTCGCATCGGAAATTTCGACGGCGACCTTTGTCAGTAGCAGCGGATGGCAAAGCGGAATGAGATCGGACGCCTTCTTGGCTGCCATGATGCCTGCCAGCCTTGCCGTTCCGATGACATCACCCTTTTTTGCATCACCTGCGCGGATCGTGGCGAGCGTATCCGGTGTCATGCTTATGTATCCCTCGGCGACAGCCACACGTTCCGTGTCGGCCTTGGAGCCAACGTCGACCATATGGGCTTCGCCGCTCTCGCCAATATGTGTGAGGTTCTTTTCTCCCGTCATCAGTGTCTACCCGTCAAAAGATGCCGGGTCGCTTGAGCAACGTCGTCCTTGCGCATCAGGCTTTCGCCAACCAGAAAGGAACGGATGTTCGCGCTGGCAAGCCGCAGACAGTCCTCATGGGTAAAGATACCGCTTTCACCGATCAGCAGTCTGTCGGACGGGACCATTGAAGCGAGCCTCTCCGATGTGTCGAGGCTGACCTCGAAGGTGCGCAGATTGCGATTATTGATGCCGATCAATCTTGACTGCAATGCCAGTGCACGCTCCGTTTCGGCTTCGTCATGCACTTCAATCAGCGCATCCATCCCCAGTTCGAACGCTGTCTCCTCAAGGGCCCGCGCCTCGTCATCACTAAGCGAAGCCATGATGATGAGGATTGCATCGGCACCCCAGCTGCGTGCTTCGTAGACCTGATAAGGTTCGAACATGAAATCCTTTCTGAGAGCAGGCAATCGCGTTGCCTTTCGCGCTTGCGAAAGGTACTCAGGTGCTCCCTGAAAAGAGGGACGGTCTGTCAGAACGGAAAGGCAAGCAGCACCGCCGGCTTCGTAGGCCGCAGCAAGTGCGGGCGGATCGAAATCAGCCCGGATCAAGCCTTTGGAAGGACTGGCTTTCTTGATCTCGGCTACGAGACCAAACGCGCCATTTTCCTGCTTTTGTTTCAGCGCATCAAGGAAACCGCGCGGTGGCTCGATATCGGAGAGCCCGGCTTTGAGGTCCGCCAGCGGAGCATTCACCTTTGCGGCAGAAATCTCATCACGCTTGTAGGCTTCGATCTTTGTGAGAATATCTGTCATTGGTGGCGCCGCCGGCTCAATCCTCTTTTGGCGCATGCGCATTCGAAATTCTGACAAGCGCTTCAAGGCGTGCCTTGGCTGCACCGCTGTCGATTGCCTCAGCCGCCAACTGGATTCCTTCTTCAATCGTATGCGCCAGACCGCCAACAACAAGCGCAGCACCCGTGTTGAGCAGGACGATATCGCGATAGTGGCCCTTCGTACCATTCAGGACCTTCATCAATGCCGCCGCATTGTGTTCGGCATCGCCGCCCTTCAACTGCTCATGGCTGACACGCTCCAGCCCAAACTCTTCCGGAGTCACTTCAAAAGTCCGGATCTGGCCGCTTTCGAGCGCAACAACATGGGTCGGGCCAGTCGTCGTCATTTCGTCGAGGCCGTCGCCGTGGACAATCCACACGGTTTGCGATCCGAGATCGCGCAAGACCTCCGCCAATGGCTCGCTCCACACGGGGTCGTACACACCGAGCAACTGCCGCTTGACGCTTGCGGGATTGGCAAGAGGACCGAGCAGATTGAAGATCGTGCGCGTCCCAAGCTCAGTGCGTGCCGGGCCGACATGGCGCATTGCGGCATGGTGACCAGGTGCAAACATAAACCCGACCCCCGCCTCTTGGATGCAGGCTTCGATACTCCGCGGTGACAAGTCGAATGAGACATTCAGCGCACGAAGCGTATCGGCTGCGCCTGATTTTGATGTCAATGCCCTGTTGCCATGCTTGGCGATGGTGAGGCCGGCGCCGGCTGCAACCAGCGCTGCACAGGTGGATACGTTGTAGGATCCAGAAGCATCTCCGCCGGTACCGACGATGTCGACAGCATGGTCCGGCGCGTTCACCCGCAGCATTTTTGCGCGCATGGTCGCCACTGCACCAGTCAACTCCGCCACGCTCTCGCCACGGACGCGCAATGCCATCAGGAATCCGCCGATTTGAGCGGCTGTTGCTTCGCCCGACATCATGATCGTAAAGGCCTGTTCGGCCTGCTCACGGGTCAGATGTTCGCCGCTGGCGGCAATGGCAATGTAGTGTTTCAACTCTGACATGGCGAGTTACCACCGCATAGGGCTTGCGCTAATAGCGGCTTTGGGAAATTGCGAGATCCGCTACAGCCGGGTCATAGGAAACGCCGAACTGATCCTGCATTTGGGAAATGGCCTGTGTCAGCATGTCATCACCCATCCGCTGCGCAAGTTGCTGTCGCGCTGTCTCGGGAAGTGCGGAGGCGCCTGATGCATCCGGCGTCGTCACGCCAGAAACCTGCATGAGGATCTTGGCAGAGCCCCCGGCATCGTCGGCGACCGCAACCAGACCGTCTGGGCCTGCAAAGGCTGCGCTGATGGCTGCAGTGCCGAGCACGGCGTCTTCCTCGCGGCGTCGGATGTCATACTTCGTTTCCGTGACAAGCCCCTTTTCGGCCGCTATGGCCGACAGTTCTTCCCCGTCGTTGATCCGCTTTTCAAGGTCCAGGGCAAGCTTGCCAAGGGCGTCTGCTGCCTGCGCGCGTTTCCAGTCTTCAACAACCCGATCGCGAACTTCGTCGAGCGTCCGGTCACGGTCCGGTATGATATCCAGCACTTCGAACCACAAGAAGCCCTCATTGCCTATCGGGATAGGCGCCGCCTCGACGTTGATCTCCGTATCGAACGCGCTTTCGAGCAACTGTCGCGATTCCGGCAGATCGCGCAGGATCTGACCGTCCGGCGTCTGTCCGGTGCGGTCCACGGATTCGACGAGGACCGGGGACAGACGTTGTTTTTCTGCCGCCTCGCGCAGCGTATCGCCGCCGGCGCGCCCATCCTCATAGGCATCATGGACGTCCCACAGGATCGCTTCTGCCTCTGCCAAAGCCAACTCTGTTCGGATGCTGTCGGAGACTTCGTCAAAGGTGCTTGTGCTCTCGGGGTTTATTTCCGTTACGCGCAGGATGACGGGCCCGAATGCACCATCAACGACACCTGTTGTTCCGCCTGCCTCGGGGATGCCAAACGCTGCCTCGACGATCGATTGGTCGGGTACGGCTGTACGTTGAAACGTTCCAATCAGTACATCGTTCATCGTGTTGCCTTCGCTGGCAACGATATCCTCAAAGCGCTCGCCACCGGCGAGGCGGTCGACCGCCGATTGAGCCGCGTCGCGGTCGGTAAAGCTCAATTGTTCGATTGTACGGGTTTCAGGTGTTGTAAACTGGTTTATGCGGCCTTCATATTCGGACCGCACAGCCTCGTCCGAAATGACAGACGGGTCTGCTATATCGCCCGCACGTAGAGTGACGTACTCGATTTTCCGGTACTCAGGTGCGCGATAGGTCAGCGAATTTGCTTCGAAATATTCAGCCAATTCCGCTTCGTTCGGGTCTTCAATGGTACCGACAATATCCGGATTGAGGACAATATAGTCGATTGTCCTCGTTTCGTTTTCGTAGCGGTTCATGGCGCTTAAAAGTGCAGCGGGCGCTTCGTAACCGTCCTGGATCGCCTCCACAATCTGGGCGCGAATAGCGGTTTTCTCTTGGGTTACGATATACTCATCTTCGGTCATATTCACGCTGCGCAAGACATTGGCGAACGTCGAACGGTCGAACCTTCCGTCGATACCCTGAAACACCGGGTCTTCGGCAATCAGCGCCGCCAAACGGTCTTCCGAGAGCCCTAAATTCATGCGGCGCGACTGTTCGTCGAGGGCAGCGTTCATGGCTGACTGGATCAGGACCTGATTTTCGATGCCCATCGCACGTGCCTGGTCGCGGGTCAGACGTGTTCCGAACTGTCTCGAGATGCCGGCCATCTGCCGCTCATAGGCGAGCCGGAACTCGTCAGGCGATACCAAAGTATCGCCGACGGTCACCACGGCGTTTCCTGCGCCCTGGAAAACCGTCCCGCTTATGCCCCAAACGGCAAAGGAAAGTACGAGAAGGCCGAGAAGGAGTTTGGCAACCCATGACCGGGCGCTATTGCGAAGTGCATCGAGCATAATAACCCCGTTTTTCTCCGTCGCTTTATGAGCAACGGCAAACGTATATGGCACAAATTTACGGTGTTGTACGCATCAGCCGCCTCTGCCGCAAGGCTGATCAGATGGCATAGGGTCAAACCTGTGTTATGGGCGAACAGCTTAGCGTTTTGCCTCGGCCGATTGATTTATTGCGCCAGTTTGATAGGTGCGGGTCGCAGATATCAAAAGCAGCCGGAAAGCAGATTTTATGACACCTGGTATCAAGCCGCTTGTAGCGGGCAACTGGAAGATGAACGGGACGCGCGACTCCTTGCGTGAAATCAGCGCCATGGCGGCCGGGATCGATACGTCGCTGGCCGAAAAGATTGATGCGCTCGTTTGTCCGCCAGCAACACTTGTCTATCTCGCTGCAGCTGCGGTTCAGGATACCGGTCTTAGCATTGGCGCTCAGGATTGTCATGTTGAGCCGTCGGGTGCACACACCGGCGATGTGTCGGCGAGCATGTTTCACGACGCGGCCGCCACACATGTTATCGTCGGCCATTCCGAGCGGCGCACCGATCACGGCGAAAGCAGCGCGCTTGTGCGGACAAAGGCTGAAGCCGTCCACGGACAGGGCCTCACCGCTATCGTCTGTATCGGTGAGACCAAAAAGCAGCGCGACGCCGACCAAACGCTCGATGTGATCGAAGAGCAATTGTCGCAGTCCGTTCCGGATGGTGCGACTGTGCACAACACGACGATCGCCTATGAACCCGTGTGGGCCATCGGGACGGGGGTGACGCCGACCGTTGATGATGTTGAAACCGCGCATGCTTTCATCCGCCGGCAGCTGGAATCGCGCTTTAGCGCAGATGGTACAACGATGCGTCTTCTATACGGCGGCTCTGTCAAACCATCGAACGCGGCTGAGCTTATGGCTGTGCACAATGTCGATGGTGCACTTGTTGGGGGCGCAAGCTTGAAAGCGGCGGACTTTCTCGCCATCTGTGAAGTGTACAGGCAGCAGTAGCGTACACAATGATGTCACCATTGCCGCCTAAACACGGCTCGGGGGTTGGAAACAAATGCGGCCTCGTGTACACAGCCGCGAATTCGTAAAGTCGCCTTGACGGCAGGAATGAAATTTAATGCAGACGGTTTTGATCGTTATCCATCTTATGATCGTCGTAGCGCTGGTCGGCGTTGTCTTGCTGCAGCGGTCTGAAGGCGGTGCCCTTGGGATCGGCGGCGGATCGGGCGGAATGATGTCAGCGCGCGGTGCTTCCGATGCGCTGAGCAGGACGACAGGTTTTCTCGCCGCTGCGTTCTTCGCAACGTCCATCGCGCTCGGCATTTATGCAAGATACGAGACAAGTCCAACGGATATTCTTGACCGAATAGAACAATCGGTGCCGGGGTCCGGGCCATCTGTTCTTGATCAGCTTGGTGGGCCTGTTACCGGTTCGGAAGAGGGAACTGGCGCCGGTGATATCCCGGCACCTTCAACATCCGGAGAAAGCGAAAGCGATATTCCGGGTAGCCAGTAGAAAATCAACGAACTTCTAGTGGAAAACGGTGGCATCGATGCCGCCGTTTTTTGTTGAAAGATCGACCGGAAACCGGTGCATGGGGGAGCGGGAATGACAAAAAAACGGCCGCAACGGGTTTTTTGGGGCTGGTGGAATCAGTCGCGACGCGGTAACGGATAATTCCCATGGCGCGATATGTCTTCATCACCGGCGGCGTGGTCTCCTCTTTGGGCAAAGGTATAGCAGCTGCGGCACTTGGCGCACTGCTTCAGGCGCGTGGATACAGTGTCCGGATTCGGAAATTGGATCCCTACCTCAATGTTGACCCCGGCACGATGAGCCCATATCAGCATGGCGAGGTTTTCGTGACCGATGACGGCGCTGAAACGGACCTCGATCTCGGCCATTACGAGCGCTTTACGGGACGCTCAGCCGTACAGGCTGACAATATAACCACCGGTCGGATCTACAAGCACATCATCGATAAGGAACGGCGCGGCGACTATCTTGGCGCAACGGTTCAGGTGATTCCGCACGTTACCAACGAGATCAAGGATTTCGTGCTGGACGGCAACGAGGATTATGATTTCGTCCTCTGCGAGATCGGCGGTACGGTCGGCGACATCGAAGCGATGCCTTTTCTTGAGGCGATCCGCCAGCTTGGAAACGACCTTCCGCGCGGCAACGCCATCTATATACACCTGACACTGATGCCCTGGATTCCTGCCGCGGGCGAGCTCAAAACCAAACCGACCCAGCATTCGGTCAAGGAATTGCAGGCGATCGGTATAGCGCCGGATATTCTTCTGGTGCGCGCCGACAGGGAAATCCCGGAGGAAGAACGGCGGAAGTTGTCGCTGTTCTGCAATGTGCGTTCTTCAGCTGTTATTCAAGCGCTTGACGTCGACAATATCTATGACGTGCCAATATCGTATCATCGAGAAGGACTGGACGATGAAGTGCTGGCAGCTTTCGGTATCGACCCGGCGCCGGCGCCACGCATGGAGCCATGGCAACAGGTTGCCGAACGTATCCGCACGCCGGAAGGTGAAGTCACCATTGCTATCGTTGGCAAGTATACCGGGCTGAAGGACGCCTATAAGTCCTTGATCGAGGCGCTACACCACGGCGGAATTGCAAACCGCGTAAAGGTCAATCTCGACTGGGTCGAGTCGGAAATCTTCGAGAGGGAAAAACCGGCTCTTTGGCTTGAAAAAGCGGATGGCATACTTGTGCCCGGAGGATTTGGGGAACGCGGCGCTGAGGGCAAAATCCAAGCGGCCCGCTTCGCGCGCGAGCGCAAGGTGCCTTATTTCGGCATTTGTTTCGGCATGCAGATGGCGGTGATTGAGGCAGCGCGCTCGCTGGCAGGACTGGAAAACGCTTCGTCGACTGAGTTTGGCGAGACCTCCGAACCTATCGTTGGCCTTATGACGGAATGGCTGAAAGGCAACATGTTGGAGCAGCGTTCTGAAGCAGGCGACCTTGGGGGCACGATGCGTCTCGGCGCATACCGGGCATTACTCAAGGAAGGAACGCGTATTGCCGAAATTTATGGAACGCAGGAGATATCTGAGCGGCACCGGCACCGCTATGAGGTCAACAGTGAATATGTCGATATGCTTGGAGAACACGGCCTTATTTTTTCAGGATTATCGCCGGACGGCGTGTTGCCAGAGACCATAGAATATAAGGATCACCCGTGGTTTATCGGCGTACAATATCATCCTGAGCTCAAGTCAAGGCCGCTGTCTCCGCATCCACTTTTTGCATCGTTTATTGAAGCTGCCATTGCGCAGTCGCGCCTCGTCTGAACCGCGAAGGGAGTAAAAGCCGCCCCCGGCCAATTACCACCCTTTTCTGCGCGGTTCTGCCTCAGCAACTGACCAACTGTAACATTACACTGTCTGGCGAAAGCCCATCGAAAAGCCTTGTGTTCCTCTCTCCATGTTGACGATGCCACTCCTTCAAGTAGCGTATCAACATTTACTCAGCCTAATGTTGTCAAGCGGCCAACAATTACGTACCACGGGTTGTTCCAGTTTTCAATTAACATGAAATTGATTCATGTTGTGCGGAATCTTTTGTTTTACCGTCGGTTTTTTCAGTGGGTATTCGAACATGAATTTTGAAATGCGGCGAAAGCCGCAGCAAACGCGCTCCAAGCAGAAGGTCGATAGCATCCTAGACACGGTAGAGGAGCTTGCGATCGAAACGGGACTGAAGGGCCTGACAACCACCAATATAGCGGCAATGACCGGAATTGCCGTGGGCACAATCTATCAGTACTTCGGCAATCGGACCGAATTGCTCCTTGCCGCCGAAATGCGAATGTTTGAACGGCTGGCGGAACGCCTTTACAAGGAATCCGTCAACGTCCTGGCCGAGCCGGCTCAAGATCCCATTAAACAACTGATCCACATATACTTGAAGAGTGCCCGTGCAGAGCCCGGCTACTTGCCGTTGCTCAAGTTTTCGGTTCTCAACAAACCGCCTGGTGTCAACGAAGCGGTCGTTGAAGAGTTTGCCGGTGATATCATTCGCGCCTGCATCTTGTTGCATTGTCCTGACCTCAACGCTTCGCAGATGTTCGTTACGCAAAGGACCGTTGTCAGCATTTTGGCTGTGCTCACCGACGTAGTGCTGCTGGAGCCTGATCCAAAGCTCCAGAAACGCTTCGAAGCTGAAATGGTTGCCCAATGCAAATATGCGGTACAAAGGGCTGGAGAAGCCAACGGGGCAATGTAAGCAACGGTCGCCGGAAAACATCGCGTTTCGCGAGATCCAGAGAAACCGGCCCAGAAAAATGAACTTGTGCAATATGGATCTGTATTCTTGCTGTTGTTAATGCTCCGGCGGAGGGTAGTGAATTGAACGAAGCACGTCGGTTAGACCACGTCGTGTTGCCAACAGCGGATCTGCTGGATGCGCGAGACCGGTTTTCAAAACTGGGCTTTACCGTTGCGCCAGAAGCACAACATCCTTTCGGCACAAAGAATGCGTGTGTCTACTTCTCAGATGGAACCTATCTTGAGCCTCTGGCAATTGCACAAAGAGAAATGTGCGAGGAGGCGGCGCTTGAGGGCAATGTGTTCGTCATGCGCGATCAGGCCTACAGGTTCAGGAACGGAGAAGAGGGCTTCTCTGCTCTCGTCATGGGGACCGGGGATGCTACCGGGGATCGCGCGTCATTTCGCCGTGCTGGGATCAGTGCTGGAGATAATCTCGAATTTTCGCGACCATTCGAAACGCCGGAAGGCGAGAAAGCTATCGCCAGTTTCGAGCTTGCATTTGCTGCCGATTTGCGTGCGCCGGACCTTTTCTTCTTTACCTGCCAGAGAAAAAATCCGCCCCAGGTGGACCGGACCGCACTGGAAAGCCATGGCAATGGTGCACTCGGGATCCGACAGGTCGTTTTGTCCGAGCAGAATCCCAGTGATTTCCAGTACCTGTTGCAACAGGTCGTCGGACAACGGGACGTTCATGCCCATTCCTTCGGCGTTAATCTCAAGTCGGCAAATGCGGAGATTGTTGCCTTGAATGCAGACGGTATGCGCGGTTTTTTCGGATTTGAATACGAAAGCGAGCCGCGCGGTTTGCGATTGCGGGGTATCGTTATCGGCGTTGACGATTTGACCAGCCTCGAGACAAGGTTCAAAGGTTCAGAGATCGCATATGCGCATATCGGTGGCCGGCTGATTGTTGCGCATGAACCCGGGCGAGGAGCCTTCTTCGCCTTCGAACAAGTCTGATCACGTGACAGAACAGCGTCTCAGCCGCTTCGCCGTTGCGTTTTCCTGCTGGTTGCCTACAACGTCAGCAAGACCTGTCAGCCCCCACCAAAAGGATCTTTATCATGAATGCTATCGTCGATATTTCCGGTCGCGAAATCCTCGACAGCCGCGGCAACCCAACTGTGGAGGTTGACGTCCTTCTTGAGGACGGCGCCTTCGGCCGAGCGGCCGTGCCCTCGGGCGCGTCGACCGGGGCGCATGAAGCTGTCGAATTGCGCGACGGCGATGCGCGTTATCTGGGAAAAGGTGTCCAGAAGGCTGTTGACGCTGTAAACGGCCCCATTCTCGAGGCCCTGGTTGGCTTTGACGGGACAAGCCAGATTGCGATTGACAATACAATGATTGCGCTGGACGGGACCCCGAACAAGTCCAACCTGGGCGCAAATGCCATTCTTGGTGTTTCGCTGGCGGTCGCCAAGGCGGCTGCAGAAGCGAGCGGCCTGCCGCTTTACCGTTACGTTGGGGGCGCACACGCACATCTGCTGCCCGTTCCGATGATGAACATTATCAATGGCGGCGAACACGCTGATAATCCGATCGATTTTCAGGAATTCATGATCATGCCAGTCGGAGCTCCTTCGTTTCGCGAGGCGGTGCGCATGGGTGCCGAGGTTTTCCACACGTTGAAAAAGGAGCTTTCCGCGAAGGGGCACAATACCAATGTCGGCGACGAGGGCGGTTTTGCGCCTGACCTTGAAAGCGCCCCGGCGGCGTTGGATTTCATCATAAATTCCATCGGAAAGGCTGGGTACAATGCGGGCGAGGACATCTTCATCGCTCTCGACTGTGCATCCACCGAGTTCTTCAAGGACGGCAAGTATTTACTTGAAGGCGAAGGGCGCAGCTTGGATCCGGAGGCGATGGCAGGCTACCTCGAACAGCTTGTCGACCAATATCCGATCATCTCGGTCGAAGACGGAATGGCTGAGGACGATTGGGACGGTTGGAAGGAACTGACCGATCGTGTTGGAGGGCGCTGCCAGCTTGTCGGTGATGATTTGTTTGTCACCAATTCGGCACGCCTTCGCGACGGCATCAAGATGGGTGTGGCCAATTCCATTCTCGTCAAGGTCAATCAGATCGGCACGCTGAGCGAAACCCTTGATGCCGTCGAGACCGCACATAAGGCAAACTACAGCGCAGTCATGTCGCATCGTTCGGGCGAAACCGAGGACTCTACCATAGCCGATCTGGCGGTCGCGACGGGTTGCGGTCAAATCAAGACGGGCTCGTTGGCGCGTTCCGACCGGCTGGCGAAATACAACCAGCTTATCCGGATCGAGGAAGAGCTCAATACACAGGCAAGCTATGCGGGCCTCGGAATTCTGCGTACCTGACAGGTAACTTGTGTCGATTTGAAGCAACGGCCTACCAGCGGAATTCCCTCAACCGCTCAAAGACTTGGCGGGAATGCAGTGGGTAGCTTCTGCTCCGCACTGCTAACACGTTATTAAACATGTTGCTGCACTATCATAGTCCCGCGGGCATTGGTTGATACTGTCTGTTCATGCCCAACCACCGTCGCGTTTTTTGGTAGTGCGTAACAGATGTCGACACGGCAGAAAAAAAACCGCAAAAGCAGCCAACTCATCGTGCCGGCAATTGCGATCGCCTTCATCAGCTACTTTGGTTATCACGCGGTTAATGGTGGTCGTGGCATGCAGGCTTTGCAGGACTTTGATACAAGAAAGGCAAGTCTGGAGCGTGAGCTGGCAGCGCTGACTAAGCAGCGTGAATTCCTCGAAAGAAAGATCAGCCTCTTGCCTTCCCATGGCCCGGTGGTGCGCGATATGCTCGACGAACGCGCCCGTGAGGCCCTTAGTCTGTCGCGGCCCAACGAGATCGTCATCTTTGATTTCGAGTGAATTAACTCAATCCAAGTTAATATCAATAATATTGAATGATACCAATTATTTAGTATTCATAATAGATATGCAATAATGGTCTTGCTGGCGTCCGGCCAATTCCGTAAGGTGACGGTCAGCAATCAGCAGGGAGGACTCCATGGCGGCGCGCAAGGGTGCAGCACCAAACAGCCGGCGTACGAGTACCAGTAAATCGACCCGGACAAAAACGACCAAGTCAGCCAAGGCGCCGATGGGCGGTCATATTGCGGAATTCGATAAGGAACAGGAACTCTTCGTTTATCGCGAGATGCTGCTGATCCGCCGTTTCGAGGAAAAAGCCGGCCAGCTCTATGGGATGGGGTTCATTGGCGGATTCTGCCATCTCTACATAGGGCAGGAAGCGGTAATAACCGGTATTCAGATGGCCATGCAGGAAGGCGATCAACTCATCACGGGTTATCGCGACCATGGCCATATGATCGCCGCAGGCATGGATCCACGTGGCGTTATGGCGGAACTGACCGGCCGCCGCAGCGGCTACTCACGCGGCAAGGGCGGATCCATGCACATGTTCTCCCGAGAGAAGAATTTCTTCGGAGGACACGGAATCGTCGGTGCGCAAGTGCCGCTGGGAACAGGGATTGCGTTTGCCAACCGGTATCGTGACAACAATTTCGTCAGCATTGCGTTTTACGGAGACGGAGCCGCCAACCAGGGACAGGTTTATGAGAGCTTCAACATGGCCGAGCTTTGGCAGTTGCCTGTCGTTTACGTGGTCGAAAACAATCGTTACGCGATGGGTACCGCGGTGTCGCGTGCATCGGCGCAGACGGATTTTTCGCAGCGCGGCGTCTCGTTCAACATTCCGGGTATGAAGGTAGATGGCATGGACGTACGCGCAGTGAAGGCTGCCGCGGACGAAGCGCTTGCATTTTCACGAGCCGGAAAGGGACCGATCATTCTGGAAATGCTCACCTATCGCTATCGCGGGCATTCAATGTCGGATCCGGCGAAGTACCGGACGAAAGACGAAGTGCAAAAAATGCGTTCGGAGCATGACCCCATCGAGCAGGTCAAGGCACGTCTGCTTGAAAAGGGTTGGGCAACAGAAGACGAACTCAAGGCCATAGACAAAGGCGTGCGCGACATCGTCGCAGATAGCGCCGAATTCGCACAGACCGATCCGGAGCCCGACCCGTCGGAACTCTATACGGACGTGATCCTTTAGGGCGGGGTAGGGACAATGCCAATCGACATACTTATGCCGGCCCTTTCGCCTACGATGGAAGAAGGCACGCTCGCGAAGTGGCTCAAGAAAGAGGGCGACGCGGTGACGTCCGGCGACGTAATCGCAGAAATCGAAACCGACAAGGCGACGATGGAGGTTGAGGCCGTTGACGAGGGGACGATCGGCAAGATCGTTGTTCCGGAAGGAAGCGAAGGCGTGAAGGTCAATGCCGTCATTGCGGTTATTCTGGGGGATGGCGAGTCAACGGATGATATCGGGACGGAAAAGCCGGCGGCTATGCCGAAGCCAGCAGCCGATCAACCGGCGCCGGTACCGGCTGCTCCAGCAATAGCCGCACCGCCGCCGGCCGCCGCTATTGCCTCCGATCCGGATATTCCATCCGGAACCGAGATGGTCGCAACCACCGTGCGTGAGGCGTTACGCGACGCGATGGCGGAAGAGATGCGTGCAGACGGAGATGTTTTCGTCATGGGCGAGGAGGTCGCCGAGTATCAGGGGGCCTATAAGGTCACCCAGGGATTGCTTGACGAATTCGGCGCGCGGCGGGTCGTCGATACGCCGATTACGGAGCACGGTTTTGCCGGTGTCGGTGTCGGCGCCGCCATGGCGGGGCTGAAACCGATCGTGGAATTCATGACTTTCAACTTCGCCATGCAGGCGATCGACCAGATCATCAATTCAGCAGCCAAGACCCATTACATGTCCGGCGGCCAGATGGCGGCGCCCGTTGTGTTTCGCGGACCGAACGGTGCAGCGGCACGCGTCGCAGCGCAGCACTCACAGTGTTATGCGGCATGGTACAGCCACGTGCCGGGACTCAAGGTTGTAATGCCTTACAACGCATCCGATGCAAAGGGTCTTCTAAAAGCGGCTATTCGCGATCCAAACCCTGTCATCTTTCTCGAAAACGAGATCCTTTACGGACATACATTCGATGTTCCGAAACTGGACGATTTCGTTCTGCCGATTGGCAAGGCGCGCCTGCACCGCTCCGGCAATGACGTGACGATCGTATCATTCGGCATCGGCATGACCTATGTCGAGAAAGCTCTTGAAGAGTTGTCTGCCTTGGGCATTGAGCCTGAAGTTATCGATCTTCGCACGATCCGCCCGATGGATCTATCGACGGTCATCGAGTCGGTGAAAAAGACCGGCCGCCTCGTGACGGTCGAGGAGGGCTTTCCGCAAAACTCCGTGGGTACGGAAATCGCAACCCGCGTGATGCAGTCCGCGTTCGACTATCTCGATGCTCCGATCATGACGATTGCAGGCAAGGACGTGCCGATGCCTTACGCGGCCAACCTTGAGAAGTTGGCATTGCCGGATGTGACCGAGGTTGTCGATGCGGTCAAAGCCGTCACATATACAGCCTGAGGGAGGGTGCCTGGATGCCAATTAACATCACAATGCCGGCGCTCTCCCCGACGATGGAGGAGGGAAACCTCGCAAAGTGGCTGGTAAAAGAAGGCGACAGCGTTTCGTCCGGGGATGTCATTGCCGAGATTGAAACCGACAAGGCAACCATGGAAGTCGAAGCCGTAGACGAAGGGGTGGTTGCAAAGATCCTCGTGCCGGAGGGAACGGAAGGGGTCAAGGTCAACGCGCCAATAGCCATTTTGGCAGAAGACGGAGAAGACGTGTCAGCTGCAGCAAACGCCATACCTGACGCGGCAAGCGCGGCTCCTTCTCCGACCGCCGAAGAACCCCCGGCGCCGGCGGCCAAGGCGCCTGTGCCGAACGGATCGGATCCAGCACCGGCTGCAGCCGCAGCATCGCCTCCGGCGCCTGCCGCGCCGCAGTCGCAAGGCGGACGCGTTTTTTCGTCGCCGCTCGCGCGCAGGCTGGCTGCAGAAGCCGGACTAGATATCGGCACCATCAGCGGATCCGGACCGCATGGCCGGGTGATCCGTCGTGACGTCGATGCCGCCATTGCGGCGGGCACAGGCAAGACAGCACCAGCGCCGGCACAAGCGCCCGCTGTCGCTCCGGCACCAACAGCTCCGACGGATGAACAGATCCTCAAACTGTTCGAAGAAGGGTCCTATGAGCTGGTGCCGCATGACGGTATGCGCAAAACCATTGCAAAACGGCTGGTGGAATCGAAACAGACGGTGCCACATTTCTACCTGACGGTGGAATGCGAGCTGGATGCATTGCTCGCCCTGCGGAAGGAATTAAATGAGGCGGCACCAATACATGGCGATAAGCCGGCTTATAAGCTTTCGGTCAATGACCTCATCATCAAGGCCATGGCACTGGCGCTCAAGGACGTTCCGCAGGCCAACGCCTCCTGGACGGACGCCAATATGGTGATTCACAAGCACGCCGACGTCGGCGTTGCGGTTTCCATCCCGGGCGGCCTGATTACGCCGATTGTCCGGCAAGCGGAATTGAAACCATTGTCGGTCATATCGAATGAGATGAAAGATATGGCCAGCCGTGCCCGCGAACGCAAGTTGCAACCGCAGGAGTACCAGGGCGGCACGACTGCGGTTTCGAATCTCGGTATGTTCGGCATCAAGGAATTCGCTGCCGTCATCAATCCGCCGCATGCCACGATCCTGGCCGTCGGCGCGGGAGAACAAAGACCGGTCGTGAAAGACGGCGCCCTGGCCGTTGCGACCCTTATGAGCGTCACTCTTTCAACGGACCATCGCGCTGTCGATGGTGCCCTCGGCGCCGAACTGCTTGCAGCGTTCAAGGGATATATTGAAAATCCAATGCGCATGCTCGTCTAGAAACAGGCTCGTGAAACAGAGGAAGCGGCGATGACAGAACAGTTTGACAAGAAGGAAATCGAGGAAGCGCTTGAGAAGCTCAAGGGTTCCTGGGGCTGGCTGATTGCGATCGGCATTGTCTCATTGATCGGCGGTTTCCTGTGTTTTGCCAATCCATTCGCAGCGACAATAACGGTCGATTACATTGCCGGCTTCATGTTTATGCTGATCGGAATCGCGCAGATCTTCCAAGGGTTTTCCCAACGCGGTTCAGACGGATTCCTGTGGACCATCGGGCTTGGTATTCTCGGATTGATTGTCGGCATTATGCTGGTTGGAAACCCGATGGCGGGTATCGTGTCGCTTACGGTGGTTGTGGGCGTGTTGCTTATTTTCCTCGGGGGCGCGAAGATTGCCTTTTCTTTCTCGATGCGGCCCGCATCGGGGTGGTTCTGGGTTCTGATATCGGGGATATTTTCGATCATTCTCGCCGTCCTGATCTTCTCCAACTTCGCCTGGGCCGCCGTTACGGTTCTCGGGATCTTCCTCGGGGTCGAGCTGATCTTCAACGGCGTGATGTTGCTGATGACGGGGTTTGCCCTTCGCAACAGCTGACGGGTGCATAAAGAGCCGGCAAACAGCGTACTGGCGGCTACCGGGAAAATCACCAAAGACTGCGGCGTCTGCAATGCCGCTTCATCAGGAGACAAAGCGTGTCCAATACCTACGATGTCATCATCATCGGTTCCGGCCCCGGCGGCTATGTTACAGCCGTGCGCGCTGCGCAGCTTGGACTGAAAACCGCCATCGTCGAGCGCGAGCATCTTGGCGGCATTTGCCTCAACTGGGGTTGCATTCCAACCAAAGCGCTCTTGCGATCGGCTGAAATCCTTCATTTTGCTGAACATGCCAAAGACTACGGCTTAAAGCTTGAGGGCAAGGTGACCGCGGACATGCATGCCGTCGTGCAGCGTTCGCGCGGCGTTTCCGGGCGCTTGAACGGCGGCGTCGGCTTCCTGATGAAGAAAAACAAGGTGGATGTGATTTGGGGTGAGGCGAAGCTTACAAAGGCGGCAAAGGGCAACATGCTGGCTGAAATCGTTGTTGGCAAGCCGACTAAAAAACCGATGGAACCGCAACATCCTGCACCTAAGAATACGCTTGGGGAGGGCACCTATTCAGCGCGGCATATCATCGTCGCGACCGGTGCCCGTCCGCGTGTGATCCCGGGTATTGAACCGGATAGCAAGCTGATCTGGACCTATTTCGAGGCAATGGTGCCGGAACAGCAACCGAATTCGATCCTGGTGATGGGCTCCGGCGCAATCGGGATCGAGTTTGCGAGCTTTTACAATTCAATGGGCGTGGATGTCACGGTTGTCGAGATGCTGCCGACAATCATGCCGGTGGAAGACGAAGAGATATCAGGCCTTGCCCGAAAGGCATTGGAGAAAGCAGGTATCAGGATCATTACCGACGCAAAGGTCTCGAAGGTCGAGAAAACAGCAAACACTGTCACGGCCCATGTCGAGACGAAAGACGGCAAGACGCAGGCAATCGCAGCAGATCGGCTGATTTCAGCAGTTGGTGTTCAAGGCAATATCGAAAATCTGGGTCTTGAGGACCTGGGTGTGGCAACGGACAGGGGCTGTATCGTCATCGATGGATACGGCAAGACGAATGTCGAGGGGATCTACGCCATCGGCGATGTTGCAGGGCCACCCATGCTGGCGCACAAGGCCGAGCACGAAGGTGTCGTGTGTATCGAGAAGATCGCGGGCGTTCCGGGCGTTCATCCGACCGACAAGAACAAGATACCGGGCTGTACCTATTGCGACCCGCAGGTCGCCAGCGTCGGACTTACAGAAGCCAAGGCCAAGGAAGCCGGCCATGATATCCGTGTCGGCCGCTTTCAGTTCAGCGCCAATGGAAAGGCGATTGCGCTCGGCGAAGACAAGGGGTTGGTCAAGACCATTTTCGACCAGAACACCGGTGAATTGCTGGGTGCGCACATGGTGGGAGCGGAGGTGACGGAATTGATACAGGGTTTCGTCGTGGCAATGAACCTGGAGACCACCGAGGAAGAACTCATGCACACGGTTTTCCCGCATCCGACACTGTCTGAGATGATGAAGGAAAGCGTGCTTGACGCCTACGGCCGGGCATTGAATGCTTGACGGGTGATTCAAAACGGAGGGTGCGGATATGGGCTGGATACTGTTTCTGATAATCGGGCTGATTGCGGGTTTCATCGCCGAAAAAGTGATGAAGCGGAACCACGGGCTGATCAAGAACCTTGTTGTAGGCGTGATCGGGGCCTATGTCGGAGGTTTCCTGGCGCAACAGGTCGGTATCGTCTATGGCGGGTTCGTCGGATCTTTGATTGTTGCCACAGTGGGCGCCATTATCGTGTTGTGGTTGTTTTCGCTGCTGGCGGGGCGCTGACCCCCCGATTGTAGAGGTTTTATCCCATGGTCACAGTTGTTGATACGGTCTCTCAGGTGCAAAGGCGCGTCCGACATCCGGAAAAAGCCCACCGGCCGGACAACGAAGTTGCGCGCAAACCCGATTGGATTCGGGTAAAGGCGCCAACGTCCAAGGGCTATCTGGAAACCCGCGAGATCGTCAAATCCAACAATCTCGTAACCGTGTGCGAAGAAGCCGGTTGCCCGAACATAGGCAGTTGCTGGCAGCAGAAGCATGCAAGTTTCATGATCATGGGAGAGATATGCACACGCGCCTGCGCGTTCTGCAACGTATCAACCGGTCGTCCGACGGCGCTCGACCCGAACGAACCGGAGAATGTCGCCAAAGCCGTGTCCCAGATGGGACTGAAACATGTCGTCATTACATCGGTCGATCGCGACGACCTCGATGATGGCGGTGCCCAGCATTTCATCGATACAATCCGCGCAATCCGCGAAGCTTCACCCACGACGACGATCGAAATACTGACGCCGGATTTTCTTCGCAAGGACGGTGCGCTTGAACGGATTGTCAGCGCGAGGCCGGATGTGTTCAACCACAATCTGGAAACGGTCGCGTCGAAGTATCTGACAGTCCGCCCGGGGGCGCGGTATTTCCACTCGATCAGGCTTTTGCAGCGGGTGAAAGAACTCGATGCGAACATGTTTACAAAGTCCGGCATCATGGTTGGACTTGGCGAAACGCGGAACGAGGTTCTTCAATTGATGGACGATTTGCGGGTCGCCGATGTCGATTTCCTGACGATCGGGCAGTATCTGCAGCCCACGAGGAAGCACCACAAGGTGGAGAAATTCGTCACGCCGGACGAGTTCAAATCCTATGAGACGATTGCCTACACAAAGGGTTTTCTCATGGTGTCGGCAAGTCCGCTGACTCGATCTTCCCATCATGCCGGCGATGATTTTGCCAAATTACAGGCAGCGCGCGCAGCACGATCGGGTAAACCCATGTGATGCGCCTCATCCCGCTCTAATGCCCAAATTCGATACCACGAGACATGTAAACCACTCGGCCGAGCACATGTTCGAACTGGTGGCCGATGTTGAAAAATATCCTGAATTCTTACCGCTGTGCGATGCCCTGAAAGTGCGGTCACGGAAAGAGCGTGGCACGCGCACACTTCTCGTTGCGGACATGACTGTCGGTTACAAGGCCATCCGGGAAACCTTTACCAGCCAGGTTCTTTTGAGCCCGGAAGACGTGGTTATCGATGTCAAGTATCTTGATGGTCCGTTTCGCTATTTGAACAATCGATGGGGTTTCGAGCCGGTTGACGCCGGCGGCTGCAACGTCCTGTTCCATATCGATTACGAATTCAAAAGCCGGATGCTGGGCGCTCTGATGGGCACCATGTTCGACCGTGCGTTCAGGACTTTCGCAGAGGCATTTGAACGACGGGCCGACTCGATTTATCGCCAAACGTAGCGAAAATTGTCCGCCGCGAGGTCTAGTTTGATGGATCCACAGCAATAATCGTACAATTTACACCTCGTTTGCGAAACGATTGCCAATCCCATCCAAGGGCAACGCCATATACAATCCAATTGCAAAGGCACTATTGTCGGGAAGGCTGATCCGGCGCAATTTATAGGTCAGCATTGTTGTCGTAATTGCCGGTCGCGGAGCACCAGTTTCGCCGACCAGAAAGCGAAACACCCATGAATGACTACGCCCCGCTTTCCTTCAGAGTGCCCGAACCGCCTTTTCGGCCCGGTGACGCGCCAGACTTTTCAGATTTTGAAGTTCTCAAGGCAGGCACCGTCAGAAAGCCTCCGATCGACGCCGATCCACATGACATCAAGGATTTGGCAACGACCATGATCCGTGTTCTCAACCGCGACGCCGAAGCGGTCGGTCCATGGGCAGAAGAGATCGACAAGGATCTTGTTCTGCATGGATTGCGGTCGATGATGCGCACGCGCGCTTTTGATGAACGGATGATGACGCTTCAGCGTCAGGGGAAAACATCATTCTACATGAAATGCACTGGCGAAGAGGCGATCGCTGTTGCACACCAGCTCTCGCTTGCGCCGGGTGATATGAATTTTCCGACCTACCGCCAGCAGGGCTTACTTCTTTCACAGGATTATCCCTTGGTCGACATGATTTGCCAGATTCTGTCGAATTCGCGTGATCCCCTTCGAGGTCGCCAACTCCCTGTTCTTTATTCGTCAAAGAAGCACGGCTTTTTCACCATATCGGGCAATCTCGGAACCCAGTACATCCATGCGGTCGGATGGGCTATGGCTTCTGCAATCAAGGGTGACACGAAGATCGCATCGGCATGGATTGGCGACGGATCAACGGCCGAGAGCGACTTTCATGCAGCACTCGTGAACGCCTCTGTCTACCAGCCGCCCGTGGTACTCAATATTGTCAACAATCAATGGGCCATATCGTCCTTTCAAGGCATAGCGGGCGGCGACCGTGCCACGTTTGCGGAGAGGGCACTCGGATACGGGATTCCTTCGCTGCGGGCCGACGGCAATGATTTCATGGCTGTTCACGCCGTATCGAAGTGGGCGATTGAACGGGCGAGGCGCAACCTTGGTCCAACCCTGATTGAATGGGTTACCTACCGGGTTGCTCCACACTCGACATCGGACGATCCGAGCCGCTACAGGCCGCGCGAGGAATCGGAAGCCTGGCCGCTTGGCGACCCGATCCTGCGGTTCAAAAACTATCTCATAAAGTCCGGTTTGTGGTCGGAGGAAAGACATCTCCAGGCCGAGGCCGAGTTCGACGAGGAAATGCGGGTTTCCGCGAAAGAAGCAGAATCCTACGGGGTGATGGGTGGCGGCTCCAGCGCCCGCGATATCTTTGAAGACGTGTACAAGGAAATGCCGCCGCATCTGCTCGCCCAACGTCAGAA
The DNA here is from genome assembly GCA_039025395.1 of Pseudomonadota bacterium. Classification (GTDB taxonomy): domain Bacteria; phylum Pseudomonadota; class Alphaproteobacteria; order Rhizobiales; family Rhizobiaceae; genus Hoeflea_A. The sequence continues at coordinate 49,465 of JBCCOK010000014.1, forward strand.
GATGGGGGTGTAAACCGTGGTTCAAATGACCATGATAGAAGCCATCCGCAGCGCCATGGACGTGATGATGGACCGCGATGAGGACGTTGTCGTGTTCGGAGAGGATGTGGGCTACTTTGGCGGCGTCTTTCGCTGCACCGCAGGTTTGCAGAAGAAGTACGGGTCGTCGCGGGTTTTCGACAGTCCGATCAACGAGAGCGGCATCGTCGGCGCCGGCATCGGCATGGCCGTTTACGGCTTGAGGCCGTGTATCGAAGTACAGTTCGCCGACTATATATATCCGGCTTACGATCAGATCGTTTCCGAAGCGGCCCGGATCCGCTACCGTTCGGCCGGCGATTTTACTGTGCCGATCACCATCCGCAGCCCGGTAGGCGGCGGTATTTTCGGCGGTCAGACCCACAGCCAGAGTCCGGAGGCGCTGTTTACCCATGTGTCCGGCCTGAAGACAATCATGCCGTCGACGCCATACGACGCCAAGGGTCTCTTGATTGCAGCTATTGAGGATGATGACCCGATCATCTTTCTGGAGCCGAAGCGGCTCTACAACGGGCCCTTTGACGGCCATCATGACCGGCCGGCTCAAAACTGGACAACCCACCCGTCAGGCAACGTACCTGAAGACTACTACGCATTGCCTATCGGCGAGGCTGCGATCCGACGTGAGGGCAGGGACGTGAGTATCGTCACCTATGGGACAATGTGTTTTGTTGCCGAAACGGCCGTACAGGAAACCGGCATCGATGCGGAGATTATCGATTTGCGCACACTGATGCCTTTGGATATCGGGACGATTGCGGCCTCGGTCCGAAAAACGGGTCGGTGTATGGTTTTGCATGAAGCGACGCTGACTTCGGGCTTTGGCGCGGAGCTTTCAGCACAGATCCAGGAGCATTGCTTTTACAGCCTGGAGGCGCCGATCGAACGGGTAACCGGCTGGGACACACCTTATCCGCATGCGCAGGAATGGCAGTATTTCCCGGGCCCGGCGCGCGTGGGCCGGGCATTGAAGGACCTTCTGGAGGCCGCTTGATGGGCGTTCACACAATCAAGATGCCGGATGTCGGCGAGGGCATAACGGAAGCCGAGATTGTCGAGTGGAATGTCAGCGTGGGCGATCTGGTGCGCGAGGACGATGTGCTTGCCGCAGTGATGACCGACAAGGCAACGGTGGAGATACCGTCGCCTGTTGACGGAAAGATCGTTTCACTTGACGGAGAGATCGGCGCTATGACCGCCGTGGGCTCGACAATCGTGACCATTGAAGTGGATGGAGCGGGGCAGGCAGACGCAACCGCAAAGCCGCTGGAGGCCAAGGCTGAGGAATCCAAGGAATCGGAAGCAGATCCCAGAGTGCCGCATCCAACCGAGGCGCCTCAGCCGGTGCCTGACACGCCAGAACCGACCGCCGCACAGGGCAGGTCGCGGTCCGTGCGGCACACAAGTGCTCCTCCAAGGCCCGAAGGAGAAAGGCCTCTTGCCTCGCCAAGCATTCGAAAACGCGCCCGAGAGGCAGGTATCGAGCTTGTCTATGTCCGCGGATCCGGCCCGGCCGGGCGGATCCAGCACGAAGATCTCGATAGCTATATTGCGGGCAAGTCAGAACCGGTTTCCACTTCCTATCAGCCGAACAATACGATTTCGGAAACAAAGGTCATTGGGCTTCGCCGCAAGATTGCCGAACGCATGCAGGATGCAAAGAGCCGAATTCCGCACATTACTTATGTGGAAGAGGTCGACATGACCGAGCTTGAGGAATTGCGCGCGCATCTCAACACCAAGCGCGATGAAAATCAGCCGAAGCTTACGCTCTTGCCATTTGTCATGCGGGCCATGGTCAAGGCGCTCCGGTCGCATCCGAAATTGAGCGCGCATTTCGAAGATGATACCGGCACCATACACCAATTCGGAGCTGCACATATCGGTATGGCAGTTCAGACATCCAACGGTCTCATGGTCGCGGTTGTTCGCAACGCCGAGGCGCGGGACGTCTGGGATCTGGCCGCGGAGGCGCAAAGGCTGGCGGAGGCGGCGCGGGACGGAACGATCACGCGGGAAGAACTCACCGGATCGACCATCACTTTGACCAGCCTGGGGAGCATGGGCGGCATCGTCTCAACACCGGTTATCAACAGTCCCGAAGTGGCGATTGTCGGTGTCAACAAGATTGCCATGCGGCCGGTTTACCAAGACGGGGCATTCATACCGCGCAAGATGATGAACCTTTCGTCATCATTCGATCATCGCATCATCGATGGCTGGGATGCTGCCGCTTTCATCCAAGACATCCGTGGCCTGCTTGAGACACCGGCAACACTCTTTATGGAGCCGTAGATGAATTATCTGTCCTGCGAGGTTCTCGTTATTGGCGGCGGCCCCGTCGGCTATGTTTGCGCCATCCGTGCTGGCCAGCTCGGTCTCGATACAATCCTTGTCGAAAAGAAACAGCTTGGCGGAACCTGTCTGAATGTCGGCTGCATACCGTCAAAGGCACTGATTCATATCGCCGACGAATTCGAAAACGCTTTGGAAGCCGCCAAGGGAAAGACGCCGGGTTTCTCGGTTAAGGAGCCGGTTCTTGATCTGGTCGGGGCGGTAGAGTGGAAGGACGGGATCGTGACCCGCCTCAACAAAGGGGTGGAAACGCTACTGAACAAGGCAGGTGTGACTGTGATCAACGGTCAAGCACGCATGCGCGACGGCAAGAATTGCAGTGTGGCTGCTGAAAAAGAGGCATACCAGATCAAGGCGAAACACGTTGTCCTGGCACCGGGTTCGGAGCCGATTGAATTGGAAGGACTGCCGTTCGGCGGAAAGGTCATTTCATCAACCCAGGCGCTTAAACTGGAAACCCTGCCGGAAAAGCTCGCAGTGGTAGGTGCGGGTTACATCGGTCTCGAACTGGGTACTGCGTTCGCCAAGATGGGATCCAAGGTGACCGTCGTCGAGGCTGCCGCGCAAGTACTGCCGCAGTATGACGCGGAAATCGCCGAAACCGTTGGTCGTAGACTTAAAAAGCTTGGCATCGATGTACGGCTCAGTTCCCATGCTGTTGCAATGGGGAACGATGACAACGCGTTGGAGATCTCGGATAGCGACGGAAAGACATCGCATCTGGATGTGGACAATGTTCTCGTCGCCGTAGGCCGCAGGCCGCGTATCGAAGGTTGGGGCTTGCGCGAACTTCAGCTTACGATGCGGGACAGCTTCATCGAGATCGATAAAGAGTGCCGCACGTCAATGACCGACGTTTTTGCCATAGGCGATGTGACCGGCGAACCGATGCTAGCCCACCGAGCCATGGCCCAGGGCGAAGTGGTTGCGGAATTGATTGCCGGCAAACGGCAGGCTTTCGAGCCGGCTGCGATCCCGTCGGTCTGTTTCACAGACCCGGAGGTGGTCTCTGCGGGACTGTCTCCCGATGAGGCGCGCGATGCCGGCTATGATGTTACGGTGGGCAAGTTTCCTTTGCCGGTCAATGGCCGTGCGATGACGCTTGGCGCAGATACCGGGTTTGTCCGGGTCGTCGCGCGCAGGGACAATGAACTCGTTTTGGGAATCCAAGCTGTCGGCAAGAATATATCCGAGTTCGCTTCAAGCTTTTCACTGGCATTGGAAATGGGTGCCTGCCTCGAAGACATTGCAGCCACTATTCACGCCCATCCAACACAAGGGGAGGGCATCCAGGAGGCGGCCATGCTGGCGCTGGGACACGGCCTTCACATCTGAATTCAGGACGCGGCGCCGTTCGTACCCTCGGCAACGAGGAGTTTCAGCGCTTCTGCTACCGTCGCCCTTCGGACCGCATCGCGGCCGATGTCGCCTAACTGCAATTCCTTATGCGCTGTCTGGCCGCCGCGGCGCGCAAGGGCCATGTGCACCAACCCGACGGGTTTTTCGCTCGTGCCGCCGCCTGGACCGGCCACGCCTGTTACGGATACGGCAATATCCGCGCGCGAGCGGGCGAGGGCGCCTTCGGCCATTTCAATCGCTGTTTGCTTAGATACAGCGCCGTGCGCCTCGAGGGTGGCGATCGAAACGCCTATCATGTCCTGTTTGGCTGCGTTGGAATAGGTAACGAAGCCTCGGTCCAATACTGCTGATGATCCCGCCGTGTCGGTAATTGCCGCCGCAATCATACCGCCGGTGCATGATTCAGCCGTCGCTACCATCTGGCCGGAACGGGTCATCTGGTCGACCAGCGTTTTTGACAGATGGGCAATATCACTCATGCTTGCCCGCTCCATAGGCAACGGTGGCTGTCGCGATGGCGGCAATACCCTCTTGCCGGCCGACAAAGCCGATTTTTTCATTTGTTGTTGCCTTGACCGAACAGCGGTCCATTCCAATTCCGATGATCCGGGCAAGGTTCTCGCGCATCGCTTGTTTGTGAGGGCCGATCTTCGGCGCTTCGCATATCAGAGTGACATCGGCGTTCATGATGGTACCACCTGCTGACGTGACCAGTTCCACCGCATGTTTGAGGAAGAGGTACGAGGCGGCGTCCTTCCACTGCGGGTCGCTGGGTGGAAAATGATCGCCGATGTCGCCCATGCCACAGGTCGCCAGCAAGGCGTCTGTGATGGCATGCAATGCAACGTCGGCATCGGAATGACCTGCCAGCGCCCTGTCGTGCGGAATTTCAACGCCGCACAGAATGACGCCGTCTCCCGGCACAAGGGCATGCACATCATAGCCATTGCCTGTGCGTATATCCGGGAGCCAATGACCAGAATGCATAGCCGAGCTCAGTTTACGATCCGCCAAATCGATATCCTCCGGAAAGGTGAGTTTGATGTTTTCCGGATCTCCGGCCACCAGCTTCACCTTCATTTCTGACCATTCTGCAATGGCACTATCGTCGGTGAATGCAAACATTGCATCCGATGCTGCGCTGCGGTGTGCATTTAATATCTGTTCGAAATCAAAGCCCTGTGGAGTTTGCGCACGATAGAGGTTTGCGCGCTCCACGGTCTTCTCAACAAAGCCTTCGTTGTCGCGCCTTTTCAACGTATCGGCCACCTCAAGCGCCGGCAATGCGCCATCGGAACCGCTATCCAACGCATCGATGATCCGGTCGATGACCGACCTTGAGACAAAGGGGCGGACACCGTCATGGATAAGAACCGATCCGATACCAGCGCTCTCAAGCGCTTCCAAACCGTATCTTACGGAAGCCTGCCTGTCCGCGCCTCCTTCGACAACGATGTATGAGCGCGGAACATTCAGATCTTCCATGGCGGTGGCAAAGCGCTTGTGATCATCGCGATGGATGACGATCGCCACCGGGCCAATCCGATCATGCTGGAGAAAAGCTTCTACTGTGCGGGCAAGAACGGCACGATTTGCGATGCGGCGATATTGCTTGGGTCCATGTACATTGCTGCCGGCGCGTTCGCCTCTGCCCGCAGCGACAATCACAGCGCCGATCTCTTCCAATTCACTTTTATTCATCGTCTACCAGAGTCGAATAGCATTGCTGTAGCCGCCGCTTTAGGTGTTAGCCAGAGATTCTGCTTGCATTTTGACTTGCATAATTTGAAGGGTTGCTTAAAAAGTAAGCATTGGTTACCAGTGCTCGTTTTCGATGCAATAGCATAATGCTCGAACATTCGTTTCATATCGGTTCTGTACAAATCCGCAATCGTGCAATTCTTGCACCCATGTCAGGTATCAGCGACCTGCCGTTTCGCAGGCTTGCGTGGCGCTATGGCGCAGGCCTTGTGGTTACCGAGATGGTTGCCAGCCGTGAACTGCTTTGCAACCGCAAAGAGTCCTGGATACGGCTGAAAGGGGATGGGATCAGTCCACATGTGGTCCAACTTGCCGGGTGCGAAGCCAAATGGATGCATGAAGCAGCCATTATTGCCGAGGCACGCGGCGCAGATGTCATTGACATAAACATGGGTTGCCCGGCCAAGAAGGTAACCGGGGGCTATTCCGGTTCTGCACTGATGCGGAATCCGGACCATGCACTTGAATTGATAGAGGCAACCGTCAGTGCGGTGAAAGTGCCGGTCACCGTCAAGATGCGGCTTGGATGGGATGAAGGTTCGATCAATGCACCTATGTTGGCGTCGCGGGCCGAGAGTGCCGGCGCGCAGATGATTACGGTTCATGGCCGGACACGCAGCCAGTTTTATAAGGGCAAGGCAGACTGGCAGGCGATCCGCGCTGTGCGTGAAGAAATCTCGGTGCCATTGGTGGCAAATGGCGATGTGGAGACGGCGAGCGACGTAAAGGCGATTTTGACGGCAAGCGGCGCGGATGCCGTCATGATCGGTCGTTCTGCCCAAGGCAGGCCGTGGCTCGTCGGAGAACTCGCCGGTCATAAAAGCGCGCCGCGAACGCAAACCGAAATCCTTGAATTCGTACTTGAGCACTATGCGATGAATCTTGAACACCACGGGGCCGAGATCGGACTGCGGCACTTCCGTAAACATCTTGGCTGGTATCTGCAGCGGCATGTGACGCAATGTTGCGGTGATCTGAAAGCTCAGATCATGACAAGCAACGAGACTGCTGAAGTCGTCGAGCTTTTGACCCGCGCATTCCTGTCCGGAAAAGAACCGTCGAAGACGGATCGCGTGGCCGCATGAGCAATCCCGAATTGATAGCAGAAAACTCAAATCAGCCTGCATCTGCGGTGCTTAATGCCATCCGGCACCCAGTCATCATGGTTGACGAGGACAGTTTCATCACATTTGCCAATGGCGAGGCGGAAGCCTTTTTTGGCGCCAGTCGCGCGCACCTCTCACGCCGCAAGCTTGATGCCTACATTCCCTTCGGAAGTCCGTTGCTCGCTCTGATCGAACAGGTGCGAGCACGCCGTGCTCCGGTTAATGAGTATCGTGTCGATGTCAGTTCTCCGAAACTGGGCGGTGATCGGTTGGTGGACCTTTATGTTGCTCCGGTCACCGAACAAGCGGGCTCAGTGGTCGTCCTGTTCCAGGAGCGTTCGATGGCGGACAAGATCGACCGGCAGTTGACCCATCGTGCGGCTGCCAGATCGGTCACCGGACTTGCCTCGATGCTTGCCCACGAGATCAAGAACCCACTGTCCGGTATTCGCGGAGCGGCACAGTTGCTGGAGACATCCGTCACAGACGACGACCGCGCGCTGACCCGCCTTATCCGCGAGGAAACCGACCGGATCGTGTCGCTCGTGGATCGCATGGAGATTTTCTCCGACGAACGTCCGGTCAACCGCGAGCCGGTCAACATCCATGCTGTTCTTGACCATGTCAAAGCTGTCGCACGCGCCGGTTTTGCTAACAGAAACAAGATTATAGAAAACTATGATCCGTCTTTGCCGCCGGTGTTTGCCAATCGCGATCAGTTGGTTCAGGTCTTTCTGAACCTGATCAAGAATGCCAGCGAAGCGATCGGCGATCAGCCGGGAGGCGAGATTACGCTTACGACCGCCTATCGGCCCGGTATGCGACTGTCAGTGCCCGGCTCCAGCGAGCGCGTTTCGTTGCCGCTTGAATTCTGCGTTCAGGACAACGGCCCGGGCGTTCCGCCTGACATCATACAGCATTTGTTCGATCCGTTTATCACCACAAAGATCAATGGCTCCGGCCTGGGGCTCGCTTTGGTTGCCAAGATCGTTGGTGACCATGGCGGAATCGTCGAATGTGACAGCCAAACCAGCAAGACGGTGTTTCGGATCTTGATGCCGGCCTCGAAAGAGCCGAAGCCGGCGAAACTGGAGACTGAACAATGAGCAAAGCCACGATTTTGGTGGCTGACGATGACGCGGCCATCCGGACCGTTTTGAACCAGGCGCTTTCGCGTGCTGGCTACGATGTCCGGATCACTTCAAACGCAGCTACACTTTGGCGTTGGGTTGCGGCAGGCGAGGGCGATCTTGTGGTCACCGATGTCGTAATGCCCGACGAGAATGCCTTCGACCTTTTGCCGCGCATAAAGAAGGCAAGGCCTGATCTGCCGGTCCTCGTAATGAGCGCACAGAACACCTTCATGACCGCTATCCGGGCATCGGAACGTGGGGCTTACGAGTATCTTCCAAAGCCATTCGACCTCACCGAAATGATCTCGATTGTCGGACGGGCACTTTCGGAACCAAAGCGGACCTCTAATGCCGCAAAAGATGACGCTGGCGAGGGTATGCCGCTGGTGGGCCGTTCGGCGGCAATGCAGGAAATCTACCGTGTCCTTGCACGCTTGATGCAAACGGACCTGACATTGATGATTACCGGCGAGTCCGGAACCGGCAAGGAACTGGTCGCCAAGGCGCTGCATGACTACGGCAAACGGCGCAATGGCCCGTTCGTTGCCATCAACATGGCTGCGATCCCTCGTGACCTGATCGAATCGGAACTTTTCGGCCACGAGAAGGGTGCCTTTACCGGGGCGCAGAGCCGATCGAGCGGACGTTTTGAACAAGCGGAAGGCGGCACTCTGTTTCTTGATGAAATCGGCGACATGCCGATGGATGCACAGACACGTCTGTTACGCGTTCTTCAGCAGGGTGAATACACGACCGTCGGCGGGAGAACACCGATCCGAACGGATGTGCGTATTGTCGCAGCCACCAACAAGGATCTGAAAACATCGATCAATCAGGGGCTTTTCCGCGAAGACCTTTTTTATCGCTTGAACGTTGTGCCGTTGCGCCTTCCGCCATTGCGCGACAGGGCAGAGGACATACCGGATCTCGTGCGGCATTTCAGCAAGGAAACTGAGAAAGAGGGTTTGTCGGCAAAACAGTTCGAAGCTTCCGCCCTGGACCGTCTCAAGCAATATCCGTGGCCCGGAAATGTGCGAGAACTCGAGAACTTTGTACGTCGCATCACCGCGCTTTATCCCCAGGACGAAATCACGGTTGAGATCGTGGAGACGGAATTGCAGGTGGAGAACCCGGAAAGTGCCGCAGCACCCATTGCTCCGGCATCCGGTTCAGCGACGATCGCGCAGTCGGTTGAAGACAATATGCGCATCTATTTCTCGCGGTTCGGTTCGGACCTTCCGCCGCCCGGCCTCTATCACCGGGTTATTGAAGAAGTGGAGTATCCTCTTGTTCTTGCGGCACTCACAGCGACGCAGGGGAACCAGATCCGGGCAGCGGAACTGCTGGGGCTAAACCGAAATACACTGCGCAAGAAGATCCGCGAGCTTGGCGTTTCTGTTTACCGTGCGCCACGAAATCCGTAATCGCCGCTAAATCTGCGCCCTAAGCCGTTGCATTTTCGCCACAAACCGTTGCAATATGGCAACGCGCTTTAGCGGCATACAGACTCGACAACAAGCAGACGTTTTGCAATTGGCCGGAGGCCGGATGACAATCGGCGGAACTCTTTCCAAAGGGGACGCAGAAACACATCTGCCGTACCAGACAGGCGACAGACGCAGATTGCTCGCGCTGCCGGGCATCATAATCGTCGTATGCGCATTGCTATCGGCGATCGTGTCCTTTGTCGTGCTGATGGGCCTCACTCCGATTGCGCCGCGCAATAATGTCATTCTTACGGCGGTCATCGTCAATCTTGTCTTCGTTGCCGCACTGTGCGCGTTGATCGGCCGTGAAGTGGCAAACATTCTGGCTGCACGCAGAAAAGGGCGTGCTGCATCAAGATTGCATGTCCGTATTATCGGGCTGTTTTCCGTTGTCGCAATCCTTCCGGCGATCCTGGTTGCCATCGTTGCTAGCATTACGCTCGACATCGGTCTCGATCGATGGTTCTCGTTGCGAACGAAAGAAATCGTCAATTCATCCTTGAGTGTCGCTCGTTCCTATGTAAATGAAAATGCTCGATATTTGCAGGGTCAAACGGTGTCGATGGCAAACGACCTTGACTCGGCGCGTACCCTCTACAGCCTCGACCGGACAGGGTTTAATGTTCTTGTCACACGTCAGGCGATTGGCAGAGGATTGCTCGCAGCCAGCCTTGTGCGTGAGGATGGCAGTACGATTGTCAGGGCAGAGATTCCGACCGAAAATCCGCTTCCGAATGTGCCAGCCAGCGCGATAGAGGCCGCGGCGAGGGGTGAACCTGCTTTGATCCCACCGAGATCAACCAATCTGGTTGGAGCGGTCATCATGTTGCAAAACATACCGGGTGCCTTTCTCTACACAATCCGAGCCGTCGATCCTGAGGTGATACGCTCCATGCGCCTCATGGAAGAAAACACCGAGGAATATGAAGCCCTTGAAGAAAACCGGCGACCGATACAGCTTGCTTTTGCCATCATCTATCTGGGTTTTGCCCTTGTCGTGCTCCTCGCGGCTATCTGGACGGCGATTGCTGTTGCAGACAGAATAGTACGCCCCATCCGCATGTTGATCGGAGCAGCGGATGGCGTTGCCAGCGGAGATCTCGGCGTCCGTGTTCCTGTCAAGGCCTCCGACGGTGACGTCGGCAACTTGTCAAAAACCTTCAACAACATGATCGAGGAGCTACGCGTCCAGCGCGACGAGATTATCTCGGCGAGAGATGAAATGGACGAAAGGCGCCGGTTTACCGAAGCCGTCCTGTCCGGCGTAACCGCTGGCGTTATCGGTGTGCATGACGATGGTCTCATATCCGTCGCGAACCGGTCGGCAGAGATAATGGTGGGTGCTGACGAAAACAAGCTTGTCGGCCACCGGTTGATCGACATGGCGCCGGAAATTGCCACGGTGTTGGCAAGCGCAACACTCTGGCAGCGCAACGAGTACCGCAGCCAGATAGCAGTGATGCGCAACGGCACAGAGCGGACATTGAATGTCCAGGCGACACGGGAAAAACCGCATCAGGGTCAGGACTCCTATGTCATCACGCTGGACGACATTACGGACCTCGTCCTTGCGCAAAGATCTACGGCATGGGCAGAAGTGGCGCGCCGGATTGCACACGAGATAAAAAACCCTCTGACCCCCATTCAGCTTTCGGCAGAACGGATTCGCCGACGCTATGGAAAGCAGATTCCGGACGAAGACAGGGGCGTTTTCGATCAATGCACCGATACGATCGTTCGTCAGGTCGGCGATATAGGCCGGATGGTCGACGAATTTTCGGCATTTGCGCGCATGCCGAAACCGGCAAAGGAGAAGCACGATCTGAGGCAAATCCTCAAGGACGCCATATTCCTGCGCGAAGTCGGGCGAGACGATATTGAGTTTGGGAAAGAGCTTGGCGACGAACCGTTGAACGGATATTTCGACTCACGCATGCTCGGACAGGCATTCGGAAATCTAATCAAAAACGCAACCGAAGCGATTGACGCGGTAACCGCCGATCAGGAACGCCAAGGGCGCCGCTTGATGGTGCGGGCAAGCCGAGCGTCTGATGACAGGGTACAGGTGGACATCATTGACAACGGCAAGGGTCTGCCCGTCGAGAACCGGAACCGGATTTTCGAGCCGTATATGACCATGCGTGACAAAGGTACCGGCCTTGGCCTTGCAATTGTCAAAAAGATCATTGATGAGCACGGGGGCGTCCTTGAACTTTATGATGCACCCCCGAATTTTGATGCAAATGGCGGCGCCATGATCCGTGTCTTTCTGCCAACGGGTATATCGCCAAGCGACGCGGAAGCGATGGGAGAAGTTCAAGCAGATGGCGTCTGACATCTTGGTTGTCGATGACGAGGCCGACATTCGGGAGCTCGTCTCCGGCATATTGTCGGATGAGGGACACGAAACACGCGACGCTGGCGATAGCGACGGCGCGCTGCAAGCCATTGCCGAGCGGGTGCCGCGCCTTGTATTTCTCGATATCTGGCTGCAGGGCAGCACTCTTGACGGTCTGGCGCTCCTTGACGAAATAAAGGTTCGTCATCCGCACCTGCCCGTGGTGATGATTTCAGGTCATGGCAATATCGAAACCGCGGTGTCGGCGATCCAACGCGGCGCCTACGACTTTATAGAGAAGCCTTTCAAGGCCGACAGGCTCGTGCTTGTGGCTGAGCGCGCGCTTGAGACCTCCAACCTGAAGCGAGAGGTCGATGAATTGAAGCGGCGTTCCGGCGACCCCGCTGATCTAACCGGCACCTCGGTTGCCATTTCTCAGTTGCGGCAGACGATCGATAAGATCGCCCCAACCAACAGCCGCATCATGATCCTTGGACCGTCAGGGTCCGGCAAGGAGCTGGTTGCACGACTGATCCATCGCAGTTCCAGTCGCGCCGGAGGTCCGTTCGTTGCGCTCAACGCGGCAGCCATAACGCCCGAACGCATGGAAATCGCGCTTTTCGGCACCGAAGCAGGCAACGGCCAAGAGCGGAAAGTCGGTGCGCTGGAAGAATCGCATGGCGGCATTTTGTATCTGGATGAAATCGCAGACATGCCACGGGGCACACAGAACAAGATTCTGCGTGTCCTCGTCGAGCAGAAGTTTGAGCGCGTTGGGGGTTCAAAACGGGTCAACGTCGATGTCCGCGTTATTTCCTCAACATCCCGCAATCTTGAGCACCTGATCGGGGAAGGGGAGTTTCGCGAGGATCTGTACCATCGTCTCGCGGTCGTGCCGGTGCGTGTTCCTTCGCTTGCCGAACGGCGCGAGGATATTCCCTTTCTCGTTGATCAGTTCATGAAACAGATCAGCGAACAGGTCGGCATCAAAGTGAAACAGATCGGCGACGACGCCATGGCCGTTCTGCAAGCACATGATTGGCCCGGAAATATTCGCCAGCTGCGAAATAATATCGAACGGCTCATGATCATGACCCGCAGCGAAGACGGCAATAGCGTCATCACCGCTGACATGCTGCCGAAAGAGATCGGCGAGATGCTGCCAAATGTGTCGGGCCAGGATGCGAATCACATCATGACGTTGCCGCTAAGGGAGGCGCGCGAACTCTTCGAGCGCGAATATTTGCTGGCTCAGATTAACCGTTTCGGTGGAAATATCTCCAAAACCGCCGAGTTCGTGGGTATGGAACGGTCGGCCTTGCATAGAAAGCTGAAAATGCTTGGTCTATAACCGACCATGGGTGCGCGTGTTGGTGAATGCCATCGCATCAGACGACACGGGTCGGGCGGTGGGAAAATTTATTCTGAACAATATACGCTCTAGAGGCCGAAAGGCATGAAAGTCATTATTTGCGGGGCAGGGCGCGTCGGACACGGCATCGCAGAGCGGCTGTCGACCGAGGAAAACGATGTTTCAGTCATCGATACCTCGCCGCCGTTGATCCACGCCATTCGCGAAACCCTTGATGTCAGAGGGTATGTTGGTCACGGTGCACACCCCGAGGTTCTCGCGCAGGCCGGGGCGGATCAGGCCGATATGATCATCGCCGTCACGCTCTACGACGAAATCAATATGGTCGCCTGTCAGGTGGCGCACTCGCTGTTCAACGTGCCAACCAAAATCGCAAGGATTCGTGCGCAAAGCTATCTCGCTTCGTATTACTCTGATCTATTTTCGCGAGACAACATGCCGATCGACGTAATTATCTCGCCGGAGATCGAAGTCGGGCAAATGGTGTTGCGGCGGATTGCGCTGCCGGGCGCCAACGACGCGGTCCGGTTTTCAGAAGACTCGATCACTATGGTTGCCATCGAGTGCCTTGAAGACTGCCCGGTCGTCAACACGCCTTTGGAGCAACTGAGCGATCTGTTTCCGGATCTGACGGCAACCGTTGTGGGCGTCTGGCGAGACGGCAATCTGATCGTGCCGCACTCTTCCGATCAATTGATAACGGGAGATCTGGCCTATGTTATCTGCGATCGCGACCACGTGCGCAGAACGTTGGGTTTGTTTGGTCATGAAGAGCCGGAGGCAACACGGATTATTATCTCCGGCGGAGGCAATATCGGCTTCTTTGTCGCCAAAACCATTGAGGAAAGGCAGCCTCGCACAAAGATCAAGATCATCGAATTCGACAGGGAACGGGCAGTAACGATCGCTGATGAATTGAGCCGATCTGTTGTCCTGAACGGCTCATCGCTTGATCAGCAGATTTTGGTCGAAGCCGACATTCAGGATGGCGATCTAATGGTCGCCCTGACCAATGATGATCAGGTAAACATTCTGTCCAGCGTGATGGCAAAGCGGCTTGGCTGCAAGGCAAACCTGGCGCTGATCAACAGTCCGGCTTTCCTTGATTTCACGAAAACGCTCGGCATCGATGCCCACGTCAATCCGCGCGCCGTTACTATTTCAAGGATTCTCCAACATGTCAGGCGTGGCCGCATTCTTGCTGTCCACAGCGTCCTTCAAGGTGCGGCGGAGGTCATCGAGGCGCAGGCGCTTGACACGTCGCCGATCGTCGGGACGCAGTTACGAGAGCTCGAATTGCCGCAGGGCATTCGTATCGGCGCCATTTTTCGCGATGGCAAGGTTATGCGGCCGGACGGTAACAGCAAGATAAAGACCAATGATCGCGTCGTCTTGCTGGCGAGGGCGGATTCTGTCCGACACGTGGAACAGCTCTTTCGTGTCAGCCTGGAGTTTTTCTGACTGCGCGCCTCTCGGTCAGATTGGAGCATTTGATGGCGGACAACCGGTTCAAAGCATTTTAGATGAACGGCGCAGTATTCCTGATTGCAATGGCCGTCTCCGGCTTGCTTGCCATGTTGGTGCCGGCGGTGCTCGTGGCTTTCGGGCACTCCGAATTGGAACTTGCCACCGATATGCTGCTGTTGTTTGCGGTCGGGACGTTCGTCGTGGTCGCGGTTGTTGCGGCTCTGACCGGGCGGGTCAAAGAAACCGAGCGCGCCTTTACCTACCTTGCTCTCGTTGGTGTCTGGATTGCAACGCCGATCGTCGCTGCAGTCGTTTTCATGGTGCTGGCGGATCTTCCTTTCGTGCCGGCTTGGTTCGAAGCTGTCGGCGCACTGACGACATCCGGCGCATCCGTTCTAGTTCGCGAAGAGGCTCCGCAGGGTGTGCTGTTCTGGCGCACAATGTGCGAGTGGTACGGCGGTTTTCTGACGCTCGCATCGATTATTCACGTGCTTGCGCCGGCTGGATTCGGGGGCTTGCAAAGCAATAGTCCGGTATCGACGACAATTCCCGAAGAGGGCCTTTTCAAGGTCACGACCTACTACAGGCTGGTTGGCCAGTATACTTTTATTACCTGTCTGATTTTTCTGGGTTTGCTGGCTTTCGGTGTGCAGCCGCTCGAAGCTGCGATGCTTGGAATGATTTCGGCGGCCACCGGCGGTTTTCTTCCCTTTTCCGGTCCACTGGACGAAAATATCAGTCAAGGTGCCGCGACAGTTATGGCAGTGGGCTTTTGCCTGGGAACCATCAGTGTTTTCTGGCGGAGGCAGATTTTCCGGCGGCCGCGTCGCCTTATCCAAACCAGCTTGGAGGCCAAAATTGTCGCCATTGTTATCATTGGTCTGACGATTGCCTATGCGGTTCGGATTGTGGATGTCTCTGGAGGCTCTGTGGGCAGCACCATTGTTGCCGCCATTCAGGAAGGCTTTTTCACAGCTTCATCGCTGGTTGCGACCAGCGGAATCGAGACGCGCCCGGGTGTGATGGCTCTCCTGCCAAACATAGTGGTGCTGGCCGTCGTCTTTGTCGGGGCAGGGGTCTATTCAACGACTGGCGGTGTCAAGGTGTTTCGTATCGGAACGATGTGGATCTATACGATTGCCGAACTGAACCGGCTTATCTATCCAAGCAGCGTTGATCGGCTGAAGTTCGGCAACTTGGCGATTGAACGCCAATCAATGCAGGCGATTTGGACCTATTTCATCATTGCGGTCCTTGTCGTCGGAGGCGGCGCAATGCTGATCGCGCTGACCGCAACCGGGTTTGAAGCCGCAATAGTAATGTCGGTCGCTTTCTTCTCCAATGCCAGTCCCATATATGAAGCGTTACGGCCGATAGCGTCCGATGCAACAAGCGGCGATTGGCCGTCGTTTATGACGCTGTCAAACCCCATTACATATGTGCTGGCAATCGCGGTCATGACAATTGGCCGGTTGGAAGTTCTTGTAATATTTGCAGTTTTGAATATTCGCTATTGGTACAATCGATAATCAGGTTTTTGCTTTTCTTTGCAATCTATAGGTTCATTTGCCCGATTTCGATTGCGGAACATCTGACGATTTGATAACCAACGAAGTGATGGTTGTTCCCCAACCCGGTTGCTGTCATCCGGCTTTGGCAACGCGTTGCTGTTTTTGACAGGAGCGTGCAAAAACAAGAAGAACATTAGGACAGGGAAACTGACGCAATGGCGGAGCGTTCTCAGAACTTGCAGGACCAATTCCTCAACACTGTCAGAAAACAAAAGGTACCGCTCACCATTTTCCTGATCAACGGTGTGAAGCTGACCGGTGTTGTGACGTCCTTCGACAATTTCTGTGTGTTGTTGCGTCGCGATGGGCATTCACAGCTGGTCTACAAGCATGCCATATCGACCATCATGCCTGGCCAGCCGATCCAAATGTTTGAAGGCGAAGAAGGAAGCCGTGAAGGCTGATCCACCCAAAAAGACGACAGGGATTCGAAACAGCCAATCAGACAGCGCAGAGCGGGGCGACGCGACAAGGGCTTTCGTTCTGGTTCCTGTTCTGAAAACGCCTGGCGCTTCGGATACGGGTGAGGGGACGGTCCGACTTTCATGCAGCAGCGACTCGCGACTGGCAGAAGCAATCGGTCTTGCCACTGCAATCGATCTGGACATCGTTCACTCCGACACGGTGCGACTCAGCACAATGCGCCCATCGACACTGATCGGCTCGGGAAAAGTCGAAGAGATCGCCGGCCTTCTTATCACTCTGGACGCAGGTCTCGTTGTTGTCGATCATCCTTTGACGCCTGTTCAGCAGCGCAATCTTGAAAAAGCCTGGAAGACCAAGGTCATTGATCGAACCGGTCTTATCCTCGAGATATTCGGCCGCCGCGCGTCGACGCGGGAAGGGGTCCTGCAGGTGGAGCTGGCGCATCTCAACTACCAGAAGGGTAGACTTGTCCGGAGTTGGACGCACCTTGAACGGCAAAGGGGCGGAGCCGGATTTCTCGGCGGACCGGGCGAAACGCAAATCGAAGCAGACCGGCGGATTTTGCAGGAAAAAATCGTTCGGCTGGAGCGTGACCTTGAGCAGGTACGCCGTACGCGCCATCTGCATCGCTCAAAACGGAAAAAAGTTCCCTATCCTGTCGTTGCGCTGGTTGGCTATACCAATGCAGGAAAATCAACACTTTTCAATGCGATGACAGGCGCTGATGTGGTTGCCGAGGACATGCTTTTTGCAACTCTGGACCCGACACTTCGGCGCATGACTCTGCCGCATGGGCGGACAGTAATTCTGTCCGATACCGTGGGCTTCATCTCAGATCTTCCGACACATCTCGTCGCTGCTTTCAGGGCGACCCTTGAGGAGGTTCTTGAGGCTGATCTCATTCTCCACGTCCGTGACATGTCTGACCCTGACAATCATGCCCATTGCGCTGACGTGGAGCGAATTCTCGATGAGCTTGGCGTCAACAACGCCGGTTCCGGCGTAGTCGATATCATCGAAGTCTGGAACAAGATCGATCTTTTACCAGAAGAAACGGTCACGGCGCTCCGGACGCAAAGCGATGCCAATGAACGGGTTGCACCGGTGTCGGCAGTAACAGGCACCGGCATGACGGCTTTTCTGACAATGATTGAGGAGTCCTTGTCAGGCGAGTCGACCGTCACGTCTATCCATCTGCAACCCGATGAAATGGCCGACGTAGCCTGGCTTTACGATCATTCAAGAGTGTTGAGCCGAAGCGATGGCGATGACGGCAGCGTTGTTCTCAATGTCGAGATCACAGAACACGATGTTTCCCAATTTGAGCGTCGGCGTCGCAAGGCGGTCTGATATTCGGCAATTGCCTGCTCAATCATGCGCTTTAGCTTTTCTCCAGAGTGATTCCATCTGCTCGAGCGTTGCTTCCTCCGGACCGATCTCATTCTCATTGAGTGCATGCTCGACAAAGGCAAAGCGGTTGCGAAACTTCGTATTGGTATCGCGCAACGCCATTTCCGGATCGGCCTCGACATGTCGGCCGAGGTTAACAAGCGAAAAAAGAACATCGCCGAATTCATCGCGGATCTTCGCTGTATCATCCATTGCAAGCGCTTGACGAAGTTCTTCGAGTTCTTCTTCGATCTTCGCTAACACGGGTTCCGCTTCACGCCAGTCAAATCCGACGCTGGCCGCTTTTCGCTGAAGTTTAACCGCTTCGGTAAGCGCGGGCAGGGCGCGCGGAACACTGTCAAGAAGGCTCTGTTTCGGAGCTGAACACCCAGTCAGTCGGCGGCGTTCGGCTTTCTGCTCGTTTTCACTCTGCTTGATCTCCTCCCACCGTGCCTTAACGCCTGCCGGCGTATCGGCGGTCCCATCCGCGAAAATATGTGGATGGCGCCGAACCATCTTCGCAGTAATCGAATGAACAACATCGCCAAAATCGAAAGCGCCGATCTCTTCCGCCATGCGAGCGTGAAAGACGACCTGCAGCAACAGATCGCCCAATTCGTCGCACAGATCATCAAGATCGTCTCGCTCGACCGCATCGGCAACTTCGTAGGCTTCTTCGATCGTGTAAGGCTTGATCGATCGAAAATCCTGTTTGAGGTCCCACGGGCATCCGGTCTCGGGATGACGCAAAGATGCCATGATTTCAATCAGGTCTGCTATGTCTTTGGAAGGTTTCATGGCGGCATTCTAGCCTTAAGGCATGTCAGAATGACAGGGAAGATCATCCGGCAAGCGCCAATCCACAAGGCAAATCAAGGGATTCAGACGATCCGGCTTGTCAAGCGTATGCGTACAAACATCGCATAAGATAGATTATGGAACTTATCCTTCTGGGCTCAGGCACGGCTGACGCTTATCACAGCTGCGTTCGCGGCATCGGCAAGCGCCTGTGGATCAACGCTGAAGACGCTGTCCGGCCGCCCGGCCGCTGCCCAAACAATTTCATGGCGCAACAGATCCTCATCCATGAATGTCCGGATTGGCGTCAGGTGTCCGATTGGCGCGACGCCTCCGATGGCGAAGCCCGTCACGGCCCGAACCTTGCGCGTGTCGCAGCGGCTCAGCTGTAGGCCATGTGTTTGGCGCAGCAGGTCAAGGTCCGCCTGGCTGTTGCCTGACACCAATATGAGAATGAGCGACTGATCGGCATCATTCTCGAAAACCAGTGACTTTACGATTTGACCCACCGCGCAGCCACAGGCAGAAGCTGCTTCTTCTGCCGTACGTGTCGATTGCGGCATTGTCAGGATATTTACGTCGAGGCCTAACGCTTCGGCGGCCGTCCGCACGCGTGAGAGACTTGATGACTTGCCGGGTTTGTCAGTGTCAGCGTTCATCCGACAGATCCACATGCTGTTCGACGACCATCATATCGTATGCGGGCTCGACATCGTCCGGGGTCTCGGCTGCGACCGTGGCATAGTCCAAAGGGATATGCATATGCGTCAAGATTGTGCGCGCCGGACGAAGGCGTTGAGACCATTCAAGCGCCTGAGAAAGCGACAGATGACTGGGATGCGGCCGGTATTGTAATGCATCGATAATCAGGACGTCGAGATCCTTCATGCGGTCTACTGTACCGTCGGGAAAGCCGCTAACGTCGCTGCAATAGGCGAGGTCACCGATGCGGAAGCCAAGGGATATGATGTCGCCGTGCAGTTGTTCTAACGGTAGAATGGGTATCGGACCCCCTTCCCCTTCGATCACAAGTTTAGCGTTAACATTGTCGATCAGATACCCATCGACGATTGGCGGATAATTGCCGCCGGGCGGGGTTGCAAAACAGTAGTCGAACCCCTCACGCAATCGTTTCATCGTCTGATGATCGGCGTATACCGGCATGCGCTTGCCCTGTGCGAAGACAAATCCGCGAATGTCGTCAATGCCATGCAAGTGGTCGGCATGCGGGTGGCTGAATATAACGGCATCAAGCCGGCGAACATTTGCAGCAAGCATTTGAGCGCGAAAATCGGGGCCGGAATCGATTGCAATCGTTGTACGGTTGCCCGCAGGATCAATCTGCTCGATCAATAGTGCCGCACGTAAACGCCGGTTCTTCGGATTGGAGGGATCGCAAGCCCCCCAATCACCATTGATTCTGGGAACGCCGGGCGATGAACCGCAGCCCAGAATTGTAAACCTCCGCTTTACTTTCATAAGCCGGATTCCGGTCTGGGAACCTCGGAGAACAGTGCAAAGAAATTGTCGCTCGTCAGCTGTCTTATCGCGTCAGATGAAACACCGATTGCCTCGGCAAGAACATCGGCGGTATGCGCGACATAGGACGGTTCGTTGCGTTTGCCGCGGTAGGGTACAGGTGCAAGATAGGGGGCATCGGTTTCAACGAGGAGGCGATCCTTGGGCAATTGACGGGCAATGTCGCGCAATTCTTCGGATCGCTTGAACGTCACGATGCCAGAGAATGAAACGTAGCCGCCAAGTTCTACCCCTTTACGCGCCAGCGAAAGGCCCGATGAGAAACAGTGCAGAACGAAAGGAAATGCGCCGGTCTTGGACTCCTCCGACAAAATAGCGGCGACATCTTCATCGGCATCGCGTGCGTGGATGACAAGGGGCAAACCTGTTGCCCTTGCGGCTGCGATATGATTGCGAAACCCCCTCGCCTGCGCATCCCTCGGTGCATTGTCATAGTAATAATCAAGCCCGGCTTCTCCAACCGCCACGACTTTGGGATGCTCCGTCAGCCGCACAATCTCCTCTGGCGTAACGTCCATTTCCTCGTCTGCATTGTGCGGATGTGTGCCGACGGAGCAGTAGACCTGCTCGTATTGCTCGGCGATCGCCAGAACCTTTTTGAATGTGGCAATGCGCGTGCATATGGTAACCATTCTGCGTACGCCGACCGCTTCCGCGCGCTCGATGATCGCATCGCGTTCCGCATCGAAGTCCGGAAAGTCGAGGTGGCAGTGACTGTCGACGAGCATTAGGTCGCCTGTTGTTCTTCCGCTTCGACATAGCGCGGGAAAACCGGTTGCGGCTTGGCGATTTCAGTGCCGCCCTGCAGCCGACCGCCCTCACCCAGCCGATCAAAGTTCCGTGCCGCCTGCTCAACCGCCAGCCCATCAAGCAATTTGCTTGATGAATCCGGCATAAACGGCTGACAAAGAATAGCAATTTGACGGAGTACTTCGGCTGTCACATAGAGGACTGTCCCCATCCGCTCAGGATCGGTCTTCTTTAAAGCCCATGGCTCCTGACCTGCGAAATAGCGGTTTGCTTCCGAGACGACCGCAAAGACAGCCGCCAGTGCATTGTGGATGGCCTGCCTGTCCATGGCTTCGCGTGTTCTTGTGAGCAGCGCATCCGTTGCGGCGAGCATAGCGATATCAGGCTCCTGAAATGCTGCCGGTACCGGTATCCGCCCATCGCAGTTCTTGACGATCATCGACAGGGACCTCTGGGCGAGGTTGCCAAGATCATTTGCGAGGTCGGAATTGATCCGCCCGACAATGGCCTCGTGGCTGTAGTTGCCGTCCTGCCCGAAAGGTACCTCGCGCAGAAAAAAGTACCGCACCTGATCGAGCCCGTAGTGTTCGACCATGGCAAAAGGATCGACAACATTGCCGATCGACTTCGACATTTTCTCACCGCGGTTGAAAAGAAAACCGTGGGCAAATACGCGTTTCGGCAGGTCGATGCCGGCTGACATAAGGAATGCGGGCCAATAAACGGCGTGAAAGCGAATGATGTCCTTGCCAATGACGTGAACATCCGCTGGCCAATAGTTCCATAGACGCGTTTCGGTGTCGGGAAAACCGAGCGCAGTAATGTAGTTGGTCAATGCATCGACCCAGACATACATGACGTGTCCGTGATCGTCCGGCACCTTGATACCCCAGTCGAACGTTGTCCTCGAGACCGACAAATCCTTCAGACCCGATTTAACGAACGAAATGACTTCGTTTCTGCGCGTGTCCGGACCCATGAACTCTGGAAACGCCTCATAATGTTCCAAAAGGCGGTCCTGATAGGCGGAAAGGCGAAAGAAATAGCTTTCTTCCTCGACCCACTCGACCGGTGTGCGGTTTGGTGCGGGCCCCCGGCGAATGCCGTCATCGCCAACTTCGGTTTCGCTTTCCTGGTAATAGGCTTCGTCGCGGACTGAATACCAGCCGGCATAGGTGCCCTTATAGATATCGCCTGCGGCAACCATTCTGTCCCAGATGGCTTGGCTTGAACGATGATGGCGATCCTCCGAGGTGCGAATAAAATCGTCGTTTGACGCCTTGAAGACTTCGGCCATCCGCTGAAATTCCGGCGCGTTGCGTTCGGCCAGCTGATGGGGGGTAATGCCTTCCTTGGTCGCCGTCTGGATCATTTTCTGACCGTGCTCGTCGGTGCCGGTCAAAAAGTAGACATCATTGCCGTCATGGCGCTTGAAGCGCGCAAGCGCATCGGTTGCGATCAGCTCATAGGCATGGCCAATATGCGGTACGCCGTTCGGGTAGGATATAGCGGTTGTAATATAGAAGCGGTTCTTATCGCTCATTATGACCAATCACTCGCGCAAAAACTGGGAACGGATATGCGCCGACATCCGCTTTGCTGCCGTCATAAGGCAAAACAAACTTGGTGGCTATGCTGTGGGACTTTGAAACAGCAAAGAAAAAGCAGAGATGACAGTCTGTTTCCGGTCAAGGTTGTAGATGTCCGACGACGTCGCACTTTGTTGCAGTTCAGCAGTCACTTTCGCCCAATGCGCAGATGATATCAGGTCGCCGGCTGTTGCGGCATCGCGTGCATGGCGTGACGCATGATCAAGCGCGTAGGCGACGAAATACCGATAGGCCTGCTCACGATCGCGCGCGGCAAGGGTATCGGCAAGCGCGTGAACTGCCTTCTTCTCTTGCCCCTTTCCTTCACTCAAAATGGCATCACATCGTTCGGCGATTTCCAAGCCGCCATAGCGCAGAAGGAGAATTGCGTGGGCAAGGCTTCCATCCGATCGTGCGATAACTCCGTCAACAACAGCGCGATCCTGGCCGGATGTCAGACCAAGATGTTCCAGGCCCATCCGCATTGCCGCATCATCAAGCGGCTTGAGGCGCAAAGGCATGCATCGCGAGCGAATTGTCGGCAGGAGACGGCCCGGAATGTGTGACAGAACAAAAAATACCGTCTTTTTCGGCGGTTCTTCGAGAATCTTCAGAATGGCATTGGCGGCGGATCGGTTCATGTCGTCAGCGGTGTCAACAATTACCACGCGCCAGTTGCCTGTCCCCGACGTTTGCGACAGGAAGTGCCCTGCCCGCCTGACTTCCTCTATTGTTATGGATGATTTTATGCGTCCGGTCTTGGCATCGACCGGACGCGCGAGGTGAAGAAGATTGTGCGAAGCGCCCGAGGCGATCTGCCTTAAAAGCGGTTGACTCAGATCGGGATCAGAAACACTTGCCGGCGCGGCGAGCGGATCCGCATGAGTAAGCATATGGTAGGCAAACCGGTACGCAAGCGTTGCTTTTCCGATGCCCTCCGGTCCCTCGAGGAGGATAGCATGGTGCATCGTTCCGGTTTGATAGGCTTTCGAAAGGAACGTGACAGCCTCATCGTGCCCGAACAGGCGTGTGTTGCGAGCGGGAGGTATTGCGCCGTCAAGGGTCTGCCCTTCATCACTCATAAGTCGCGCGTTCCGGCATGGCTTGTATTTTTCAGCACAGCACCTTCAAGCAGGGGAAGCACAAGCTTTTCGATTGCCTGTGCAATCGCATCGGCGGGCTGATTTCCGTTGATCATTTTGCACCGGTGCGGTTCGCTGGCGGCGAGATCAAGAAACGCTTCGCGCCTCTTTTCATGAACTGCGATGTCCTCCTTCTCATAGCGATCCGGTCCGGTTTGGCTGCCCGCGGAGCGTGCTCTGGCGCGCGCAAGGCCGACCTCTGCGGGAAGATCCAGAATAATCGTCATATCGGGGACCATACCGTTGACCGCTACTCTTTCCAGCGCTGCAATAAACTCCGGCTCAAGGTTGCCGGTGACGCCCTGGTAGACGCGCGATGAGTCCATAAAGCGGTCGCAGAGGACAATCTTGCCTGCTTCGATCGCCGGACGGATCAATTCTTCGACATGATCGCTCCGTGCTGCAGCAAACAGGATCGCCTCCATCCGGACACCGAATTCTTCCGCAGCTCCCGACAGAAGAACGTGGCGGACCGCCTCGGCGCCAGGCGAACCGCCGGGCTCGCGCGTGACAACGACATCATACCCGCGGCTGGACAAGGCCTGTGCGAGGTACTGGATCTGGGTCGATTTTCCAGCGCCTTCACCGCCCTCAAATGTGATGAAACGTCCCTTCAAAAACGCCAGGTCCTCGTTTTTCCGGCTCGGTTTTAAGTGGCTTTATGGAGATCGTCCAGACAATCCAGCCTTTGCACTGTCTCAGTTGGTGAACCGTTGAATGCCTGACTGCGAGGAAGACCGAGTTCCGCGTTAGGCTTTGTCCGGCCGCGTCAGTGCCGGAATCAATGCCAGAATTGGCTCAATTCAAGCAGGGCATCCAGCGCTCGCTTATGCAACGGTCCCTTTTGAACCGATGCAGCCGCAAAAAGCGGCGTTTCCTGGGTCAGCTTTTCATCCACCCAAACCTCGAGGTTGCCCACGGGACGCCCCTCCTCTACCGGCGCGTTCAATGGCCAGTCGTAGACGATTTTCGCTCTCAGTCGCTCGCGGGTCGCAATGGGCACCATGATGTCAACGGGACCTTCGGCCGTGAGCGGAATTTTTGACTGTTCGCCCCCGTAAACACTCGCGCGCCCGATGATCTCACCTTCAGCGAAGAGTTGGCGCTTTTCGAATGCCCGCAAGCCCCATTCGAGGATCCTGCGCGCTTCGCTTGCCCGTTGCTTGACGCTTTCCATGCCGCTCATGGCAAGAAACAGTCGGCGACCGTCACGTTCTATGGAACTGACGATGGCGTAGCCCGACGCTTCGGTGAATCCGGTCTTGAGACCGTCAACACCGATATTGGCGCGCAGCAGCGGGTTGCGGTTGCGCTGATAGATGTTGTTCCACTCGAACGCTTCTTCCGAATAGATCGCATAGAAGTCCGGATAGGTCTGTTGGATATGGCGGGCAAGCTGCACCAGTTCCCGCATCGTCACGCCGGCGTTCGGGTCCGGCAGGCCGGTCGAATTCGCAAATACCGATTGCTCGAGCCCCAATTCGCGTGCCCGCTGCGTCATAAGATTGGCAAATGCTGCTTCCGACCCCGCCATTCCCTCAGCAAGGATGATGCAGGCGTCATTGCCTGACTGGACGATCACGCCGCGTATGAGATCGCCGACCCGGATTGACGAGTTGATTTCGGCAAACATTGTCGATGTGCCCGACACCGCGCCGCCGGTTCGCCAGGCGTTCTCTGAAACCGGGAATTCCTGTTCCAGCGACAGCTGGCCAGTCGCCAGTGCGTTGAAAACCAGTTCCATCGTCATCAGTTTTGCAAGCGAGGCTGGCGGGATCAGATCGTCTTCATTCTTGGAAAAAAGAACCGTGCCGGTTTCAGCCTCGATCAGGTAAGCCTGCTTGGCCTTGGTTTCAAATTCTTCAGCTGCCGCCATGCGCGGAACCGCCAATACCAACGCCAGAGCAAAAGCAATGGCGGGTCTTGCAAGCCAATCGAACATTGTTCCGGTTTTCCGTTCAATCACAAAATCTGAACCAATGTTAGCAATCGTGGAATTGAGCATCAATCGGATCAGGCCCAACGGATATCAGTTTTGTCGGCGTTTCCACGCTGCGGCGATCGCCGCGCCGGTCAGGCGGTTCTCGTCGTTCAGAACGGCTGTGAACGGTGTATTCGCCTTTTGATGCACCCGCTTATGGGCATATGAAGCGAGCGTCACGTTTTCAGTTGAGGCAAGTGCGGGCATCTCAGATGGCCGTGTCTGCGGTATCGGGCCGATTTCGGGCAATGCAATATCGAGTGCAGCGGTAAGCCTTGGCCCCTTGACTGCGATCACAGTCTGTTCGTTGGTTTTTGAAGATGCTGCAACGGCGGGGCGCATGCCGAATACAGAGGCGATTGCGCGCCTTGGTCCATTCATTGCCAGCATGATGCCGGAACCGGAATCGTCCTCGCCGGCCGGCGCCGGCGCACGCTGACCGTCCTTTTCGAACGATGCCATGAGATAGCGCATGTCCTGACCATCCATCCGGGCTTTGCCGATATATTGAACGCGGACACTTGCAAGCCCATGATGCTTCATCTCGAGCAGATCGGCTGTTCGGCTTGAAACGTCGATGATACGGCCTTTTTTGAAGGGACCGCGGTCATTCACCCTGACAACGACGGAATGACCATTGTCCAGATTGGTCACACGCGCGTAACTCGGCAACGGAAATGTCGGATGGGCCGCCGAGAGATGATACTGGTCATAGATTTCGCCGTTTGCCGTCAAACGACCGTGGAAGTTGGGACCGTACCAGGACGCCAGTCCGGTTTTGTCGTAATCCGTCTCTTCCTTGGGATAGAACCAGCGTCCCTTGACCTGATACGGGCTGCCGATCTTGTAAGTACCACCGCCCTTTGCGACTGTCTTCGAGACGGTGACGCGCTTGCTGGCCTTTACGCCATAGTCTTCCGACTTGAATTTCGTCTTGTTGTTGATCTCGGCCCGCTCGACCGAACTTCCGCAGGCGGCCAGCGTGATGCCCAGAAAGATCAAAGCACATGCGCGCGCTGCCGCAAGCGCGGCGCGCTTGATCGGTTGCTCAAGCAGCGTTTCCGATCTGGTCATGGCAAAACCGATTTTCATTCAGTCTTTCGTTCCGATTTCGCTTAACGCAGAACCGCGTCGTTCATACAACAAATGATACGAATTCCCAATGCTTTACATCGGAAAAAAGCATATTGGACACAGTCGGTTGGAAAGATGTCAACAAACGGGTCTGCTGACCGCATTTTGATCCGATTTAACGCAAATGATCGTCTTTTGGTTAACGGCACGTAAATCGCTCTTCCCTTCCGCAAGTCCAAAACAGACAACCGATTCGGGTGATCGGTACGATGCGGAAATTCGCCTAACCCGTCTTGAAAAAGGTTTGAACTTGTCGCAAGTAAACGCCACCGGAGGAGTGGCCGAGTGGTTGAAGGCACCGGTCTTGAAAACCGGCAGGCGGGAGACCGTCTCGTGGGTTCGAATCCCACCTCCTCCGCCATTCCCTAATTCGCTACTGTGCGCTGGCATCCACTAAATCCCCAGAAAATAGGGCAAAACGCTAGTTTTTGTGCTGTCATTGTTTGCCCCTGTCCGCTACAATCCGCAAACAATTGAAAGACAAATTGAAAGACCAAACATTAGCGGACGATGGCCAGAGGACAAAACAGGCTCACTGCAACGGCAGTTGAGAAGCGCAAGACCAAAGGCCGGATGATTGACGGTGCTGGGCTTATTCTCCGCATCACTGAGAGCGGCGCGAGGTCGTGGATCTTTCGGTACACCTATCCCAAGGGTGGCAAGGTTCGTGAAATGGGTCTGGGCGGTTACCCTGCCGTATCACTCGCCAACGCCAGGGAGATCGCGAGCGGTTTCCGCACTCTTGTAGCGAATGGTGTTGATCCAAAAGCCGAGCGTGACAAAGGAAGCGGTAAGACCTTCGGACAGGCCGCTGACAGTTTCTACGGTTCTATGCAAGCACGTTGGGCCAGCGCCAAGAGCCGCCATCAATGGAAGCGTACCTTGATGGAGACCTGTGCGCCGATCCGCGGCAAGCCCGTTGCTGATATTGACACAGAGGATGTGCTATCGATTCTTCAACCGCTTTGGCAGTCGACGCCGGAAAGTGCCTCTCGTGTACGCGGTCGCATCGAAAACGTACTGGATTTTGCGAAGGCGAAGCATTGGCGCTCGAATGAAAATCCAGCACGCTGGCGTGGTCATCTCGAGAACATCTTGCCGAAGCGCGACAAGTCAAAGACAGTCGTTCATCACCCCGCGATGTCCTATGCCGACATTCCCGCGTTTGTGGCCGACCTGCAGTCGCGGTTTGCCATTGCGGCCCGGGCACTTGAATTTCTCATTCTCACAGCCACAAGAACCAACGAAGCGCTTGGCGCGAAATGGGATGAAATCGACTTTGATAAGGCACTGTGGACCATACCGGCCGATCGAATGAAATTGCGCAAGGATCACGTTGTGCCGCTGGCGCCGCGCGCGCTTGAGATCCTGCAAGAGCTTCATGAAGTCCGGTATTCCGACTTTTGTTTTCCTGGTCAAAAGCACAATCGGCCCTATAGCAACATGGTTCTGGCGATGCTGCTGCGCCGAATGAACGTGACAGACGCAACGCCCCATGGCTTCAGATCCTCTTTTCGTGACTGGGCGGGCGACACAACAATCTTTCCTCGAGAAGTTGCCGAAGCCGCCCTCGCCCACTCCGTTGGTGGTGTCGAAGGCGCCTATCGCCGCGGCACAGCCCTCGAAAAACGCCGGCAACTCATGAACGCCTGGGCGGACTTCTGCTCCGGTGCGGCCAGCGGCAAGGTGGTTCAGTTTCATGGTTGATGCTGGCTAACCGAACGAACCTGCGGGGATAGCGCGACGGCGCGAAAACCGGGTAGCACCCCTGGCTTCCCTGCAGGCCCAAGGTGCAAATCGCAAAGGTGCTGCGATGGCAAAAATAGCAAACTTCCATAGCCCGAAGGCATTTTGGCAGAACAAAGACTGGCCTGAAGACTTCGGCAACAAGCTTTTTCTCGGGAGGGCGATTAACCAGCTCGGTTCCGAGATCTACGGAAGTGATTGGAACAGTGATGAGCCAAACCCGCCACCTACCCTGCTCACGGGCGATGAAGAAACCTTGAGGAATCACATTCGGTGGCTTCTCGTGAAAGACGAACCAACAATTTGGAAGGTGGACCAGAGCGCTCTGCTTTCTGGCGGCGAAGAAAGCCATCGACAATTCGATACACCGGCCCAAAAGATACTCCAGCCAGACGATGACATTCCAAAGGCCGATAGTGAGGTCTCTCCGCCCTTCTCCAAAACAGAATGGCAGCGTGGATTGCAGATGGCGCGTGATTTGGAGGAGCAGAGAGCGAAACAACGGCCGTTGTTCAATGATGTCATATCCCGATTGATTGATCGTCTCCGTGACGGGTCTTTAGAAGCATATCTGCGAGACAAGACAGGTGGCGGATTTGTGAAGTTGACGGCTGAGGCCTGGAACGGAGAAGATTTGGATGCCCGCTTTGATCAGTGCCAGCTAGATCCGGCGCAGCCCTTTTCAAGACGGTCAATCGGGCTGAACCACAGATACATCTTTGTTGATGCGGGAGGGCTTAGCAGTCTCATCGAAAACGATTGTTGCAAAGAATCGAATACAGATATGAAAAACAACGAGCCCAAAAATGAATACTTTCCGCCGCACGTGATCTTGGCAATGGAGGCGGTGCGCCATTTCCAGATTTCCGAAGACAATTGCCCCGCGGTCAATGTGGTGGAAAGATGGCTTCTCGGAGAGGGAAAGGCCCAGGGCAAGGCGGCACAAATGGGTATAGAACTATCTCCGGCGCGGGCGGAGATGATCGCCAAGATTGTGAGGCCGCTGAGATTCCAAACACCCACCAAAAAGTAGCGACATTATTGTGCTTTTAGGGGTCACCCCATAAACTGTAATATATTCAATTTGTTGCATTAAAAATTCTTCGGCATATTGAGGGGTCACCCCTCTAGGGGTTGTGCCCAAACCTCATTGTGCAAATCAACTTCATGCACAAAATCGGATGCGTCTTGAAGCGAACAAGGACGCACCCGAATGGACAAATCTTTTCTCAATGATCGGCTCGGCTTCACGGTCGATGAGCTTTGCGAAGCCATCCCGTGTGGGCGAACGAAGCTTTATGAGGAAGCCCGCGCTGGCAAAATAAGGCTCCGAAAGATTGGCAACAAGACGATCTGTACGGTGCCCGATGCACTGGAGTACATGCAGTCGCTTCCAGTTGCTGACCTGGCCGAGCCAGAAGCCGCGTGACCATCATCTACAATATCGGAGGTAGGGAAAATGCCCCTACAACGAAACGACCCGGCAGCTGGGCAAGCTGACCGGGTCGGGAATATCGATTGCTTTGGCGAGCGCTTCGATGAGCAGGAATATATTCCCACCGAAAACCAAAGTCAAAACCCTGTCGTCGCTATCATTGCGGATCGGCACAAGCTGACCATTTCTCACGCCCGCGTTGTTTGCGAATTGCTGGGACTGGGGGCGTCCCATGGCTAAGCCGACCGGACCCCAGCCCAAATACAGCACGATCCCAACTCGCGGTGTTGTGCTGGCCATTGGCGATCACCGCGTGGTGAAAGAGCCTCTCTGTCTAAAATACGGTCTTGAACGTCTCGTTGGCCATCGCGACGGTCGCGATCTTTGGCTTTCGATCCAACGCGAAACACTGCGCGACGATTTGATAGTCCACATGCTCGATGAGGAGTTGCTCACGGAAGCGACATTGGCAGAGTTGGTTGTCCGCATGGGCCCATATGTGGGAGCGTGGCGATGAATACTGAAACGAAAGTCCGCCCGCGGCCAATTCCAGAAACCAGAGACGACTACCCCAATGTTGTATGTCAGACCGACGACTGGCGCATAATCGAATGTCCTCTTGGCATTCAATGGATACTTCAGTTCCCGGCTGGATTTAAAGGGTGTCACAGACGCTGGAAGAACCGGTGCTACTGCAGGTCCAAAAAGGCGCTCATCCAATTCTCACATACGTATACCGGCGGAATTAGCCCAAAAGAGCTGGCTATCCTTGATGCGCTCCCTGACTGGATTGAGCAAGGGGGCGCTCGGCCATGACTGAACATCTTTTCGAGTACATGTTTGGCGCCTGCCCTGAATGCGGCAAATCGAACGGCTTTCTCGCCATCGGCCCTGACCACTGGGGCGTATGCCATCGCCACGGTGTGAAGTGGTCCTTCGTTTGCGATGACCTTGAGGGCTGGAAGGATCAGTCGGATATCGAGCGACACCAGGTCTCATTGCTGCTGGCTGCCTATGTGGAAGTCCAGCCTGTGTTTCGAAGCATGGGAGGGCGGGCACAATGAACGCAACCGTCACTCATCTGCCTACTGCTGTCAAAAGTTATCTTCGTATTCGAAAGGCTGGAAGTACTTGGCTACTCGAAATTGTAACTCCACTTGCAAATGGCAAGAAACTAGCAAACGCTGTCGCTAAATCTTCCGAATTCGACATGCTGAAAATGCACGGGCTGGAAACTGCTGCCCGTATGCAGCGCCCCTTGAAGTTACCACGGGGGCGATAGTGAGGCCCCTTCGCGATTATCAGCAGCAGGCCATAGCCCAGCTTCGGCTTTCGATCAGGTCCGGCAAGAAGCGGCCCATGCTGCAGCTCCCGACCGGCGGCGGAAAGACACTGCTGTCGGCGCATATCATCGCCGGCGCACGGTCGAAGGGCAAACGGGTGTGCTTCGTCGTGCCGGCGCTGTCGCTGATCGACCAGACGGTCACTGCGTTCTTCGACGAAAAATTGTCTGACATCGGCGTCATCCAGGCCGATCATCCGATGACGGATGGTTCCAAGCCCATTCAGGTTGCCAGCATCCAGACGATATCGCGGCGTGAGTTTCCCGAGACCGATATTGTCATCGTCGACGAAGCCCACAAGGCGTTCAAGGCAATCTTCCAGTGGATGAAAGATCGACCGGATGTGTTGTTCATCGGGCTGTCTGCAACGCCCTGGGCGCGTGGCTTGGGCAAGTACTACGACGATCTGATCATCGGCACCACGACACGGCAGCTGATTGAGGACGGGTATCTATCCCGGTTCCGCGCATTTGCACCGACGCACCCGGATCTGTCCGATGTGAAAACGGTCGCCGGTGACTATCACGAAGGCCAGCTGGCGGCAGCCATGAACCAGCCGCATATCACGGCCGATGTTGTGGAGACATGGCTCAAGCTCGGTGAGAACCGTCCGACGCTTTGCTTCGGTGTCGACAGGGCCCATGCACAGTCCCTGCAGGAAGCATTCGAAAAGGCAGGCATGTCTGCTGCCTATATGGATGCCTTTACCGACAGGCATGAGCGCAGCCGGGTTCAGCGGGCGTTTGCTTCAGGCAACGTCAAGGTCGTCTGCAATGTCGGTGTTCTGACGACGGGCGTCGACTGGGATGTTCGCTGCCTCATTCTGGCAAGGCCCACCAAGTCGGAAATGCTGTTTACACAGATCGTCGGTCGCGGCTTGAGAATGGCTGAGGGCAAGCAGGACTGCCTGGTTCTCGATCATACGGACACCACAAGCCGTCTTGGGTTTGTCACAGATATTCACCGGCACACGCTCGACGACGGCCAACCGCTGGCGAAGAAACGCAAACAGGTCGAAGCAGCCAAGCTTCCGAAGGAATGCCCGTCCTGCTGTTTCCTGAAGCCAGCCAAGGTGCACAAGTGCTCGAATTGCGGGTTCGCACCGAAGCTCGAGTCCAACGTCGTCGCAATTGACGGTGAACTGGCTGAGCTGTCGACCAAACATCAGGCAAAGAACAACCAGGCCACCTCATGGCCTATGAAGGAAAACTTCATCGGTCAGCTTCGGTTTATCGCACAGGAAAAGGGACGCTCTGAAGGCTGGGTCGCCCATTCCTACAAAGACAAGTTTGGTGTGTGGCCCAACGATGAGCGGGTCAAACACGCGCCGATGACGCTCGGCGCAAGCCGGGAGGTCAGAAACTGGGTTCTGGCAAAGGACATCCGCTTTGCCAAATCCCGCCAGAATGACGGAGGCGCTCATGTCTCCAGCGCTTAAATGCGTTGAGACGCATCGGGTTGCACTCTATGAGACGATGGGGGCGCTGCACGCCCTTGGGTATAGCCTGTTGCCCCTGGGGGTGGGTGAAAACGGCAAGGCCCCGGCCGTAAAGTTCAAGGGGCGCAAACGACTGCCGATCGGCACCGTGATATCAATCATGCGCCGGCACGGATCCACCATGTTTGGTATCCGCACGGATGGACTTGTGGTGGTCGACAAGGACAGCAACGACCTGGCTACCAGGGATTACTGCGAACGTCGGTTTGGCGTGTCCGATTTCGTGGTGAAAACCCGCCGCGGCGAGCATCACTATTTCCGCTCAGGCGATCAGCCAACTAAGAACATCAGATCCGCTGGTGTCGACGTCGATATCAAGCATGGCAGCGACATGTTCGTGGTTGGCCCGGGCAGCATACGACCGGACACGGGCGATGTGTATTCGATGGGCAATCCCTTACCCGCGATCCGCGACCTTCCCATCTTCTGCGACCATGGCGATCCGATCGATAAGCCCGGTCAAACGGACTCCCAGGTTGTTGCAATTGGTCAACTGGCAAAGATCCCCAAGGGCGAAAGGACGTTCAACCTCTGGGCCAGAGCCCGTGAGCTTGTTGAATGCCACGACAACGAACAAAGCCTGTTCGAGGATCTTCGGGCTTACTGCGACTGGCATTTCGACGACGGTCACGCCTATTCAGATGAGCGGATCTGGAAATCGGTCAAATGGACATGGGAGGCGCGGCTTGAAAACCGCCTCTTAGGCGGCCGCAAGTCGATTGCCCGCATCTACCATCACGAAGTTACGGCCATTCTTGCGACAAGCAGCCGATACGGCGGCAACGCATTAGCGCTTTTGCATGTCCTTCACCACTGCCATGCCGGACAGCCAGGCAAACGGTTCTCTCTCGCCACCAAGGCAATGGCCAAGCAGAACGTGATCGAGGGCTGGACACAGTGGCAGTATCGAACCGCAATCGATGCACTATTGGAAGCCGGGCTGCTGTCCCGAAATTTGGTCGACGGCAAAGCGAAGTATCAGCTCATGCGTCTGCCCGTTGCCTGAAACAACGGGGAGAAAGGGTTTCTTATTACATTGGTGCGGTGGGACGCACCTGCAAGTCATTCGCAACTAAGACCCAAAACAAAGGAATTGAAATGTTGAATGGTCAGATGGAAACTTACATGGACGCGCTCATCGATCTCATCGAAGTCGGCAAAGATCGCAGGCCGATCAACCAAGAAACAGTCGATCGATTGAAGGAGTCGATCGAAGCAATAGGACTTCATACGCCGATCACGGTGCATGTGTTTGACGAGGGTTGTCAGATGCGCCTCGTCAGTGGCCATCATCGGCTCAAGGCATACCAGGAGCTAGGCCGAGACGAGATCCCCGCTTTCGTGATCAATGACGATCTTCTGAAGGCGCAAATGTGGGAGATATCGGAAAATCTGCACCGGGCTGAACTCACAGCCCTTGAGCGCAGCGAGCAGATCGCCCGATGGCTTGAATTGTCGAAAGCACGTACCGCGTCACAATCTGGGACACAGACTGAGGGCGATAAACTGTTCCAACCTGAAACAGTTTCCAACGTAGAGGCGCAAAACGCCACCGTGTCGCAACTTGCGACACGGGATAATGAGAGCCAATCCGATGCTGCCAATAAACTGTCGCAAGTTGAGACAGTTTCGTTGCAGGTTGCAACAAAACCTCAAGGCGGTCGCCCAGAAGGTGGAAACCGTGCAGCGGCCCGTGAGCTGGGTATAGAAACTACAGACGCCCACCGCGCCACGAAAGTTGCCAGCCTAACCGATGAAGCAAAGGAGGCAGCCGTTGAGGTTGGCCTTGATGATAACCGGTCGGCCCTTCTCGATGCGGCAAAGCAGCCTGCCGAAAAGCAAGCTGATCACATCCGGCAAAC
>JBCCOK010000015.1:0-82424 GCA_039025395.1 Pseudomonadota bacterium
CGGTCAAATGATTCAGTCTAAGCCTGAATTGCTCTAAGCAAAGAAAAAGGCGGGTCCAAGCCCGCCTTCCCCCAATCCGTGCTGTTTCCGCCTACCAGAGTGAGTAGCGCAGCGATGCAATAATTTGGTGGGTGTCGAAACCGTCATCCGTTCCCTGAACGCCGGACGCGCCATCGGCGAGCGAAGCCGCGTCGAAGAGATACATGTCGCCACCGTCAACATTGGTGTATTTGTATCCGACATCGATCTTCAGGTTGCGGGTGAATTCGTAGGCAACACCTGCCATCAGTGCGTATGTAAAGCGCCAATCCTTTTCGCCCTGATGGACGACGACCTGGCTGGCGAAGGGTGGTCCGACACAGGCTCCGAGGTCGCATGTTTCCGTGTCAATGTAGTTATCATAGTCGACGAGCGTGTATCCCGCGCCGGCGCCCACATAGGGTGTAAATCCGGCATAGGTTCCAAGATCAATGTAACCGTTTGCCATCACGCCGTAGGCAGTGAAATCGGCACCGCCGTCCGTGGAGCAGCCTTCGCCGAGCAGCCCGGTTGAGGTACAGGGAACCGTCGTTGAGAAGCTCTCACCGTCGAAACGACCGGTCATGTAGGTCAGCAGCGCTTCGCCGCGAAGCCAATTGTTGAACTGATAACCGGCACCCAGACCCCAGGTCACATCCGAATCGAACGACGAACTCGAATAGGGGACGGCAGTCGTGCCGGGTGGCGCTATGAAATCCCAGGCCAGGAACGAGCTTGCCGAACCGCTGGTGTCGAAATTGTATCCCACGTCGCCGCGCAGATACCAGCCGCTGCCGATCTCAACCGGTTGGGTCTTTGGCAGCGATGGGCCGTAGATGATGTTATCCAGGTCCGCCGAATATGCAGCACCCGAACCGCCCAGTAGCAGTGCTGCGATCAAAGAGCGGGATATGACAGTCTTGATCATTCAACCAGTTCCTTTGCCTGGCTCGGAGTGCAAACAGTCACTC
Organism: Pseudomonadota bacterium; assembly: GCA_039025395.1. Lineage (GTDB taxonomy): Bacteria > Pseudomonadota > Alphaproteobacteria > Rhizobiales > Rhizobiaceae > Hoeflea_A. The sequence goes on from JBCCOK010000015.1 coordinate 990, forward strand.
CAAGCAAAGTCGATGTGCCCAATATCGGACAAACTGGTTAAGTACCGGTTAAGCATCTTTGTTCAGCACGTTTGTTTACGACCCATTAGCGATAAACCCCTGCCAGCTTGCCGTGCCGCCAAAACAAAACCGCCCGGCGAACCGGGCGGCTTGTTCATCGTCAGATTGTCAGCCTATCACTTGTAGACCACCGGTGCTGGCGGGATATGCACCTCCGGCGTACAGTCGCGTCCCGGATAGTAGCGCAGACCCAGATTGACCGATTGGACTTCAAGGCCGTCATCATAGCCCGGGCCCGTCGAGGCGGCGTATCCGAACATCGGTCCACCGTGGATGCGGCGGTACCGATAGGAAGCCTCACCGGCGAAATCGCAGCGGAAATAGTAGGCCGCGCCGGCCTCCACTTGCCACGCAAAGCGCCAGTCGCTGTCGCCCTCATGGTAGATCTCTTCGCATATCGTCGGGTTGGCAACCTGACAGGCAACATTGCTCAAGGTGTCCCAGCTGCCATAGGTTCCGCCGATACCGCCGCCGACGAAGGGCACAATGTGGCCCCATGCCGACTTATGCGACCAGAAATCCAGATCGACATAGACGCTGGCCATCAGCGTATAGGCGTTCCACGTCGTGGTGTCTGTCGACGTACAATCGACCAGAGGGAAAACACCTCCGGCACCACATTGCCCGACTGTCGAACCAGTGAAATCGGTGTCAAACATGTAGTCGAACATCAGTTCAGTCCTCAAATAGGGATTGATCTGATAGCCGACGCCAACGCCCGCAAACCAGGAATCGTCAAGTTCGCCGGACAGATGGTTTGTTCCACCTGTAACCGCGTAGGTGGCACCACGGAAGTCGTTCCACAGATAGCCGATCTGACCCTTGAGGTAGAGGCCATCCCAATAATTCTTCGATCCGCGCATGTCCTTGTGGTAGACAGGGACCGGATCCGCAGGCGGAGGCACGAAGGTGTCAGCCGCAAATGCCGGGGCCGCCATGAGTGCCGTTGTGGCTGCCAGTACATAAATTCTCATTTTCATCACTCCAGGCTCACCAATCTGAACGGGACCCCGTGCCCGCGCCATGGCTGCTAAGTTACGCACATGGTGAATATTGGAGTAAAAAGGTTAAGAGCCTGTTATCTATGTCCATTTACTGCAGACATGAATTTTTTACTTTAATTTCAGGCATTAACGACAGGAACGACGCCGCTCGCCGCTGCTTCTGCCACGCCTTTGCCGCAATGTTAAACGATCTCAATCGGCCTTGGCATCGAGCGTTGACGCGATTTGAAAACGATGTGGTTTTTTTGCGAGTGCAGATGCTGTACGCGACCGTCAGGCCGCGCTGCGCACGCCGGAAATGACCTCGACAAGGCTGTCGACAATCCGCTCCACTTGCGAACGGTCATCGCCTTCGGCCATCACGCGGATCAACGGCTCTGTCCCGGACGGACGGATAACGAGACGCCCGGCCGATCCAAGCTCGCGCGTTGCCTGCTTGATGGCATCCTTGACGTGTTTGTCTTCCAGAGGCTTGCCGCCGGAGACGCGCACATTCTTGAGCAATTGCGGAACCGGCTCGAAACGCCGGCAGACGTCGCTGACCGGCCTGTCCATCCGCTTGACGCATGCCAGCACCTGCAATGCCGCAACCAGCCCGTCGCCGGTCGTGGCAAAGTCGGTCATCACGATGTGGCCCGACTGTTCACCGCCGAGGTTAAAGCCATTCTCGCGCATATGTTCGACAACATACCGGTCGCCGACCTTCGTCCGTGCCAGTGTCATTTTCCGCTCGGACAGGAACCGCTCGAGTCCGAGATTGGACATCACGGTCGCGACAATCCCGCCTCCCGCAAGCCGCCCGTCGCCGGCCCAGGATTCGGCGATCACAGCCATCAGTTGATCGCCATCGACAACCGCGCCCTTCTCATCAACGATCAGCACCCGATCGGCATCGCCGTCGAGCGCGATACCGATATCGGCGCGCACTTCGTGCACTTTCTTCGACAAGGTCACCGGATTGGTTGAGCCGCAGTCGAGATTGATGTTGTGACCGTTCGGTTCGTTGCCGGTGGTCACGACCTCTGCGCCCAACTCCCAAAGGGCAGCGGGCGCAACCTTGTAGGCGGCACCGTTTGCACAATCGATGGCAACGCGAAGACCATTGAGCGACGCATCGCGCGGCATGGTTCTCTTGGCGTATTCAACATAGCGGTCGTGAACGCCGTCGATGCGCTTGGCCCGGCCAATACTGCGCGAAGGCGCCAGAAGGTCCGAGACGTCGGCATCGATCAACCGCTCGATACGCATTTCCAGTTCGTCGGACAATTTGTAGCCGTCGGGGCCGAACAGCTTGATACCATTGTCTTCGAACGGATTGTGCGATGCCGAAATCATCACGCCGATATCGGACCGCAGGGACCGGGTCAGCATGGCAACGGCTGGTGTCGGAATGGGCCCGAGAAGAAACACGTCCATGCCTGCTGCTGTGAATCCCGCAACCAGTGCATTTTCAAGCATATAGCCGGAAAGCCGCGTATCCTTGCCGATCACCACACGATGTCTGTGCTCGCCACGCCGGAATACCTTGCCTGCCGCAAGGCCCACCCGCATGGCGATGTCGGGAGTCATCGGAAAACTGTTGGATTCTCCGCGGATTCCATCGGTTCCAAAATACCGGTTTGCCATACAACCCTCGATACCGCTGCCGATCGGCTGACCCTTAACATCTTTTTTCGCGGCTGTGGATCAGGAATCGTTACACTGTGTACAACGCAAAATGGCCGCGCAAGGCGGCCATGTTCGCACTATTATGTTGATGGTCCGTTACTGTGGCTGCGGCTCCAGACCGGCATCATCCGGATTGTCGGGTTCTTCCTTGCCGTCCTGGCTCTTTGCGCCGGCTTTCGGTACGGCCGAACCTCTTGACGGCGGCGTGTCGTCGCCCATGTCGCGCGACGGCTTTTCACCACGCAACAGTGCCGCGATTTCATCGCCCGACAGGGTCTCGTACTCGAGCAAGCCCTCGGCGAGCGTTTTGAAATCGTCGTTCTTTTCCGTCAGTATCCGGCGCGCGGTCGCATAGGCATCGTCTATCAAGCGATGAATCTCGCTGTCGATCTTCTGTGCCGTCGACTCTGAGACGTTCTTCTGCTGCGCAACGGAGTGACCGAGGAATACTTCCTGCTGGTTTTCGCCATAGGCAACCTGTCCGAGCTCATCTGAGAAGCCCCATTGCGTCACCATCGCGCGTGCGAGCTTGGTTGCCTGTTCGATGTCGGACGAAGCCCCGGACGTGATGTTTTCCTTGCCAAAGGTCAGTTCCTCAGCGACACGGCCACCCATCATGATTGCGAGGCGCGAAATCATATATTTGTAGCTCATGGAATAGCGGTCGCCTTCGGGCAACTGCATCACCATGCCAAGTGCCCGACCACGCGGAATGATGGTCGCCTTATGCACCGGATCCGACGATTCGACATTTAGCGCAACGATGGCATGCCCGGACTCGTGATAGGCGGTGAGCTTCTTTTCTTCCTGCGTCATCGCGCTGGAACGACGCTCCGCACCCATCATCACCTTGTCCTTGGCATCCTCGAATTCGAGCATGGTGACGAGACGCTTGTTGCGCCGCGCCGCCATCAGCGCCGCCTCGTTGACAAGGTTCATGAGGTCGGCGCCGGAAAATCCGGGGGTGCCGCGGGCAATCACTTTCAGATCCACATTCGGCGCCAGCGGTACGTTGCGAACATGCACTTTCAGGATCCGTTCGCGGCCGATAATGTCCGGATTGGGTACGACCACCTGGCGGTCGAAGCGGCCTGGCCTCAACAGCGCCGGGTCAAGCACATCCGGCCGGTTGGTCGCGGCGATCAGGATGATGCCTTCATTGGCCTCGAACCCGTCCATCTCGACGAGCAACTGGTTCAGCGTCTGTTCACGCTCGTCATTGCCACCGCCAAGACCGGCGCCACGGTGACGGCCGACAGCGTCGATTTCATCGATAAAGATGATACACGGGGCGTTTTTCTTTGCCTGTTCAAACATGTCGCGTACGCGGCTGGCGCCAACGCCGACGAACATTTCGACAAAGTCCGAACCGGAAATCGTGAAGAATGGTACAGCCGCTTCACCGGCGACGGAACGCGCCAGAAGTGTCTTACCGGTTCCGGGAGGCCCGACCAGCAACACGCCGCGCGGAATACGCCCGCCCAGGCGCTGGAACTTTTGCGGATCGCGCAGGAACTCGACGATTTCCTCCAGATCTTCTTTTGCCTCATCGACACCGGCGACGTCGTCAAACGTCACGCGTCCATGCGATTCAGTCAGAAGTTTCGCCTTTGACTTGCCGAAGCCCATGGCACCGCGCGAGCCGCCCTGCATCTGGCGCATGAAAAATATCCATACGCCCAGGATAAGCAGAATGGGCAACCACGAAATCAGATAGCCGAAAAACGTGTTCGAGCTGTCAACTTCAGGTTTTGCGGTGATACCGACGCCACGGTCTTCAAGTCTTTGGACAAGACCGGAGTCGCCGGGTGAATAGGTCTGGAAAGAGCGGTTGCCTTCGCTGTACTTGCCTTGGATCGTATCGCCCACGATCGTGACTTCGCGAATACGACCGTTATCCACGTCCTCGAGGAACTGCGAATAGCTAATCGTGCTGGTCGACGTGCGCTCGTTCGGGTTCTGGAACATGTTGAACAGCGCGATCAGAAGCAGCGCTATAATCGCCCAGAGGGCAAAGTTTCTAAAATTTGGGTTCATTCCTCACCCCGAAACGTCCAAAAGCCGCCTTTTCGGCGGTTAAACACAGTTGGATTTAACATAGGACCCGCAAGCTCGGTTGCCAAGCCCAGCGGGACTTTAGATGCGGCGACTCTGCGGCATTTTACAGATCAAACTTAACCGCTGGACCGTGTTGGCGGCTCTGGATATGGCAGCAATCCGAACAAAGACGCGCATTCATTCGCAACCTTGCGTTCAAAATCCGGCAAAAACAGGTCGAAATGTGTGAAATAACGCGCGCTTTTCAAACCGCTCGCCCGCATAACCGGTTGCCTTTCGATCTTATCGTCGCCGTCAGCCGCGACAAAAAGCGCAGGCTGCGACCGCGCGGCTCTTTTGATCGCACCGCGCGGCACATGTTGAGGCAGCGGCTCGCCCGGAAAGTGATCCTGATCGCCCAATGGTCCAATTCTGACAGAGCGGCGCTTGTAGCCATTGACGAACCGGTAGCGCCCGTCCCAAACAGCGTCCTGCCCTGCTGCAATATCCATAACCGGCACCGCCCGGCGTTCGCGATAGATAAAGATGCTTTGCGCCCGGCGATCAAGAACCGATCGGCTCAGATTGATCCTTGGCGGCCCGCTTCCGGAAACAAAGCGGGCAATGTGGTCCTGCGACCTTGAGCCTGGCAGAAAAGCGCGGCCCCCCATCAGTGCCGCAAGCAAGGCCACAGCCTGTTGAAGCACGTTAGAGAGGCTCTCGGGAACCTGCGGCAGTTCGGCCATCATATCGCCGTGAATAATCGCATGTTCGCGCAGAAACCGCGCAAGCCGATCGCTCTCCTCGCGCCGCGCTGCGGTCATGCGTTCCACCATGGACAGCGGCCCGATGTCGGCGCCCGGATCGCCGCCCTCAAGTCGGATGCGAACCCGCTCGAACCGACGGTCGCTGTTGCTTGGGTCGTCGGACCAGGCAATGCCGTCCCGCGTCAATATTTGCTGGAGGGTCGTGCGGCGCACATCGAGAAACGGCCTCAAGATCCAGCAGTCCCGCATGAACAGCACCGCGCCGGCCATCCCGGAAAGACCGCGCCCCATGCCGCGTTGCTGCCGCATGCGGATTGTTTCCAGCTGATCGTCTCTTGTGTGCGCCGTCAGGACAGCATTGCTATTCACTGAAAGAGCCGCCTCCCGCAACAGTTCATACCGGGCGAGGCGCGCCGCCTCCTGAAGCCCTGTTCCGGATTTTTTGCCCGTCCACCGTTTTATGATGTGACGGATGTTGCGGGTCCGGCAAAAGGCAGCGACCATTTGCGCTTCGGCGTCTGAAGCCGCTCTCAGACCATGATCGATGGTGATGGCGACCAGTTGCTGTTTTCCGCGGGCCTGCAGCCACTGATGCACGAGATACAAAAGCGCCGTTGAATCGCTGCCGCCCGAAACCGCAACGCAAAACGTCCCGGGCGCGCCCATTCGGCTCAGAAATGCGTCAACCGCCTGTCGAGGCTCAACATCCGCAAGCATTCATGCAGGATAAGCGTGGATTGCGACCGGGTCGAGCCGATCAGCAGCTCATCCGGCTTTGCTCGACGGCGACCCTACTTCGGACCGCATCGGAGGAGCCGGGATACCGGGTCAAAACTTCCCGGTACGTGGCACAGGCCGTGTCGCGATTGTCCAGCGCGGCAAGGGACATTCCGAGCTTGAGCAGCATTTCCGGTGCTTTTTCTGCGCTTGGATATTGCTTGTGCGCAGCGAGCAAGGTCTTGGCAGCCTCGTGGTAGGCGCCCTGAAGATACTGCGCCTCGCCAAGCCAGAAATAGGCATCAGGAACCCTTGCGTCGCCGGGATAGCGGGAAAGATAATCGTTGAACGCCTGCTCGGCTTGCGGATAGTCGCCGGACAGAACATAGCCATAGGCAGCATCATAAAGTTGGTCGGGCCCCGACGCGGGCAATGAAGCCGTTTGTGTCTGATCGGTTGCGGCACCGTCATCCCCGACCAATTCGCCGCTTTGATCGAAGGTGATCGTTCCAAGCGTTCCGGAGCGTGCCGGTTCGCCCTGCTGCTGACTTCCGGCCATTGCATCGCCACCGTTGGCGTCCGGCTGCGGCGCGGCTTGCGTCCGGTTCGTACCGCCCTCAAGCTCTTGAAAGCGGAACTCGTTGTCCTCACGCATCTGCCGCATCTGTTCCTGCATCTGCAGCATCATGAAGTTCATTTCCTCAAGGCGCCCGTTGAGGACCCGAATGCGCTCTTCAAGCTGCCCCATCCGGTATGTGGTATCGTCGACCTGAGCCAGCAGGACTGGAGGCTTTGACTGGACCGCATATCCAGGGAGCGGAATTTGACCGGATAAACGGTCTTCCTCAGCGCCGCCCGAAGTTGCGGCAAGCGCAAGTGCCGGAAGGACTGATAGAACGGAAAGCACCGTCAGCAATCGTAAATGTGCAATCATCTCTTCCTTCCTCGCGGGTTGATGCGACAGATCGCCATCGAGCACGGTTATCCGCGATCAGCTTCCCACACCGCTGACTAACGTGACCGCGCGGCGGTTCTGTGACCAGCATGAAATATCGTCGCAGACCGCTACCGGTCTTTCCTTGCCATAGGATATCGTCTGGATCCGATTGGCCGGGACGCCCTTCGATATGAGATAGTTCCGGGTCGCGGCCGCCCTGCGGGCACCGAGTGCCAGATTGTATTCGCGGGTGCCGCGCTCATCCGCATGCCCTTCGATTGTCACCGATTTGCCGGGATAGCGGGAAAGCCATTGTGCCTGCCTGTCGAGCGTCGTCGCAGAGGCTGGGCGAATGGCTGCCGAATCGGTGTCGAAGAAAATCCTGTCTCCGACATTCAGCGTCAGGTCCTGCTGCGATCCGGGCACCGCTCCGCCTGAGCCGAGTCCCAGTTCGCCAGGGCTGTTGGGCAGCGTCCGGTTTGACGAGCAGCCCGCAAGCGCCAACCCGACGGCCAGAAATAGCGCAACCGGGTTGCGCGCAACGCTCATCAGCAGATTCATAGTCGTTCTCCTCGATTTGACGACCGGTCTTCGTCACATAACGCCGCAATGTTCCGAATGGTGCCGCCGATCCCCTTATACACAAAAATTTGGTGCCTGTACGGTTGTAACCGCCCTATTCCAGCAACGGCGACCAAGCCGGGTCCGATCCGAAACTTGGGGTGGCCACCCTTTGCTCGTTATAGCCCGTCAGATCGATCGAATAGAGCTGTGGCCCGGCCGCACCTGCAGGCTGGCGAAAAAACATGATCACCCGGCCGTTTGGAGACCAGGTCGGGCCTTCATTGTGAAACCCGGTTGTCAGGATCCGCTCTCCCGATCCGTCCGGCCGCATGACACCGATGGAGAATTTGCCGCCGGACTGCTTGGTAAAGGCAATCAGATCGCCGCGTGGCGACCACACCGGCGTCGAATAGGCACCATCGCCGAAGGAAATCCGTTGCTGACTGGTTCCGTCGGCATTCATGACATAAAGCTGCTGCCGGCCGCCGCGATCGGATTCAAAGACGATACGGTTGCCATCGGGCGAATAGGATGGCGACGTATCGATAGCGGAGGTATCGGTCAGGCGCGTTGTCTGTCGCGAGCGCAGGTCCATCGTGTAGATATTGGCATTCCCGTCCTGTTCGAGGCTCATGATCACGCGCTGCCCGTCAGGGGAGAAGCGCGGCGAAAAGGTCATCCCGGGAAAATTGCCAACGATTTCGCGCTGGCCGGTTTCAAGTTGCAGCAAATAGACCCGCGGCTGACCTTCGGCGAAAGACATATAGGTGACTTCCTGTCGGCTGGGCGAAAAGCGCGGCGTCAGAACGAGATCGTCGCCCTGCGTGAGATAGCGAAGATTTGCGCCATCCTGGTCCATGATCGCCAGCTGTTTTTGCCGCTGGTTTCGGGGCCCGGTTTCCGATACGAAAACCACCCGCGTGTCGAAGTAGCCCCGCTCGCCGGTGAGGCGCTGATAAATCGCATCGGCGATGATATGAGCGACACGGCGCCAGTTCTCCGGCTGCGTGAAAAATTGCTGACCAAGCATCTGCTCGTCGGCGAAGGTATCCCAAAGCCTGAATTCGGTGCGCAGCCGGCCATCGCTTTCGCGGCTGACGCGACCAACGACCAGTGCCTGAGCATTGATCACCCTCCAGTCTTCGAAACGCGGCGCGACATCCGGGTTTGAGATTTTCTGTATAAACGCCGCTTTGTTGATTGGGGCAAAAAGCCCCGATCGCCGAAGATTGTCGGCAATGACCTGCGCTATGTTCTGTCCCACCTCGTCGTCGGACAGAAAGTCAGTTACGGCGATCGGAAGCGGTTCAACGTTACCCTGATTGATATCGATTTCGACAACTGCATAAGCTCTCGCTGGCAGCAGCACGAGACTGCCCGCAAGCAAAAGCCCAATCAGGAGAACCTGGCATGGCTTTGAAAAATGAATGGCGTCATAGGGTCTGAAATGTGCACTCAAGGTCCTGTCCTCAAAACATCTGGCTGGGGTCGAAGTTCACAACGACGTTGGCCCATGTTTCATATTTCTCCGGTGGCAGGTTGTAAGGCGCGCAACGCAATACCGCCCGCCTTGCGCCACCCGCAAGGACCCGCCTGACTTGCTCCGATCCGCCCGTTGCCTGAACGTCCGGCTGCCCTTCAATAGCGCCGGTCCGGTCGAGACGCATCGTCACCCGGACGCGGACATCCCCACCATCCGACATACCGGGCACGATCTGCCAGCACCGCTGGATCTGACCACGCAGCGCGTCCATTTCCGTTTGCGAAAGTTGCAGCCCGGCTGTCGTCGTCTGTCCGCCGAGCGCCGCTTCACGTTGGCTGCGCTCAGCGCCGCCACCGGCCGGATCCTGCCGATTGAGCAGAGCTGCAATCTGATCGGCGTCAAACTCGCTTTCGTTCGCTGAGGCAAGTTGCGACGATTGCTGCTGGTCCTTATTGTTTTTGCGCTCAGGCGTTTTGGCCGTCTGTGCCGGGGGCGGCTCCGGTCGCTCGGTCGGCGTAGGAACATTCTCAGGCAGCGCCTCGAACGAAGGATCGGCAGCTTCGGATTGGGCAATGGCTTCCGCCACGGGATCCGGCGCAACCTGCTGCCGCGGTTCCGGTAGCGCTGCCACCTCGGTCGCCGCGACCGGTTCCGGCTTCTGCGCAGGCCTTGGTACAGATTCCGGTTCCGGTGAAGGGATCGTTTCCGCTATGTCCGCCTGTTCCGGCTCGGCAGCCGCCTCCACGACATTCTCCGAGGGTGTTTGTGATTCGGTTGGTTCAAGGTCGACCGTATTGTTGCCGATGTTCTGCGCGTCTTCAACCGGCTCCGGCCGCTCCGTCGGCGTTGGCGCGGCGATCTCTGACGCCGGCGCGTCCCGTTCGCCTTGTTGGATCTGCGTTATCGACGACACGGGAATAATGTCGACCGGCAGCGCTTCGATCTCGACTGTCTCATGCGACGGCGGTGCGGAGAGATAAATCAAACCCCAGCTCAGTACGAACGCGTGTCCTGCCGCGGATATGAAGAGGCCAAGTTTCATTGACGCCGCTCAACCATCCTGCTCCTGCAGCGTAACGAGGCCAAGATTCTTGTAGCCGGCAGACGAGATCCGCGCCATGACCCTCATGACCGTTCCATAGTCTGCGTTGCGGTCGCCGCGCACATAAATGCGCTCCTCATAGCCCGTCGTCGCGATTGCCTGCAGTTTCGGAACCACCTCGTCTAGGGGAATGGCGGTTTCCTGGAGGAAGATTTCACCTTCCTGGTTGATCGAAACCGTAATGGGCTGGGTTTCCGAGTTGAGTGCCGACGCCTCGGTTTCCGGCAGGTCGATCGGCACGCCCACGGTCAACAGCGGCGCGGCCACCATGAAGATGATCAACAGAACAAGCATGACATCGACAAACGGTGTCACGTTGATCTCGCTCATCGGCTTGCGGCGGCTGCCTTTGCGGTGATTGCCGCCGCGGCGGCGGTTGCCGGCGACGGCCGTTTCGGTTCCCATAGCCATGGCCTGATCTACTCCGCCGCCTGACGCGGTTGCTGCTTCTCATCGAGCTGGCGCGAAAGAATGCCCGCGAATTCGTCTGCAAAGCCTTCCATGCGACCGGTCAGCTTACCGGCATCGGCCGAAAACTTGTTGTAGGCAATGACCGCCGGTATGGCTGCCAGCAAGCCCATCGCCGTTGCCAGCAAAGCCTCGGCGATACCGGGCGCAACAACGGCAAGGTTGGTCGATTTCGAGCCTGCAATAGCCTGGAACGACGTCATGATACCGATAACCGTGCCGAACAGTCCGATAAAGGGTGCCGACGAACCGATCGATGCAAGTGATCCAAGTCGGGCTTCGAGCTTCTCGGCTTCGCGCGACAGCGTAACATCCATCGCCTTGTCGATGCGCATCTGCAGACCGATGGGCGAACGGGCGCCGCGTTCAAACGACTTCTTCCATTCCCGCATCGCGGAAACGAAGATCGCGCTCATACCGCTGGTATTCCGGTCAGAGAGCATCTGATAAAGGTCTTCCAAAGATTGTCCGGACCAGAACACCTGTTCAAAGCGGTCGAACTGGCGGCGTGCGCGCACGAAATTAAAGCTCTTGTCGACAATAATCGCCCATGTCCATATGGACGCGGCCACCAGGCCGATCATGACGAGTTTGACCACCAAGCCGGCTTCAATGAAAAGCGCCCACAACGTGACTTCATTGGCGGCAGCAAGTCCAACCTGTTCCATTGTACGTCAGTCCCAGAATTCGGAATGCCCGGTCGCAATTCGGAACCGGCATCCGCGTCAACTTACGCGACTTGCAGCCGGCATCGCTGTCTTGGCTTTCACCGATCCATCCACCCGGCTGCCTTGTCGCGGCAAAATTTGGTCAAAGGAAGGCGCGCCACGGGCGCTCCCTTTTCAAATCTCATTAAGACACGTTCATGGTTAATGACAGGTTATGAAATAAGGCAAGGCTTATTTGAACTTAATGACAGGAACGTGAAACGCCTGCCGTGCTTCGCAATGCCTCGGATAGATCCTTTTCAAGCTAAAGCCCCAGCTTGGCTGCAATGTGTTCCGGCATCCGGCGCGCCCGTCCCTCGCGGTTTACAATCGCCACGGTCACCTGTGCAGTGACCAGCAGACGGTCGCCGCAGTGTACCTCCTGGTGAAGCACCAGCCGCGCACCGCCCACCTTTTGCGGCTCTGTTACGATGTCCAGGAGATCGTCCATTGCCGCCGGCGCGCGGAAATCAATGTCCATATGGCGTACCACGAAGGTCAGGCTTTCATTGTCTCCGGATTGTGCGAGGCGACGCTGTTCAATACCAAGGCAACGCAGGAAATCCGTGCGCCCGCGCTCGAGAAAATGCAGATAACGCGCATGGTAGACGGAGCCTGAAAAATCCGTGTCTTCATAGTAGACACGCTGGGTAAGCCGGTGTTGATTGCCTTCCAGCCGGCCCGAAATCGTCTCGGACATCCAAAACCTCCGTCAACAACCCATCAACAACAATGACTGGTTCTACTGTTGACGGACCACAATTTGCTTGTCAGATCAATGCTCTGTCGGCGTTCGGGCAATGGCATGGCACTTCTGCCATTTTATTCCCGTCACAATTGTGGGCTAACGCTCGCGACAACGGTTCAAACGGAGGCTGTGTCATGAAGATTGCGGTTTTGGGTGGCGACGGGTTTGTCGGATGGCCGACCGCGCTGCACCTGTCCGAGAAAGGACATGACGTTCATATCATCGACAATCTGTCGCGGCGCTGGATCGACACCGAGCTTGGCGTTCAATCGCTGACACCGATGGATTCGATACAGGAGCGAACCCGCATCTGGCATCAGGAAACAGGACGCCGCATCCATTTTCATCTCATTGATATCGCCCGTGACTACGACGTGTTGCGGTCCTGGCTTGCCGAAAACACCCCTGATGCGATTGTCCATTTCGCCGAACAGCGGGCAGCGCCCTATTCGATGAAGTCAGACCGCCACAAGAACTACACGGTCAACAACAACGTCAACGCGACACATAATTTGCTCAACGCCATGGTCGATACCGAAATCGACGCACATCTAGTCCACCTGGGCACAATGGGCGTCTATGGCTACTCGAATGTCGGCGCGGCAATTCCCGAAGGCTATCTTCCGGTCGGAATCGAAACCATGGCCGGCAAGACAGCAAGCCAGGAGATCCTGTATCCTGCCAATCCCGGGTCAATCTACCACATGACGAAATGTCTCGATCAGTTGCTGTTCCAGTTTTATGCCCGCAACGATTCGATTCGCATCACCGACCTTCACCAGGGCATCGTCTGGGGTACGCACACCGAGCAGACGCGCCGCCATGACCAGCTGATCAATCGCTTCGACTATGATGGCGACTACGGAACCGTCCTCAACCGCTTCCTCATCCAGGCGGCGATCGGCTATCCGCTTACAGTCCACGGTACAGGCGGTCAGACGCGCGCTTTCATTCACATTCAGGATTCTGTTCGCTGTATCGAGATTGCGCTCAAGAATCCGCCGGAGGCGGGAGAACGGGTCGAGATCTTCAATCAGATGACCGAAACCCATCGGGTTCGCGATCTGGCTGAACTCGTCGCGCGAATTGGCGGTGTCGACATTGCCTACCTGCCCAATCCGCGCAAGGAAGCGCCTGAAAACGACCTCGTCGTGCACAATGAGAAATTTCTCGAACTCGGCCTCAAGCCGATTACCTTGGAAGAAGGCCTGCTCGAAGAAGTCGTAGAGGTTGCGAAAAAATACGCCTACCGCGTCGACCGCAGCCGTATTCCGGCGGTCTCGGCCTGGACAAAAGACATCGAACCGACCATCAATCGGGATCCGGAAGGCAAGAACCTGAAATCGGCCTCGTAGAGCAGGTCAGGTTTGGCGATCATGGGCGAACCTTCTGAACTGAGCGCCAGCAGGAAGGCGCAAAGCCGCCATGCATTCGTTACGCTCGTGACCAACGCCGACTATGCGCTGGGCGCACTGGCGCTTGTCCGTTCCCTTGTTCTTACCGGAACCGAAGCTGACATTGTTGTCCTGCAAACGGGCGGCGTGTCTCAATCGGCGCTCGCCGCTGTCGAAACGCTCGGCGCGCGGTTGATGAGGGCCGAACTCCTGCCCACGAGCGACAGGTTCAACGAACGCCACGCCCGCGCCCGGCTTCATGCCGAAGCGCCGTTTCCGAAGGGGCGAAAGCCGGCCTTTCACACGCCGCTCGATAATTTCGTCAAACTGCGCCTTTGGCAACTGGAAGAGTATGAGCGCTGCGTCTTCATCGATGCCGATGCGATCGTGTTACGCAACATCGATCGTTTGTTTGCCTATCCGGAATTCTCGGCGGCACCCAACGTCTATGAATCGCTGGCCGATTTCCACCGGCTCAATTCAGGCGTCTTCGTCGCGAAGCCCTCGGCAAAGACTTTCTCCGACATGCTGCCAGACCTGGACCGCCCGGACATGTTCTGGCGGCGCACTGACCAGACATTCCTGCAAAGCTATTTCCCGCAATGGCACGGCCTGCCGGTCTACTTCAACATGCTGCAATATGTCTGGTTCAACATGCCCGAGCTGTGGCATTGGCCGTCTGTTCATGTGATCCACTACCAGTATGAAAAACCATGGGAGGAAGACAATCCGCGGGCATCGCAGCTGGCGCCGCTGATTGCGCTTTGGAAGGCGTTCCTGACGGGCGAAGACATCCCGGACATCGGCTCTCTCGAGGCGCCGCAACACCGCACATGAAACGCGTAATCGTCACCGGCGGCAGCGGCGTGGTCGGCCGTTTCGTGGTTCGCGACCTTCTGGCGCATGGATATGACGTCACCATTGCCGGCAGAACACCATCGCGCGCTAATTTTCCAAAAGAAGTCGGGCATCGCGTCTTTGACCTCGTGCCCGAAACCGATTTCAGCGCGCTTGTCGCCGGGTTTGACGGCCTTGTGCACGCAGCCTTTTCACACGCTGAAGGCCGCTATCGCGGTGGCGAAGGCGCAGACATCGCGGATTTCTGGCAGCGCAATTATGTCGCGACCGTGCGCCTCTTTCAGGCGGCTGAAAAGGCAGGGCTGCGGCGAGGGGTTTTTCTATCAAGCCGCGCCGTCTATGACGCTCAGCCGCCGGGCATTTGCGTTGACGAGAATACCCCCTGCTATCCCGACAGCCATTACGGCGCAATGAAGCTCGCCTGCGAGCGGCATCTTGGACAGCTTGCAGCCAATGGCAAGATGGCAATTGGCTTTCTCCGCGCAACCGGGGTCTACGGCCGCGCGTCAATGGATGATCCGCACAAATGGGCGGAGCTGTTTGCCGACTATCTGGCGGGCAAGACAATCCAACCGCGTTGCGGCACCGAAGTGCATGGCCAAGACCTCGCCAGCGCGGTCAGGCTTATGCTTGAATTGCCGCAGGACGCGGTTTCCGGAGAGGCATTCAACGTCTCGGACCTTCTCCTCGACCGAAGCGAGCTTGTGAGGATCGTCCAACGCCTCACCGGCAGTCCCCATGCCCCGCCCCATGCTTCGGACCCAAGCAACCTCAACGTTGCCAGCACGGCAAAACTCGCCGCGCTCGGATGGCGGGCCGGCGGCATGCCACGTCTCGAAGCGGAAATCGCCCGCCTGATTGCCTGATCTTATGTGTCTTCCCCGTCCTCGCCGTCCTCGAACAGACCGATCTGGCGTTGCGACAGGTCGTGCGGCACATCGAGGCCAAGATGCCGCCACGCATTGGCAGTCAACAGTCGGCCGCGCGGTGTGCGCTGAATGAAGCCCTGTTGTATCAGGTAGGGTTCGATAATGTCCTCGATCGCATCCCGCGGCTCGGAAAGGCCTGCAGCGATCGTTTCGATGCCGACCGGACCGCCGCCGAAATTCTGCGCAATCATCGACAGGTATCGCGAATCGAGCTGATCGAGGCCCATAGTGTCTACCGACAGACGTGTCAGCGCCTCATCCGCGATTTCGCGCGTGACCGCCGGGGCTCCGGCAACCTCGGCAAAATCCCTGACCCGCCGCAGCAACCGTCCGGCAATCCGCGGCGTGCCGCGGGCGCGTCTGGCGATCTCCTGAGCCCCGTCGTCGGTCATGCCGAGTTGCATGAGGCGTGCGCCGCGCCGGACAATGTCCTCCAATTCTTCGACCGAATAGAAATTGAGCCGTACCGGAATGCCGAAACGATCGCGCAACGGTGTTGTCAGCAGGCCGAGCCGCGTTGTGGCAGCCACAAGGGTAAAGCGCGCCAGTTCGATCTTGACGGACCGCGCCGCCGGTCCCTCTCCGATGATCAGGTCGAGCTGAAAGTCTTCCATGGCAGGATAGAGAATTTCTTCGACGGCCGGGTTCAGCCGATGGATCTCATCAATGAACAGAACATCGCGGTCTTCAAGATTGGTGAGCAGCGCCGCAAGATCGCCGGATTTGGCAATGACCGGGCCGGACGTCGAACGGAAATTGACTCCCAACTCCTTGGCCATGATCTGCGCAAGGGTCGTCTTGCCGAGCCCAGGCGGGCCGACGAAAAGCACATGGTCGAGCGCCTCGCCCCGCGCCTTGGCGGCCTCGATGAAAACCTTGAGATTGGACCGGGCCTCCTGCTGCCCGGTAAACGCGTCGAGGCTCTGCGGACGAAGCGCCAATTCGGCGTCCTCGCCACGCGCTTCGGACGACACGATGCGCTCCTGGTCACTCATCGCAAAAGCCCCGGCATTTCGCTGCCAGTATCACTGCGAGAGTTCCTTCAGCCCAAGGCGGATCAAGGCGGCTGAATCGGCCGTCTCACCGGCCGACCGCAGAGCCGCTGCAACCGCATTCGCTGCCTGATCGCGCGAATAGCCGAGATTGGACAATGCGGAAACCGCGTCCGACACGGGGCCGGCAGCGACACCGTCGCCGATGTCCCGCTTCAGTCCAATCGTTGAGCCGTCTTCGGCAGCAATATCAGGCGCCTTGTTCTTTAGCTCGTTGACAATCCGCTGAGCCACTTTCGGTCCGATACCGGGCGCACGCGCAATCATCGCCTTGTCCTGCAGGGCAATCGCATTGGCAAGTTCGCTCGCCGACAGTGTGGAAAGGACGGCCAGCGCGACTTTCGCGCCAACCCCTTGAACACCCTGCAACAGCCGAAACCAGGTGCGTTCCGCCTCGGTTGCAAAACCAAACAGCTTCAACTGGTCCTCACGCACGAAAGTTTCGATGTAGAGTACAACTGCTTCTCCGGTATGCCCCAGCTCCGCAAGCGTTCGCGCCGAACAGAACGCCACATAGCCGACGCCATGAACGTCAACGATCACCTGGTCTGCACCAACCTCGTCGATTGTTCCTTTCAGCTTGCCGATCATGCCGATTCCGTTCCCGCCCGCTCAGCCAGTCTGAGCCGCCCCGCGGCACTTTGCCGATGATGCGCATGGCAAATGGCGATCGCCAGCGCATCCGCCGCATCGTCGGTATCGAACTGCGCCTTGGGCATCAATACCCGGACCATCATATGGATCTGCTTCTTGTCGCCATGGCCGACGCCGATGACCGACTTTTTGACTGCATTTGGCGCATATTCCGAAACCGGCAGGCCCGCCAGCGCCGGCACGAGCATGGCGATGCCGCGCGCCTGGCCAAGCTTCAGCGTCGCGCCGGCATCCTTGTTAACGAAGGTCGCCTCCACCGCCGCTTCCTGAGGACTGTAGGCGCCGAGCACATCGGCAAGCCCGTCATGCAATTGGCAGAGCCTCGTCGCCAGATCGCAGTTTGAATCGGAACGAACCGTGCCGGCGGCAAGAAACCGCAGCGTACTGCCAAGGCTCTCTACCATGCCCCAGCCGGTTCGTCGCAATCCCGGATCGATTCCGATAATGCGCATCGCAGTCTTGTGCGTCATGTCCCCGTCCATTTCGCCGCAAGGAAGCTATGCCACAGAAATGCGAACAAAACAAAAACATTTCGTTTACAGGCAGGAATAATTGAGAAACGCGTGCCACATCAGGGCGCGGTCATTGTCCGGCGTATTTCGGAAGTTGGGCCGATAGATCTCAACCAATCGACGAGAGGCACATTTCAGCGACGGGGTCAAACTCAACCACGATCGGGTTTCGCCTTACTCGAAAACCGATACCATGTCGCCGCTGCCGGCCCCTTCCTTGATTTCCCGCAGCCGGACATAAATGAGGACCAGCAGGAATCCAAAAATGCCATAGAGAATGCCGTTAATAACCGAGGAAAGGATCACGTTTGTGATCAAGCCTCCCGGAACAAAGGCGACAAGAAAGCCTGCGACAAAACTGATGACCGCTGCGATCAGGCCTACAATGAAGATCAGCAAGACAATAGGCCAACGATATTCCTTTGTGAGGGCAATACTGCGGCCGAGAGCACCGAAACCGGTCCGCTCGATGACAGCCGCCGGAATCGTAACGGCAAAAACTGCATAGACCCAGAGTCCTGGAACAATCAGGAGCATCAGCGGAATGATCGCCATAAGCCCGATAAGAACGGACATCACCATGATATAGAGGGTGCTGGCCAATGCAGGCTGGATATAACCCGCCGGCTGGGCCTGGCGGCCAAGTTTTGTGTCATATGCCAATTGCACAACCAGCGCCATGGCCACGGCGGTCAATACAATCGAAATCACGCTGACAAGAAATACGCTGAAACCAACACCGGCCTGAAAGGCGGCCGGATCCTCACTCACTTCGCCGGTAACAAATGCCGCGCCGACCAGCAACCAAGTCAAGACGAGGGAAACGAGAGCTGGTATCCCACCTAGAATAAGGACGTTCAGGAAATTCTGGATTAGCCTCGCGAACGTCTCGCTTATGATCTCGCCGATGCCGAGCGGTTCATATTGCGGCCCTGCCGATGTCTGTGCCATATCGCACCATCCCCCTGAGTAGCGTCGCCCGGCCTGACAGCCGAATCAACTTCAGTGTATGGCAGTCTCTGAATTAAGCAACGACGCGGATGGGAGACGGATCAGGCGTCCGCCAGCTTGGCCATCACTTCGTCCGAGATCTCGAAATTCGCGTAGACGTTCTGGACATCGTCATCGTCTTCAAGCGCCTCGATCAGCTTCATCACCGTGCCGGCTTTTTCTTCGTCGACATCTGTGCTGGTTTGCGGCTTCCAGACCGGCTTGACGGATTCCGCCTCGCCCAGGCTGGCCTCAAGCGCGGACGACACATCACCGATCAGTTCAAAAGCACAAGTGATCGTGTGTCCCTCTTCCGCAGACTGCACATCGTCTGCGCCTGCCTCGATCGCCGCCTCCATGACTGTATCTTCGTCACCTGCTTCGGCCGCGTAGACGATTTCACCGACCCGGTCGAACATGAACCCGACCGATCCGGTCTCGCCCAGCGTACCGCCATTCTTGGTGAAACAGGCACGCACATTGGATGCCGAACGGTTCCGATTGTCGGTCAGAACCTCAACAATGACAGCGACACCGGCGGGACCATAGCCCTCGTAGCGGATTTCCTCGTAGTCTTCGCTGTCGCCGCCCGCGCCCTTGTTGATCGCACGCTGGATGTTGTCCTTTGGCATGGACTGGCCGCGCGCATTCTGCACGGCAAGACGCAGTCGCGGATTGCCATCAATGTCGCCACCGCCCATCTTCGCCGCAACGGTGATTTCCTTTGACAGTTTTGAGAACAGCTTCGAACGCACGGCGTCCTGGCGCCCTTTGCGGTGCATGATGTTCTTGAATTTTGAATGACCCGCCATGGCATCCCGTTTGCGTTTGTCAGATATCCGGATTGAGCCGCCTTATAGGCAAGTCGGCTGGCGCCGTCCAGATCGCGCGCAATTGCCGCTCATAGACGTCGTTCAGGCAGCAGAATGGCTGAGGGACAAGGATCTTCGGTTGACTCAAATACGTCACCGTAATCTAGTAACGTCAGAATTTCCGGCGGCGCTGAACCAGATGTTCGCGCCAGATTCTTATCAGAAAAGTTTGGACGGGCGATATGAAACTTGGATTGGGTTTGTTTGGTCTGTTGCTGGCAATGCCGCTGGTGATGGGGTTCAGCGGCGGCATCGGCACACAAAGCGCAACGCAGACGGCTCAGGCGACAACGGAAACGCAGGCGCCGCGCGTTGCGTCGATTTGCCAGGCGGTCTCCTCGGCGCCGCATGATGCGCCGGTTCGCAAGGCGGTCGGCGAACCGCTGAACCGTGATCAGGTCCGTATCTCCTTCATTGGCCATTCCACCTATCTCATCGAAACGCCGGAAGGCGTCACCATCGCCACCGACTTCAACGGCTATGCGGGCAGGTTCGGACCGCCGCAGGTCATTACAATGAACAAGGCTCACTCAAGCCACTACACGCTTAACCCCGACCCGGCCATCGAGTTCGTCTTGCCCGGATGGGACCCGAATGGCGGGCCAATCGATCACGATCTTGTCGTCGGCGATACCTACATCCGCAACGTCACCACCGACATCCGCTCCGGGTTTGGCGGGCGCGAACCCGATGCAAATTCCATCTTCATCTTCGAAGTCGCCGGATTGTGCATCGGCCATCTTGGTCACCTGCACCACGAACTGGAGGATCGGCACATCGCGCAAATCGGTCGCCTCGACGTTCTCATGGTGCCGATCGACGGCGGACTGACCATCGGCCACGAGAAGATGGGCAGGATCGTCAAGCGCCTGCGTGCGTCGGTTATCCTGCCCATGCACCGCCGCGGATCGTCGATCACATCGTTCCTTGATCTTTTCGGCAGCGATTTTGCCCACCAGTTCAGTGGCCAGGATACGCTGACCGTAACGCTGCGCGAGCTTCCCAAACAGCCGACGATCATCATTCTGCAAGGGGTTTAGCGCGATACAGGTCCGCCAGAAGCAGACCAGCCGATCCGCGAACAGACGCATGATCGGGCAACGCAATGCAAGAAAACGTGGATATTCGCCAGAGCCTGCCGCTGGATAAGCAGGCGATGACCAGGCACTATGAAAGCGCATTCCCGGACGAAGATCTGTTGCCACTCGTACTGCAGTTGCTTTCCCAGGAAAGAGGCGTGCTCTCGCTGGTCGCGTTGATCGATAGCGCGGTGGCGGGACATGTTGTCTTCACGGATTGCGGAACTGGCGGGGCCGTTTCCAACGTGGCGCTCCTTGGACCGCTTGCTGTATCGGCCGACAGGCAGCGAATGGGGATTGGCGGCACGCTGGTTCGTGCCGGCCTGGAGCACCTGGAAAAAGAAGGAATTGGCTTCGTTTGCGTGCTGGGCGACCCGGCCTATTACAGCCGGTTCGGATTTACGCCCGAACCCGACGTTTTGCCGCCCTACCCGTTGCCCAACGAATGGCTTGGAGCGTGGCAATCGCTTGCGTTGAACAGCAAGGAAGCTTTGCCGAACGGCGTGCTATCGGTACCACCGCCATGGCAAGACAGACGCCTCTGGGCGCCATGATGTTCGAGCCGGGTTTCTGACAGGCTGTTTGACCGCCGGGCTTTGACATCAAAAAGAAGGCAGCCTCTCTTCAAGCCGCGGGCCGATGCGCAACGGCTCGATGGCTTCGGCGAGCCCCGTGCTGTCAGAGATAACCACTGCCACTCCGCATAGGGTTGCCGGGCCGCTGGCGGCTTCGAAACGGTTCTTGGCGACCTTCGTGACAAAACGGTTGAGCGGCTCTTCCTTGTCCATGCCAATGGACGAATCGTAGTCGCCACACATGCCGGCATCCGAAATATAGGCGGTACCGCCATCGAGAATCTGATGATCCGCTGTCGGGATATGCGTGTGCGTTCCTACGACAAGGCTGGCGCGGCCATCGACGAAGTGGCCGAGACATTGTTTTTCGCTCGTCGCCTCGGCATGAAAATCAATGATAACCGCATCCGCCTGGTCGCCGAGCGGACAGGCCGACAGCTCGCGCTCCGCAGTCATGAACGGATCGTCCAGTTCCGGATGCATGAAAATCCGCCCGAGGATGTTCGTGACCAGCACGCGCGCGCCATTGCGTGCGACAAAGACGCCCGAACCCTTGCCCGGCGTGCCGCCCGGGAAGTTGGCAGGCCGGATGAACCGCTCCTGGCGCTGACAGAAGGTTAGCGCTTCACGCTGGTCCCAGACGTGATTGCCGGTGGTGACGACATCGGCACCGGCTTGAAGCGTATTCAAGAATATCTCTTCCGTGATGCCGAAACCGCCGGCTGCGTTTTCGCCGTTGACCACAACGAAATCGAATTTGAAGCGATCGATCAGGCCCGGCAGTTTCTCCCACACGGCCGTTCTGCCGGTCCGGCCGACCATGTCACCGAGAAATAGAAACCGCATTCAGCTATTTTCCGCGGGCATGGCGCGCAGCCCTCTTTCCGTCAGTACCGCCGACAACGCAACATCATGACCTTCACAGGGTACAACGTCCACCTCCTGTGTTTCGAATGCCACGCCGACAAGCTGCGGGTTTGCGCCCTTGGAATGGAGGCTTGCTATTGCGCGGTCATAGTGGCCAGCGCCATAGCCAATACGATGGCCGGCGCTATCGAACGCCGCCAGCGGCACCAGCATCAGGGTCGGATCTAAAACTGCCGCATCAGCGCCCGGTCCAAAGGTTCCAAATCCCGTCTCAACCAGTTCGGCGCCCCGCAAAAGTTCCCGAAAAACAATTGTCGTCTTGTCGACCACGACGGGCAGGCACAGGCGCGCACCGTTTTCGCGCAGCGCATACATGAGCGGCCTTGGGTCAATTTCCGAGCGGATTGGCCAGAAGCCCGAGACAATGTCGCCATCACTTACACGCAAGTTTGCCTTGCCAATCTCGGCAATCGCCACGCTTGCCTCGACGCGCAGCTCGAGCTCCACAGCATCACGCCGGCATAGCGCCTGACGGCGCAATTCTGCCTTCGATGTCTGCTGGGGCATGAACGAGCTTGGCTCCGCGTTTGCATATGACAAAGCGATCCGCGACAGCCGACGGAAGATTTACGATCCCGGGAACCTACAAAGTAGGTGGGCGCCGTGTGTAAAAACCCAGGAGTCTAAACAGGGACAGCTCCCTTAGGATCGATTAAGGCCCCGGGGATTGTGTTTCCAATCGAGAAGCGCAGACCGCTGACGGAATATAGTGGCACGCGTTATCAAGCGCCAGTCCCAACGGACGCATCGCTTGCAATCCTCAACCCTTTTCGAGCTTGGAAGCGATTCGCTCGACCTGGTTTGTTATGTGAACAAGTGTTTTGGCGAGGCGTTCATCGGCTTCGTCGACCCTTTCCAGCGCTGTATCACGGGTTTTCTTGAGACTTGAGCTTTCGGTTTCAAGTCCGCTGAGTTTGCGCTGCGCTTCGCTCAGTTCGTCCATCACCAATATGCCGGCCATAACCGTTATACGAAGATCACCGATTTCCCCGAACTGGCCTTTCAGGTGGGCGACATAACGGTCGAACTTGCTTGCAAGTTCGGTCAGATGCTCTTCCTGACCTTCCTCGCAAGCCATTCGGTATGACTTGCCATCGATGTTGACGGTAATTTGTGCCATCTGCCTAACGACCCAGAACCGCGCGGATCGTCTCCATTGCAGTCACCAGCCGGCGCGAAACCTCCCTGTTGGCTTCCTCCAGCCGCGTCGCCCTGTCTTCAGACCTGTCGAGTTCGTCCGCCAGGCGGGAGCGATCCGCATTGAGCCGCTGAACCTCTTCTTCGGCATCGGAAAAGTCTTTTTCCTTCTCGATTCGGCCATCGACCGCGTTCTCGAGTTTGGTGAGAGCCTTGTTCAGACTTTCCAGCGCCATCTTTGCCGTTGTATCGCCCGACATCACCATTTCCCATGCGTTCGAGTTAACAAATCTTTTGATTCCCGGGCACTTAACGAACAAAGATTAAGCGCTGCGGGAAACAGCCGTCAAATCCGGTTGCCAATCCCTTGCTATTCGCTTGGGGAAAACCCCATCCGTACCGTATGGCACCGGGAATCCTGCGTTTTCCAATGCGTTCGCAAGCCCGATCTTCACTCATCGATGCGAATCACTCGAATAGACTTTTCACACAGGTGTCGTTTGTTGACTCCGCTACGCCAACTGGTATGTGTCTCGTATTTAATTGGGAGACGGCCCCATCGCCCGCCCGCTGTTACCCTCAACATGCTGAAACGTCATGATCCCAAGTGAAAAACATGATCGGATGGCAAACGCGATCCGATTTCTTTCCATGGACGCTGTCGAGAAAGCCAAATCGGGTCACCCGGGCCTGCCAATGGGTGCCGCCGACATTGCGACAGTCCTTTTTTCCAAGTTCATCAAGATCGATCCAAAAAAACCTGACTGGCCGAACCGCGACCGCTTCGTCCTGTCCGCTGGTCACGGTTCCATGCTCATCTATTCGCTCCTTTACCTTCTCGGGTACGAGGACATCACACTTGATGAAATCAAGAATTTCCGTCAGCTTGGCTCCAGAACCGCCGGCCATCCCGAGTTCGGGCATGCCGCCGGAATAGAAACAACGACCGGTCCGCTCGGCCAGGGCCTCGGCAATGCCGTTGGAATGGCGATTGCCGAGCGCAAGCTTGCCGATGAATTCGGCAAAGACTTTATGGACCACTACACATATGTGTTGGCGGGCGACGGCTGCCTGATGGAAGGACTGAGCCAGGAAGCGATTGCACTTGCCGGTCATCTGAAACTGAGAAAGCTGATTGTTTTCTGGGACAACAATGGAATCTCCATTGATGGTCCTGTGGCACTCGCGGATTCGACCGATCAGGTCGCACGCTTTGAAGCCAGCGGTTGGAGCACGATCAGCATCGACGGCCATGATCCTGACGCAATTGCCGATGCAATCGAAGAGGCGCAGAAATCCGACCGGCCCACGATGATCGCCTGCAAGACAGTGATCGGCTATGGAGCGCCGACAAAGGCAGGCACTGCAAAGGCGCACGGCTCACCTCTCGGCGCCGACGAAATTGCCGCGGTTCGCGTCAAGCTGGGCTGGGATAACGAGCCTTTCGATGTACCCTCCGATGTGCTTGATTGCTGGCGCATTGCGGGCTTGCGATCGACCAAGGAACGCAAGGCGTGGAATGACCGCATCGAAGCAGCCGATGCCGATCGCCGTGCGGCATTCCAGCGGCGTATCAGCGGCGAGCTTCCCGGCGCACTGCACGGTGCCATTGACGCGCACAAGCAAAAACTCGCCAAGGACCGGCCGGCGATGGCAACCCGCAAGGCATCCGAAGCAGCACTCACTGTGATCAACGAAGTGACGCCCGAAGCCCTCGGCGGTTCGGCCGATCTGACCGGATCGAACAACACCAAGACCGAACAGACGGCTGCCATCGAGCCTGACGATTTTTCCGGCCGTTACATTCATTATGGCGTTCGCGAGCATGGCATGGCAGCCGCCATGAACGGTATTTCCCTGCATGGCGGACTGATACCCTATGGCGGCGGGTTCCTGATATTCTCGGACTATTGCCGGCCATCCATCCGCCTCGCTGCACTCATGGGCATCCGCGTGATCCATGTTCTGACGCACGATTCGATTGGCCTCGGCGAAGACGGGCCGACGCATCAGCCCATCGAACAACTGGCATCGCTGCGGGCGATGCCCAACCTTCTGGTCCTGCGGCCGGCCGACGCAACCGAAACCGCCGAGTGCTGGCAACTGGCACTCGCGTCCGACCGCCGGCCATCGGCGATTGCGCTCACCCGGCAAAGCGTACCCGCCGTGCGCGGCGACCATATCGAAGAGAACATGTGTGCCTATGGGGCTTACGACCTCGTGCCCGTGAGCGATGCGGATGTGACGATATTCGCTTCGGGCTCTGAGGTTGAGATCGCGGTCGAAACGGCGGTCAAGCTGGAACGGGTTGGCCATGCGACGCGTGTTGTGTCCGTGCCCTGTTTCGAGTTGTTCGAGGAGCAATCGGAAGAATACAAACAGGCGATACTCGGCAATTCGCCCGTCAGGATCGCAATAGAAGCGGGCGTTCGGCAGGGCTGGGACCGCTTTATCGGCAACGAGGGAATTTTCATCGGGATGAGTACGTTCGGCGCTTCCGCGCCTTGCAAGGATCTGTACCAGCACTTTGGTATTACTGCCGACGCGGCGTTTGCTGCCGCTGAAGCAAAATTGAACAGCCAGTCAGGGCGCGCCGCATAACAACGCCCTGGCGAACCGGCTGAATGCGCCTGAACTGCATGCAAAAACTGAACCGTCGAACCGGAGAACACCCATGACCGTGAAAGTCGCCATCAACGGATTTGGCCGCATCGGCCGCAACGTGCTTCGCGCCATTATCGAATCCGGTCGACAGGACATAGAGGTTGTTGCCATTAATGACCTTGGACCGGTCGAAACCAATGCACACCTGATGCGCTACGACAGTATTCATGGCCGCTTTCCAGGCACGGTCACCGTCGAAGGCGATACGATCGATGTCGGGCGCGGACCGATCAAGGTCACGGCAATCCGCGATCCGAAGGAATTGCCCTGGAGCGATGTTGACATTGCGCTCGAATGCACTGGCATTTTCAGCGCCCGCGAAAAGGCAGCCATGCACCTTGAGAACGGCTCCAGCCGCGTTCTCGTATCGGCGCCCGCTTCCGGTGCCGACAAGACGATTGTCTACGGAGTCAATGACAAAGCCTTGACTGGTGAAGACATGGTTGTCTCCAACGCCTCCTGCACCACCAACTGCTTGGCACCCGTTGCTTATGTCCTGAACAAGGCCATTGGCATCGAAAAGGGCTTCATGACGACAATCCACTCCTATACGGGCGATCAGCCAACCCTCGACACCATGCACAAGGACCTTTATCGCGCCCGTGCCGCAGCCATGTCGATGATCCCGACCTCGACCGGCGCCGCAAAAGCCGTTGGGCTCGTCATGCCGGAACTCAACGGCAAGCTCGATGGCGTCGCGATCCGCGTGCCGACACCCAATGTCTCAGTGGTTGACCTGACATTTGTCGCAAACCGCGCAACATCGGCGGACGAGATCAACGCAGCGATCACGGAAGCGGCCGGCGGCGAGCTGAATGGCGTTCTCGGATGCACTGACGAGCCGCTCGTTTCCATGGACTTCAACCACGACCCGCATTCGTCGATTTTCCATCTCGATCAGACCAAAGTCATGGATGGCACCATGTGCCGCGTGCTGAGCTGGTACGACAATGAATGGGGCTTTTCGCATCGCATGTGCGACACGGCGGTCGCCATGGGCAAACTGATCTGAAGCATTTTTCGTCGCGCACCCACCATGGCACATTTCAAGACGCTCGATGATGTGACCGACCTCGCCAGCAAGCGCGTGCTTGTCCGGGTCGATCTGAACGTGCCTGTCCATGATGGCGTCGTCACCGACACAACGCGAATAGAGCGCGTTGCGCCAACAATCCGCGAGCTCTCCTCGAAAGGCGCGAAAACGATCCTGCTTGCGCATTTCGGCCGTCCGAAGGGAAAGCGTGTGGAAACAATGTCGCTTGCGCCAATTTCGCACAAGATCGAAGAGGTGCTCGATCAGCGTGTTCTTTTTTCCTCGGATTGTATTGGCGAAACCGTAGTCGGTGCCGTCGCCAAAATGGACGATGGCGACATCGTGCTGCTGGAAAATGTTCGCTTTTATCCGGGCGAAGAAGCCAATGACGCAGATTTCGCCCGCCAGCTGTCCGAAAACGGCGACCTCTTTGTCAACGATGCCTTCTCCGCCGCGCATCGTGCACACGCTTCGACCGAAGGCTTGGCACATCTTCTTCCGTCTTTTGCGGGGCGGACCATGCAGGCTGAACTGGATGCGCTGGAAAAAGGCCTAGGAAATCCGCTGCGACCGGTCGTTGCGATCGTCGGCGGTGCCAAGGTTTCAACAAAACTGGATCTACTCATGCATCTGGTCGGCAAGGTGGATGCTCTCGTGATCGGTGGTGGCATGGCCAACACCTTCCTCGCCGCAAAAGGAACGAATGTCGGCAAGTCCCTGTGCGAACACGATCTTGCGCCGACCGCCAAACAGATCATGATCGAAGCCGCCGCCAAGAAGTGCGCCATCGTGCTACCGGTTGACGCCGTGGTTGCTGGCGGTCTTGAGGACGGCGCCAATGCGCAAACCGTCGACATCGCTTCAGTGCCGTCCGGCGCGATGATCCTCGATGTCGGTCCGAAATCGGTCTCGGCAATCAACACCTCGATCGAAAAGTCAAGAACGCTGGTCTGGAACGGGCCGCTCGGTGCTTTCGAAACCAAACCGTTTGGCGCTGCAACAGCCGCAGTGGCTCAATTTGCCGCCAAGCAGACGAGCGAAGGGCTGCTCGTTTCCATCGCCGGTGGCGGCGATACCGTTGCAGCGTTGAACCAGGCGTCGTGCGCCGGTGCGTTCAGTTATGTTTCCACCGCCGGCGGTGCTTTTCTGGAATGGATGGAAGGGAAGCCGCTGCCGGGCGTTGAAGCGCTCGCCAGCTAGAAGCGCAATGCCGGGCGCAATGGACGATCGCTGTAGTGCTGCCATGGCTTTAAGGGGATTCAATCGTGTTCAATTGGTTCAAATGCAAATGGCGGCATTTTCCAGCCGGTGAAGTTCTGTTATCGCCAACAGCACATTTGCGGCAGGACAGGGTTGGGTTGTGAAAGGCTTATGCATGCAAGTCATACTGCCGCAATGTAGCCGGCGCGCCGCGCCTTCAAAGGGAGACTGACACATGAGCGAACGTCTGGAAGATATCGCCGCTGCAATGGTTTCGGCCGGAAAAGGGATTCTGGCCGCCGATGAATCAAGCGGCACGATCAAGAAACGGTTCGATTCCATCAACGCCGAATCGACGGAAGAAAACCGTCGCGACTATCGTGAAATGTTGTTTCGTTCGACTGAGGCCATGACCAACTGTATCTCCGGAGTCATTCTCTTCGACGAAACGCTCCGCCAGAAGGCAGCGGATGGAACACCGTTGGTGGATATCATCAAGGCATCGGGAGCAGTTCCCGGTATCAAGGTCGATGGTGGCGCAAAGCCGCTCGCAACGCGCGGAGGAGAAACCGTCACCGAAGGGCTGGACGGCCTGCGCGAACGGCTGAATGAATATTATGGCCTCGGGGCAAGATTTGCGAAGTGGCGCGGCGTGATCGCCATTTCGGACCATCTTCCGAGCGGCACAGCCGTTCGTGCCAATGCCCATGCGCTTGCCCGCTATGCGGCACTCTGCCAGGAAGCAGGCATCGTTCCGATCGTCGAACCGGAGGTCCTTATGGACGGCACGCCCGGCGACCACAGCATAGACCGCTGCTATGAAGTCACGGAGCACGTGCTTCGAACCGTTTTTGCCGAACTTTACGATGCCGGCGTCAGTCTGGACGGCATGGTGTTGAAGCCGAACATGGTGATCGACGGGAAGAACGCCCGTAATGCATCAACGCAAGAGATTGCAGAAAAGACAGTCCTTTGCCTGCGGGCAAGCGTTCCCGCTGCTGTCCCGGGCATCGCATTTCTTTCAGGTGGCCAAAGCGACGAGGAAGCGACGGGTCATTTGTCAGCGATGAATGCCGGCTACGATACGCCCTGGCAATTGACATTCTCCTACGGCCGCGCTCTGCAGGCGGCTTGTCTCAAGGCATGGGGTGGCAAGCCGGAAAACATCGCCGCCGGCCAGCGTGCCTTTACCCACAGGGCGCGCATGAATGGGCTTGCTGCCACGGGCAATTGGAACGCTGACATGGAAAAGGCGGCCTAAGCGGGCCGCAATTGCCGTTTCGAACCGCATTGCCGATTTGCGGCAAGCGCACACCGATCGGGAGCCGCGGTTCGTTTTCTGGGATCCGACAGGGGCTTGGCAATGCTGGTTGGCGAATACACATCGCTTGACGGAACGGCACTTGCGGCATTGATCGGCCATTTCGCAGACGAATGGACCATCCTTGCATTCGCTGCGCAACTTGAAGAAGCAAAGCCATGGCACGCACGGCGACCGGCAATTCATGCGTCGTCAGGCAAATCTGCAATAGTTGGACAAGACTGAACGCCGAACGGCATTTTCAATCGATCGGTTCAATACGCGGCGACTGGCCTGAGGCGCCTCATGCCGCTTGACACGGTCAGCCGGTCAGGGCGACAAAACACAGAATAAGATGAAATATCTTCTGTTCGGTGTCGCAAGCTGGCTATTGGTTCCGGCCGCGCTTTTTCAGGGTGTGCGGCTGCGCGCGCGCACGCCCCGGCTTTTGCCCCCTGAAGGCCCCCAGTCAGGGCGCATCGGCAAACAGCCGGAACCCGCATTCCGTATCCTGGTCATCGGTGACTCGTCGGCGGCAGGGGTCGGCGCCCAACGGATCGAAGATACCATCGGATGCCAGCTCGCGCATATGCTGCATGAACAAACCGGGGCTTCCGTCTGCTGGCGGACCGCCGGATCCAATTCCGCCATTAGCGAAGAATTGCGAGACCATGTCGTGCCCAATCTGGCGCTCGTGGACTATACACATGTCATACTGACGGTCGGCACCAATGACATGAAGAACTTCCACACCGCGCGCCGCTTCAAACGCGGCTTCGGCGGACTCTTGTATGCGGTCAAGGCAAAATGGCCGGAGGCGACCATGATCTGGTCCCCGATGATCGACATGCGCACCGTTCCCGCGCTGCCGAAACTGCTTGCCCACGTTCTTGAAATGCGCGGCCGGATCGTCAATCGCGTCGGCAGTCAGCTTTGCCGCGAGCGCTATGCGATCGCAGCGCCCCAGCTCGACTCCACCAACAAAGCCGGCTTTTCGGTTGACGGCTTTCATGCCAGCGCCGCCGGGTACCACCACTGGGCAAAGTTGCTGGCACATACGATTCTGGATCTGGAAAACACCCGGCGCCAACAATCTGAGCCGACCGCCAAGGCTGCGGAGTAACGCCAACTGCGTCATCCACGGCGGATCCGGACTACAATTGCAATGCGACCACAAGTGCCATTGCGATAAAGGCGAAAACCGCAATCTTCCAGAAATCGGCGCGCGTCTTCAGGCCCGGCAAACCCAACGGCTTGATCAGGTGTGCAATCATCGCAAGCAGCAAGACAAGGGCAATGGCTTTGGTCATCGCGGCGCCGCGTTATCCATCAGGTCAAGTCGAGCACGATTTTGCCGATATGCTCACCCTCTTCCATCCGCGCGTGAGCCGATGCGGCCCTTTCGAGCGGGTAGATCGTATCCATCACCGGTGCGACGTCACGCTTGTTCAGCAGTGGCCAGACCTGCCGCTTCAGCTCATCCGCAATTCCCGCCTTGAAAGCAATCGAACGCGCCCGCAAGGTCGATCCGGTGTGCACGAGCCGCTTCATCATTAGTTTTGAAAAATCCGCCTCGGCGTTACGGCCTCGCAAAAAAGCGATTTGGACAATGCGGCCCTCCTCGGCTGCTGCCTCATAATTACGCGTGATATAATCTCCGCCTACCATGTCGAGGATTACATTGACGCCTTGCCCCTGAGTGGCCTCGGCGACCGCATCAACGAAATCCTCATTCCGGTAATTGACGGCGTGGTCGGCGCCAAGCCGTAGGCAGGCCTTACATTTTTCATCGGATCCCGCTGTCGTGATGACCTTGGCACCAAAGGATTTGGCCAGTTGGATGGCGGTCGTGCCGATACCCGACGATCCCCCGTGCACAAGCAGCGTTTCTCCCGCCTTCAGTCCGCCGCGTTGGAAGACGTTATGCCAAACGGTAAAGTAGGTCTCGGGTATCGCGGCCGCTTCACTGAAACTGAAACCGACTGGCACCGGCAGCGCATTGGATTCATGGACCGTACATAGCTCGGCGTACCCGCCCCCCGGTACCAGTGCACAGACCTGATCGCCAATGGAAAATGAAGTCGCACCCTCGCCGAGGGCGGCCACTTCGCCGGCAATTTCGAGACCGGGTATGTCGGACGCCCCCTGCGGCGGCGGATAGGCACCCTGTCTTTGCAGGCAGTCGGGCCGGTTAACACCGGCCGCCCGCACGGCAATGAGCAACTCTCCCTCAGAAGGCTCCGGATCCGGCCGCTCCACCGGTTCCAGCACTTCCGGTCCGCCCGGGCGGCGAATTTCGATAGCCTTCATTGCTGGTCCCTCGTTGTATTCGAACAGCCAAACGTTGGAATTTGTGAGGATATTCCATATCATTCAAAATCATGTATGCCCATGGAGGAACGCATGTCTGTATTTGAAGACGAGCCGAAAAAGAAACCGGTTTCCCATGAAATCGGCTGCGACCTTTCGATGATTTCGGTCGACGAGCTTGAAATCCGGATCGACCTGCTCAAAGTGGAGATTTCCCGACTTGAAGCAGAAAAATCGTCAAAGCAGCAGAGCATGAACGATGCCGAATCTCTGTTTCGCTGACACCCGTTTTGCTTCGATATGCGATTGAAGATTGCTGAAATTTTAAGAACAGCGGCGAGCGTTAACCTTATATTAAGCTTTACGAGTCATTATCAAACGTAGATCCAGACATCCTGGATTCGGACCGAGTGACCGCGTGTCATTCTGTTTAATGCCTCCCTGTTATACTTCTGAGAGCCGCCATGCGGCTCTTTTTTTTATCTTCCGATTTCCGCCGAAATTTGCCATGGAAAAGCCCTTTTTTTCATTGCCTTGACGCGTTAACCTTTCCTTAGGAAAAACCTTGCCTTAGACGGGACAAGGGACCAATGTGCCTTCCGGTTGCGACGCGGATTTGGCAGGTTGGCGCCGTAATGGCCGTTCAGGCCGCAAGTATGTGTTTGAGTACGGGGCAACCGAGTATGGCCGATACGAGTCAAAACACCATTCGTTTAGCCGAACGCGTGACTGCATCGACGTCATTCAGCGCACTCTATTCTGAAGGGATGGGGCTGGTTGAAGAGACGGCTGTTTATCTCGATGGCGCAGGACGGGCGTCGGCCAAATCGCTCCCGCGTATAGCCTCGGTTCTGTACTCCGCAGAATCCATGCGCCTGACAACGCGATTGATGCAAATGGCGTCATGGTTGCTCTTGCAGCGCGCCGTGAACAACGGCGAAATGACACGCGAACAGGTCCTTGCAGAAAAGGCCAAAGTTCGCCTTGACGGCTTTGCTTGCGACAGAAGCGCACCGGGATGGGATGAATTGCCTGAGCTGTTCCGGGATCTTGTTGAGCGCTCGCTGCGGCTCCAGTCTCGCGTAGCTTTGCTCGATAAGGAAATCTATCATCGAAACAAGACCCGCACATCTGCTGAAAAGTCAGACAGCGCAAATTCCGTGCGGGCACAGATTTCGCTGCTGGAAACGGCATTCGGCGAGCAATAATCCGTCGGACCTATCTGATGATACGGAAAACCCCGCCAAAAGCGGGGTTCTTGATATCGGATCTACAATCCGTCAGGGACCTATGGTGTCAAAGCCCGAGGCCTTCAAACCGCTTCTTGAACTTCGACACACGCCCGCCGCGGTCGACCAGATGCTGTGCTCCGCCGGTCCACGCCGGATGCGCCTTGGGATCAATCTCGAGCGTCATTGTGTCGCCCTCCGCACCCCACGTCGAACGCGTCATGTACTCCGTACCATCGGTCATGACGACTTTGATCATATGATAATCGGGATGAATATCGGCCTTCATTGCGCTGTCCTGTATTTTAGGAACTGGGCAACCCGTACCAACCGGTGCGGCAAACCAGCCCATATAACAAAGCAAGCCGCACACCGGACGGGTCGCGACTTCCAAATTCGACTGCGAGCATATACATGAAGGGTTGGAATGTGACAAGTGGCACAGACCCTTTTTGCCGCATCAAAGCAGTGAGAATACCGAGTGGACGTTAGCAGACCCGACGAAACCAGCCGCAGGCGATCGTTGCGTCCACTGACGCGGCTTTTTCCCTATGTTTTGCGATACAGAAGCCTGGTCGCCGGCGCCGGGATCGCATTGCTGGTGGCAGCTGCAGCGACGCTGGCGCTTCCGCTCGCTGTTCGGCGGATGATCGACTACGGATTCTTTGAGGCCGACGCCGCCTTCATCAACAGCTACTTCATGATGCTCCTTGCCATAGCCGCGCTTTTGGCGCTGGCAAGTGCCACGCGGTACTACTTCGTCATCATAATAAGTGAGAGAGTGGTCGCCGATCTCAGGCGCGACGTCTTCAGCCACATTACCGCCCTCTCGCCTTCTTTTTTCGATGTTAATCAATCGGGAGAGATCGTATCGCGGCTGAGCGCCGATACGACGCAGATAAAATCAGCGGTGGGTGCATCCGCATCACTGGCGCTGCGGAACTCCATCCTGTGCCTGGGCGCCGTCGCAATGATGATCGTGACCAGTCCTGAACTGTCGGGGCTGGTGCTGCTCGCCATACCGCTCATTGTCTTTCCCCTGGTCGGTTTTGGCCGGTCCGTCCGCGACCGCTCGCGCGATGCTCAGGACACGCTGGCGGATGCCACCGCCTTTGCAAGCGAAGCCATAAGCGGCTCCCGCACCCTTCAGGCCTTCAATGGCGAACCGCTGGCCAACAGGCGCTATTCCGGAGCTGTCGAAACAGCGTTTGAAGCTGCACGGTCGGCCGTTCGCGCGCGTGCCTTTCTCACCGGTTTTGCAATCATGATGGTGTTTGGCAGCATCGTTGGCATCCTCTGGTTCGGTGCCCACAAGGTGCTGGTCGGCAGCATATCGGCAGGCACACTCAGTCAGTTCCTGTTGTATTCGGTACTCGCTGCTTCAAGCCTCGGCACACTGTCCGAGATCTGGGGTGAGATATCGCAAGCCGCAGGTGCAGCCGAACGCCTCACGGAACTTGTCGATGAGATCCCGGCCATCGCAGCGCCTGCCAATCCTCAGCCATTGCCGCAGCCGGCAAACGGTTCGGTCTCTTTCACGGACGTTCGGTTTTCTTATCCAACGCGACCTGAGGAACCAATCCTGAAGGGCCTGTCCTTTTCGGTGAAACCCGGCGAAACCGTTGCGGTCGTCGGGCCGTCCGGTGCCGGCAAAAGCACGCTGTTTGCGCTGCTCGGCAGATTTTACGACCCGCAAAGCGGCGAGGTCAGCCTTGACGGCATCAATGTGCGCGAGGCTGACCCCGTTGAAGTTCGCGGCAGACTGGCCAGCGTGCCGCAAGATGTTGTGGTTTTCGCCAGCTCAATCCGGGACAACATTGCCTTTGGCCGACCGGACGCAACGGAGGATGAGATCGTTTCGGCCGCCAAGGCCGCACTTGCCGATCCTTTCATAAACCGTATGGAAAAAGGCTATGATACGCCGGTCGGCGAACGAGGTATCACGCTTTCCGGTGGTCAGCGCCAGCGCATCGGCATCGCCCGGGCAGTGTTGAAGGATGCCCCCGTGCTGTTGCTCGACGAG
This sequence comes from Pseudomonadota bacterium, assembly GCA_039025395.1. Classification (GTDB taxonomy): domain Bacteria; phylum Pseudomonadota; class Alphaproteobacteria; order Rhizobiales; family Rhizobiaceae; genus Hoeflea_A. The sequence continues at coordinate 35,990 of JBCCOK010000015.1, forward strand.
GCGACCTCTGCCCTGGACGCGGAAAGTGAAACGATGATCCAGAAAGCCCTAACGTCCCTGATGAAGGGTCGCACGACACTGGTCATCGCCCATCGCCTCGCCACGATCAAGAAGGCTGATCGTATCCTGGTGATGGATGACGGGCGGATTGTCGAGGAAGGAACCCATGCCGACCTCGTGAAAGCAGGCGGCGTCTACAGCCGCCTCGCCCAACTCCAGTTCCAGTATGAAGATGCCGAGGACACGCAGGCTGCTCAATAGAGTGCTCGTCGCCTGAAAACGGTCGGTCTTCAGGCGGATTTGGCCGCCTCACGGCCAGCAACGCGCCCCGAAAAAATGCATCCGCCGAGAAACGTGCCCTCCAGTGCGTTGTAACCGTGCATTCCCCCGCCGCCAAAGCCAGCCGCTTCACCGGCTGCATAGAGCCCTTCAACGACGTCACCGCTTTGTTGGAGTACGCGTGCGCACAGGTCCGTATGAATGCCGCCAAGTGATTTTCGCGTCAGAATGTTGAGCCGAACGGCGATCAAGGGTCCGTGTTTGGGATCAAGAATTCGGTGCGGCTTGGCGCTTCGTATCAGCCGGTCGCCGATATAGTTTCGCGCTACCCTCAGAGCCGCGATCTGGAGATCTTTGGTATAGGCGTTGTCGATCTCGCGATCCCGGGCTTCGATTTGATTGCGCAGATGCCCGAGGCGAATGAGATCGGTACCGGTCAGCGCATTCATGCCGTCGACCAGATCTTCGATCCGGTCCCGCACAATGAAGTCCTCGCCCTTTTGCTTGAATGCCTCGACCGGAGGCGGTGCACCCTTCTTTACCCGCTGCAGCACTTTCAGGATGCTTTTTCCGGTGAGATCCGGGTTTTGTTCCGACCCGGACAGCGCGAACTCTTTTTCGATGATCGACTGGTTCAGTACAAACCAACTGTAGTCATATCCGCTTTGCATGATATGGCCGAGCGTTGAAAGCGTGTCGTAGCCGGGAAGGCACGGCACCGGCATCCGATACCCCTCTGCGTCGCACCAGAAGGAGGACGGGCCGGGCAGAATGCGGATGCCGTGTTTGGGCCAGATCGGGTCCCAGTTCTTGATCCCCTCGGTATAGTGCCACATGCGGTCCGCGTTGATGACATCGCCTCCGGCCCGTTTGGTGATGTCGAGCATACGGCCATCGACATGATGCGGAACACCGGAGATCAGCCGTTTGGGCGGCGTGCCGAGCCTGTCACGCGGCCAGTTCTTGCGCACCAGCTTGTGATTGCCGCCGATGCCGCCGGACGTCACGATGACCATGTCTGACGAAAGAGCAAAATCACCAACAACCTCACGCGACGACTGGACCCCGCGCTCTTTATCGCTCTGTTCCAGCAGGCTGCCCCGCACGCCGCTCACCCGCCCGTTCGTGAGGATCAGCTCATCAACCTGGTGACGGAAGCAAAATTCTAGGCGACCGTTGTCGGCAGCTTCACGCACCCGCTTTTCAAAGGGAGCAAGCAGCCCGGGTCCGGTTCCCCAGACAATGTGAAATCGGGGCACCGAATTGCCATGCCCGTGCGCCAGTGCTCCCCCGCGTTCGGCCCAGCCGACGATCGGAAAGAAACGAACGCCAAGCTCATGAAGCCAGGGGCGCTTTTCCCCTGCAGCAAAATCAACATAGGCTTCAGCCCAGCGCTTCGGCCAATGATCCTCTTCGCGGTCGAAAGCTGCCGATCCGCGCCAGTCCTGCCACAGCAGATCACGGTTGTCGCGGATGCCCAGCCGCCGCTGCTCCGGCGAACCCGCGAAAAGAAGTCCGCCAAACGACCAGAACGCCTGTCCGCCGAGGTTTTTCTCGTTCTCCTGATCAACGAGAATGACTGATTTTCCGGCATCTGCCAGCTCTGATGCTGCGACCAGGCCAGCCAGTCCCGCACCGACGACGATGACGTCGCAATCCATTTGTCCCTCTCCGGTCCAGCGGTGTTTAACGCAAGGCGAGCCACCGCGCGAATCCACCATTCATGCTGTGTGCTTTCCAGCTCACTGAGCGGTTAACGTTCAGTCAGTTTCAGTTCAATGCGCCGGTTGGTGGCACGGGCCTGCGTCGTATCGCCTTCTTCGATCGGCTGAAACTCGCCGAACCCGGCAGCGACAAGCCTGTTTGCCGGCACGTCGTTGTCAATAAGGTACTTGACGACCGAGGTCGCGCGCGCCGATGACAGCTCCCAGTTGTCGGCAAACTGCCCGGTGCCGGAAAGTGGAACGTTGTCAGTATGACCGTCGACCCTCAGTACCCAACTGATGTCGTCCGGTATCTCCCGTGAAAGGTCTTGCAGCGCAGACGCCAGTTTTGCCATCTCCTCGCGCCCGGCCGAATTGAGCTCGGCGCTACCGGATGGAAACAGCACCTCCGACTGGAAGACAAACCGGTCGCCAACGATCCGGATGTTTTCGCGATCGGAAAGAATCTCCCGCAGGCGCCCGAAGAAATCGGAACGATAGCGATTCAGTTCCTGAACCCGCTGGGCCAGCGCTATGTTGAGGCGGCGCCCCAGATCGGCAATCTTGACCTGTGATTCCCGGTCCTTGCTTTCCGAAACCTCAAGCGCATCTTCCAGAGCCGCAATCTGCCTTCTGAGCGCGGCAATCTGCTGGTTGAGCAGTTCCACCTGCGACAGGGCCCGTTGGCTGATCTGGCGTTCTTCGTCCAGCGACTGGCTCAAAGCGCCAATGCGCTCTTCCGCAGCACTGGTGGCTCCGGCGCCCCGTGCCAGGATTGCCTGCAACCGTGAGCGTTCGCTTTCGGCATCGGAAAGCGTCGCCTGCATGTTGGCGAGCGCATCTTCAAGATCCTGCGTACCGGACTGCTCGAGGGCAAGCAGTTGCGTCAGTTCATTGATCTGGCTGTTGAGCCGGTTGAGGACCTCGTCGCGCCCGCTAATTTCGCGGCTCAGCAGAAACTGCGCGATAACAAAAACGGAAAGCAAAAACATAATAGCAAGCAGGATAGTCGAGAGAGCATCGACAAACCCGGGCCAGAAGTCCATGCCGCGGTCGCCACGCCGGTTACGCGCGAGTGCCATGCCTTAGCTGCCCCTGGCCTTTTTGGAATCGCCGTCGCTGTCGCCGTTGCGCCCGATTTCGGCGCCTAGCGAATCGAGCGTCTGCCGCATCGCCTTGGCCTCGGTCTGTTGCGCCTCGATCCAGTCGCGCAACATCTGCTGTTCGTTGCGCATGTTTTTGACCAGACCCTGTATCCCTTCGGCCAGGTTCGCCATCGCGGCCGTCGAGCGCTGGTTGATGCCGCCGCCTGCCTGCGCCATGGATTGAACGGTTTCTGAAAGTCGGCGTATGTCTTCAGACGACTCGGCACCTGCAGCCACATCCTGTGCAACAATATCGAAGTCCGGATCGGTCACAGTGGAGAGCCAGTTTTCGAGCTCGGTATAGAACCGGTTCTGCGCCCTTCCCGCCTGCAAATCCAAAAATCCCAGAACCAGGGAACCGGCAAGGCCGAACAGCGAGGATGAAAATGCCGTGCCCATGCCTGCAAGGGGCGCTTCGAGACCATCCTTGAGTTCTTGCAGGACATCGGCAGTGTTGCCCGATCCGGGATCAAGCGCCTGGATGACCGTGTTAATCGAGCCGATGGTTTGCAAAAGACCCCAGAACGTTCCCAGCAGCCCGAGAAATACAAGAAGGCCGATCATGTATCGGGATGTGTCGCGCGATTCATCCAGCCGTGTGGCAATCGAATCGAGGATAGAACGAAACGATGTCGTCGACAGCGACATCGACTGTTTGCGGCTCAAAAGCACGCGCATAGGGGCTAGAAGCGTTGGACTTCTGGAGCCGCGCATTCTGTCGCTGCCCTGGCGGAAGGAATTAACCCAGCTCACTTCGGGCCGAAGCCGCAAAACCTGATTGACGGCGAGCAGAACCCCGATCGCAAGCACGAACAGAATCAAACCGTTGAGACCGGGATTGGCAAAAAAGGCATTTGAGAACTGGCGATACAATATGGCCGCCAGAAAGCCGGTCATGATCAGGAATATCACCTGACTCCAGAAAAACACCAGCGGGCTTGAAAGGCGGTGCGGCTCCGAACCGATGTCCTGATCCGACAAGCCCCATCCCGAGAGTTTAAGCTTAGCCATAGGCTGCGTACCCTGTCTTTCCCCGCTGGCCTGCTGCCGCCTAAAGCTGTTCCGGCGGTACCGGCGCAACCTGCTTTCTCAACACAGCCCGATGTTTTTTCCCGCCCAAGGCCATCTCGATCGCACTGCGCTTTTGTCACTACCCTATTTCAAGAGCTGATGAAACTAATCAATAACAGCAACAAAATAAAAGACCGTTTGGCAACAATAGCATCAGGCGCGCGGCGCACTGGATTTCGAATCATGGCCAACCCCCAGCTTAGCGCGGAATTTGGACGCTAGTTTGCCGCACGTTTAAGGAAAGGTACGAGCGCCTGGCTGATACGCTCATTTCCGGCCAAGATACTGTTCGTTTCGAAGACCCGGCGGCCACCGCCTATGTCGGAGACGAAACCCCCGGCCTCGCGGATCATGATCATGCCTGCGGCCACGTCCCAGGCGGAAAGGCCTTCTTCCCAGAAAGCGTCGAGACGCCCTGCTGCGACATAGGCGAGATCGAGCGCAGCCGCACCCAAACGCCGGATGCCTGCGACTTCCCCCATGACCAGCCGCAGTTCTTCAATATATTTGTTGTGTTGGCCGCGCCCCAGATGCGGAACGCCGGTGCCGACAACGCAGTCGGCAAGATTGCGCCTTCCCGCAACCCGCATACGCCGGTCGTTGAGGAAAGCGCCCTTTCCGCGCTCTGCGGTATAGAGCTCGTCCATTGCCGGATTGTAGATCACGCCGCAGACGATCTCACCGTCGCGTTCCAGCGCGATCGAAATCGCAAACAACGGAATGCCGTGAAGAAAATTGGTCGTACCGTCGAGCGGATCGACGATCCATCGATGCTGGCCGTCAGTGCCGCGGATCTCACCGCTTTCCTCTGCCAGAACGCTATAGGTCGGCCGCGCGCGCGAAAGTTCACCCAGGACAATTTCCTCGGCCTTGCGGTCAGCCTGGCTGACATAATCGCTGGGACCTTTCAGAGAAACCTGAAGGTTCTGTACTTCGCCGAAATCACGCGACAGCGACCGTCCTGCCTTTATGGCGGCCTGCACCATGACATTAAGGAGCGCTGATCGGGCCATGTTGCCTGCCTTGATCCATTTCAGCCCGGCACCGTATGGCGGAACCGGGCACCGTCGGCCGCGTCAGTCGGCGCGTCGGATATAGGTGATTTCGTTTGTATCTACGAGAATCCGCTCGCCTGCTTCGATGAATGGCGGCACCATCACACGAACGCCGTTCTCCATAACCGCAGGCTTGTAGGACGACGCGGCCGTTTGGCCTTTGACTACCGGGTCGGCCTCGGTAATCTGAAGCGTCACCTGATCCGGCAGCGAAACGCCGATCGGTTTGTCCTCATATAGCTCGACGGTAACCGTCATGCCGTCCTGAAGAAACTTGGCCCTGTCGCCAACGAATTCCTGCTGCAGTTCGAGTTGTTCATATGTTTCGTTGTCCATGAAAACGAGCATATCTCCCTGCTCGTACAAGTACTGAAAATCCTTTTGCTGCAGTCTGACTTTCTCAACCGTTTCTGACGCGCGAAACCGCTCATTGAGTTTTGTACCGTCGAGCAGGTTCTTCAGTTCCACCTGATTGAAAGCGCCGCCCTTGCCCGGTTTGACAGCGTTGGTCTTGACCGCCACCCAAAGGCTGCTGTTGTGCTCGATTACATTCCCGGGGCGGATTTCGTTGCCGTTTATCTTCATTTACGTCATTCCGGTCGCGTGCCAAATCGGCGCCTCAAGAACACAATTGCGTTGCACTTGCAAGCCCGGCAACCTGATTTCGGCTGTTTGTGAAGGCGGTCAGCGCGACGTATAATTATTCGCCGCCTCAATACCCGCCTTTTGCTCATCAGCCGTCAAACCCTGGAAAAAATCTTCAAGGCTGCGATCTTCGAGGCCTGCACGTCGAGACAGAATGTACCACTTCGCTGCCTCGATCGGATCCGGCCGGGTGCCGATTGCATTGATATAAAGGTGCGCAAGCCGGTTTTGAGCCATCACATTGCCGGTGTTGGCGGCCCGCCGCATCCAGCCGAAACCCGCTTCATAATTGATTTCGCCGCCGATACCGTCGATCAGCCAGACTGCCAGATCCAGTTGCGCCGTATCGAAGCCCGATCGGGCAGCCCGAATCAGCCAACTGCGTGCCAGATTGGGATCGGCTTCATCGAGCCCTGTGCCATAGGCGTAAATCTGCGCAAGCACAAACTGCGCGTCGGCAATCCCTGCTTCGGCCGCGGCGGTCATGTAGGGAAGTGCTTTCTGGACGCCTTCTCTGCCGGGTTGAGCGGAAATCAACATTTGGCCGTAGTTGAACTGCGCCGACGAATTTCCCGCATCAGCCGCTCTGCGCATCAGGTCCCTTGCCTTTTCCGGGTCGGGCGCAACATGACGCCCTTCCAGAAGCATCAGCGCGTAGTTGAGCTGTGCGGACCTGTCGCCGCTCTCGGCCGCTGAACTGTACCAGAAGGCCGCTTGCTTGTGGTTCTGGGGCAGACCCAACCCGCGCGAATAGATCTCGCCCAGCAAGGTTTGTGCCGCCGGGTCGCCGAGCTTGGCGCGGGGCAATGCCAGCTGGTATGCGGTCAGGTAGCGACCGCGTTGAAACGCGCCATAGGCAGCATCGCCCTCGTCTGCGGCGTCTTCAATTGCTGGCGCTGCAGATGCGGCCGTTTCGGGCTCGGCCTGCGTTTCAGCTGCAGGCGCAGCGGAGCCCTCGTTGGTCTCGGCCGCCACGGGCGGCGCAGCAATGACCAGCGAAAGAATGCAGGCGAAAGTTCGCAGCGTGTTTTTCATGCGCTTGTACTAGACCGTTTTAGCGTTCGATCAAAATGTTCTAATCTTCAAACCGTGGCGCTTTTTCGTCAAGCAAGGCATTGGCTTCAGCGACGAGCATGGCCGCCTTTTCAGGCTCACCAAAAACCGCCATCCGCAAGGCTGCAAATTCGGCTCCGGTTTCGGCAATGGCGAGCACCGACTCTATCGCCTGGCCACCCATGATGACACAGGGAATTTCCACCATCGCTGCCCACCAAGCGCCGATTTCGAGGTTCTTGGGATGTGCATCCCTCCTTATATCGCCTTCGAGCTTGCCAAAAAAGATGTAATCAGGGCGCAATTCGCCGAGCTCCAACGCGCTGTGGCGGTCCTTTGCCCTTCCTCCACCGACGATCATGTCCGGCGCAAAGCGACCGATCGCATGCTCCAAATCGTCCCGACCGCCGTCGATATGCAAGCCGTCGGCCCTGACGCGCGCCGCAATGCGGCTTTCACCGCCAATCAACGCAGCCGCGCCCGCATCCTGGACAGCCGGAACCACAGCTTCTGCGCACTGCTGAAAACTGCGTTCGTCCAGATCGTATTGCGGCAGCACAACAGACGCGACATCGCCGCCGCGCAGTGCATTCGAAATCATCTGCGCCAGACTTTCAGTCTCATGCCCGGGCGGCGCGATGAGAACGAGCCGACACCTTTCTTGCCGATCTGACATCGATCCCTCTTGCGAAAACCTCGAAATGGGCACCCGCCGGCTGCTTGGCGCCGCACCCTCTCGCCTTTTGCCGAAATTCCCGATAGACCACAGCGGTTTCGGGATCAACCTATGCCGACTGATTTCATTTTCTATGCTGCCGCTATACCGGCCGTTATCCTTGTCGGGCTTTCGAAGGGCGGACTGGGAGGTGCCTTCGCGATGATGGGTGTGCCCATACTCACGCTGGTGATCCCGCCGGTTCAGGCAGCCGCGATCATGCTGCCAATCCTGATCGTCATGGACATGGCCGGATTGTGGGTGTGGCGTCACTACAATGATTCGCAGACTTTGAAGATCATGTTGCCGGGCGCGATCATCGGCATCGGCATCGGATGGTTGACGGCGGAATTCGTAACTGCCGACATGATCCGCCTGATCGTTGGCGTGATCTCCATCGCATTCGTCATGCGCTACCTTTACGACCGCTTTCGCAGCCGCGCGCGTCAAGATGTGGAGGCCGGCCGGCAGAATGTCGTCAAGGGATCGTTTTGGGGAACCGTATCCGGCTTTACAAGCTTCGTGACGCATGCTGGCGGACCGCCTTTCCAGATCTATGCGCTGCCCCTGCGACTTGATCCCCGAACATACAACGGAACCAGCATCCGCTATTTCACCGTCGTCAACGCGCTGAAGGTGTTGCCCTATTTCGCGCTTGGCCAGTTTGATGCGAGCAACCTGACCACATCGGCGGTCTTGCTCCCGCTGGCACCCTTGGCAACCTTTGCAGGTGCCTGGATCGTTAAACGGATGCGTGCCGAGGTTTTCTATCCGCTCATGTATTTCATGATCCTGGCAACCGCTGTGAAACTTGTTGCCGATGGTTTAAATGGGTTATTCGGTTAGAATCCGAGAAGGCCAGAATAGGTGGCCCTGTCCGTCACAGTCCCGGAGCAATCATGGCAGACAATCCGTACGAAACTGATCTTGACCGTAATCCGGCCAATTATCAGCCCCTGACACCGCTGTCGCATCTGGCACGCACTGCAGCCATTTACCCGGACCACACGGCGATTATTCATGGCGCCCTGAAAATGGACTACCGGACATTCTACCGCCGCTGCAGGCAGCTTGCATCGAGCCTGTCAAAACGGGGTATCAGCAAGGGTCACACGGTTTCGGTGATGCTGTCCAACACACCGGCAATGCTTGAAGCCCATCATGGCGTGCCCATGACCGGTGCCGTCCTGCACTCGCTCAATACCAGGCTTGATGCTGCAATGATCGCCTTTCAGCTCGATCACGCCGAAACGGAAATTTTAATCGTTGATCGCGAGTTTTCGGGCGTTGTCGCACAGGCACTGTCGATTGCCACCGTTACCCCGCTTGTTATTGATTATGACGATCCGAACTTTGGAACCGATACGCCATTTCAGAAAGGCGAGCCGATTGGATCCGAGGATTATGAGGCATTCCTGAGTGCAGGCGATCCGGAGTTTGACTGGTCGCCGCCGCATGACGAATGGGATTCGATTTCGCTGAACTATACCTCCGGCACGACGGGCAATCCAAAGGGTGTCGTCTATCATCACCGCGGCGCGGCACTGATGGGGTACGCCAACGTGATTGCCTCCGGCATGGGCAAGCATCCGGTCTATCTGTGGACCCTGCCGATGTTCCATTGCAACGGCTGGTGTTTTCCGTGGACCCTTGCGGTCGTCGCCGGTACGCATGTATGCCTGCGTTGGGTGCGGGCAGGCGCGATGTACGATGCCATCGCCGACCACGGTGTCACGCATCTGTGCGGTGCACCGATCGTCATGGCGACCCTGCTCAACGCGCCGTCGGAAGAAAAGCGCACCTTCGACCATCCGGTCTCATTCAACACGGCAGCGGCGCCGCCGCCCGAAGCGGTCCTTGCTGAGATGCAGGAAGCTGGCATCGACGTCGTCCATCTCTATGGCTTGACCGAAACCTATGGCCCGGCGGTGGTCAATGAATGGCATAGGGAATGGGATGCTCTCGATCCGCAGCGACGCGCCACGCAGAAGGCAAGACAAGGGGTTAAATACACGGCGCTGGAAGGACTCTCGGTACGCGATCCTGAAACCATGGAAGCCGTGCCCTCGGACGGTGAAAGCATTGGTGAGGTGATGTTCCGGGGCAATATCGTAATGAAGGGATACCTCAAGAACCCGCAGGCCAGCGCCGAAGCCTTTGCCGGCGGCTGGTTCCATTCAGGCGATCTCGGCGTCATGCACCCCGACGGCTACATCCAGATCAAGGACCGTTCCAAGGACATCATCATATCCGGCGGAGAGAACATTTCGTCTATCGAGGTTGAGGATGCGATCTATAAACATCCCTCAGTTCAGGCGGTGGCAGTCGTTTCGCGACCGGACGAGAAATGGGGCGAAACACCTTGCGCCTATGTCGAATTGAAACCCGGTGAAAATGCCACGGAAGAACAGATTATAGAGCACTGCCGCGGTCTGCTTGCCCGCTACAAATGCCCGAGACACGTCATTTTTCAGAAGCTTCCGAAGACATCGACCGGAAAAATCCAGAAATTTGTCCTGCGCGCGAGTGCTCGGCAGGAAACGAATGACTGAGCGGCGCTCGATATGCAACCATCACCGGCAGCCGTAACAAAGCGCTCCGCAAGGAGCTTTGATAAACCTCAAGAATACCGCGCGCGACCGTTTAATTCAGGCCGCGGTGACTGGGTTTTACAATTTCACGGCGCAAATGTTCGATTTCGTCCTTGATCCGAAGCTTGCGTCTCTTGATATCGCTGATTGTTATATCATCGGCGGAAGGTTGGGCGAGTGCCGAGTGGAGTTCCTCTTCCAAAGCGCCGTGTTTCTTTTCAAGCGTTTCAAGACGAGCTTGGATTGCCATCGAACAACTCCCTATTCCTGTTTGCCGCACCGTCCTCTTCCCAGACGATTTTGCCATTTTAATATGGTTGTTGTCGAAGATAAAATTCAAGATCGTGGATAACTTTGTAATGTTTGCTGTTTTGCCACCCAGCACAAAGTGGTAGAGGATTGCGCGCACCCTGAAACGGATATCATGGGGCCGCGATTTTCATGCTGGCCCGGGGGAGATCGCATGTCGGATCAGGAACAGGCGGAGTTGCGGCTGAAGGCCGCGCGATTGCGCCAGGAACATGAAGATTTCGACGCTGCAATCAAGGCTATGGAAACTGTCGGTAGCGATGCGCTAAGCGTCCAGCGCATGAAAAAGAAAAAGCTGGCGTTGAAGGACCAGATAGCAAAAGTTGAAAATCAGGTCGTCCCTGACATCATTGCTTGAAAACAGGACTCCGATATGACGCCTCCGCCTGTTGCAATCATCATGGGCAGCCAGTCAGACTGGCCGACGATGAAACACGCCGCCGATATGCTCGACGCATTGCAGATTGGCTATGACGCACTGATTGTCTCTGCACACCGCACGCCCGAGCGCATGTATGAATTTGCCCGCTCGGCACGCGAGACGGGCTACAAGGCCATCATCGCCGGCGCAGGCGGAGCCGCGCATCTGCCGGGCATGACGGCATCATTGACGCCGCTTCCTGTATTCGGCGTACCGGTTGAGTCACAAGCGCTTTCGGGCCAGGACAGCCTGCTTTCGATCGTTCAGATGCCTGCCGGAATTCCGGTCGGCACGATGGCGATAGGGCAACCCGGGGCCACAAATGCAGCCCTGATGGCAGCGGCAGTGATTGCCCTCTATGACCCCGCCGTCGCGCAACGGCTGGATGCGTGGCGCAAAGACCGTTCCGAAACCGTTGCGCTTCGCCCGGAAGACGGAGACTGACAATGACCGACCAGACGATCGGGATTGTTGGCGGCGGTCAGCTGGGCCGCATGCTTTCAATGGCGGCAGCGCGTCTTGGGTTTCACACCATCATCCTAGAGCCGGAATTGAAGTGTCCGGCCGCACAGGTTGCCGGGAGCCAGATCACGGCTCCCTATGATGACCCGGACGCTCTGGACACGCTAGCAGTCCTCAGCGACGTCATCACCTATGAATTCGAAAATGTGCCTGTCAGTTCTGCCCGTGCCCTGGCTGAGAAAAAGGCTGTTTACCCGCCGCCCCGCGCCCTCGAGGTGGCACAGGATCGCCTCACGGAAAAACAGTTCTTGCGCGATTGCGGTGTAAAGACCGCCAAATTCATTGCCATTGACAGCCAGGTGCAGCTTGACGAGGCACTGGAGCGAATGGGCGGAACGGGCGTTTTGAAGACCCGCCGTCTTGGTTACGACGGCAAGGGACAGATGCTGTTCGATCAGCCGGGCCAGAGCGCCAGTCACGCGTTTTCCAAGCTTGGTGCGGTGCCACTTATACTGGAAAACCTCGTGCCCTTCGATGCCGAGATATCCGTTATTGCGGCGCGCGCCAAAGACGGCCAGACCGCGACCTACGATCCTGCCCAAAACCACCACAGCGAAGGTATCCTGCGCCGCTCGGTCGTCCCCGCGCAGGTGCCCGCTCAAACGCTGCAAGCGGCAAAGGCTGCTGCGATCAGCGTGGTTGAAAGTCTCGACTATGTGGGCGTCATCGGTATCGAGTTCTTTGTGCTTTCCGACGGCGGTCTGCTTGCCAACGAAATCGCGCCTCGGGTCCACAATTCCGGCCATTGGACCGAAGCCGCCTGTGTCGTTTCCCAGTTCGATCAGCATATCAGGGCAATCTGCAGCCTGCCCCTTGCGGCGTGCACAAGACACAGCGATTGCGTAATGGGGAACCTTATTGGGGATGATATCGACCGGGTGCCGCAACTGCTTGCAGAACCCGACACCTTCGTTCATGTCTACGGGAAAGCTGAAACGCGACCGGGCCGAAAAATGGGGCACTTCACGCGCCTGCTCGACAATGGAACCCGGGCCTGAACTTGACAGGGATTTCCGTTGCGGTTAAACGCCTCCTCAGATGAAAAAAGCGCGTCGGATGGCGCGCTTTTGGTTGTTTTTAAGCCAAGCCGTTGGTAGCCAGACGAATAGTGACGGAAAGTCCAGGAAGATGAAGATCAAAAATTCGCTCAAAGCGCTGAAAAAACGCCATCGCGAAAACCGTCTGGTTCGTCGTAAAGGCCGCGTTTACGTCATCAACAAGCAGAATCCGCGTTTCAAGGCCCGTCAGGGTTAGCAAGTACACACGGCTCTGCTTTTTTCAGCATTCAACAAAAATTAACTTTGACCGATTGACCGTGCGCCATATGTTTGGGGCATGCGAAGCACATCAAAACCCATCCGTCGTCTGTTGATAGCCGCAGCGGTTGTTGTCACGTTCAGTATATCTCCTGTTGGTACTTCTTACGCCATCGCCCAGGACACAAACCAAACGTCTGTCAAACCGCTTGAACCCGTACAGACGCGCACAGAGCGCCTCAACGGTTATTTTCTGGACCTTAAACGCGAAGCAGAGCCGGCGTCGGCAAGGCGCATTGCCGATCGGATCTGGGCCGAGTGGCGCACATCGGAAAGCGCCACTTCCAATCAGCTGATGGAGTGGGCAAACGAAGCCATTAGCGACAAGCGGTATTTCACGGCCCTCGATCTTCTTGATCAGATCACCGTGCTCAATCCCGACTACGCAGAAGCGTGGAACCGCCGCGCAACCCTCCACTACATCATGAACAACCATGACAAGTCGATGGCCGATATCAACATCGTTCTGCAGCTGGAGCCGCGCCATTTCGGTGCCTTGATGGGCATGGCATCCATTCTGTCGGCTTCTGGCAGCGATGAGGCAGCACTCGAGACCTACCTCAAGGTTCTTGAGGTTTACCCGGCCATGCGCGAGGCACAAAAACGTGTCGGAGAGTTGTCGGAAGAGCTGACCGGCGACGAAATCTAGGCGCGCAGGGGTACGGCTGATCTGTGACCGGATTTCTTCTGACGATCGTCTGTGTGTTGGTATTGGGCCTGGTTGCGTTTACATGGCTGCAGGTTCGCCGGCTTGAACGCCTGTACGCGCCGAGCGGCGAATTCGTCGACATGGGCGGATATCGGCTGCATTGTTTGCATGTGCCAGCCGCCGAAGGCGCTGACCTTCCGCCAATTGTGTTTTTGCATGGCGCAAGCGGCAATCTGCGCGACCAAGCTCTTGCCTTCCGGCAAAAATTGCGGGGCCGCGCAGAGTTGCTTTTTGTCGACCGTCCGGGACATGGCTGGTCCGAAAGAGGGCCCGAAGCCAATGGTTGGCCGGATGGACAGGCGCGCGCCATTGCCGAATTGATGAAGCGAAAGCAGATAAAAAGCGCTCTGGTGGTTGGCCATTCCTTCGGCGGCGTCATTGCGGCCAACATGGCGCTTGAGGCGCCCGACGCTGTGAAGGGCCTGCTTTTCCTGTCTGCTGCCACCTACCCGTGGCCGGGCGGCATCGACTGGCACTACAGGTTCGGCGCCAATCCGCTCACTGGCCGCCTTCTTTCCTGGCTTGCTGTGATGCCGGCGGGCCTGTTGCGCATCGAGCGCGTTGTGCGGTGCGTTTTCAGCCCCAACGTCTGTCCGGCCAATTACGTTCAGGATACTGCAGCGGCCCTCGTCTTGCGGCCCCGCACATTCCGCTACAACGCCCGCGACATCGCAAATCTGTATGACTTTGTTGTTGCCGTTTCACCGCGCTACGCTGAAATCGACAAACCAACCGTCATCATCACCGGTGAGACCGACCTGATCGTGTCGCCGGATATCCACTCAAACGCCCTGGCAAAAGCCATAAAGGGCAGCATCCTGTTGCGGTTGCATGGCGTCGGCCACAAGCCTGATTTCGGTGCCAACGACCTGTGTGTGTCAGCATTGGAGAAGCTGAACGGCAAACGGGTGGATTTGGAAACCGAAGCGCGCCGGCTCGAACGCCGCCTTGCCGGCGATGGTGGATCTGATGAGCGGGAAGAGACACAGCGATCGGGCAGCGCGTCGGGCCGTCAGATACCGGTCATGCCGTCGGATCCGATATAGGCGATCCGCAGCATATTGGTGGCGCCGGGCGTCCCCAACGGAACGCCAGCTGAGATAATGACGCGATCGCCCGGTTTTGCCAGACCTTCCCGGAATGCAATACGGCAGGCGCGGTCGACCATATCGTCCAGATCACGCGCATCTTCTGTTACGACGCAGTGGAGGCCCCACACCACGGATAAACGCCGCGCGGTCTGAATGACCGGTGACAATGCAATGATCGGTACTTGCGGGCGCTCCCGGGAAGCGCGCATGCCGGTTGTCCCTGACGAGGTGTAACAAACGATTGCCGACAATTTCAGCGTTTCGGCAATCTGACGGGCAGCCAGAGATATCGCGTCGGCACCGGTCGCTTCCGGTTCGGACCGTTGCGCATGGATGATGCTTGAATAATTCGGGTCCAGCTCGACCTTGCGGGCGATTGCGGCCATCGTCGAAACGGCTTCGACCGGATACTCGCCAGCCGCGGACTCCGCCGACAACATCACGGCATCTGCACCCTCATAGACAGCTGTCGCAACGTCCGAAACCTCTGCCCGTGTCGGAACCGGCGCCGCGATCATCGATTCGAGCATTTGAGTCGCAACGACAACCGGTTTGCCGGCGCGTCGACAGGCTCTCGTCAGTTGCTTTTGCAGGCCGGGAACAGATTCAATCGGCATTTCGACACCGAGATCGCCACGCGCCACCATCAACGCATCGGACAGTTCGATGATCTCGTCAACGCGTTCGATCGCTTGCGGTTTTTCCACCTTGGCCATCAGGCCGACCCGCGAACGAGCAACCTTGCGTACTTCCGCGAGGTCTTCCGGCCGCTGGATAAAGGATAACGCAACCCAGTCGACATTCTCGGTCTCCAAGACGGCGGCAAGATCTTTGTGATCCTTGTCGGTCAGGGCACTGACGCCAAGCGTCGTGTCGGGCAGGCTGACGCCCTTCCGATCGGAAATCTTGGTGCCGGAAACAACCTTGCAAACGATGGTTTTGCTATCGCTCGATTCGGCCGCAAGCTGCAGCCTACCGTCATCGATCAGTAAGCGGTGACCGGGCTGCACCGCCGCAAAAATCTCGGGATGCGGTAGATAAACGCGCGTCGAATCACCCGGTACATCCTTGTTATCCAGCGTGAACCTTTGACCGGGTACCAGCTCGACCGCGCCGTCGGCAAACGTTCCAACCCGCAATTTCGGGCCCTGCAGGTCAGCCAGTATGCCAATCGGCCGCCCGCAGCGCTTTTCGACCTTGCGAATACGGTCGACAAGCTGCCGCATCAGCTCATGACTGGAGTGACTCATATTGATCCTGAACAGGTCTGCACCTGCTTCATGAAGTTTGAAAATCGTATCCTCATCCGAAGAGGAAGGGCCCAGGGTCGCCAGTATCTTGACTTTGCGAAGTTGGGTCATTGGCTCTGGCTGTCCTCGGGTTCTATCGAATCGGAGAGCTGAACCATCCAGCTCGACTGTTGGCCGGTATCGTACTCTTTGAAGCCCATGCGCAGATAACCGCGCGTGAAGCAGTTCTTGACATCGACAATCTTGAATTCATCTTCCGCAACGCACATGTCGACGTTGCCGCCCCAACGCCCGCCCTTTGCCGCATCTTCGGCGTAGAGATAGTAAAACCGGGATGCCAGCGGCCCTTCAATCAGCGTTGCGCAAGAGGTTGCGGAGATCTGCCACCAACCTTCTGAGACCCATCCCTCGTCACTGCGATATCCGATTGCGACGCCGACCAGATTTTGCGTTCCGTTGCAGACGCGAAAGTCTGCCTGTGCCTCCGGGACCGAAACCATGCAGCCCAACACCGCGACAACGCCGACAATGCCAAACCGGAAATAATTGCCCAAATCAGTCACTGCTTGTTTCGATCCCCTTTATACGGTTGGCGTTTCTGATATCTGCCGCATTGCGGTTCAGATTGTCAACGAGACGCACGCGCCGCGAACCAATAAACGCGATGGCGGTACCAATTGCTCTTTGATGATCAAAGGTCGAGGCATTATATAGCGCCCATACAGATGCATCGGCGGCAAAACAATCCGCATGCCGGCAACGAGGCTTGGAGCAGCAGATGACGGAACTATCAAAGCAGCAGCAGACCGAGTTTGAAGCGGCAGCCTTCCGCACACTTGTCAAACACTTGCGCAACCGCACCGACGTCCAGAATATTGACCTGATGAACCTCGGCGGCTTTTGCCGCAACTGCCTTTCGAACTGGTACCAGGATGCGGCACAAGAGGCCGGCATCGATATGACCAGGCCCGAAGCCCGTGAGATCGTTTACGGCATGCCTTACGAGGAATGGAAAGAAAAATATCAGACTGAGGCAAGCGAGGCGCAGAAAGCGGCCTTTGCCAAGTCCCAAGAAGAGCAATGAAGCTCTAAGACAAGATGAGCCTGTGTCTTTCAGGGACAAGCACTTTTACGGCCTTGACGGGAAACCTTGTGCCGGGCACCTCTGCATTTCTGCAAGGGACCCGAGACGATTCGGTCCCGCACACGTCATACCCGTCGCACATGAAGGAGTTGCCCATGTCGGATACCCAAGGCCTGGCCAGAAATCAGCTGCGCGCTTTTGTAGAGCGCATCGAAAGGCTGGAGGAAGAGAAAAAGACAATCGCCGAGGACATCAAAGAGGTGTATGGCGAAGCCAAAGCCATGGGGTATGACACGAAAATCCTGCGCCGGGTGATTTCAATACGCAAGCAGGATCAAAACGAACGCATGGAGCAGGAAGCGGTTCTGGACACCTATCTGCATGCGCTCGGCATGGCGGCAGCGCCGCAGGAGGCCTGAAACGGTACTCAGCGTTTTGTTTTGAACAAGCCGCTTAGCCGCCGATCCCCTCAAAACGGGCAACGGTTTTGAAATTCACCGCTCGTCCAGAGAAACGGTTTGTGTTGGCAATTGTGTGGCCGGTTGAAAAGCCATCGAGATGAACGATCTGAGGCGGATTGCGAAGATACGGCGAAACAAACTGCGGCGCCGTAAACGCGGCATCAATGGACAAGAGCGTTCCTGCCGAAACAGCCTCTTTGGCAATCATCTGACGGTTCGGTTTTGGCTCGACCCGCACCGAGCCGGACCGATCGCCTTCGGCATCCGCAGCGCTCGGCCGTGCACCCTTGGCCCTCGATAGCGCCGTTGAGGTCGAGAACATATCAACACCCAAACCTTGCGTTGACGGAGCCAGCGCAACCCTGACAGGCGCGGCGTTCAAACCGAGCGGCGATGGCGTCGGCGTTGGAATGCCTGCTGTTGCGGCATCCTGTGAAATGATGGCTGCAAGAGTTTGCCCGTCGGGAGAAACAAAGTCGGGACGCCCTGCCGGCCGCGGCACATAGGCAAGTTTCGGACTATCCTCGCCATTGCTATCCGCTGTCTGATCCAATTCGCCACGCATCAGCGGCGTATCGGCCGGACTGGCAACGACCGGCGCATTGATCAGCGCGCCGATCGCCGTATTCGTCGGACGGTTTCCAGGGGTCGGCGCCAGCGCCACGCGCGTACCGCGCTGATTGAATGTTTCGGTTCGAAGCTGCGGTACTGGAATACGAGCACCGCGCGTGCTGGTGGTCTCATTGTTCCAGGCTTGTGTGGTGGCAACAGCAGACGTGTTGGACAGCGTGGCTACGGTCAGCGGAACCGTTGATACGGAATGGTCGGGCGTATTGAGCGTGACGCTCCGTCCATCGGGAACAAGGCCGCCCGGACGCCGCGGATTGTCGCTGGCGGGCGTCGGTATGACTTGCGGTATCTCAGCAGCGGCCAGGGCAACGGCCACGCCGGAATCAGGCGGCGTGGGCCGCGATTGCGGCGTCGGAATATAAGCAAGCTGAGGCGTTGCTTCGACCGGCTCAGGCCTCGGAGCGGCGGTGACGGCGGCAACCTGCGTCTGCCTGACAGGCGCCGCCGGGGCTGAATCATCCGTGTCCCGGTTGCGCCTGAAAAGACCCGCCAGCAATCCGTTGCCGCTGGACGTTGCCCGGCTCGGCCGCTTTCCGGCAACCTGTATGCTGTCGGCGCTCACGCGCGTCTTGTAGTCCGCCAGTGCCTGGTTGTAGCCGGGCAGTGGCTTCCCGTCGGACGGCAGATGCAGCGTTTTTCCGTCGGGGAAGACCTGGCTCAGTTCCTTGCGGTTCATTCGCGGCCATGACCGTACACTGCCGACATCAAGGTGAACGAACGGCGATCCCGATTTCGGGTAGTAGCCGACGCCTCCAACCTGAAACTTCATGCCGATACGGCGCAGTTTCTTGACAGGCACGCCAGGGATGTAGAAATCGATTGCCTTGCCGAGCGTGTGCTGGCTCCTCTTGGCCACGCCCCGCGAGCGCTTGCGCAACATCGCATTGGTCTTTGGCGACCGGTAGGCGGATACGACGTGGATATGCTCTTTCGAACCCGTTTCCTGGTAAACCTCCCACAGAAGGTCAAAGAGGCGCGGGTCCATCTTGGTGGCTTCCTTTTGCCGCCAGTCACGCAGGAAGCGATTCAGCTTGGTCAATCCGCCCGGAACATAACGGCCATTCTTCTTGAATGTGATCGTCGCACGCTCTTTCGTGTGGATGAAATAGAGGTTAAGCGAGCGTGTTTCCGCATTCGCGGGTCCCGCTGCCGCAACGCACACGACCGCAGCCAGCGCCGCGGCAAACAGCCGCGCGCGATGAATGACCGCAATGGCGGACATGTCAGAGCGTCTCAGCAAACGTTTATATACCCCTGGATCCCCAACTCGTCCCTCGATAATTCTGCCTAACCAGTATCCGGTCAACCTATCTTCTTGGTTTTCCGTTAATTTCGGCATTTCATCGTCAGTCTGGCACAGCTGTATGACAATTGCGGTCAGAGCATGGCAAAGCGCTCACACTCCATTTCAACTGACATTTATAGTGAACAAGGAACTAACAAGCGGTGAATGGTTTTACAGAATACACTTTGAATCAATTTGAAATGTGGCCAAACGGAAACAGGCCGGTGCCAATCCCCAAATTTATCGATTAAACCGGCATGCCCGTGTGGCGCTTTGCGCCTTTGACCCTATAAAAGAGCCGGAAACGGTTAAGAGGCCCGCCATGCCCAGATTGCGAAGTTTTCCGACCAACATCCTGCAGCCCCGCCGGAGCGTAGCGCAAATGCCCGAAGGCAAAACGGACGATACACTTGGTGATCTTCCTGAATGGGATCTGGCTGATCTTTATACCGCGATGGATGCGCCGGAACTCACCCGCGATATGGAAGAAGCCGAGGCGCGCAGCATCGCGTTCGAAAAGCACTGGAAGGGCAATCTGGAAGCAGCGGCGAACAACGGCGGAGACAACGGTCTCGGAGCGGCCCTGCAACAATACGAGGCGCTTGAAGAAACGCTCGGCCGTCTCATATCATTTGCCGGCCTGTCCTATTTTTCTGATACCGGCGACCCCAAGCGCGCGAAATTTTACGGCGATATTCAGTCGAAACTGACGGACATCAGCAGCCACCTCCTTTTCTTTCCGCTGGAGATCAACCGCATCGACGACGCCATTGTCGATTCCGCTATCGAAGGCGACCCGGCGACTGCGCATTATCGACCCTGGCTGGTCGACCTGCGCAAGGACAAGCCCTATCAGCTCGAGGATCAGGTCGAGAAACTGTTCCATGAGAAATCGGTAACCGGACGCTCCGCATGGAACCGGCTCTTTGACGAAACGATGGCGTCTCTGCGGTTCCAAATCGACGGCGAGCAAGCCACTCTTGAACCAACGCTCAACCGGCTCCAGTCAGCGGATGGGGACGAACGTCGCCGGGCAGCGGAAGCACTCGTTACAACCTTCAGCGAGAACATCCGTACCTTCACGCTGATCACCAATACACTGGCCAAGGACAAGGAGATATCCGACCGTTGGCGCGGCTTTGAGGATATCGCCGACAGCAGGCACCTGGCCAACAGGGTCGAGCGCGACGTGGTCAACGCGTTGAGCGACGCCGTTTCGCAAGCCTACCCGCGCCTCTCCCACCGCTATTATCGCATGAAGGCAAAGTGGTTGGGGATGGATCAGTTGAATTACTGGGACCGCAATGCACCATTGCCCGAGACGCCTCAAAGCATCATTAGTTGGGATGCCGCACGCGAAACCGTCCTGTCGGCCTATGCCGGCTTCGATCCGCTGATGGCAGAGATCGCCGGACGCTTTTTCGATCGCAAGTGGATCGACGCCCCTGTGCGCGACGGCAAGGCGCCGGGCGCCTTTTCGCATCCGACCGTGCCCTCGGTTCATCCCTACGTGCTGATGAACTATCTCGGAAAACCGAGAGACGTGATGACGCTTGCCCACGAACTGGGCCATGGCGTGCATCAGGTTCTGGCAGGCGAGCAGGGCGCCCTGATGGCGCCAACGCCGCTAACGCTTGCAGAAACCGCGTCCGTCTTCGGGGAAATGCTGACCTTCCGGACACTTCTCGACCGCACGGATGACCCCGGTGAGCGCAAGGCGATGCTGGCGCAAAAGGTCGAAGACATGATCAATACGGTGGTCAGGCAGATCGCCTTCTATCAATTCGAACGCAAGATCCATACGGCACGGCGGGAAGGCGAACTGACATCGGAGCAAATCGGCGAGCTATGGATTTCCGTCCAGAAAGACAGTCTGGGTCCGGCGATCCGCCTCTCGTCGGGTTACGAGACCTTTTGGGCCTATATCCCGCATTTCATTCATTCGCCGTTTTACGTCTACGCCTACGCATTCGGTGATTGCCTGGTCAACTCGCTGTTTGCGGTCTACCAGAACGCCGAAGAGGGCTTTCAGGAACGCTATTTCGATATGCTGCGGGCCGGCGGCACAAAACATCATTCCGAATTGCTTGCGCCATTTGGACTCGATGCCAGCGATCCTGCTTTCTGGCATCGTGGCCTTTCAGTTATCGAGGACCTGATCGACGAACTGGAAGCTTTGGACAGGTGAACCGGCTTGCCGGATCCGTCAATGCGCCGTTGGATCCGGAGTGCAAGGTTCGGCAGGAAAGATTTGAACATGGCAGACGGCGAGTACCCCGTATACGGCAAGATTGACGGCCCCATCGTCATGATCGGTTTCGGCTCAATCGGACGCGGTACGCTGCCGCTTATCGAGCGACATTTCGATTATGACAGAAACCGCATGGTGATCGTCAATCCGCACGGCGACGATCAAGGCTTGATGCGCCGCCACGGCGTGCGCCACGTCGCCGCTGCGCTTACCCCAGACAATTATCGCGACGTGCTGGAGCCCCTGCTGACCGAAGGCGAAGGCCGCGGTTTTTGCGTCAATCTATCGGTCGACACGTCATCGCTCGAGCTAATGAAATTCTGTCGGGAAATCGGTGTCCTCTATATCGACACCGTCGTTGAACCCTGGCTTGGCTTCTACTTTGACGACCAGGTCGACAATGCCGCACGCACAAACTACGCCCTGCGCGAAACGGTGCGGCGCGAAAAGCTTGCAAATCCGGGCGGTACGACTGCGGTGTCCTGTTGTGGCGCCAATCCCGGCATGGTGTCGTGGTTTGTCAAGCAGGGCCTTGTCAATCTGGCACAAGACCTTTCCCTCGACTTCGACATTCCGGGGCAGGATGAGCGGAGCGGCTGGGCAGCACTGATGCACAAGGCCGGAGTGAAGGGTATTCATATTGCCGAACGCGACACGCAGCTGGCAAAAAGCCCGAAGCCGCTTAATGTGTTTTGGAACACCTGGTCCGCGGACGGGTTTATATCAGAGGGGTTGCAGCCGGCGGAACTCGGCTGGGGTACCTACGAAAAGTGGAAACCGCAAAACGCCTATTCTCATCCTGAAGGCTGCCAGGCGGCCATATTTCTCGATCAGCCAGGCGCCAACACCCGCGTTCGCACCTGGTGCCCCACACCGGGGCCTCAATACGGGTTTCTTGTCACCCATAATGAGTCGATCTCCATTTCTGATTTTTTTACACTCAGGGATGCCGACGGTGAGGTGATCTTCCGGCCGACCTGCCACTATGCCTATCATCCGGCCAATGACGCCGTGCTGTCTCTGCATGAAATGTTTGGAAACGGAGGCAAACAACAGCCTGTATTGCATGTGCTGGAAGAAAACGAGCTTGTCGACGGCATCGATGAACTTGGCGTTCTGCTCTACGGCCACGAAAAAAATGCCTATTGGTTCGGTTCGAGACTGTCCGTTGAGGAAACGCGAGAACTCGCCCCCTATCAGAATGCCACTGGACTGCAGGTCACGTCGGCGGTAATCGCCGGTATGGCCTGGGCGCTTGAAAATCCGCAGGCCGGAATTGTCGACACTGACGAAATGGACTACCGCCGCTGTCTCGAGGTGCAAATGCCCTATCTGGGCCCGGTTGAGGGGCACTACACGGAATGGACCCCGCTGACCGGCCGTCCGGGCCTTTTCCCCGAAGATCTCGACGAAAGCGATCCGTGGCAGTTCAGAAACGTACTGGTTCGCTGACCTCCCGACCGTAACCTCTCGACACAATCTGACAGGCATATGACTGCACCCACACACCTTCATATTGCAGGAACTGGTCTGCCGATGGTAATCAGTACACACTGATTTGGATTGGGGCGACAGTGGGGACAGTCGACTTGACGGTTTCCCAATTCGGTCCAAGCCTGCCAATCGGAGGTGATTATGCGGCAATGGATTAGGCTCGTTACCATCTCAGCCCTGTCGGCGGCACTTGCGGCCTGCGTCTCGTATGGTCCGGGTCCCGGGTTTGACCCGAACTCAATCGAGGGTGAGTGGTTCGATTCGAACGGATTTCAATCAACGTTCTCGGCCGGAAGGTTCGAGACGCGGACAACCGACACAAATACGCTGCTGGCAACCGGACAGTACCGCTATGTAAACAGGGATCTTGTCCAGATCGATATCAGATCGCTTTTGCGTAACACGAATTCCCGGGCCAATTGCTCCCTTGTGTCGGCTACCCAGCTCAATTGCACGTCAAACGCAGGCTCCCGGTTCACATTGAACCGCAGGCTCGCCTGACCGGCAATTCGGTCCTGATTTACGGTCCCTCTGCCGGGCTTGATAAGCCCGCCGCGCTGTGCTGTTTAGGTGCACGGTTCACACAACACGCATGGCAGGGGCGACAACGCTGTGACATCCCATTTCGATGAGTTTGAAACGCGCGATCCGGACAAACGTGAGGCGGATCTTTTCTTAGCGCTTCCGACTTTCATTGCTGAGGCGACTGAAAATGCGCCGGGTTTGCGCGATTGGCTCAGCGGCTGTGATCCGGCCGCACTGATAGACCGGACCGCGCTGGCGGCACTGCCGGTTTTGCGGAAACCGGAACTGATGGAATTGCAGGCTGCCGATCCGCCGTTCGGGGGTCTCGCCAATCCCGATGCACTTATCGGCAACCATGTCTTCATGTCGCCGGGACCGGTCTGGGAGCCGCAGGGCTTCGGTGCGGATCCATGGCAATCTGCCAGGGCACTCTTTGCTGCCGGCTTCCGCCCGGGCGACATCCTCCACAACAGCTTCTCGTACCACATGACACCGGGCGCGTTTGTCCTTGATGAAGGCGCCAGGGCGCTTGGATGCCTGGTGTTCCCCGCCGGTGTTGGCAACACCGACGCCCAGGTCGACGCGGCGGCGACGCTGAAACCCTCGGCATTCGCTGGAACGCCGGATTATCTCAAAGTACTCCTCGACAAGGCAGCGGAGTCTGGTGTTGATCTTTCGTCGATCAAACGCGCGATGGTATCCGGCGGCGCGCTGTTCCCGTTGTTGCGCGAGGAATACAAAAGCCGCGGCGTTCATGTGCTGCAATCCTATGCCACCGCTGATATCGGCATCATCGCTTACGAGAGCAGCGACGAGGACGGCAACCCGCACCCGGGCATGATCCTCAACGAAAACCTGATCGTCGAAATCGTGCGTCCCGGAACCGGCGATCCGGTACAAGACGGCGAAGTCGGCGAGATTGTTGTCACATCCCTCAACCGCGCCTACCCGCTGATCCGCTTCGGCACCGGCGACATGACGGCCGTGCTTGAAGGCAGTTCACCATGCGGTCGCACTGGCATCCGCATCAAGGGGTGGATGGGCCGCGCCGACCAGCGCACCAAGGTCAAGGGCATGTTTGTTGACCCGAAACAGATTGCTGCGATTGTCGAGCGCCATACGGATGTCGCAAAGGCGCGCCTGAGGGTCTATCGCGATCGCGATCAGGACGCCATGACATTGCAGGTCGAGCCGGTCGGCAATGCGGTACTCGATGCAGATGCGCTGGCCTCCACACTGGCGGATGTAACGAAGCTCAAGGGCGCTGTGGAGCCCGTTGCAGCGGGCAGCCTTCCGAATGACGGCAAGGTTATAGCCGATGATCGCGATTATGAGCAGTAGAAGCAAACACAGCACCGGAAGCCGGATTCGGACTTGTTGTTTTGACAATTTGGTGGAACGATGGAATCGATGATCCTCAACGTTCCAAAACACCAATATGGAACAACGGTGCTGTGGGAGACAAAAACGCTGACTTGCAGCAGACGCGCGACAAGCCATTCCGTTTTGATCGAATTGCACCAGCATCACTTGTAAGAGTCAGTATTTCCCAAGGAGACGCCCATGCCGAAAATCCTGACCCGCCTGACCATTGCGGTCGCAGCGCTGACCGCTTCAACAGCCGTCGCTCTGGCCGACTTTGAACTCAACGTGCTCCATTTCGGCGATTTTCATTCCCGGATAGAGCCCATCAACCGCTTTGATTCCACCTGCGCGGAAGAAGACGACAAAGAGGGCAAATGTTTTGGCGGCATTGCCCGCATGAAAACGTTGATCGATCAAAAGCGCGGCGAGTTGGACAACCTTCTTGTGCTGTCGGCCGGTGACCATTTCCAGGGTTCGCTCTTCTATACGGTATACAAGGGACAGGCCGAGGCCGAGTTCATGGATCAGCTCAGCATCGACGTTAGCATGCTTGGCAACCACGAATTCGATGACGGCGACCAAGTATTGGCCGAGTTCCTCGATAAAACGACGTTTCCGACAATCCACGGCAACGTGCTCATCGGCGCGAATAGCCCGCTTGCCGGCAAGATGCCCGAATATCTGATCAAGGAGGTCGGCGACGAGAAAATCGCCATCATTGGCGCGCTGGCAACCGATACGGCTGAAACGTCAAGCCCCAGCGACGCGGTCCTTTTCATGGATCCCATTCTCTACCTCAATGACGTGGTTGAGAGGGTCAAGGCAGAAGGTGCGACCAAGATCATTGCGCTCACCCATGTCGGGTTTGAGCAGGACAAGCTGATCGCAAGGCAGGTGGACGGCATTGATGTTATTGTCGGTGGCCACACCAATACCTTCCTGTCCAATCAGGACGACAGTGCAAAGGGACCTTATCCCGTACTTGAGACCGGTCCGTCCGGCGCGAAAGTTGTGGTGGTCCATGCCTATGCTCACAGCAAGTATCTCGGCGAATTGAACATCGTCTGGGATGATAATGGCGCCATCAAAACTGCCAGCGGCGATCCGATCCTGATCGATTCCAAGATCACCCCGGATCCAACCATGGTTGCCCGCATCAAGGAGCTGGCCGAACCGATCGCAAAGCAGATGGAGCAGGTGGTAGGCTCCGCTGCGGCAACGATCGACGGTAACCGCGAATCCTGTCGCGCGCGCGAATGCGAAATGGGCAATCTTGTCACCGACGCCATGCTTGATCGGGTTGCCGACCAGGGCATTACTATCGCCATCCAGAACGGCGGCGGCCTGCGCGCATCAATTGATCAGGGCGATATCTCGCTCGGCGAGGTCATGACTGTTCTTCCCTTCCAGAACACGATGTCGACTTTCAAGCTAAAGGGCTCTGACGTTGTCGTTGCGCTCGAGAACGGCGTCAGCCAAGTGCAGGATGGCGGCGGACGCTTTCCGCAGGTTGCTGGGCTGAAATACAGCTTCGACATGTCCCTGCCGCCCGGCGACCGCACATCCGACGTCATGGTGGACAATAACGGTCAGTTCGAGCCGATTGATTTGAACGCCATGTACGGAGTCGTCTCAAACAACTTTATGCGCGCCGGCGGCGACGGCTACACCGTTTTCGCCGTCGAAGGCCAGGAGGCTTACGATTACGGCCCGTTGCTTGAGGAGGTGGTCATTGCCTATCTCGGCAAGAACACGCCCTATCAGCCATTTGTCGGCGATCGCATCACCGAGATAAAGGCAACGCCCGGCGATTCGAGCGACGATAGCGCCTCCACCGGATCGGAGTCTGCTGAAGGAACGATTGCGGAAGAAGTCAAGGAACTGGAAGAAGTGGCCTCTGACGCAACGACCCATGTGATTGCCGCCGGGGACAATCTGTGGAACCTGGCTCGCCGCTATTTTGGCGATGCAACCCGGTGGGGTGAGATTGCCGAGGCAAACCCCGACAAGAATCCAAGCAACCTGACCGTTGGCCAGGAACTGAGTATTCCGTCGCAAAGCCAGAATTGACCGCTGGCAAATCGATCGGCGAAAAGCGCGAACGCCGCCCCATTCGGGCGGCGTTTTCATTTCTGAATGCTTGCAATTGCTCGCTCCCTGAACAAGCGGGCCGGAAATCCTTGCACCCGCTCCACAAACATGGTTTGCTCATGGCATCCACAGGGGTGCCGCGTAGAGCCGCGGCTGAGATGCAGGCGACAAGCCTGCGGACCCTCGTAGCTGATCTGGGTAATGCCAGCGGAGCAAGGAGGACAGACATGTTCGCAGGCGCGCAAGTTTCCCTTTATCCGATGACCGATTCCTTCGTCGAGGTGATCACCGCGTCGATCGAGTCGCTGACGCCATGGCGCGACCGCCTGCGTCTCGAAACCGATGATATCTCCACCTTGATGGTGGGCCCGCCTGAAGCCCTCTTCCCCGCAATGCGTGATCTTTATACGAGTGCCGCCTCAAAACGGCATCATGTCGTTCTGCGTGCAACGATTTCCCGTGGATGTCCGGGCGAACCGGACGATCCGATCTGCCGCACGGACTCGCTTGCAGGTCCGGCAGAACCGCTGGCGTTGCGCCAGCAAGCGGCGATTGCGGAAATCGCCTCGGCACCGGAAACGGGCGAAACGGCGAGAGCGCAGTTTTCGCTCTATGTCATGGGCGATGGCGATCACATGGCCGAGATCAACGGCTGCATAGAATTTCTCAAGCAAAGCGGCACGTTTGACCGCGCGAAAAACTTCTGTACCCGCCTCAAGGGCGATGCCGGAGCCGTATTCGCCACGATTGAGCAGTCCTTCTGCCGCTTCGGCCCGCCGCAGGGGCATGTGACCATAGATCTGACCGTTTCAGCAAACAGCCCCTCGATCGCGTAGTCAGATGATACGCACCGTGTACCCCCTGCGGGACACGCGACTGGCTCGAGCTCTAACGACCGCCGTCAGTGTTGCCGCCCTTCTTCTTCTTTGGGAAGCCTATGTCCTGTTATCGGGCATATCGCCGCTGGTGCTTCCGGCACCATCGCGCGTCATTGGCGAAATCGTCAACAGCCGCGCCATGCTCTGGGGACACACGGTCCAGACCATACGCGCGACATTTGCAGGCTTTGCTTTCTCGTTGACGCTCGCCTTCGCGCTTTCCGTTCTTCTGGATTTCATACCGCGCCTCAGGCGGGCGCTGTTTCCCCTCTTCGTTATCAGCCAGACCTTGCCGCTGGTGGCCATCGCGCCGCTGGTGGTTCTCTGGTTCGGCTTCGATCTCACGCCGAAAATCCTTCTCGTCGCGCTGGTTACCTTTTTTCCAATGCTGGTTGCGCTGGTTGATGGCTACGAGTCGACGGACCCTGAAATTTCGGCCCTGCTGAAAAGCATGGGAGCCTCGCGATTGCAGATCTTTCGCACTGCCCGGCTGCCGTCTGCAGTGCCGTACTTCTTTGCCGGGCTACGCATTTCGATCACCTATGCGGTGGTCGCTGCAATCTTTGCCGAATATGTCGGTGCCCGGGCTGGCCTTGGCATCGTCATCCTCAATGCCAAAAACAGCTTTCGACCCGACCTGATGCTGGCTGCCGTGGTCATCAGTTCGACGCTCACCCTGTTTCTCTTCGGATTAACGGCGCTTATACAAGCCTACGCCTTGCGGTGGCGGCAGCCGGGTCAACGCCGATGAGCAGGCTTGCCATCAACGCCATGGGCCTGACACTCAGCGGTACCCATGTGCTGGAGGATGTGTCGCTGCGTGTCGAGGAAGGCGAATTCGTCTCGATCCTCGGACCGTCGGGTGCCGGCAAGTCCACGCTTTTTCGCATTCTCACGGGCATGGTCTCTCCGGACCGCGGCACCGGCCTTTACGGGGGACGGCCGATCACGCCGGACCTGCCGGTTTTCGCCTACATGCCGCAATCCGATGCGCTGATGCCGTGGCGCCGCATTATCGACAATGTAACCCTTGGTCTGGAAGTTCAGGGACTGTCGCGAAAGGCCGCGCGCGAACGCGCCCTTCCGCTGTTTGCCCAATTCGGCCTCTCCGGCTTCGAAAGACATTACCCTTCGCAACTTTCCGGCGGCATGCGCCAGCGCGCAGCGCTGCTCAGAACCGTTGTACAGAACCGGCCGATCCAGTTGCTCGATGAGCCATTCGGCGCGCTTGATGCATTGACCCGCATGCAGATGCAGCGCTGGCTCGAAAGGCGCAGGCAGACGACGCAATGGACCACATTGCTCATCACCCATGACGTCCGCGAAGCCATCGTGCTTTCCGACCGCATCTATGTCCTGTCAAGCCGCCCGGCGCGCGTGATCTCCGAAGTGACCGTCAATGCGCCGCGCCCCCGCCTGAAAAACACGCTGCCAGACTGTGTTCATACGCTTGAGGCGCAGCTGCTCGAAACGCTTAACGCGCAAATAGGAGAAAACCGATGAGATACCTCGTTGCCATCGCCATGCTGTTGCTGGCGCTGCCCGCCGCGGCGCAGGACAAGATCACCGTGGCGCTCGATTGGACACCCAATACAAACCATGTCGGCCTTTATGTCGCAAAGGCGAAGGGCTGGTTCGACGATGCCGGCCTCGACGTCGAAATTCTGCCCTATACGGACACATCCTCCGGCGTTCTCGTCGCAACCGGTACTGCGCAATTCGGAATCTTGAGCGCTGTCGGCTTCCATAGCCAGCGCGCCGCTGGAGCCGATGTGCAGGTCGTCCTGGCCGTTGTCCAGCACGAAACCGGACGGCTGGTCTTCAATGGCGAGCGCGAAGACATCCAACGCCCCGCCGATCTCGACGGCATGATCTATGCGGGCTTCGGCAGTGCCTGGGAAGATGCGCTAATCTCCACGATCATCCGCAATGACGGTGGCGAGGGCGTCTTTGACACCGTGACGCTTGGCACATCCGCCTACGAGGCGCTGGCCAATGGAAGTGTCGATTTCACCCTGGAAGTCAGCACATGGGAGGGCGTCAACTCGGTACTCCTCGACCGGCCCCAGCGCGCCTTTCGTTATTCGGATTATGGCGTGCCCGACCAGCACACCACCTTCCTTGGCGGCAACGGCACTTGGCTCGCCGCCAACCCCGACACAGCGCGCGCCTTTGTTCAGGCCTCGCAGCGCGGCTATGCTTTCGCCGCCGACAATCCGGGTGAAGCCGCAGACATTCTGATTGCCGCAACGCAAGGGATGCTGCCAAACCCGGACCTTGTACACGCATCCATGAATGCTCTTGTCGAGGGCGATTATCTGCGCGAGCCGGGTGAACCGGTCGGCCTGATCGATGAAGAAAAGTTCCTGAATATTACCGGCTTTCTATACGAAGCCGGGATCCTGCGCGGCATGGACGGAAAGCCCTTGGCGAAACGTCCGGATGTGTCGACGTGGTTTACGAACGAATATCTGGCAGAATAGGGCCCGATCTTCAAAAGCGACTGCGCACGTTAAAGGCCGCTCTGTTTTCGGCGCATTTGCCGGCGACGGAGCGGCCCGCCTCTTGCAGACTGGTCCAATTCCGAGTTCCTGCTCTGAAATTAAGCAAATGATTTCCGGGTGCGGCAATGATTGCGCTTGAAATGAAAGGGTCTGGGCATTAGTTCCGAACGAAGTTAAAATGGATCTAAGATGAAACACACTGATCGTAACGAATTGAAACCGGCCATATCGCCCTTGCCTGCAGGTCATCCGCCGGTCAAATTCGGCAAGGTCGGCGCTCTTATTGTAAATCTTGGTACACCTGACGGCACCGACTACAAGTCGATGCGGCGCTACCTGCGTGAGTTTCTGACCGATAAACGTGTCATCGAATGGCCGCGGGCGCTGTGGTATCCGATCCTCTTCGGCATTGTGCTGAACACCCGGCCGGGCAAGGTCGGCAAGGCCTATGAGTCGATCTGGAACAAGGACCTCGACGAAAGCTATTTGCGCACCTATACGCGCAGCCAGTCCGAAGTTCTGGCCGCGGCGTTTCACAATCAGTCAAATGTCATTGTCGACTGGGCGATGCGCTACGGGCAACCGTCGATTCCCGACAAGCTGACAGCGCTCAAAGAGGCGGGGTGCGACCGTATCGTCGTCTTCCCGCTCTATCCGCAATATTCGGCCAGCACGACTGCAACGGTGAATGACAAGGTCTTTCAGACGTTGATGGATATGAGGTGGCAACCCGCGCTGCGCACGGTACCATCCTATCATGACGATCCGGCCTATGTGGAAGCCATCGCACGCTCCATCCAGCGTCACGTTTCAGAACTCGAACATGAACCTGAGGTTGTAATCGCGTCTTTCCACGGCATACCGCAATCCTATTTCAAGAG
The DNA here is from genome assembly GCA_039025395.1 of Pseudomonadota bacterium. GTDB lineage: Bacteria > Pseudomonadota > Alphaproteobacteria > Rhizobiales > Rhizobiaceae > Hoeflea_A. The sequence goes on from JBCCOK010000015.1 coordinate 67,314, forward strand.
CGGCGATCCCTACCACTGTCAATGCCTGAAAACGATGCGCCTCGTGCGTGAATATCTCGGTTGGGACGAGAAAAAACTGATGACCACGTTCCAGTCTCGCTTCGGCCCCGAAGACTGGCTACAACCCTACACGGACGAGACGATAGAGCAATTGGCGAAGGACGGCGTCAAACGGTTGGCCGTTATCAATCCGGGCTTCGTATCCGATTGCCTTGAAACGCTTGAAGAAATTGCGGTCGAGGCGGGAGAAGTCTTTTGCGAGAATGGCGGCGAGCAGTTTACCCACATTCCCTGCCTGAACGACACCCCCGAAGGCATGCGGGTAATCGAAACAATAATCCGCCGGGAAATGAAAGGCTGGGCTTGATCCAACCCGCTTTGCCCGGATTGTCGGCGCCCGACCGTACAAACCCATTCAGTGACTGATTTGCAACTTTTTGCTGATACACCCATGTTAAGTAAATGGGTTTGCGGCAACCTGAACTGATTCGCGTGGTGTCTCAGGCCCTGATCGCTGTGTTCCAACAGGAGATACACCATGCCACTGGGCGGCTTCGACATCGCAGTCATTATCTTTGTTGTTCTTGTCGTTTTCATCCTGTTTGCGGGCATCAAGACCATTCCGCAGGGTTTTAACTTCACGGTCGAACGGTTCGGCCGCTACACAAAGACACTGAACCCGGGCCTTAACCTGATCGTTCCTTTCATCGATCGCGTCGGCGCGCGCATGAACATGATGGAACAGGTTCTTGATGTTCCGACACAGGAGGTGATCACCCGCGACAACGCGTCAATTGCCGCCGACGCTGTAGCCTTCTACCAGGTTCTCAACGCGCCGCAGGCGGCCTATCAGGTCAACAACCTCGAAACGGCACTTCTGAACCTGACCATGACCAACATCCGTTCCGTCATGGGTTCGATGGATCTCGACGAATTGCTGTCGAACCGCGACGCCATCAACGACCGGCTCCTGCGGGTGGTTGACGAAGCCGCCAGCCCTTGGGGCATCAAGATTACCCGGGTCGAGATCAAGGACATTAACCCGCCGACCGACCTCATTGACGCCATGGCGCGGCAGATGAAGGCAGAGCGCGAAAAGCGGGCCGAGGTTCTGGAAGCCGAAGGCTCCCGCAATGCGCAGATTTTGCGCGCCGAGGGTGCCAAGCAGGCGGCAATCCTCGAGGCCGAGGGCACCCGCGAAGCGGCATTCCGCGAGGCCGAGGCACGCGAACGGCTTGCCGCCGCCGAAGCCAAGGCAACCCAAGTGGTCTCCGAAGCCATCGCCAGCGGCGACGTTCAGGCCATCAACTACTTCGTTGCGCAGAAATACACGGAGGCGATTGCCTCAATCGGCACGGCAAACAACCAGAAAATCGTGCTGATGCCGATGGAAGCTTCGTCGTTGATCGGTTCCCTCGGCGGCATCGGCGCCATTGCGCGCGAAGTCTTCGGCGAGAACGCGCCTGTAAACAGCGGCACGGCCCGCCGTTCGGGGTCGGTTCCGTCCACGGGCTCCCGGGACGATCAGTTGTGATTGAGCGTATCGTCACGGAGCTCGGTCCCTGGAGCTGGTGGGTCGCCGGGCTGATCCTGCTTTCGGCCGAAATTCTCATGCCAGGCGTGTTCCTCATATGGATCGGTATTGCCGCCATTATCGTCGGCTGCCTATCGCTGCTTTTCTGGAACGACCCGATATGGATCTGGCAGACCCAGATCCTGGTCTTTGCCGTGCTTTCAGTTGTCGCTGCCCTGGTCGGCCGCCGACTGATGGCAAGAACGGGCGATAGCGACCAGCCGCTCCTGAACCGGCGCGGGGAAAGCCTTGTCGGACGTACGGCAACGCTCGCAGAACCCATCAGCGAAGGCCGCGGCCGCATCCGCCTCGATGACACGCTCTGGGTTGTCAACGGCCCGGACCTTCCCGTCGGCACACGGGTCAAGGTGGTTGAAAGCACCGGGCGGGAACTCAGGGTGGAGGCGAACTAAACCGCGTCTCCGGCTGCTTTTGCGGCGCTTGCGGCAACGCGCGTAAAGAAAGCCTTAACCACGACGCTTTACGGTTTGGCAACATTTTTCAAACCCTCGCGGTTCAGTTTCTTAGAGCGTGCCTTGTCTGGATTGGATTATTTGACCGAGGCGATCTTGTTCGCTGACAAGGCGGCGTGCGAACCCGCGCGCCGGCCCGCGGCAGGGCACCAGCGTCGAGCAATGAGGCACAGGAAAGGCCTGCTTTTCTGTATTCTTTGCCTGAGCTGTGCCTTTGCAACCCAATCCTTTGCCCAAAGCATCGCCAACGAGGATCTTTTGCTGCGCGGCATTACCGACACGAGCGGCCTGTCAGATGTCCAGCGCCGGCGCCTGCTTCGCGCCGCCGACCGCATAGGCGGCGACAGTCCGCCCGACGACGCCGGCACGGACAGTTCGGTAATCGTGGAACCTGCGCAGCCGGTCCAACTGCCGGGATCCCTCAATCCGCGCACCCAACCCGTCGGCATTCAAACCAACCGCCGTTCAGATCCCGATCCCTTCGAACCCGTTGGCATTCGCGTCGGCACCTTCATTCTCCGCCCGACGGTTACCCAACAGATCGCCCATGAACGAAGCAATGACGATGAGACACGAACCTCCAGAACATACAGCAGAACGGTTCTTGAGGCGGAAATCGAATCCGACTGGTCGCTTCACCAGCTTAACATCGGCGCCGAGCAGGTCATCGACAAGACCATAAGCGGCACGGGTTCAGAAGATCCGAGCACATCCGTCAATGCAGACCTGCGCCTCGACTTGGGCCCAGCGACAACGGCCGATATCGGGTTCGACTACGAATTCGGGCGTGAAGACCAGACGGATCCCAATGCAATCCTCGGTGCGGTGGCGCAGGCCGAGGTACACACATTCGACGCTGCTGCCTCTTTGAGCCATCTGTTCGGCAGCTGGCGCGGCACCGCAACGATATCTGGCGGCCGCATCCGCTTTGGCGATGCCGAACTCTCGGATGGAACGCTGGTCTCGCTCGCCGATCGCGACGCCGACGATTATGCGCTGACGCTGCGCGCGGCGATCGAAACCGGGTCCGCTTATCGCCCATTTGTGCAGGGCAGCTATGAAGAGATAATCTACGACGACCGCTTCGATTCATCCGGCTTTGAGCGCTCCTCGAACACCGTTGGCCTCCGCGCCGGCGTCACCGCTGATTTCGGTGAAAAACTGACCGGCGAACTCGCCCTTGGCTACGCACTGCGCGACATCGACGATCCGCGGCTGTCGTCCATTGAAGGGCTGACCGTCAACGGATTCGCATCCTGGTCGCCCCGGCGCGGTACCGATGTTCTGATGGGCGTGACAACCGTCCTGGAGGATTCGACCACGCCCGATGAGTCCGGCTCGATTTACTACGCGACCATTGCCGAAATCACGCACCAGATACGATCCAATGTCGTTGCTCGGGTCAGCGGCCTGCTCGGCTGGCGCGACTACGTCGGTTTCACGCCGGACCAGACGGTTGTCGGCGCCGGCGCCGGATTTACCTGGTGGCTCAACCGAAATCTCGCGCTGGAAGGCGGCGTAACCTACGAAAAGACACTCAGCAACGACGATACCGATACGGACGAGCTTTTTGTCGGCCTCGGTTTGAGGGTTCAGCGCTAATACGAGCGTTTATTAGGTGTCTGTGAACATGCGCCGCAGATCGTCTTCAACCTTGATGCGAATGTCATCGCGGCTAAGGGCAAAGGCAACATTTGCCTTGATGAAACCTTCCTTCGAACCGCAATCGAATGTGTCGCCTTTAAAACGATAGGCCGAAAAGTTCTGCGTTTGCGCGAGTTTCAGCATTGCATCGGTAATTTGGATTTCATTTCCCGCGCCTCGTTCCTGGGTTTCCAGGATCGTGAAGATGTCCGGCTGGAGGATGTAGCGCCCGTTAATGAAGTAGTTTGACGGCGCGGTCCCCGGCGCCGGTTTTTCAACCATCTTTGTAATGTTGAAACCGTGTTCGCCGATATCTTCGCCGACGCCAACGATCCCGTATCGGTGTGTCTCCTCGTCAGGAACCTCCTCAACTGAAATGATGTTGCCACCCACCTCCGCGTAAAGATCGACCATGCCTGCAAGACAGCCGCCCTTCATGACCATATCGGGCAGAAGCAATGCAAAGGGCTCATCGCCCACCAGTTCACGCGCGCACCAGACGGCATGCCCGAGACCAAGCGGTTCCTGCTGGCGCGTGAAGCTCGTCTGCCCCGGTTTCGGCTGCAGCGCGATAAGCTTGTCGAGTTCGTCACGCTTGTCGCGGTGTCGCAGCGTATCGTAGAGCTCGACCTGAATGTCGAAATGATCTTCGATAACTGACTTGTTGCGGCCCGTTACAAAAATGAAGTGCTCGATGCCGGCGGCACGCGCTTCGTCGACCACATACTGGATTACGGGCTTGTCCACGACCGTCAGCATTTCCTTGGGCACCGCCTTCGTCGCTGGCAGAAACCGGGTCCCCAACCCGGCAACCGGAAATACCGCTTTTCTGACTTTGCCCGTTGTTGCCATAAGACCGTGCCTCCCGCTTCAGTTTTTCTTGCGCTGGATCTGCGTTCAATTGAACTGCCGCTTGAAATATTCCATGCGGCTGTCCAAGTCTATCCCGAGACAAACCGCATTGGACCGCGATCCTGAAACCGAAAAATGGTGTTGACGGTCTCTGATATGGTTAAGGATTTGTTGAACCGTCCGCTCTATGGTTGCGGCCCGCACAATGGATACAGGCCATTGGCCGTCATCTTTCCGCCTTGAGACACAGCTAAGAGATTGTGATGTCACAGATTTCGCGTGATACGGGACCAGACAAGATCGGCAGGCGCAAGATGCTGGCGTTTCTGCCGCTTGTTGCGATGCCATCATTGTTGCTCAAACCTGCACCCGCCTTTGCCGACGCCGGTTTTCGCCAGTGGATCAATGAGTTCTACCCCGTCGCCGCAAAGTCCGGCATAACAAAGGCCACCTACCAAAAAGCCTTTGCAGGCGTGCGCGAACCCGACCCTGACGTGCTCCGCAAGGCGCGGTTCCAACCTGAGTTCAAGCAGGACACCTGGAGCTATGTCGACACCCGTGTTCACTTCACCACGATCGAAACCGGTCAGAAAATGGACCGGCGCCATAACCGGACACTGTCGCAAATCGAGAACCGCTTCGGTGTCGAAAGGTCCGTCCTGCTGGCAATCTGGTCGATGGAATCGAGTTACGGCGACGTCTTCAACTATCCGGACCGTTTGCACTATGTCCCGCGGGCACTGGCTACGCTTGCCTATGCGGATCGCAGGCGCGCCAAATTCGCCCGTAGCCAGTTGGTCGCAGCGCTCAAAATCCTGCAATCGGGCAACATTTCACGGAAAAATCTGACGGGTTCATGGGCGGGCGCCATGGGCCACACGCAATTCATACCGACAAGCTATTTGGCTTACGCGGTTGATCATGACGGCAATGGCCGCAAGGATATCTGGAATTCGGTGCCGGACGCGCTCGCAACCGCCGCAAACCTCTTGCGCCAGAACGGCTGGCGCACCGGCCGGACCTGGGGTTACGAGGTTAGCGCGCCGCGTGGTGCTTCTCGTCACGTCAATGCCTCGAAGACGCTCTCTCAATGGCAGCAACTTGGCTTCAGCCGGCCCAACGGACGCGACTTTCCGCGACCCGGCGAAAAGGCGGTTCTCAAGATGCCGGCAGGCAGCAACGGGCCCGCATTTCTGATGCTTCGCAACTTTTTCATCATAAAGCGCTACAACAATTCAGACAGTTACGCGCTTGCAGTCGGCCTGCTGGCCGACCGTATCGCCGGATACGACGGTCTGGTCCAGAACTGGCCGAAGCCGCAAGGCGCACTTTCCATGGATGAACGACGCGAAATCCAGGTACATCTCAAGGCAATGGGATTCTATTCGGGCGACATCGACGGCAATATCGGGTCCGGATCGCAATTAGCCATTAAAGCATTTCAGTCGCAAACCGGCTTGACGCCGGACGGTGTTCCATCGCAAAAACTACTCCAGACATTGAGGCGATGACTGGAGACCACTTTGGTCGGAACAGGCAAAAAGCGGATATCGTGCCTTTTGGTGCTGCCATTGCTGGTGGCACTGACCGTTGCTTTTACACTGTCTCTGCCGCTTGCAAGCGCCAGTGCTCAGGAAAAGAAGTTTGAAAGGCGTTCGATCATTGAGCGGCTTTTCGGCCCGCGAAAGGTGCGGCCCGAAAAGACCAACCGGCAGCAGCCGCAAGCCAATGTAAAGCGCAAGAAATCGACCGTACGCACATCGAAACGCAAAAAGCGTTCAAAGAGCCGTAATCAGGTCCAAACGGTTCAGAAACTGGAAAATGCGCGCAAGATCATGGTCGTCGGCGACTTCATGGCAAGTTCGCTTTCTTCCGGCCTCGAGACTGCCTTTGCCCAATCGCCGGGCGTGATTGTCCTGAGCCAGACCAGCGGCTCATCGGGCTTGGTCAGGGACGACTATTATGACTGGGGCAGCGAGCTTCCAGGCTTTCTCGACGAAGTTCAGCCGTCGATCGTCGTCGTGATGATTGGATCGAACGACCGGCAGGATATCAGGCGAAAAGGCAGCAAGCGGCTTCCCCTTCGCTCGGAGGGATGGACGCAAGAGTATACGCAGCGGGTCAGCACCATGGCTCAGGCGATTCGGTCACGCAACATTCCCCTGATCTGGGTTGGCGCGCCACCCTACAAGAGTAAATCCATGGCCACCGACATGCTGGCGTTTAACGGGATATACAAATCCACCGTCGACGAGGTAAATGGCGAGTTTGTCGATATCTGGGACGGTTTCGTCAATGCCGATGGCAAATTCGTCTATACCGGATCGAACGTTAAAGGCCAGCAGGTACGCTTGCGGACGTCGGATGGCATCCGGATGACCAAGGCCGGCAGGCGAAAGCTTGCGTTTTATGTCGAAAAGCCGATCAGACGGCTGCTCGGCGATGACGCCAGCGAACATGTCGCAAAGCTGACCGAAGAAAACTTGCCGGAACTTCTCGTGCTGCATCCTGAAACCGGATCGCTGGTGGTGCGAACCACGCCGATCGCGATGAACGATCCGGCCCTTGACGGATCCGAGGCGCTGCTCGGCGCATCTGCTCCGCCAGCTTCACTGATCCGCACACCGCGCGACGATCTGGTTTTCGACGGCAAGACCACAAAGGCGCCGCCCGGGCGCGCCGATCATTTCGTCTGGCCGCGCAAACAGGAAAACACCGCTCTGGAAGAAAAGACGGCGACGGCCACCCCTCCGCAAGGTTAGCGAACCGCGAAATTGGCGATGTAGCCGCGCACTACCGCGGCAAGGTCGTTGAACCCATCAATTGTTTGTCGATATCGTGTGCCGCCTGCCGGCCTTCGCGTATCGCCCAGACGACTAGGGACTGGCCGCGGCGCACGTCGCCTGCGGTCCATAGGCCGTCGACCGAAGTTCGATAGTCGATATCATTCGCCTTCACGAAGGTGGAACCGCGACCGTCAACACCGATATCGAGGCGCTCGCCGAGATCCTTCAGCACACCATTTTCGTAGGGGCCGCGGAACCCGATCGCAAGGAATGCGAGATCGGCCTTGATGATAAACTCGGTTCCGGCAACAGGCTCACGCTTTTCGTCTACCTGACAGCATTTCACGCCGGTCAGAACGCCGTTTTCCCCGACAAATGACAATGTTCCGACCTGAAACTCTCGAATAGCTCCCTCGGCCTGCGAAGAAGAGGTCCGCATTTTCGTCGCCCAGAATGGCCATACCGCCATCTTGTCTTCCTGGATCGGCGGTTGCGGCCTGATATCGAGCTGCGTTACCTTCACGGCGCCCTGCCTGAAGGCCGTGCCGATACAGTCGGATGCCGTGTCGCCGCCGCCAACCACGACAACCCGTTTGCCGGCTGCAACGACAGGTTCGGAGGGCCAGCCGACGGAATTGATGTCCTCGCGTGCAACCCGCTTGTTCTGCTGAACCAGGAACGGCATCGCATCATGAACGCCCGTCAATTCAGCGCCGGGGATACCCGCATCGCGGGGCGTTTCCGACCCGCCGCAATAAAGCACCGCATCATGCTCTTCAAACAGAGCGTCAATCGTCTTGTCGACACCGATATGGACATTGTAGTGGAAGACGACACCCTCGCCTTCCATTTGTGCCACTCGTTTGTCGATATAGTGTTTTTCCATCTTGAAATCGGGAATGCCATAGCGCAGCAGGCCGCCCGCAGCACTTTCGCGCTCGTAGACATGAACATCGTGACCGACTCGTCCCAACTGCTGGGCGGCCGCCATCCCCGCCGGACCTGAACCGATGACGGCAATCGATTTGCCGGTCTTTGTGTCAGGGCGCTGCGGGACAACAAAACCCAGATCATAGGCCTTGTCCGCCAGTGCCTGCTCAACTGTCTTGATGGCAACGGGCACGTCTTCAAGGTTAAGCGTGCATGCTTCCTCGCATGGAGCCGGGCAGATCCGTCCGGTGAACTCGGGAAAATTATTGGTCGAATGAAGATTCCGAATGGCCTCTTCCCAATTGTTGTTGAAGACGAGGTCGTTCCAGTCCGGAATCTGATTGTGGATCGGGCAGCCGGTCGGGCCGTGGCAGAACGGAATTCCGCAATCCATGCAGCGGGCCGCCTGCTTTGCAACCTCTGAATCCGACATCGGGATGGTGAATTCCCTGAAATGGCGGACGCGATCCGACGCAGGCTGGTATTTTTGAACCTGCCGATCGATCTCCAGGAAGCCCGTTACTTTTCCCATGGCAAATCCTCTTCCTCCCGCCGCCGCACGCGCGTGCTAAACTATTCGGCAGCCACGCCAATCCGCATGCGCTCCATCTCCTCCAGAGCACGGCGGTATTCGACCGGCATGACTTTTCTGAACTTGGGACGATACTCAGCCCAGTTGTCGAGGATTTCCTTGGCGCGCTTTGAACCGGTGTAGTGAATGTGGTTTGAAATCAGTTGATAGAGCCGCTCCTCGTCGTGACGCGTCATGTCGCCGGATACATCCACCCGTCCTTTGTGCGCGAGGTCACCGCCGTGGTGATGCAGCTCTTCCAGCAGGTCGTCCTCCTCCGGCACAGGCTCAAGTTCGACCATTGCCATGTTGCAACGGCGTGCGAAATCTCCGTCCTCGTCCAGCACATAGGCTACGCCGCCGGACATTCCAGCAGCGAAGTTCCGGCCCGTCTTGCCGATAACGACGACAATGCCGCCGGTCATGTATTCGCAGCCATGGTCGCCAACGCCCTCGACAACCGCCACAGCACCGGAATTTCTCACTGCAAAGCGCTCACCGGCCACGCCACGGAAGTAACACTCTCCCTCGACCGCACCATAGAGGACCGTATTGCCGACAATGATCGATTCTTCCGGCACGATACGCGTGTCCTCGGGCGGGCGGACGACAAGACGGCCACCGCAAAGGCCCTTGCCGACATAGTCATTGCCATCGCCGACGAGGTCAAAGGAAATTCCACGTGCCAGGAACGCCCCGAACGACTGGCCCGCCGTTCCGTTGAACCGGACGGAAATGCAGTCGTCTTCAAGGCCCTTGTGTCCGTAGCGCTTTGCCACTTCACCGGACAGCATCGCACCGGTTGAGCGGTCGACATTTCGAATATGGGTCTCGAACGCCACCGGGCTTTCTGATTGCAGCGCAGGTGCAGCACGCTCGATCAATTCCCGGTCAAGGATCTTGTCGATCGGATGGGCCTGGCGCTGTGTCCAATAGGTGTCCTCTTTCTCGGCTTCGGGCTTGTGGAACACATTGGTGAAATCCAGCCCCTTTGCTTTCCAATGGTCGATCATGCGGTCCTTCTCTAGAAGGTCCGAACGGCCGATGATTTCGTCCAGCGCGCGATAGCCCATCGCAGCCAATGTTTCCCGCACTTCCTCGGCTATGAAGAAGAAGTAGTTGATGACGTGCTCAGGCGTTCCCTTGAAACGTTGCCGTAACACCGGATCCTGTGTGGCGATACCTACGGGACAGGTGTTGAGGTGGCATTTGCGCATCATCAGGCAACCGGCCGCAATCAACGGCGCCGTCGAGAAACCGAACTCATCGGCGCCCAGCAGTGCGCCGACAATAACGTCGCGCCCGGTCCGCAAGCCCCCGTCAACCTGTAGGGCGACGCGCGACCGCAGACCGTTGAGCACAAGCGTCTGATGGGTTTCCGCCAATCCCATTTCCCATGGGGAGCCGGCATGCTTCAGCGATGTCAGAGGCGATGCACCGGTGCCGCCATCATAACCGGAGATGGTAATATGGTCGGCGCGCGCTTTGGCCACACCAGCTGCCACCGTGCCGACACCGACCTCGGAAACCAGCTTGACCGAGATATCGGCACTTGAATTGACGTTCTTCAAGTCGAAGATCAACTGCGCCAGATCTTCGATGGAATAGATATCGTGGTGAGGCGGCGGCGAGATCAGGCCCACGCCGGGCGTGGAGTGGCGAGTCTTGGCGATGGTGGCATCGACTTTGTGTCCCGGCAGTTGGCCTCCTTCGCCGGGTTTTGCGCCCTGTGCCACCTTAATCTGAATCATGTCGGAGTTTACGAGATACTCGGTGGTGACACCGAACCGGCCGGATGCCACCTGCTTGATTGCCGAGCGCTCCGGATTCATGGTTCCGTCCGGCATCGGCGTATAGCGGTCAGGCTCCTCGCCCCCCTCGCCAGTGTTGGATTTGCCGCCGATGCGGTTCATGGCGATCGCCAAAGTCGTGTGCGCTTCGCGGCTGATTGATCCGAAAGACATCGCTCCGGTTGAAAACCGCTTGACGATTTCCGCCGCCGGCTCAACGTCTTCAAGATCGACGGGTGGCCGTCCCGCAGCTTGTGCATCGCTGATACGAAACAGTCCGCGAATGGTGTTGAGGCCCTCGGAGTGCTCGTTGACCAGCCGCGCAAACTCCAGATATTTGTCCCGCGCATTGCCGCGCACGGCGTGTTGCAGCAGGGCGACCGAGTCGGGCGACCATGTGTGGCTTTCGCCGCGTATCCGGTACAGGTACTCGCCGCCGACATCGAGCGCGCTGCTGAGCACCGGATCGTCGCCGAATGCCCTTGCATGCCGTGAATGCGTTTCGATGGCGACCTCGTTGAGGCCTATACCTTCAATGGTGGTGGCCGTTCCGAAAAAGTACTTGTCTACAAACGCAGTCGACAACCCGACGGCATCGAAGATCTGCGCCCCGCAATAGGACTGGTATGTGGAGATGCCCATCTTCGACATGACCTTCAAAAGGCCCTTGTCGATTGCCTTGATGTAGCGTTCGACCGCTTCGTGTTCGTCCACTGCGGCCGGAAGTTCGCCCCTGCGGTGCATGTCGGCGAGCGTGTCGAAAGCAAGGTACGGGTTGATTGCCTCCGCACCGTAGCCCGCAAGTACCGCGAAGTGATGAACCTCGCGCGGCTCGCCCGATTCGACCACCAGCCCCACTGAAGTCCTCAAGCCCTTGCGTATGAGGTGATGGTGTACTGCCGCCGTCGCCAGCAATGCCGGGATGGCGATCCGCTGCGACGAGATCTGCCGATCCGAGAGGATGATGATGTTGTAGCCGTTGTTCACACAGCGTTCGGCGCGCGCGCAAAGGTTCTCCAACGCTTCGGACATGTAGTCAGAACCGCGATGCTCCCAATAGGTGAAATCGAGCGTCTTGGTCTGGAATTGATTGTCCGAAATGTCACCGATAGCTCGAATCTTCTCCAGATCCTCATTTGTCAGGATAGGCTGCCGCACTTCCAGACGCCGGCGCTCGGCGAGTCCCTCAAGATCGAACAGGTTCGGGCGCGGACCGATGAATGACACCAGGCTCATGACCGATTCCTCGCGGATCGGATCGATCGGCGGGTTCGTCACCTGGGCGAAGTTCTGTTTGAAGTAGGTATAGAGCAGCTTCGGCTTGTCCGACATCGCCGAAATCGGCGTATCGGTGCCCATTGACCCGATCGCCTCCTGGCCCGTCGTTGCCATTGGCGAAATGAGCAGCTTGAGGTCTTCCTGCGTGTAGTCGAAAGCTTGCTGCCGGTCGAGCAACGGCGCAACGCTGCGGTTGGCCGATTGGCCAGAGGGCGGCAGTTCTTCAAGAACGATCTGCGTCCGGTCGAGCCACCTGCGATAGGGATTGGCGTTTGCTAGACCGCGCTTGATTTCGGCATCGGAGATGATCTTGCCCTCATCCATGTCGATGAGCAGCATCTTACCCGGCTGTAGGCGCCATTTGCGAAGGATAGACGATTCTTCGACCGGAAGCACCCCGGCTTCCGAGGCCATGATCACCCGGTCGTCGTCCGTCACGATGTAGCGCGCGGGGCGCAATCCGTTGCGGTCCAGCGTCGCACCGATCTGCCTGCCGTCGGTAAAGGCGACGGCGGCCGGCCCGTCCCATGGCTCCATGAGCGCAGCGTGATATTCATAGAATGCTTTGCGGTCGGCATGCATCAGCGAATTTCCGGCCCAGGCTTCCGGAATCAGCATCATCACGGCATGGGCGAGCGAGTAGCCGCCCTGCACAAGAAACTCCAGCGCATTGTCGAAGCAGGCAGTATCCGACTGGCCTTCGTAGGAAATCGGCCACAGCTTGGTGATGTCGTCGCCGAACAGCGGCGATGAAACCGATGCCTGGCGCGCAGCCATCCAGTTCACATTGCCGCGCAGCGTATTGATCTCACCGTTGTGGGCGACCATGCGATAAGGATGCGCCAGTTTCCAGGACGGAAACGTATTGGTTGAGAAACGCTGGTGGACGAGCGCCACCGCCGACACGAAACGCTCATCCTTCAGGTCCTTGTAGTATTCCCCGACCTGGTAGGCGAGGAACATCCCCTTGTAAACGATAGTCCGGCTCGACAGGGAGACGATATAGAACCCGTTGTCGCGGCCTTCGGTTTCCTGGAAGATGCGGTTTGAGATCACCTTCCGCAGGATGAAAAGCCTGCGCTCGAACTCGGCGTCAGAGCCTGTTGCGTCACCTCTGCCGATGAACACCTGTCGATGACAGGGTTCCGTGGCGACGATATCGGGCGCCTTTGAAAGTGACGCGTTATCAACAGGCACATCACGGTAGCCAAGCAACACTTGGCCTTCCGCATCGACAACTTCGTTGATGATGCCCTCGATATGCGCCCGCATGGCATCATCCTGAGGCATGAACAGGTAACCGACCGCATAGTGACCTGGCTCCGGCAGGATCACATCTTGCCGTGTCATTTCGTCCCGGAAGAACGTGTCCGGGATCTGTACCAGTATCCCGGCACCGTCACCCATCAGCGGATCCGCGCCGACCGCACCGCGGTGAGTCAGGTTTTCAAGCATGAACAGACCATCTTTGATGATCTGATGGGATTTCTCTCCACGCATATGTGCAACGAACCCGACACCGCATGCGTCATGTTCATTGCGCGGATCATAGAGGCCCTGAGCGACAGGAAATCCTGACGGATCGACGCTTTTCGCCGCTGGAATACGCGTCGAGTCGTGCACAGCGGCATCCTGTGATGGCGTTTGATCCGTCATCTTTAGCCTCCTGTCATAGCCTGGGAAACCGAACGGTTTCTTGGGGCGACTTCAACGTCCGTGCCGGTTTCTATCCATCCGGTACAGTTTCACATGCGGCAAATTGCAGTAATCAGCCTATTTATGGCGCTCTGCGGCCAAAATCGATCCGCAATAATGAGCACCATTCGCGCCTGAGCTGATCTTCGGTAAAATCGAAGTGCAGATCATGCGCTTTGTGCGGACGGCAAGCCCGATCCGGGTGCCTCTCCACGTCGCGGCCGCCATTTGGACCGCGAAAAATGCTGGCGCCGGTTTAGGGCTCCAGACACCCAAATAGGACAGCTATACTGTCCTATTTCATGTGTATATGCCAGAAACTGCCCTTCGGGGCAAGATGGCCGGCCCATTTTTGTCGGCGCCGGCGGCAGCAAATTGCCCCGGCAACAAGCATACCGACAGAATCTTTCATAAACGTGGCAATTCGCTTTCGGATATGACCACGTGGCCGGAAATACAAGAATTCTTTGCCCGGACAGAAATACGTGCCATGTATCCGCCAAGAAAAGCGAGAAAAACCACCGAAGGCTTCCCATGGAATTTTCCTCAGACAATTGGGCCGGCGTCCATCCGCATATCGCCGAAGCACTATCCCGGCATTCAACCGATTTTGCTGCCGCTTATGGCAACGGCGAGCTTGACAGGCAGGTCGAAGAAAAGTTCAGCGCCATCTTCGAGCGCAATGTTGCCGTTTTCTTTGTTGGCACGGGGACAGCCGCAAATGCCCTGTCTCTCGCGGCAACCGGCAGGCCCGGTGGTATCGCCTTTTGCCACCGCGATGCGCATTTGATCGTCGATGAAGGCGGCGCTACAGAGTTTCTCGCAACCGGAACGCGCCTTGTCCCCGTTGACGGTGATCTTGGAAAAATGGATCCGGTGCGGCTCGAGGCGGAAATCGGGCGTTTTCCGCCGGAGTTTGTACATGCAGGCCAGCCGGCGGCCGTCAGCGTGTCGCAGCTCTCGGAAGTGGGCACGCACTATAGTCTGGACGAAATCGGCAAGATCTCCGAAATCTGCCGCAAGCATGGACTTTCGCTGCATATGGACGGTGCGCGCTTCGCCAATGCAACGGCCGCGTTGGGCGTTAGCCCGGCCGACCTGACGTGGCGGCGCGGTGTCGATATCCTTTCATTTGGCGCCACCAAAAACGGCTGCTGGTGCGCCGAAGCTGTGGTCGTTTTCGACCCCGATATAGCAAAGGACTTTCCCTTCATCCGCAAGCGCTCAGCCCATCTCTTTTCAAAAAGCCGCTTCATTGCCGCTCAATTCGAAGCCTATTTCCAAGATGATTTGTGGATGCATATGGCCAGCCATGCCAATCAAAGGGGAAGCCAGCTTCGCCAGACCATTGGCGCCTCCGCAAACGCCCGCCTTGCCTGGGAGAACAATGCAAACCAGATCTTTGCGGTTATGTCCCGTGGCACTTTCAATGCGCTGATTGAAAAGGGTGTGCGGTGTTATGAGTGGCATACCCCGGATTTCGCAGCCGGACAGCTTGAAAAGGATGAACCGATCGCGA
>JBCCOK010000016.1:0-81576 GCA_039025395.1 Pseudomonadota bacterium
CCGGCCGGATGATGGATGCCGAGGAAGCTGAGCGTGCTGGTCTTGTCGCACGGGTCGTGCCGCAGGCTGAACTGATTGAAACCGCTGTAAAGGCGGCCGAGACCATCGCCGGCCACTCGCAGCCTTCTGTGCGTATGGCCAAGGAAAGCGTCGACAGGGCTTTTGAATTGACCCTTGATGAAGGCATCCGTTTTGAACGCCGCCTTTTCCATTCCCTTTTTGCTACCGAGGACCAGAAGGAAGGCATGAGTGCATTCGCCGAGAAACGAAAGGCGCAGTTCAAGAACCGTTGACGTCAACCGTCTTTCCGGCTATAGCCGCCGCACGGTTTCGGTGGCCTCGTGGCCGCCATTTTGTTTTATACTCCCCGTCTTGTATCGCTCTGGCGGTGCTGCGCTGACGATCGGGAGTGTTGCACGATCCTAAAGAGAGTTAGAGATGGCCAATACAGCTTCGGCGAAAAAAGCAACACGCAAAATCGCCCGGCGGACGGAAGTAAACAAGTCGCGTCGCTCACGCGTCCGCAATCACGTGCGCAAGGTCGAGGAAGCAATCGCCTCGGGCGATCAGGCGGCTGCAGCAGAGGCATTCAAGCACGCGCAACCGGAGCTCATGCGCGCAGCGACCAAGGGTGTCATGCACAAAAACACCGCCTCGCGAAAAGTTTCCCGACTGGCGCGGCGGGTCAAGGCGATCAGCGCCTGATCACAGCTATTTTGTAAACTAAAACAGAGCCTGGCCGTTGGCCGGGCTCTTTGTATTGAATGAATACGGCCAAATATATCTGTAATATTGCTATGAGTGCCGAATTTGCCGAAGCAAATTTTTGGCTGAAATTACAATGAGATATCGGAGGATTGAGATTTCTTGATAGACCTTTGTAAAAGTCATTAAACTATTTCCTTCCGCAAAGAATTTTTTTGCATTTGTGCTTTTTTGCAACACTCCTCCGCGAGAAAATTAAAAAGCCGTTGATTCCAAATGCGTTTCGCCAAGGCGCACAGGATGCGCATTTGAGCCGCAACAGGCCTGTCCGCCTGAACCATCGGATTACTTGGCCCAACCCGGCTTGACCTGAGTGCGTTAACCTTGCCTTAATGATGACGCATTGAGGTCGCGAACAACGTGTTTTGAATAGGGCGCTGCTTTTTGGCGGCGCTTGTTTTCTCCCTCAGCGCTGTGCTCGCATCCGCGGCACGACTCATCAAAATATCCCGGTTGTCGCTCGGGTGAAATCCCGCGCGTGGGGACCTTTGTGCGCAATTTGCGCACGGACCGGGAGATTGGCTTCCGTCGGCGATCCGTTGCGCCGCGTCGGAACCGGTTGGGGTTAGTGACGGAGATTGAAAGGGGAAACTGCACAGTAGGTTTGGGGATTGTACGTTTGAATTAGCCAATGCCGGCCGTTTCGGTCGGATAATAATAACGATACAGGAGAAGGCCAAATGCACGGGTTATCAGGAGCTTCGGTGCGAAGTGATATGCGGAAATCGAGAGATGCCGCACCCCCTCCTGCCTCTCTGGCTGCTCCTGCCACTGAGGCGGGGAAATCGGAAATGACGCATGACGTTCTCTTCGGACGGGTTCAGGCCCGGCTGAAGGCACATGTCGGCCCTGATGTTTTTTCAAGTTGGTTCGGTCGGCTTAAGCTGGAGTCCATATCGCAAAGCACAGTTCGACTGTCCGTACCCACCACCTTTTTGCGATCTTGGATCAACAACCGTTATCTGGACCTTCTGACAAAGCTGTTCAGCCAAGAAATCGATCATGTCGACCGCATAGAAATCGTCGTTCGTTCGGCGACCCGCGGAAATCGGCTGATCCAGTCATCCGAAATTTCGGATGTTAAACAACCGACGGCACAAAACAGCCAAGCAAACCGCACTCCGGTTCCGCCGCTGGCACCAGCCAACGCAAAAAAGGTACCGGTCAATCCGCCTGAGGGCGGGTCCGTATCCGGTTCGCCCTTGGACGGGCGCTACTCTTTCAGTGCGTTTGTAGAGGGTGCATCGAACCGCGTAGCGCTCGCGGCAGCCAAGACAATTGCGGAAGCCGGCAGCAGCGCCGTGCGCTTCAACCCGCTCTTTGTCCATTCGAATGTCGGGCTCGGCAAGACCCATCTCCTCCAGGCCATTGCTCTTGCCGCCCAGGCCAGCGCCCGCAAGCCGCGCGTGGTTTATCTGACCGCTGAGTACTTCATGTGGCGTTTTGCGACTGCCATACGCGACAACGATGCCTTGTCTTTTAAGGAGTCGCTGCGCAACATCGACTTGCTTGTCATCGACGACATGCAGTTCCTGCAAGGCAAGTCCATTCAGCACGAATTCTGTCATCTCCTTAACATGCTGCTGGACTCGGCCCGGCAGGTGGTTGTTGCGGCGGACCGGGCACCTTGGGAGCTGGAATCGCTTGACACGCGCGTCCGCTCCCGGTTGCAGGGCGGGGTAGCGATCGAAATCGAGGCGCCCGACTATGATATGCGCCTAGAGATGTTGAAGCGCCGCCTTGCCGCAGCCCAGCAGGAAGACACTTCGCTGGATATCCCGACGGAGATTCTGGCGCATGTTGCCCGCCACGTCACCTCCAGCGGCCGCGAGCTTGAAGGTGCTTTCAACCAGCTCCTGTTCCGAAGATCCTTCGAGCCGTCTTTGTCCATTGACCGGGTAGACGAGTTGCTTGGCCATCTGGTCAATGCCAGCGAACCCAAGCGTGTTCGTATTGAGGACATACAGCGCATTGTCTCGCGCCATTACAATGTGTCCCGTCAGGAAATGATCTCAAACCGCCGCACGCGTACCATCGTTAAGCCGCGGCAAATTGCGATGTTCCTGTCGAAAACGATGACACCGCGTTCTTTCCCCGAGATCGGCAGGCGTTTTGGCGGCCGTGACCACACGACTGTTCTTCATGCCGTCCGCAAGATCGAAAACCTGCTTGAGCAGGACACCAAACTCTCCCATGAGGTGGAACTCTTGCGACGGCTGATCAGCGAATAGTCACGCTGCCCGACGCCACGACTGGCCCCGCATAAGCGGGGCCTTTTTTGTTTGCGGCACCGCTGCCGTTGCCGGCAGAAACAACCTTATCCCCAGAAATCCGGTCTGCACGGTGCGGGACTGCTGGCGGACTTGCCATGTGTGCGGTGAATCTGTCATTTTGCTTGTCCCACCGACAAAGTCCCGCTATGGCCAGAAAGACCAACGGACGGATGGCCCGCTAGGTCCTGCAACCGGTGCGGTTGCGATGCTGACGTCGGGAACACGAATCAAGAGTGCAAGAACCAATGCGTGTAACAATCGAGCGTTCCAACCTCCTCAAATCTCTGAATCACGTCCACCGGGTTGTTGAGCGGCGAAACACCATTCCGATCCTCTCAAACGTCCTGTTGAAGGCAGACGGCGCCACACTGGACATGAAAGCGACCGACCTGGATCTTGAGATAACGGAGGCCACCGCCGCCAATGTCGACCAGGCAGGCGCAACGACGGTTCCCGCCCATCTGCTTTACGACATTGTCCGCAAACTGCCGGATGGTGCCGAGGTTCTGCTCGCTGTCGAACCGGACGGCGGCAGCATGGCCGTTGCCTCGGGCCGTTCCAGGTTCTCGTTGCAATGCCTGCCCGAGTCGGATTTCCCTGATCTGACCGCAGGCGAGTTCAGCCATACATTCCGACTGCAGTCGACCGATATGAAAATGCTGATCGACCGCACCCAATTCGCCATTTCGACCGAAGAGACGCGCTACTATCTGAACGGGATCTTCGTCCACACAATCGAAGAGGATGGCAAACTCAAACTGCGTGCGGTGGCGACCGACGGGCATCGTCTCGCACGCGCTGACATCGACGCGCCGGAGGGGTCCGAAGGCATGCCCGGCATCATCGTGCCGCGCAAGACTGTCGGCGAGTTGCAGAAACTGGTGGACGATCCGGACATTGCCGTAACGGTCGAAGTCTCCGAAGCAAAGATACGCTTCACCATCGGCGGCGTGCTTTTGACCTCGAAACTGATTGACGGCACATTTCCCGATTACCAGCGCGTCATCCCGACCGGGAATGAAAAGGAATTGACTGTCGACTGCGCACCGTTTGCCGCCGCCGTCGATCGTGTTTCTACAATATCATCCGAGCGGGGAAGGGCTGTGAAGCTCGCGCTATCCGAAGGACTATTGACGCTGACGGTCAACAATCCGGATTCGGGCAGTGCCACCGAGGAACTCGCAGTTGGCTACCAGAACGACGGGCTGGAAATCGGTTTCAACGCCAAATATCTGCTTGATATCACCAGCCAGTTCAGCGGTACCGAAGCGAAGTTCCTTTTCGCCGATCCCGGTTCCCCCACTCTGGTCCGTGATGTTGCAGAGGACGATGCCATCTACGTGTTGATGCCAATGCGTGTCTGAGCCCGACTTGCTCCAGGGCGGGGCCGGGCTATGTCCGCTGCCGACCGGACAGGAATCCAAACGTGAGCGCAGCCTATCTGACCAAGCTGAAACTGACCGATTTCCGCAACTATGCCAGCCTGACGCTGGAACTCGACCGCCGCCATGTTGTAATGACCGGGGAAAATGGCGCTGGCAAAACCAACCTGATGGAAGCTGTTTCGCTGCTTTCTCCTGGTAGAGGGCTTCGCCGTGCTGCCTATGCGGACGTCGCCCGCAAAGGGGCACCGCACGGCTTTGCGGTCTTTGCCTCGCTTAACGGGATACAGGGTCCTGTCGAAATTGGCACCTCTGCCGGCGGCGATCCGCAAGGCAATGGCAGCACCAGCCGCAAGCTGAAAATCAACGGCACAGCCTGCCGCACCAATGATGAACTGCTCGATCATTTGCGCATTGTCTGGTTGACCCCGGCGATGGACGGCCTTTTTACCGGTCCCGCTTCCGAACGCCGCCGCTTCATCGACCGGCAGGTGCTTTCAATCGATCCGGGCCATGGGCGCCGGGTGGTCGATTACGAGCGCGCGATGCGCAGCCGCAATCGCCTGCTCGCCGACATGCAGGCCGACCCGGTGTGGCTTGACGGTATCGAGACCCAGATGGCCGAACTCGGCATCGCCATTGCGCTCGCACGCCGTGAGCTTGTCTCCCTGACCATCCGGTTGATCAACGAGCGACAGCCGGACAGCCCGTTTCCGCAAGCAGATGTCATGGTCGAGGATTTTCTCGATGAAATACCCGGAGACAATTCCGGCGAGCGGGAGGAAAACTTTGCCTCCCACCTTGCACAGATGCGCGGCCGCGATGCCGCCGCCGGCAGAACGCTGACCGGTCCGCACCGTTCGGACCTTCTGCTTCGCCACCGGGCCAAGGACATGGACGCCGCGCGGTGTTCGACGGGCGAACAAAAAGCCCTTTTGGTTGGCCTCGCACTTGCGCACGCCCGGCTGACTGGTGAAATCTGCGGCTGCCCGCCGGTGATGCTGCTCGACGAAATTGCCGCCCATCTGGATGCTGCCCGCAGGAGCGCGCTGTTTGACCTTGTCGACGACCTTGGCGGACAGGCTTTCATGACAGGAACGGATGCGCACATGTTCGCAGCGCTTGGCGAGCGGGCTCAGTATTTCGAGGTGCAAGCCGGAAACATCGGCACCGCTTCGCCTCTGTGATGAAATTTCCGGCAATTCTGCTATGAATGACGCATGACCGAGCGCGCACTATCGCAACAGGAACTCGAGCGCTACGCGCGTCATATCGTTCTGGCCGAAATCGGCGGAGCGGGACAGCAGAAGCTGAAACAGGCCCGGGTCCTGGTGATCGGCGCGGGCGGACTGGGGGCGCCCGTATTGCAATACCTTGCAGCCGCCGGTGTGGGAACGCTCGGCCTTGTCGACGACGATATCGTCTCGATGTCGAATCTGCAGCGCCAGATTATCCACGACACCGATTCTGTCGGGATTGCCAAGACCGACAGCGCGCGCAGGTCGGTTGAGCGTATCAATCCGCATGTCGCCTTCGATACGCATCGGACTCGCATCACGCAGGAAAATGCCGCACATCTGGTTGACGGCTATGACATCATCGCCGACGGTTCGGACAACTTCGCCACGCGCTACCTTGTTGCCGATACCTGCGCGGCGCGGCATCGTCCGCTCGTCACTGCCGCGGTTGGCCGGTTCGACGGATCGGTGACAGTGCTCAAACCTTTTGAAAGCGATAGGGACGGCGCGCCAAACCCCGCCTATCGCGACCTGTTTCCGGCACCCCCGCCTGACGGGCTTGTGCCGAGTTGCGCCGAGGCCGGCATCATCGGTGCGCTGACCGGTGTCATCGGCAGTCTGCAGGCGATGGAAGTCATCAAGCTGATTACCGGCACAGGTGATCCGCTGGTTGGCCGCCTTCTGCTATATGATGCCCTATCGGCACGCTTCGAAACGATCGCCTATTGCTCGGCAAGTTCTGGGTGATCATTTAGAGCAAATCAGGCTTGACCCGGAAGCACGCGGTCCGGCGGGCGGTGGCCGTCAAAATAGGTTCGGATGTTGATGATCACCTTTTCGCCCATGTCGATGCGGCCCTCGATCGTCGCCGATCCCATATGCGGCAGGATGACGACCTTGCCTTGTTCGGCAAGTTTGACAAGCTTTGGATTCACTGCCGGTTCATGCTCGAACACATCGAGGCCTGCACCGGCGATCTTGCCTTCCTGCAGGTTCTTGATCAGAGCCGTTTCATCGATGAGGTCGCCGCGTGCCGTATTGACGATATAGGCTTCAGGCCTCAGGAGACCGAGCCGCCGCGCCGACAGCAAATGAAAGGTCGCCGGTGTCGATGGGCAGTTGATGGACACGATATCAATCCGCGCCAGCATCTGGTCAAGGCTTTCCCAATAGGTGGCTTCCAGATCCGCCTCCGTTCCCGGATCAACCCGTTTGCGGTTGTGATAATGCACTGAAAGACCGAATGCGCGGGCGCGCCTTGCAACCGCTGTACCAATGCGGCCCATCCCGACGATGCCGAGCCGCTTGCCCCAGATCCGATGGCCAAGCATCCAGGTTGGAGACCAGCCGCTCCACTTTTCTTCACCGGTTAGAATGCCGGCGCCTTCGGTCAGCCGCCGCGGCACCGCGAGCAGGAGTGCCATAGTCATGTCGGCGGTGTCCTCCGTCAGGACGTTCGGCGTATTGGTGACGGTGATGCCTCTTCCGGCTGCGGCGTCGACGTCGATATTGTCGATGCCGTTGCCGAAATTTGCGATCAATTTGAGGTTCTCACCCGCCTGTTCGATCATTGCCGCGTCGATCCGGTCGGTGACCGCCGGGACCAGCACGTCGGCCGTCTTCATTGCACCAACCAGCTCGTGCTGCGAATACGCCGTGTCCTCGATGTTGAGCTGGACATCGAACAGCTCGGCCATGCGGGTTTCAACGGGTTCAGGCAGTTTGCGCGTAATGAAAACCTTTGGACGTTTCTTAGTTGGCATTTCCTCTAGCGGCTCCTTGTTGAGAGCTCTTTAACCATGCTGTGATAGGTCGGGATCGGACCGCGCACACTGCTTTTATTATCAGACCGGGTCGCCAAGACAAAGCAAACTCGTGTGCGGCCCGAAGGAATGTGCAGGGCTACAGGCGCAGCCATGCACCCTTCCGGGACGGCGGCTCAAGGTTGGTGGAGGTCGCATTGAAGGCAACATCCCTCTTTAGATTGCTTGCTTTGATTCCCGTCTTGTGCGCGATGCTCGTTACGGACCTGCCGTTCATTCAACCGGCATTTGCACAAAGTGTTGCCAAGGGTGCCAGCGGCCTCCCGCTTCCCCGCTTCGTCAGCCTTAAGTCGCGCCGCGTCAACCTGCGCATTGGCCCGAGCAAGGATTATGCGGTGGAATGGATGTACATCCGGTCCGGCATTCCGATGGAAATCATCCAGGAATACGACCACTGGCGCAGGGTGCGCGACGCTGACGGAACAGAGGGCTGGATCCACAGATCCCTGCTTACAGGCGAGCGCTCTGCGATCACAGCGCCCTGGAAGCGCGGCGCCACCGATGTCCATGTTGTCTTGCGAGCGAAACCGCTCGTCAGTGCGGATGCGGTTGCAAAACTGGAGCCCGGCGTTGTCATCAGCATATCGCAATGCAATGGCAGTTGGTGTGAATGCACGGTGCAGGGCAACAGCGGCTGGGTCGCACAGGATGAAATCTGGGGTGTCTATCCGGGCGAGGCGTTCAGGTAGAGTTTCGTCTGCCTCCTTTTGGACGTTGCACCCTTCTCAAAGATGACCGCCTTCTATTTTGTGGATCGATCGCGTGTCCTGGTTTCAACAAGGCGATTTTTCAACTTATTTCCATTACAATCCAGTGCAACCACGCCGCGCAGGTTTTAGGGCGCAACCCAGCCTGGCGCGTCACTCGCTCGGCTGCAAAGCCCCGGTAGCGCGACATGTCGCGCAGATGATTGAGTGGTGAGGAAAACGGATGGCCCGCCGCATTGGCCGCATGATGAAATGGTTGCTGATCGCCATCTTTCTGGTGGCTGTCGTGCTTGCGATTCCGGTCGTCTACGTCGAAGCAGCCTGTGTGCAACCGCCGCAGGAAGACAGCTACGAGCCGATTGTCGCAAACCCTGTATCCGAACGTTCCGAGGCAGACACATACCTGTCCTATCCCCAATGGCACATCGTCCATGCCCATGAGGGCATCGCGAATGTGCTCAAGGATGGCGACGCACACGATTTCGACTACGCAGACAGCGTCGTCGGTTTCTGGAAATCGTTCTGCGATCTCAACAGCGTGGCCAGCCAGAATGGTGCTGAGGATATCCGGCAAAGGCTTCCAATTCATGCGCGCGGGGCGGGCTTCACGCTGGAGATGATGTTGAGGGCCGGCTATGAAGAGACTCTCGGCCGGCTCTTCGCCATCGGCCGCGGAGACGAAAAAGCGCCGCAGGACAGGAAGGCGGCAGAAATTGCTGCCGATTACGCGCGGTCGCTGCAGTCACCGGGCCATAGCTACGATTTCGATGATGCAGTCGATGTCTTGTGGGACGAGCCGTTGACGCATCCGCTGCGCGGCTGGGAGCGCCGGATTGTGTTGGGCGGTGCTTTGAAGGCGAAAGCAGCCTATATGGGTTTGATCAACGGCACCGATGGCGCATCCGCGCGTGTAGGTTCGCCCACGCGGTCGGTGATCACCGGGGTGTCCGCCGACCGGCTGTCTCAAATTGAAGATGTTGCCGTCGTCGAAAAGCATGCCCATTACTCGGTTATCGAAACCCGACAGCTCAAGACGTTCAATGAGGCTTTCTTGGCAGTCGCCGGTGAGGGCGGGCGCGTTCTGGAGATTGCCGGCAACGACGATATCATGGTCTCGGTGATCGGCCCGATGCCCGATCCGGCAACCAGCATAGCCGGCCATGAGATCATTACGCTGGTGAACCGGGACGGATTCGACGGAAAGCGGGCACTCCTCAAGGTGAAAATCACCGAACTCGCATCTTTGGCGGCTCAACTCAAAAGCAGCGCAATGCAGCTTGAACGGATTTATGCGCACTGATGCGCGCTTCACGCCAGAACCGGTTTGAACGTAAGAGTGAATTGCCTGCTGACACCGCAAGCTGGTGCGGATGGGATTCAGAACAACGATACGGTTCCAAAACAATTGAAAAAGCCGTTGGAAGAAGACATTTCACCTCATCTTTTTCGCCCTGCCATGGTGGTGGTTGACGCACCATCACAGTACCTGCCTGATAGTGGCAGGCCAGATTGGCTTTGCCGTGCTCTATGCGTCCGGATATGCGGGGTCTTGCCGGGGAGGCACCGCTGCGCGTCATGACGGCTCTTTCGGGATGCTTATTCCGACGCGTTGACTGGGTTGCCGCATTAGACGGCGCATCAGATGGGTTTTCCCGATTGCTTGACAATCAGAGCGTTACGACCGATATACCCCCCCATCCGCCGTCCGGTTGCCGCGTGAGCAACTGGCAACTCCAACCAAACGCTCGAACATGATGTTACGCGTACTGTCTGTTGCAGGACGCGCTGCGCCCGAACTGAGTTTTCGTTCTTCGGGCCTCCCATAAAGTTCCCAAATCACGCGGGGTGCTGACGATCTGCCGGCCCGGAGGAACAATGACGTTCCAGGCGAGCGCATGATCGCAACCGCAATGATATGCCGCACACAGACTGCATCGTTTGTGTCGCGGCTCGATGCTTTGGCGTGCTCGCGTTTGTGATCGGGCGCGCCGCAAGGAAAGTTGTTCAACTTGACGCAATTCAATGAATTGGGGCTCGCCCCATCAATCCTCAAATCGGTTCAGTCGCTCGGCTTTGAAACGCCGACCCCGATACAGGAAAAATCAATTCCGCTGGTGCTTCAGGGCCATGACCTGATGGGACTGGCTCAGACAGGGACAGGCAAAACGGCGGCCTTCGGCTTGCCGCTTGTAAACCAACTGCTTGGAGGCGGTCGGCGGCCAGAGCCGAAAACCGCCCGGGCGCTTATTCTGGCGCCCACTCGCGAACTGGTCAATCAGATCGCAAACAATCTGCGCCAATATGTGCGCAACACCCATTTGCGTATCAGCCTTGTGATCGGCGGTGCCTCGATCAACACCCAGCGCCGTACTCTTGAGCGCGGCACCGATATCCTGGTGGCAACGCCCGGCCGTTTGCTCGATCTGGTCGACCGAAAGGCGGTTTACCTCGACAGCGTGCGCTATCTGGTACTCGATGAGGCCGATCAGATGCTCGATCTTGGTTTCATTCATGCGCTGCGGCGGATTGCCCAGTTGCTTGGTACGCCGCGGCAGACCCTGCTTTTTTCGGCCACGATGCCGAAGCAGGTGGAAAGACTGTCTCAGGCTTATCTTGAGGACCCGGTGCGGGTTGAGACAACGCCACCCGGAAAGGCTGCAGACAAGATCAGACAGTCCGTGCACTTTGTTCACCAGCGCGGCAAAACCGAGTTCCTGATCGACCGTCTTTCGCAGCGTCCCAAGGATCTGTCGCTCGTATTTGCGCGCACCAAGCACGGTGCCGAGAAGCTGATGAAAAAGCTCGTTTCGTCTGGCCTTCAAGCGCGCTCAATCCACGGCAATAAGAGCCAGAACCAGCGCGACAAGGCAATTCAGGCGTTTAGAAAAGGCGAGGTCAGAATTTTGGTTGCGACCGATGTTGCGGCACGGGGTATCGATATTCCGGGCGTCACCCATGTCTACAATTTCGATCTGCCGGACGTTCCTGAAAGCTACGTCCATCGCATTGGACGTACCGCAAGGGCTGGTGCCGCGGGCGAGGCGGTGGCATTCTGTTCGCCGGAAGAGGTTCATCTTTTGCGTGCAATTGAAAGGCAGATGGGTGCATCCGTGCGCGTCGCCAGCGGCGAGGAACCCTCAGAGGGCGAGGGTAAACCAGCGAGGCGGCGGCGACGCAGGGGCACAAATCGCTCGGCACGCAGCGGCGACGAGGGGGGGAGGCCGGAAAAGCCCGTTTCCAAGAAGCCGCGGACACATCGTAACCGGCACAAGACCTCAGACGGTTCACCGAACAGCGACGATTCTGTCAGGAAAAACGAGCGCGGTAACAAACATGGCGCAAAACAGCGTGGCAAAAACCGCCACCAGCCGCCCCACGCCAACAACAATGCAAAGCCATCCGGTAATCGCCGGCGGCGTTCACGGCGCGGTCGCGTCGCCGCCTGACCGGTTGATCACCGCCTCCTGTTTGAGCCAGCGTCGAAAGGCATTCACTGCAGCGCTCGGCTCGGCCGTTGTCGGGTGAAACAGATAGTAATGCTGCAATCCGCGGATCGAATATCCGTCGAGACAGGGCACCAACCCGTAGGCTTGCTGTAACCGGTCGGTGGCCGGCGCCCGCGCCAGCGCCACGCCAAGACCGGCATCGGCCATGCCGAAGGCGACCACCGTATTGTCGACCAGATGAAAGGCAGCCCCGCGCAGGTCGCTTGCAACGTGGTTCTGCAGCAGCTGAAACCAGCCGCTGCGGTGCGGCGCAACTTCGATCAGCTGCTGGTCCAGAAGATCGTCTGGCGTCTCGATCCGCACCGCGATGTCCGGCCGCGCAACAGGAAAAATCCTCTCGCCGAACAGCCGTTCGGCACTGTGGGGAAAATCGGTCCGCGAACCGAAACCGATTTGCAGATGCGCGTCATTGTTCCTGAAATCGAGGACCGAGTTGCCGCTGGTGATCTGGACCCGGATGTCGGGGTGCAGCGCCTCGAAAGATTCCAGCCGGCCAGGCAGCCAGTTTGCCGCCAATATCGTAACCACCTGAACGTTAAGTTGCTGCCTTTCGCGCGCACCGAAAATCGCCTCCGCAGATGTCTCGACCGAGGCAAGCGCCTGGTTGACGACCGGCAGGAAGGCCCGGCCGGCATCTGTGAGCGTGACCTGCTTTGCGCCGCGCACAAAGAGCATGCGGCCAAGATGGCCTTCAAGGGCCTTGATTTGCTGGCTTACGGCGGGCGGGCTCATATTGAGCAGTTCCGCCGCCCGCGCAAAGCTCTCCGTGCGCGCCGCCGCCTCGAACACCCGTAGCCAGTTCAACGATGGGATGCGCCGCGTAACCATGCCGCAATCCAAGCAGGAATGAGCTTCGAGGATAAGCATAACTTATGCTCGTAAGCAAGTTTCATGACTGGCATCGCGGCTTTCCCTGATTCACACTTCGCTTGAAACGGGAGGCAGTAATGGATCACGCTCTAAGGCATGAGGAGATCGCCCATTACCGCGATCATGGCTATGTCAAACCCATAAGGGTATTCAGCGATCAGCAAGCCGCCGCACTGCGCAGCAGCATCGAGGCGCTCGAGCGCGATCATGGCGCAGGCGCAGGCGGGCATATGCTGGGTCAGTTCTTCCGTGTCAACGGCCAGGTGGCAATCCCGCTTTTCGGCAAGATCGCCGCCACGCCGACGATCCTTGATGCCGTCGAGAGCATACTCGGTCCCGATCTGCTTGTCTGGTCCTGCGAGCTTTTCATCAAGGAGGCGGGATCGCGGAAGGTCGTCTCATGGCACCAGGATCTCACCTATTGGGGCATGGGCGAAACGGATGATGAAGTGACCGCGTGGATTGCCATTTCAGATGTCTCCGAGGCAGCCGGCTGCATGCGCTTCCTGCCCGGTTCACATAAGCTGAAGATCCAGCCGCACAACGATTCCTTTGACGATGACAATCTCCTGTCGCGCGGTCAGGAGGTGGCGGTGGAGGTCGACGAACGTGACGCCGTTCTGGATGAGCTGAAGCCGGGTGAGATGTCATTGCATCATGGTCGGCTGTTCCATGCATCCGGCCCCAACCGCTCGTCCGACCGGCGTATCGGCATGGCAATCCGCTACGTTACGCCCGACGTCGAGCAGTCCGTATCGAGCCGCGATTATGCGATGCTGGTGCGCGGCGCCGATCACAGTCGCAACTGGATCAATTATGCCCCGCCTTCCAGCCTCTTTGCGCCGGCTTCGCTTGCCCTTTATGATCGCATCCTGACCGAACAGGCGGCTGCACTCGCACAAGGTGCAGAACAAGCGGTCGGGCTTTATGCAAAACGGCAAGAGGCATCGGCATGAAAACCGTCAGATTCAGGCAAATGAAGGACGGCACGCGGCAAGACTATGAGCTTCTCGCTGAGAGGGAAAAACCCTACCACGCGCTCACCGCTGACCGGGTGCTTGCCGAGCTTGAGAGGCAGGGCGAAGACACGCTGTCGGGCTACCGCATCACCCGGTTGCAGCACGGGCTGCAGAGTGCCACGCGGGCCTGCCGTGACGGTGCCGACATCGATTGGATTGTCGGCGCGCTTTTGCATGATGTGGGCGATGGTCTCGCCCCGCAGAACCACGACCGCTTTTCAGCCGAAGTCATTCGCCCCTTCGTGCGCGAAGAGGTGGCATGGGTAATCGAGCATCACGGCATCTTCCAGATGCAGTACTACGCCCATCACTACGGGTGGGACTGTGATGCCAGAAATCGCTTCAGGGACCACCCCTGTTTTCAGTCCTGCGCCGATTTCTGCGAGCGCTGGGACCAGGCGTCCTTCGACCCTGACTACGAGACCGAGGAACTGGCCTTTTTCGAACCGATGGTGCGCGAGCTTTTTGCCCGTAAAGCTTACGATCCGGAGGTGCTAAAGGCGGGTGTGGTCATTGGGCTCCCGGCCGCCGCGGAAAATCCATGAATGGCGCTTCGTTGCGTCGAATCTCCAAGTCGAATCTGAAACGCGTAGAGAGCCTGCTCCTAGTGTATCGAATTTCGGGTGCGGGGACGCGCCCGAACAGACCGATCTTCCGCAATCAAAGGCTTCACGCTAAACCGAAAATGCCTTTGCAATCGTGTCGCACATGGCATCCAGTGTCGGTCCGCGCACACCTCGAGCACGTTCAAGGATCAGAAACGTCGGATGCCGTTGTGGTAAATCAGCGATCGTCTGTAGCTCTCGCGTGGCCTCCGATTCGTTCAAAAGGGCAGCGGCAACGCCCGCCCGGGCAGCGGCTTTCACACCGGCAGCACTCTCGCTCGTAAAGATCACCTTGTACTGCCGTCCCGCCTTTTCCAGGCTGGTCAATGCCAGGTCGCGCCACCAGCAATCCCGATCGAAAAGGGCAACCGGCAACGGATCGATATCGGTAAAGTCGCGGTCGCCGCTACCCATCCACATCAGATTGCCTTCTCGCAGTATGCGATCGTGGCGGGACGGCCGCGGAACTTCGCGCACCGCCAGATCAAGCGCGCCGGTATCAAGAGCGGTTTCAAATCCGGATCCGAGCGCACAGTGTACGTCCAGTTCCACATCCGGATGCCGGGCCGCAAAATCCGCGATGATTGTCGTCAATTCGGCGCGGCCGTAATCGTCGGGCATGCCCATTCGTAAACGGCCCGTCAGGCCGCCGCCGCGAAGCTCGCTGAGGGCCGAATCGAGCGATCGCACAACCCGGCGCGCCACGGGCAACAGCGACTCGCCGGCGGCCGTCAGCCTGACTCCGCGGCCATGGCGATGAAAAAGCGGCTTTCCCACGGTTTCTTCCAACTGCCTGATCTGCAGGCTTGTTGCCGACTGCGACCGGTTGATGCGCGTTGCGCCGCCGGAGACGCTGCCGGCGTCCTGAATGGCAAGAAACGTCCTCAAATGATCGCTGTTCAGGGTATCCATAATATCGATAAATCCGATTTCTGATATCCAATATACTCGTTTTTTAAATAGCTGTCGCGGCCTTATTCTAAAGACAAGAAGAAAGGAGGCCGTCATGTCGGTGACCGAGATCGTGCAGGCGGCGCGGCCTGGCCTGATCCATATCTATGTTCTGCTCGCAGCGTTGCTCCTGGCGGTGGTGCTCTGGCAACCGCATCTCGCTCTGGAGACAGCCCGTTTTGTATTGCTCGGCATGGTCAGTGTCGCGCCCCTTGTCGTCACGGGAATTCTGCTTGCTGCCTGGATCACCGCCAGCGGCGCGAGCGACCGCGTTGCCGGCGCATTTCACGGCCGCACAACCCAGACCGTCATCGCGGCAACGCTTGTCGGCGCTTTGCTCCCGGTTTGCGGGGTGACGGTGCTGCCGCTGATGGCGGGACTTCTGGCAGGCGGCGTGCCGCTTGCACCGGTCATGGCGTTTTGGCTCGCATCGCCGATCACCGGTCCGCCGATGTTTTCTGCCACCTTGGCAACGCTCGGCTGGGAATTTGCGATTGGAAAAACACTTGCCGCCGTCGGTCTCGGCCTGTTCGGTGGTGCTATAACGGCTCTGTTCGCGAGGCGCGCATGGGCACAATCGCCGCTCAGGTCGAACCGGATCGTCGGATCGTTGGGCGCAGGCTGCGGAACGTGCGGCACAGCCGATCAGGACTTCAAGCCGCTGATCTGGCGCGACGCGTCACGGCGCACCCGCTTTCTGCGGGACAGCTGGTCGGTTACCAGATTGATCCTGCTTGTCCTGACCCCGGCTTTTGCGGCGGAATTCCTGCTTAATAGCTGGCTCGAACCGGACGCAGTCGCTGCCTATGTCGGGCGCGAAAGCGCTTTTGCCGTGCCGCTGGCGGTCATCGTCGGAGGCCCTGCTTATATTGACGGATATGCAGCCTTGCCTTTGACCCGGGCATTGATGGCGCACGGCATGTCCAACGGCGCGGCGATGGCCTTCCTGGTATCCGGCGGCGTCGTCAGCATCTGGGGCGCAATGGCAATCTTCCCGGTCCTCAGACTAAAACCATTCCTACTCTACCTTGCGCTGGCGGCAATGGGGTCGATGCTGTCGGGATGGCTATTCGGCGCAATTGCCTGAAGAGGCTGCGGCAAACGGCCGTTGCTCTTGTTCATACGCCGGATTGTCGGCTAGTTTTGTCCCTCGTGCAACAGGGAGCGAAACAAGTGTCTGACCGAAGCGAACCGGAAAGCTACCTTCTTGGCGACCAAAAAGGCTCTTATCTGCGCTACCGTCTGTTTAACGAAATCTATGAACCGGGAACGATCCGGCGTCTTTCCGACCTTGCCGTGTCGCCGGATATGGAAATCCTCGACATTGGTTGCGGTATAGGAGACACGGCCTGTTATTTCGCCCGCCACATCGTCCCGGACGGTCATGTGACAGCCTTCGACCAGGCACCCGAACTGATTGAGGTAGCGCGGCGGCAGGCCGCTGAACATGAGATAGGCAACGTGACCTTTATCTGCGCCTCTGCGCAGGAATTTCCGTTTCCAACCGAACGGTTCGATTTTGCCCACACGCGCTACGTTTTGACCTATCTCTCGCAGGCGGTCGAAGTCCTGAAGGAAACCCACCGGGCGCTCAAGCCATCGGGATTTTTCCTTGGCGAGGAAATCGCCCAGACCTATATACGGCACGGCCGCGCCGGGTGGTACGATCAGTTGATCGCCTGGTTTACGAAATTGATTGAAACCGGCGGCGGCGACCCCGATTACGGGCACAACGGATTGCCCTCCGACCTGCTGGACGCAGGGTTCACCGATCTTGATGTGTCGGCCTTTTGGCCCTTCGAGGACCAGCAGAAGATCGTCGATATGCTTCGCATCGCATTGTCGTCGGAGATGAAAGAGACCATCGTCTCCATGGGGCTTGCCGCCGAAGAAGTGGTTGAGGCGGTGATTGCAGAGCTTGCCATGCCCCAACGCGACTACAGGATTAGCCCTTCCATGTGTGTTCAGGTGGTTGGCTGGAAACGGCCGGTTTGAACGGCTGCAAGGCGGTTACGTCTGGTAGATCCAAATTGACATCATTCACCCGTCTCGCATTTTCGCGCTCCCTGGAAGCAGCACAATAACGAAAAGGGACAACGCCGTCCCGAGCAGGTAAACGGCACCGAAGGCGATCACACGGCGGTAACCGATGCGATCCGCCAGCATCGCCACAAATGGTATCGTCACGGTCAGAACAGCGAGGTTGACGGTGGAAATCTCCAGCGCACGGGTCGTCGACGCGGCAAAGATGGTGCGTGGCGTGGCCTCGGCGGTTTCTGGTTTTGATATGACGAAACCTCCTGCATCATCGCGTTATCCTATCGGGGGCGAATGGCAGCCGTATATGTCGATGATCGAGACAGCAGAGGCACCGTATTTCTTTGCTGCTTGACCGCGATGCCCGTGACACGCACTGTGCCAGCATGCACATTCGGGACAAGACCCGGGACACGCTGGTTTTGCACGACAACCAGGGCGACAAAGCCCTCGGCGTCAGCCTGATTTGCGTCATCCTGACGGTCGCCGCGGTTTCCTGCGTCTGGATGGGTTTCTGGATCCCTGCCATTGTCCTCTTGGCGGGCGTTCCGGGCGCAATCCTCTATCTGAACAAGACCCGGATAGAAACCACCATTACCTTTGACCGCTCAAAAGACAGGATCGACTTGTCCGTCAAGAGCCGCAAAGGTCCCGAGGTCTGGGATTGGCGATTGAGCGATCTTGCGACGGCAGAGGTGAGCGAAATGCGCCGTGACGGTGCCTCGCGCGGTGTATTTCGTCCCGATATGATCATGAAGGACGGCGCGCGCGTTGCGATGCGGCCCTACCATTCAGCCGGCACCCAGAGTTGGCAGACCGTTGCGGCGGTGAAGCTTTTTCTCGGGCAGCGGCTGGATAACGCGCCGGTCGGCTGGCTGCCATCGGAGGAATTCGACCGGTTTTTCGAGCAGGAGATGACACGGCTTCACAAGTGAGGATTCGGACGCGGCGACTTGATGGGTCGATAGCACCGCAGACGCGCTCAATACACACAAGACCCGACCAACCGGCAGTTCAGCGTGATGGTCCGGACGCTATCTCGACGCCTGGGCCCGTTCGTATTCGAGGCGCGCAGCCTTGACGCCAGCCATCTGCTCGTCTGCCCAGCAAACCACTGGCTTCAGGATATCGAGCAATCCCAGGCCCCGCGGCGTGAGCGCATAGGAAACGGCCACCGGGGGGCCGGGATCGACCGTCCGCGTCAGATAGCCGTCACGCTCAAGGCCGCGCAGGTTTTCGGTCAGCACTCTCTGTGTGATGTCGCCGATTGTCCGTTTCATCTCGCCGAACCGCAGCGGACCGTCCTCCAGGGCAAGAACGATAATGATCCGCCACTTGCCGGTCACATTCGTCAGCACCGAACGGATCGGACAGTTGGACGCCTCGGCCGGACCTTTAACGCCAATTGGCAGCATAGCGAACCCCAGTTCAAAAATGATACCAGCCACCGCTAGCATACCGGCTTGGTCTGCTGCAAGGACACCCGTCTAGCCACTGGTATCCTGCAACAAACCACGGCACTATAAAGTGCGTAATTGATCCTAGGTTCAATTTGAATACCATGTACCTCACTAGTGGACATTGAAAGGTTAAATCATGACACCGAAGGAACTGGTATTTGCACTTTTGGCTGCGGTCTTTGTCGACCACGATCCGGATGCTGCCCGGCAGCTTCTCGCACCCGACTACATTCAGCACAATCCCGCCATTCCGACGGGAGCGGAAGGGCTGATCGGCGCAATTCCGCTGGTCGATTCATCCGATCTGACCGTCACCACCCACCGTGTGATCGCGGAAGGCGATTTCGTGGTATTGCACAACACCTATGAAAATGCCGACGCATTCGGAGCGCCGCAGCTTGTCGCCTTCGATGTCTTTCGGATCGAAGACGGCCGTGTCGCCGAACACTGGGATAATCTGCAGGCGCCGCCTGAAACGACCGTTTCGGGCCGGTCAATGACGGATGGCCCCACTGAAGTGACCGATCACGAAAGAACCGCTCAAAACAAGGAACTCGTGGTCGGTTTCGTCCGCGATGTGCTGGGTGGTGCAGCGCCTGAAAACGTGACCGACTACATGGATCCGGCGGTTTACGCCCAGCATAACCCGATGATTGCCGACGGGTTGGACGGGCTTATGGCCGCCATCGAGGCATTTGCCGCGCAGGGTCAGGTCATTACCAAGTTCGAGCCGCAGATCGTTGTCGCCGAAGGCAACTTCGTCTTTGTTGCGTCCGACGCAATCATGGGCGGTGAGCCTTGGGCCTTCTTCGATCTCTGGCGGGTCGAAGACGGAAAGATCGTCGAACATTGGGACGTCGTTGCGCCCGTCCCGGACGAGATGGCGCACGACAACGGCAAGTTCTGACGGAGCGAACCGACGAAGCCCGGGCGCAAGTCGTGCAGCGACCTGATCGCCCGGGGTTCAGTTTAATTCAGGCACGCTCCAGGCCTTCAACGTCCGACGGCACTTTCCGCCAGAGGTTTAAAGCGAAAGATGTGATAGGGCGCTTCAGAGTAATTCACGCCATCATTGAACGGCGGAAGCTGCGGCAATTCTGCTGCCGACACGTACATGTGCCCGTCGGGGCTGTAGCTGACACCATCTGGCCATTGCAGATCCGGATGGCTCGCAAAGGCACGAAAGCGCCGCGTATCAGGCGGAATGATGCCGACATAGGTGCTCTCCACGGCGGTGAAATAGAGATTGCCGTCCGCGTCGATCGACAGCCCTCCGGCATTTGGCTTTACCGCATACTTTTCGACCTTGGCGCCAAGCGCATCGTCTGACAGCGATTCATCGACCAGATCGTCGATCCTGACGCGGTAGACCCAGCCGCCATTCAGCGGTGCGTAGTAAAGCCATTCAAAATCAAGATCCGCCGTGATGCCGTCTGCCCCGACAAGGATCGGTGTATGCGTATCGTTCGGGCCGTTGGGCAATGTCAGCGGCTGTCCGTCGACAATGATTGGCACGTCTGAAGGCAGCGTCGACCAGTGGCCTTCAAGCACCCTCCGCGCGGCACCCGAATTGCGGTCCAGCACCACGAGTGCGGCCTGTGAGGCATCGCCGCCGGGGCCGATCGCTTCGTCCGCGAAGTAGAATTTTCCGCGTCTGTCGTCGATCACGAAATCGTTGAGCTGCGAGGCACAACTGTCCGCATTGCACGGCAGCGTTGCCGGCGCCGGAATGGGCAGGACAGCCTCCAGCATATCGGTAACCGTGTTCCACCCCACCAGCTTGGGCGTTTTCCGGTCGCCATGCATCATGTCTGACATCCAGACGACGCCATTGGCGTCGCTGCGGATGCCGAGCACGGTGTCCACATAGGTGTTTTCGTCATCCTGCGATGTGTTCCAGGATTCGCTGGGGTAGGGTGTAAATCCCTTTCCGTCGGGATTCATTTTGGCGACCTTGACCGGATTTCCGTAGAACGGATGATGGCTGTAGACGAGTTCGCCGGAGGGTGTGAATGCGATATTGCCGACGCCCGCCGGCAATTCCCCAACGACCTCTGCTTCAAGATCGCCCTTGACATAGGGCGCCCAGATACCCTCCGGTGCGGATTGCGCCTTGGCGGCGATGGACGCCAGACATATCAAAAAAATTGCAGCGCTTGCCGCACTGCTTCCCTTCATTGCGCCGATCATGGTCTCCTCCCCTGCTACGGCTCTTCACTTCAATAGCCGCGCAATTGTGGCGGGTTTGGGAGAATTGGCAAGGACCCGGGATTTGTCTGGCGGTTCGGCAAACAAAGTCGCGCGCAGCGACGGGTTGATCGCGCACACAAAGCTTCTCTTCCGGCCCGGACAGTTGGCGGGCCAGCCAAAACCAAACAAGCGGCTTTTGATTTTCCGGGTGCTCTCAGGCACCCTGAAAACGCCTCAACGGCAGAGCCTAAGCAATGGCGATGTTTGTCGCGCTTTCGCGTCCATCACGTCCGGCTTCAACGTCGTATGTCACTTTCTGATTATCCGACAGCCCGGTCAGGCCCGACCGTTCCACGGCAGAAATATGAACGAAGACATCCCGGCCGCCCTCATCGGGCGCAATAAATCCGTAACCTTTGGTAGCGTTGAACCATTTTACGGTGCCAGTGGCCATTTCGTATTCTCCTGTTGTGTTGCTGCCCACGCGATGCGGCAACCTGGCGCGTCAGGGTAAGATCGATGCCCGTCGCCTGAGTAGGAGAAAGGTAGTCGATAGAGGGTGACGTAGCCCCATCCAGCTATTTCAGTCAGCGGGCCATGTCAACAATTTCCGTACGGACACGATGCGCATTTCCGACGCCCGTCAGCAGCTGCACGCGATTATTTCCTACGGAAAATGAACGCCATGTACCCGCGCCTGACAAATCATTCGTGTCGAAAACCGCCCGTGTACCGTAAAATCATGCAACGGCAATCTTCAGTGAAACAAACTTCGAGGCCGAAATGACAATACGTTTCAATCCGCCGACCGCATGGCCGCGCGCCGGCCGCGCCTTCAATCACGGAGTTGTTCAACCGGAAGGCAAGACATTGCACATGACGGGCCAGGTCGCATGGGACGGCGCCGGAAACATTGTCGGCGCAGGCGACTGCGCGGCACGGACGCGCCGGTGTTTTGACAATGTCGAGCATATTTTGAACGCAGTCGGCGGCACCTTCGACGATCTCGTTTCGCTCACGATCTATTTCCTGAATGCGGACGATTTGCCAGCAATACAGGCGGTTCGCTCCGAGAGGTTGAAACAGGAGACTGCGCCCGCGAGCATATTGATCCAGACGCCCGGGCTTGTCGTTCCCGAACTTCTTGTCGAACTGGTTCCCCTAGCCGTCATCCCGCTGGAGCGCTTCCACGAACCGAGATGATTTTCGTGCCGCAATCGAAAGGTATGATCGGAAATTGACGGAAATTGGCAATTCGAACTATGGCATGGACGCGATAGGCGAGGCTGAGGAGATGGACAGTGAACAGACGCGCGCTATTCCCGGACGGATCTCATGCATCGGCTGAACAGATCAAGGTCTCCCCCGGTATCGTTTCGGGCAATCATGTCTTTCTGACCGGCATGACCGGCAGCCGCCCGGACGGTTCAATGCCCCACGACCTTGTTGCGCAATTCCGGCAGGCCTTCGACAAAATCGCTGCGGTGCTTGCCGAAGCAGGCATTGATTTTGGCTCTGTCGTCGAGATGACAAGCTATCATGTGGGTCTGCGTGACCACTTCGACACCTTCAATGCCGTTCGTTCCGACTATATAAAGGAGCCCTATCCGGCATGGACGGCCGTCGAGGTCGCCGGTCTCCGGCGCGAGGGGGCGGTTGTCGAGATAAAGGTGGTCGCAGCGCTTGCGTCGGGTTAGGAGACCTGCCGAGTGAAAAAACACCTCGCCATATGGAGATTGACATGAGTATTGATGATCAGCGCCCGGTTGAATCGCCGTTTCCACCAAAGACAGAAGCTGCCGAAATCGTCGATGGACTGGACCTGACCGGCAAGACGGCGATCGTCACGGGCGGCTATAGCGGCATCGGTCTGGAGACGAGCCGTGCATTGGCAGCCCGCGGTGCCCGTGTCATCGTTCCCGTGCGATCTCCGGAAAAGGCTGCGGAAAATCTTGCAGACATGGATGGTGATGTTGTCACCGATGCAATGGATCTTGCCGATCTCGCCTCGGTAGGGCGCTTCGCGCAGACCATGTCCGATCAATTGGATCAGCTCGATTTTCTGATCAACAATGCGGGCATCATGGCCTGTCCGCAAACCACTGTCGGTCCCGGATGGGAGGCGCAGTTCGGCATCAATCACATGGGCCATTTTGCACTGACCAAGGCACTTATGCCGCTGTTGCAAAAGACGCCGGGCGCGCGGGTTGTGGCACTTTCGTCAAGTGGCCACAAAATATCAGATATTCGTTGGGACGACATTCATTTTGAAACGACGCCCTATGACAAATGGCATGCCTATGGACAGGCCAAGACCGCCAATGCCCTGTTTGCCAACGCTCTTTCACGGCGCTTGAAAGACAGCGGCGGGTTGGCCTTTTCGGTTCACCCCGGCGGAATATTCACCCCGCTGCAGCGCCATCTCACCAAGGAAGAGATGATGGCGCTTGGCTGGATTGGCCCCGACGGCGAGCCGGCGCCTGAGGTCAAGGCCGCCTTCAAAACCCCGGCGGAAGGTGCGTCGACCACCGTTTGGGCGGCGTCTTCGCAGCTTCTGGCCGGCAAGCCGGGCGTTTATTGCGAAGATTGCAATGTTGCGGCTCCAACAGATCCGGAGAGCCCGCACGCCCGTTATCGCGGCGTGCATCCCCATGGCTGTGATGACGAAAGTGCCGAACGGCTCTGGCAGGTGAGCGAAACGCTTCTGGCCCAGGCATGAACCCGGTTGATGAAACGCGTTGATGCCTGATCCTTCCGCTTCGAGTGGACCTATTGCGTAGCGGGTTTGATCGGGTAGCTGCCTCCGGTCAGCCGGTGATAGATGACGCCGATAACCACAAGGAGCGCCGATCCCAGCAGAACCGGGATTGCCAAGAACCACCAGCTCGGCTCAAGCGCAAAGATGACCAACGGGTTGGCGCCGGCTGGCGGATGGGTTACCCGCAGCGCCGCCATGCAGGAAATCGCCAGCCCCACGCCGAGAGCCGGGTACCACCAGAAATCCGGAAACAGCGTAAACACGACCATGCCGGCAGCAGCCGATACCACATGTCCGCCTACGACATTGGCGGGTTGTGAAAGCGGTGCTGTGGGAAGCCCGAAGATCAGCACGCAGCTTGCCCCGAACGGCGCAATCACCATGGCGAGCTGCAGGGCATTGCCGAGCAGCAGCAGGAGCGCAATGGCGATCGCACCGCCCAATCCGGCTAGGATAATGGCCGGGGTTTTTGGTCTTGGCAGGCTGCGCGCGATGAAGGGCTGCATGGTGTGATACTACGCTGGAAACGGGCCGCCAACGTTATTCACAATCGCCCTCGATTGACAATGGGTCATCAACCGGCCTGGGCGTCTTTTGCGGATCAGGCTTATTGTACAATGGAATTTAGCCGACCGGCTGATGCACCTCGACGATATTGCCTTCCGGATCCATGAAGAAGACCTGATGCCATTCTTTTGAGAAGGCTGTTCCATAGTCGGAATAGGGGATCCCGTTTTCCTCAAGGATCTTCAGGAACGCCGGCAGATCGTCGGTGCGGAATGCGATATGTCCGCGTTCCACCGGGTTGATGACCTGCCCGTTCTTGAAGGCAACGCCAAACTCCCTTTCCGCCAGGTGCATTTGCATCAGCCCGTCGGTGGCGAAGCGGATCTTGCCGCTGTAACCGCGCTCCTCGGTTTCCTCCGTGCGCGGAAAATTATCCTGCGGGATGTCACCGAGGCCAAGCACCTTGGTGTAGAAGTCATGCATGCGATCGACATCCTCGGAGACGAAATTGATGTGGTGAAATTCAAGTTTCATGAATGGTCCGCTTTTCTTGGCTGTTTCTTCAAAAGCTGACCTTAGCCCGCATCTTGCAGGCCTGCCACAACAGCTTTTCAGGATCGTCTGTCGATCTGTGCTGCAAATCGGAGAATGAGCGCGCGTATCGGCTATTCAGTGAACGGGTGCTTTGCGGATCTTTCGCTCTCAACGAACCTGTTCCCGGCAGGTAGGGCGCGACAGCGATCGTGGTCAACGCTTGCTCCGGCCCGATTTTGGCGCAATCCTGTGCGCCAGCGAACTGGAGGGAACACATGGAACTGACGAAACCGGTTCAAGGGGTTTACCTCAGCGAAACCATCGATCTGAAGACCTACTATGCGGCAGCCTTCGCTCCGTTCGCCGATACGCTGCGCCTGCTTGATCCCGCAGAGATCGCCGATCCGAATGAAATAGACTTTGCCCTTTGCTGGGAGCCTGCGGACGACGCCTTCGCTTCATATCCCGGCCTTCGCCTCATCTCGTCCATCGCGGCGGGCGTGGATACGATCCTACGCTGTTCAAGCCTGCCGGACCACGTCCCGGTCATGCGAATTCGCGACCCTCAGCAGGCAAGGGACATGGCCGCGTTTGCCATTCGTTATGTTGTCGATGCGCATCGCGACATGGCGCGATATGCAAAGCAGCAGGAAGAGCAGACCTGGCAAAGAAACGCATACGGCCCGACGTCCAAGTTCCGGATCTCGATCCTGGGCTACGGGCTGATGGGAAAGGCGGTGTCTGACGGATTGTCGCGGCTCGGCTACGACGTCGTTGCTTTCGCCAGGAACCCGCGGGAAGAATCTTCGCAGATCGAGGTCTTTTCCGCCGCTGACGGCAAGCTGGCAGCGGTGAGCGGTGCCGATCTGGTCATAAACCATCTTCCCGCCACGGCCGATACCGTTGGTTTGCTGGACATGTCTGTTTTTGCAGCAATGGCGGGCGGCGCAACACTGGTCAATCTGGGCCGCGGCCAGCATCTGGTCGAGGACGATCTGTTGCGGGCCCTTGATAGCGGCCAGCTCCACCACGCGGCGCTCGATGTTGCGGCTGTCGAACCAATTCCCACGGGACATGCGTTCTGGACGCATCCGCGGATCTCCATAACGCCCCATATCGCGGCTGAGTCGATCAAGGACAACGTTGCGAGACTTGTGAGTGAAGATATCCGCAGGGTTTGGGCTGGCCAGTCACCCGTCGGATTGATCGATCGCGCCCGCGCCTATTAGGGATGATGCCGAGACATGAACCCGGATGACACATAGTCCGATCGGATACGGACATCACACGACATGTCTCCGATGACACGGAGTGTCGTTCCCGTTCAATGAACTCTCTTTATCGGGGCTGTACGGACCCGTCGTTTTGGCGCTAGGCTGAACACATGGCTCAATTCTGTTGATAGGACGGGTGCGATGGCAACGTTTGATCATTCGTTGGCACGGTTTGCCGTTTGGAACCTCGCGGGCAACACGCCGTTCAACCCCGGGGCCGGGATTGAGGAGGCAAGCACCAAGGCGGAGAACCAGGCCAGGGGGCTCGCATTGCTGGATGCGGATTTCGTTACTTTGGCGGAAGTGTCGCCCATCACGCATATCGCCTGGCTGGCGAACCGCCTGACCGAGTTCGGGCTTACCTATGACATTACGATCGATGAACAGCCCGAGAGCCATTTGCATATCGGCTTTTTGCACAAACCCGGGATCAATGTGTCCAATGCGCGATTTGTCCCCGGCTCCGAAGGCGACTACACGGGCGGGCGTCAGGCCTATGCCGTCGATGTAGAAATCGGCACAAAATTCGATGCCACGATCATTGGCGTGCACCTGAAATCCGGACGCGACAAACCCGAACAGGATTTGCGTGATACACAGTGCAAGGCGATCGGCGATTGGATGACCGATCTGCAGACCCAGGCTGGATACCGCCGCGACATGATCGCGCTGATGGGCGATTTCAACATGATCCCCGGTCAGGATGTCAGCAACTTCTTTCATCTTGGCGGCAATGACGTCATGGATTTCGTATCCTCCTGGGATCTCCAGGACCGTTTCTCGCATATCCTCAAGAAAGGCCGGGCCAACCTGCTCGACGGCTTTGCTGTCTCGCGGCGTTTTTCGACCGATTACATTCGCGGCTCGCTGCGGTTGTTTCCGATGCACTGGACCCTCGATATGGGACGCGAGAAATTCCGCGAAGAGGTCTCGGACCACTTGCCCTTCGTGGCCTCTTTCAAGCTCTTCTGATTGCGCGAGGTGCCAGCATGGAAGTCTACCAGCGGGATCTTGTCGGCTTGCGTGACGCGGTGGCGCAGGGTGCGCTCGGCAGGCAGGAAATCGCCGATGCTCTCATAGGGCGGCTTGAGGCGGTCGACGGAAAGATCAACGCTCTGGTGCAAAGCGACTTTGAGCGCCTGCGCGCCCGTGCCGCCGAGATGGATCGCAAGGCGGCATCGGGTCCTCTGATGGGTCTGCCTTTCGCGTTGAAGGACTGTCTGGAAGTCGAAGGCTGGGTTACGACGTTCGGAACGAAAGGTTTCGCGCAGCATGTCTCCGACCGCAGCGCCACCATCGTCAAGCGCCTCGAAGCAGCCGATGGTCTTCTGCTTGGCATAACCAACGCGCCGGAACTCGGAACATCCATCGAAACCGACAACCTGCTCTACGGGCGAACCAGCAACCCGATCGATCTCAGCCGTTGTCCGGGCGGCAGCACGGGCGGCGGAGCCGCGCTGGTCAAGGCTGGCGCGGCACCCTTTGTGATTGGCAGCGACTTTGGTGGCGGCAGCCGTTACACGGCGCATTGTTGCGGCTTGTTCGCACACCGGCCATCTTTCGGCCGGGTTTCGACCGCCGGCTATCTGTTTGGCTGCTCGGGCATGAAAGGTCAGATGTGCCGGCTTGCACCGCTGGCGCGCAGCGTCCGCGACCTCGAACTGGTCTTCAGCGTCGTTTCGGGCGAAGATCCGGATGACCCCAAAACCGACGGCGTAACCGGACGTGTGCGGTCCGCTGCTTCGCAAATCCCGCGAATTGCCTTCGCGACCGGCTGCGATACTGCTCCGCCGGATGGAAAAACCGTAGACGCCATCGATGCTTTCGCCGGCGCGCTTTCATCCGCTTTCGATGTCGGCAAAGTCGATATCGACAGCATTTTCCGGGAAGGCAACGCAATCGCCAGGGATCTCTTTTGCGCCGATGCGGGGCGGCTGCTCGGCGAGGCTCTGAAAACCGTTGCCGGAACGACCGAGATCTCCCAGTCGATGCAGTTCTGGCTTCATTGCATGAAAAAGCGCGATGAAATGCGGGCCGGCGACTTCATCGTGCTGATGAGCCGTTGGGAAACGTTTCGGCTTAACGTAAACCGCATTCTCTCGGACTACGATTTCATCGTCATTCCAACGGCACCCGCTGTGGCGCCGAAGCACGGCGAAACGCTGAACGAGGATGTCTTCTGGAACGCGATTGCCTACTCCGCACCCCTGTCTTTAACTGCTTCGCCGGTTGTTGTCGCGCCGATAGGAGTCGGAACAGAAGGTCTTCCCGTCACTGTCCAGATCGCGGGGCGCGCCGATGACGACGAACGGCTCCTGGCCTTCTGCCGCGCGCTTCAGGAAACACCGGGGCCCGCCAAGGCGTTGATCGACAAGGCCTTGGCTGTGCCCACGGTTTTCGACTGAAATTCGGCGACCGTTTTCCGCCTTCGCAAATGATGGCAGATTTTCGTCATTTCCATGCACCCCAGGGGCTGGCAGCCCCATCGTACTGGGACGGTTTCTTCGACCACGCCGGAAGATAATCCAGCGGATCTTTCGTCGCCCCGGGCACAATCCTCGAATGGAGTTGGCCGAGGCGTTCGCTCAAGCTTCCGTCTTTCGCCGCCATCACGACCTCGGTTGCCCCGCCGATCAGCACGCCACCGACGAAGACTTGAGGAACGGTCCGCAGCCCCGTATGTGCA
Organism: Pseudomonadota bacterium; assembly: GCA_039025395.1. Taxonomy (GTDB): domain Bacteria; phylum Pseudomonadota; class Alphaproteobacteria; order Rhizobiales; family Rhizobiaceae; genus Hoeflea_A. The sequence goes on from JBCCOK010000016.1 coordinate 28,586, forward strand.
AAGAGGGCCCTCAGAATCTTTCCGCCCTGATCGTTGTCGCGGAACTTGGCGCTATCGATATCGATCGCTTTCAGCGGGATCTTTGCGTCTGAGAACAAACGCCGCACCGACCAGCAGAACTCACACCATTCAAAGCCGAACATCACCACTGGCTCGCTTTCATCGCGAAGAGTAGCGCGGACGAAGTCTCTTGCCACCGGCGATATTTCTGCCGGCTGTGCCGTGGTTTTTGCGCTGGTTGTCAAAGTGTCCGGCACCGAAGCTGCGATTTCCCGCTCCGCTTCGTCCATCTCCGTGTCTATATGGTCGAAGAGCGGGGTCGTCAGATATCGCTCGCCTGTATCGGGGATCATTGCCAGGATTTTTAAACCGGCTGGGAGCCTGTGCGCAAGATTGATGGCCGATGCGACTGTCGCACCGCCACTGATGCCGCAGAAAATCCCTTCCACCGTGGCCAGTTCACGGGCAATGCGCAGCGCATCAACGCCTGCCACTGGCTGATAGATATCGATCAGATGTGCTTCTGCCGCATCGCTTGCAAGCTTCGGCACAAAATCCGGTGACCAGCCCTGGACGGGGTGGGCGCGGGCATTCGGATGGCTGCGCGCCGCCGCACCGTCCGGTCGGCGTTGCTGGGTAATCCCGCTATCCAGAATTTGCGAGTTTTCCGGCTCCGCGACGACAATCTTGGTCATCGGGCTGGAAAGTTTCAACTCGCGCGCAACACCAAAGAGCGTGCCTCCGGTGCCAAATCCCGTCACCCAGTAGTCGAGTCCGATATCGGCAAAATCCTCGATGATTTCCAGCGCCGTTGTCCGCTCATGGACGTCCGCATTGGCGGCGTTCTCGAACTGCCGGCAAAAGAACCAGCCGTGCTTCTGCGCCAGCGTTTCGGCTTTGCGGAACATGCCGGTTCCGCGTGCCGCAGCCGATGTCAGGATAACCTTCGCACCGAGAAATCTCAGCAGCTTGCGCCTCTCCAGACTGAAGCTCTCCGCCATGACAATGACAAGCGGGTAGCCTTTTTGCGCACAGACCATGGCGAGGCCTATGCCTGTATTTCCGCTGGTTGCTTCAATGACGGTTTGACCCGGAGACAGCGCGCCTGAACGTTCAGCCTCTTCGATCACATTCAAGGCCATTCGGTCCTTGACCGATCCCATCGGGTTGAAGAACTCCAGTTTTGCGTAGAGTTCGACATGCTTAGGACCGATTTTTCCGAGGCGGACGACAGGCGTCCGTCCAATGGTATCCAGAACTGACGAAAGTGGGCCGGGAGCGCGCCGAGATGCATGCCGATGAACATGCCCCACTCTTTTCTGCGCCGTCGGGCGTATGATGGCACCGTTTTGCATGGGTTTAACCTCCAATGATGGTGTTAGGCGGCGCGCTGCGTTCCAAGGCAGTGAACGATGCGCCGCGCAGTTTCGGCTGTGTCCTGACCGGCGACGGAAATGGGATGGAAGCGGCAGCGGCGGTCGTGAACCAGCGCCGGCCACGCATTCCCGGGTCGCAGAGCCCGGCGTTTGCGGACCGGTTTACCGGCCGGAACGCAACCCCGGGTTTTGCAGACATCAGCTTTGCGGGCTGCTTCTCTTCGTCTGGACCCGCACCATGCTCGGGTTCGTAATGATATCGAAGACGGCCGACCGCTTCTGCGATTGCGCAACAAGTGCCGCAATCTCATCATCGGTTGCATTCGCGTCGATATCGAAATCGATGCGGATATCCTTGAAGCCGTTTCGAACATCCGGGTCTATGCCCAGCACACCAGCGAGATCCATATCGCCCTCTACCTTTGCCTTGGCGGATTTGAGGTGAATGCCGCGGTTGGCGGCGATAGATGCAACACCGCCCATCAGGCAGCTTGCAAGTGCGCTCAGGACAATTTCGACGGGCGTCGCGCCTTCATCGGACGCAGCAAATTGCGGCGGATGGTCTGCATCGATCTTGAAAACACGGTTGTGCTTTTGCTCCTCACCGAGGCCGAAAAAGCCTTCGATCATTGACCGGCTGTGAATGCCGTCGATCCACTCACAGGCAGCGCGCCAGACAAAGCGTCCTGCTTCGGGATCCTCCGTCAGCGCTGTTCGCGCATCGAGGATGGCTTGTATATCGACGCCATTCCGGATGGCAATTGAGGTTTCGGTGGTCATAGTCTTTCCTTTCGGATCTGTGTCCGGAGATGCCGTGCGCAAGTCCGGGCGGTTGCAGTGCAAATGAGTTCGGCAAGCGCCTCCGCGTCGCGTGGACGCGACGCGCCAGGAGCCGGACCCATATGCGGACGGCGGGCAAACACGTCATTTTGAACGCGCAGCCGCGCCAGACCGGTGCATAACCATGCCGTTTGTGTTAGCGGGTCGCCGCGTTGTGCGTTTTGTCCGTCGGGTCACAAAACCTTTGGTGATGAATCCGTACGTACAGCCCCGGTCAGGAGCGATGACCTATCGTGCGGCTGCGCCAATGGTCAGAACCAATTCGTCAAAACCCGATCCGTTCATGCCAGATTCGATGGGGGTAACCATGTCAAACCAGAAACAGATCGAAGTGCAGTTGCTTGCGATCCCGGAGACGTCCGGATCGGCGCTATACGGTATGGTCGATGTGCTGGCGACCAGCGGCCGGCTGTGGCGCGAGATCGGAGGTCTGGATGGCGGGCCGGAGTTGATGCAGCCAAAAATTGTTGCACCCGATACGAAACCGTTCCGGTGCGGCTATGGCGTTCCCGTCATGGCTGATCTTACCACCGATGACAGCAATGTCCCCGAAATCCTGATTATTATGGATATCTGGGTTGGTGCGGAGGACCCGCTGGCCGATCGATATGATGATTTGAAAGCCTGGCTCAGGCATTGCTGGGCAAACGGCACGACAATGTACTCGGCTTGTTCAGGATCCGTCTTGCTGGCTGCTGCGGGCTTGTTGGACGGCTATGCTGCAACGTCGCATTGGGTCTATGAAGACCTGTTTCGCGAACACTTTCCCGAGGTCAATTTCGATCCGAAACCTGCACTTGTTTTCGCCGACAAGACCGGCCGCATGGTGACGGCTGGCGGTGCATATTCTTGGCATGACCTGGCGTTACACATCATCGCGCGGCACATCTCCCCCGGCGAAGCCATATCCACGGCGAAGTTCTTTTTGATGAACTGGCATTCGGACGGTCAATTGCCCTATGCCAATCTTGCGCGGCAACGCCCCCATGCTGACAGCGTTGTACGCCGCGCCGAGGTCTGGCTTGCAAACAATCTGTGCCATGCCGATCCCGTGTCCGGCGTGGTCGACGCGGTCGCAATTCCCGAACGAAGCTTGAAACGCCGCTTCACCCAGGCAACGGGTCATACGATCATCGGATACGCGCAAAATCTGCGCATGGAAGCTGCAAAACAGGCCCTTGAAACGAGCCAAAAGCCGATCGAACAGATTTCCGCGGATGTGGGGTACGAAAACGTGGCCTTTTTCCGGCGGCTCTTCAAACGTTCAACCGGCCTGACGCCCAGGGAATACAGAAAGCTGTACGAACCCCTCTGGGAGGCGCACAATGGTCAGCAAAGCGATTCAGCTTCTGAACTCCGGCGGAAGGTCGCTTGATTTATTCCGGCGCCTCCGGCTGTGGGCGGCCGCGCTGCCAGTCCGCCGCCGCCCCGTTGAGCAGAAATCGCGAATAGGCCAGATGAAACGGCACGAACAGCCTGTAAGCGAGACCAGGTCGCGGGTTGTCCGCCCTTGACCGGGGGCTCGGCAGACTGACGGAGCCGAACATCAGTCGCGCCCTGTCCCTGCTTGCGGCAACCGCGTCGACCTTGAGCCAAGTTCGCAAAGGTGCGCCCGTAACGGCCAGCATAAGCTCGGATGAGGTGCGGTTTTCGACTTTCCAGATTGCAAAGCGTTGCGCATCGCCGCTTGCCAGAGCAGCAATGGCTTCCCCTGTAACAGGGCCGCGCCCAAAAACAGACAGCACACGTCTCTCGAATCGGAATGCCCGGCTGTTGAAGAACAGATTCACGTATTGTTCGAGGTCCGGCGGTCCATGGACATCGGCGAAGAAGCAATCCGTATAGCAACCCTCGCGGGCCGCGTAGGCATGAAGCAAACTGTCTTCCGGAACCGTGGCTCTCTCAACGGTTGGCATAAATCACCGATGTTTTTGTCCGACTGCAGCCTACTGTGGCTCGAATGCCAGCGTATCCCGCATCCACGCGGCATCCGCCTCGGGAAGACGGTGCAGCATCGCCCGCAAAGTAAAGCCGCCGTAGATCTTCCCGTCCTCGACATACATCCAGTCGGAGATATCGTGCTCGGCAAATGCGTGGCGTTGTCCGAGTTCGACCGTCATCACAGACCGCGGTCGATTATCGATCGTACCTGAAAAGCCGCTGTCGGTGGCTTCGATATCGAGCAGCCAGAAATATTCTACCGATGTGCCATCGGTAATGCGAACTCTCAATGCGAAACTGTGCTGGTCAGCCGTGCTATCCTGCTCCCTTTCCCAGAACACCGATAGCGTTTCGCGCGCCCTGTCGATTGCCGCATTCATATGCGCGTCGTCGGACGGCACCTCGACGGTTTCTTCGTTCTTGATGACTTGGGAAAACAGGGGTCCCGTCGATAGGGCCGTAAAGACAACAACGCAGACTGCTCGGAGCAAACGGGTCATGGTTTCCTTTCGTGGCATGAAGAAAAAGACATAGGTCTTGTTATGGCCCGTTGTAGGGGCAGGGAGCGCTTCAGCGGTAAATTGTGCGGTCGTGGATACGAGCCGCTGCCATTCGAAGGCCAGCCCCGCGCAGGGCAGGGCTCCGGTCGTTTCTTGATCCAAGTCATGGCGTAGGGTCCGCCAAGCGGCGATTGGTGCGCGCTGAAACATGACTGGATCAAGGAGAAGGGTGCCGATGGACATCTCACGCGCAATCGCCTCGCTCATGGGACCGACGATGATGGCCGCGACATCGCTCGAGACTGTCAACTTTGACATCTGGGCCGGGATTCATCCCACGACAGTGTTCCTGAATGGAACACTCTTGTTCTTGGGCGGCCTTGCCGTGGTGCGGTTTCATAATCTCTGGGTGCGCGACTGGCGGGTCACTGTTACACTCCTTGGGTGGATGGTGATGCTAGCGGGGCTTTACCGGATGGGGATTCCGGATGGCCCCCAAGGCACCCGCGGACCCGCTACTTTTGCAGTGATCGCGCTGCTCTTTCTCGCCAGCGCATTCATCACATGGAAAGCCTATCGCCCGGGACCGCAGTAATCGCGGGCCGGTTGATGTCGTGTTCCCTCGCGTGCCTTACAAAGGTCGCCAACGCGCCGGTGGACAAGCCGGATCAGCGGCTCCGACGCTTGTCGGCCCTGGGCGACAGGGCAAATATGGCAAGGTTCAACGCGAAACCGACGACGATGCCCTCGATACCGCCCGGTTGATCAAGAACATCATTCCAGACGCTTGCGGAGACGAGGCCTGCGGTCGCGGCGATGACGAAAACCCGAACGCTTCTCTCAAAACCGAGCACGCACGCCACGAGCGGAACGACGATCACCGGCGCCCAGTAGGTGTAGGCGTAAATCAGAATGTCGAGAACACCGTCGATCGACAACGCAAAGACGACAGAGAACAGACCGATGGCGAGTGTTGCGAGCCTTGCAAGGCGCAGACCGGCCTTTGCCGAAAGGGGCGCGCGCCGCAGCGGATTGACCAGATCGTTGACGAACGCGATTGAGGCCGAGTTCAGGAAGCTGTCGGCCGACGACATGACGATCGCGATCACGGCGGCGACCACCAGCCCCTTGACGACAGGCGGAAGGACCGTGACGGCAATATGCGGAAGCGCCAGGTTTCCGTCGATGGTCGGATCGACGGCGAGAGCGACCAGTCCGATGCCGCCGGAAACGGCAAAAAACGGGATGGAGAAAAGTCCGGCCGCCAACGTGCCGCGCGCAGCCGAACGCGCCTCCCGCGTGATACACAATCGCTGGACATAGGGCGGCACGAGGGTTTCGCCGAGCGCAAAGACGAGGATCAGCGTCAGGATGCCGAGCCAGGTAAATTCAGGACCCGGTACTTGCAGACGCTCCGGCGGCACCGCCGCGATGAGACTTTCTATGCCGCCGACATGAACAACACCGAAAACCAGCGTCAGCGGAATGCCGATGGACAGGATGGCAAACTGGAAGATGTCCGTGACGACGACACCCTTCATGCCGCTGAAGGTCGTATAGGCAATGACGATGCCGCATCCGAGAATGACGCCAACGCGCTGGTCGATTCCGAGCAGAACGTTGAACACATAGCCCATTGCACCCACTTGCGCGCCCACGATTCCGGCGCACAGGATCATGCCGAAAGCGCCTGTTACAATGCGTCCGAGACGTCCATAACCTTCCGCCATGATGTCGCCGACGGAGATAGCCTTGGGAAAACGGGCGAGCCGGGGCGCAATCACCGTCGCAACGAAAATCTCCTTGAGGCTGAAGCCCCAGAGCCCGATGACGCTCGCTATGCCGAAGACGAAGACGCGTTCTGCCGTTCCGAGCGAAAATCCACCGCCGATAAAGGAAGCGGCCATGGTGAAAAACACGATCAGCCAGGAAAACGACCGTCCGGCAACGGCATAGTCTTCAAGCGAATCCTGCCTGCGTCCCGACCAAAGCCCGACAATCAGCACAATCGTCAGGTAGGAAAAGACAACAATATAGTCGACAACCCCAATCAAGGCGCGTCCGCCAAACCGGTGCGGAAGCGTCTGGACTCAGCATGGTGTTGAGGTCGAAGAATGAATGTGTCTTTCGTGGTCGAGGCGCCCGGGAACGGACATCGATGCAGTCGTAGACCGGCAGCCGCGACCTCGGCAAGCGCATTCGCAACGATTTAAGCAGTTTTGTGGCTCAAACGCCCGTTGGTTAAGCCGCAGCCAGAGAGCCGCTCGGCAGTCTCTTGCCGAAATGAACACGAGGCTCTTCGATATAAAGGCTATTGCTCGGCGTGTTGAGCGCCCTCCTGCGAGGCACTTTTTGTCACGGCATCCGGGTGCCTGCCCCAGGAAATCCTGGACCATATGAGCTCGTGACCGAAATAGTTGATGAAGCCCAGAATGCAGCCGGCCAGGGCAATTCCTCCGCCCGATGTTACCGATCCGGTAAAGGCGAGGCCGATCACGAGATCGCCATGCCGCTGCACGAGCTGGAAGCCTGCGCGACCGGCAGTGGATACTATCATGGTCTCGAACCGCCGGACCGCCGTGAACAGCTCGTGTTCCTCGCCGACCAGTGCGATCTGATGTTTCCTCGGCTCAGGCTGTTTCTGTTTGATGCGCGCCTCATGCACAGCGCGCCGGTAACCGTTTTCGGCAACAGCCTCGCGATTATCTATGTCGGTAAATTCTATCTTTCATTGCGCGAGCGCCACCGGGTGGCCGCTCTGACCGAACATTTCGACTGGCTTGTCAGAGGTTGCACGGTCGACGCACGCGAGACGCCGCATTACATTCGATCGCTTGCCAAGCGCGGCTTTTAATCGAAGAAGCGGACGTCCCGATGCGGCCGGATTCTCAGATACAGCTGTACCAGGCGCAGTTTCCTGATTCCTATGCGCTGTGCCATAGGCGGCTTCTTCAGCGCTTGCGTTCATTAATGTAAGAGACCAGTCTGCGTCCGATGACGTTCGGATCGCACCTGACCGCTGAACAGAAGAGACGTGCTTTCGTCTCAATGCTGATTATCGTGCCGCTCGGCGGGGCCGCCACGGATATCTACATCCCTTCGTTGCCGGCAATGACGGATCACTTTCAGACCGAACGGTTCGGTATTCAGTCAACACTCCTCATTTACATGGTATTCTATGGAATAGGGCAGATCATCGCCGGGACGGTCACCGATGGCCTCGGCCGGCGTCTCCCGATCCTCATCAGCACGCCTATTTTCGTTGCTGCATCCGTTGGCATTGCAATGTCTCCGCCACTTTGGGCTGTCATTGTCCTGCGTGCAGTTCAAGGGCTTGCGGTGGCATATTCTGCGGTCGGTGCCCGAGCGATCGTGGCCGATTGTTATGACGGCCACGATCGGAGCCGTGCAAGCAATTGGATGACCATTGCTTGGGCCACCGGGCCCATCCTGTCACCGGCGCTTGGCGGTTATCTTCAAGTCTGGTTCGGATGGACCGCGTCTTTCTGGTTCCTGACCGGTTGGGGTGCCATCGTCGTCGGAGTTGCGCTTTTCTATCTGCCCGAAACGCGCGCCGAGGAACATAAGCGAAGAATTGCCGATGGCTTCCGCCTCTACCGCACAATGGCGACGGATCCGGTCTACTTGCCAACCGCGCTTGGTATGGCTTGCCTGATATCGGTCATGTATGGCTTCGAGGTCTTGGCGCCGTTTTACATCCAGGACAGCCTTAACAACTCACCGATCTTCTACGGCCACGTCCAATTGCTGCTTGGTTGTCTCTGGCTGGGTGGAAACTTCTTCAATCATTTCGCCAGCCGCCATTTCACCATCGTGTCGATCATTACCGCCGCCGCCGGAACGTCGCTCATCATTTCGGTAATCATGCTCTTTCTCGATCTGTCAGGTGTGTTCTCCGTGATTGCCCTGACTGTGCCTGCCGGAGTGATTTACTTTGCAATGGCTGTCGTATGGCCGAACGGCTATTCGAAGTGTCTCGGACGGTTTCAGGAGTCCGGCGGCAGTGCCAACGCGCTGGTCAGCGGATTGTTTATCGTGGTCAGCGCTGTCTTCACCGCGTCAGCGTCTTTACTGCAAACCAATACCGCATGGCCGTTGTGGCTTCTCTACATCTGCGTCAGCGCTGCGGCGCTGGCGCTTTTCCTCGGATTTCTTCGCAAGGAGTTTGCCTATCGGGTTGAGTGACACGTCCGAAAAAAGGCCACCATTCACGCTAGTCGTAACGCAGCTCCGTCGCCTTGCCGCGGAATATCGTGTAGGCGAGTACGGTGTAGCCGGCGATAATAGGCAGCACAAACGCCGTGCCGATCAGGATGATAAAGAGGCTTTCAGGTGCGCTGGCGGCTTCATAGATGGTCAACTTTTCCGGAACGACATAGGGGTAGAAGCTGTAGGCCATTCCAAAGAATGCGAGCGTGAAGAGTGCGATACACGCTGCGAACGGAAACACGGCCCAGCTGTCATCCCTCGTCGGCAAATGCCTGAGCGCAAACCACAGAACCACAATCAGCATGCCGGACATCAAGGGCAGTGGCAGCAGCAGGAAAAACTCTGGAAGTGTGAACCATTTGTCGAAAATGCGGGGACTGACCCAAGGTGTCGCAAGCGATACGGCGCTAATGCCGATAACCAGTCCCCAGATGCCGCCCTTAGCCCAGCCAACGGCTTTTTTCTGTAACGGCCCATCGGTCTTGAGAATGATCCAGCAGGCGCCGATAAATGAGTAACCGACGGCCAAGAACACCGACGTGATCATTGCGAAGATCCATGTGCCCCATGTGCTGTCGAGACCCATGATGTATTTCCCAAGCATGAACCCTTGCGCAAGCGATGTAATCAGTGAACCGAAGAAGAAAGCCATGTTCCAGCGGCGCTTGTAGGGCGTCGGAGCTTTGATGCGGAACTCGAAGGCGACGCCCCGCAGGATCAGTCCGATCAGCATGATCGCTACCGGCAGGTAAAGGGACGTCAGGATTACCCCGTGGGCTGCCGGAAATGCCACGAGCAGAAGTCCTGTCGCGAGCACGAGCCATGTTTCGTTGGCATCCCAGAACGGCCCGATTGACGCGACCATGCGATCTTTTTCCGCGTCATTGGCGAACGGAAAAAGCACACCGACGCCGAGATCGAAGCCGTCGAGCACGACGTAAACGAGGATTGCCAGGCCCATGAGCATGGCAAATGCCAAAGGCAGCCACTGTGCCGGATCGCCAAACAGGTTCATCATGCTTTACTCCGCCGGGATCGCCTGAGCGCCGTTACGGCTTCCAAGCTGGTCGCCGGGCCTTTGTGCCCCGCTGCTGCTCGCCTTGCGAGCAAGGTAGAACAGCACACCGATATAGGCGGTGAGCAGGGCAGCGTAGACGAGAAGGTAAGCCGTAAGAGTCGTTCCAACCAATGGCGCCGGCACATCCGCCACCGCCTGTCTTGTAGTCAAAACACCCTGCACCAGCCACGGCTGGCGCCCGATCTCGGTCGTGTACCATCCGGCAAGCGTTGCAACCCAGCCGGAAAACGCCATCGGAACAAACGCCAGATACATGAATTTCGGGATGCCCTCGGCCCCGCGCCCGCCGCGCATCAAAAATAGCGCCGACCAACTCATGAAGAGCATAGCGAGACCGGTAGCCACCATGATGCGGAACGACCAGAACACGGGCGCTACCGGCGGGTGAAGGGCGCTTCCGTCTTCTGCCACAAAATCATTCAAGCCTGGGACAACACCGTCTGCGCGATGGGTGAGAATGATGGATGCCAGATCCGGAATGCTGATTTCATATCTGTTTTCGCGTGCATCCTCATCCGGCAGCGCAAACAGGATCAGCGGGACGTTTGATCGTGTTTCCCAGTTCCCTTCCATCGCGGCAACCTTCTGAGGTTGGTGCTCCAGCGTATTGAGGCCGTGCAGATCGCCGACAAAGATCTGCACCGGGATCAACAGGGCTGCGAGCCACGCACCTGTCCGCAGTGTCGCGCGAACCTCTTGCCGGCGGTCTCCGATCAACCAGCGGAAGGATGAAAACCCGATGATCAGAAAGGCTACGGTTAGCCCGCTCGCCAGCAGCATGTGCACAAGGCGGTACGGCATAGAGGGATTGAAGACAATCGCCCACCAGTCGGTCGCGAATGCCACGCCGTCGCGCATTTCAAAGCCGGCCGGGGTATGCATCCAGCTGTTCAACACAAGGATCCAGAAGGCCGACATGGTCGTTCCCACAGCAACCAGGACAGTTGCTGTCGTATGGACCCAACTTGGCACTTTGGAAAACCCGAACAGCATAATGCCGAGGAACACCGCCTCAAGAAAAAAGGCTGTCAGCACTTCATAGGCCAAAAGCGGCCCTGCAATATTGCCGACCGTTTCCATGAAACCGGGCCAGTTGGTGCCGAACTGGAATGACATGGTGATGCCGGACACGACGCCCATGGCGAAGGAAAGTGCGAAGACTTTTACCCAGAAGCGATAGGCATCCATCCACTTGTCGTCGCCGGTAGCATTGAAGCGCAGCTTGAAAAACAGAAGCACCCAGCCCAAAGCGATCGTGATCGTGGGAAAAAGGATGTGAAATGAGATGTTTGCACCGAATTGAATTCGCGACAGAATGAGTGTGTCCATATGCGCTCTGCGTCCAGAATAACCGTGTTCTGACCGTGATTTGGGGGTGTCAGATCCCTTGAAAAAGAAGCCTGCGACAGCCCACCGCGCGGCAGGTTGGCGCAGTCAGAAAACCCGGCTCTGAAGAACTGAAGCGTATAGAAATTGTGGGTGTGAAGCGCAGCCCGCACCCAACCGCCCATCCGGACTTTTAACGCGGGTAATCGGGTCGATTGCGTGAGTGCCCGAAGGATGGCCGGCTTTGGCCAACGACGTTGTGCATCGCCTATTGTGTGCGGCTTGTCGCTGATACTGGACAGCGTCTGCAAAACCGCGTTCAATTCCGGTCTATGTGCCTTTCCGCTGAAGTCAATTTTATCGCTAGCGCCGTTGTTGGCACTGTCGGCGTCGCCACGCTGTCCCATACCAGACACCCGCGCGAGGTGCTTTTTGCTGCAATGCCGCTTTTCTTCGCCTTTCACCAGTTTACCGAGGGATTTGTCTGGCTCGGACTTGAGGGCAGGATCAACCAGCTTGCTTTCGACAACGCGGCCTTCCTGTTTATTCTCTATGCGCAAGGCATCCTGCCGTTCCTGATGCCGCTTGCCGTCTTGCTGATGGAAAACGTGCCGTGGCGCCGCAAGGTTATCGGCGCGCTGACAGCGACGGCTGCACTGTTTTCACTTTACATGATCTACGGCGTCACCAGCTTCCCGACAGAGTGTTTCGTCGAGGGACGGTCCATCGTCTACAAGAACGAGATCACCGAGAACATCTGGACACTGCTGCTTTATGTACTGGTCACTTGCGGCGCTCTCATCCTGTCCGGCCATCTGGTGATCCGCATCTTCGGCGTTTTGAACCTGATCGGCCTGACCGTCGTGCTGATCGTCAAGGCCTATGCTTTTTCTTCGGTCTGGTGTTTCTATGCTGCCTGCGTCAGCGTCTTTTTGTACTGGCAGTTTCGCAGCAGAAGGATCGGCGTGTGGACCGGCCCGCCGGACCGCGCAGCAACCTGAAGGGACGCCGGTGGAACGAGCCGGATCATAGGCTTAACGGTCGTCCTTGCTGTCCATGCGAACGCCTGGCACAAACGCGCCCTTGGCGGCGCGGGACACAGTGGTATCGATCCGTGCCCGCCGCGTCTTCTCGGACTTTGCGAGCTTGATCCAGCGCAACGTGAAACGCTGTGCGGAGGGCGCAAAGGCTGCAAAATGCGCCCGTGCCGCGGGTTCTGCATCGAGGGCGGCCTTCAGGTCGTCGGGCCAGATCAGCTCGTCGACATCGTCCATGAAATTCCAGAGTCCGGAGGCCTTGCCTTCTTCGATCGAGGCCAGTCCCGGCGGCGCCATACGGCCCTCTTCAATAAGCCGGGTTGCGCGATCCTTGTAGGATTTCGCCCAATGCTGCACACGCCGCCGCGAGATCAGTTGCATGGTTCGACTGTCGTCGAGCTTGCGCCGCACGCCATCGATCCATCCGAAGGAAATCAGCTCGTCCAGCACTTCTTCGCGCGAAACATATTTTTGCTGCTCGGACGCCTTGTAGGTCACCAGCCAGACGCTTTCGTCACGGCCGTGATTATCGGCAAGCCAAGATCGCAGCGCTTCAGCAGACGTTACCTCGACCTTGTCGAATTTTTCGGTGTCGATCCCTTTGCTCATGGGCTCCCCTGGAACAAAACCTCGGATTCACAAGCGACCCGAAAGAGGCCGCTCTAAAGCCTGCAGTTAGGCCGATGGAAGGAAATCACAAGTCCCGACATTTGCCTGAAGCCGGCGTTCATTCAGCCGGGCGCGGCATGCCTAGTCGCGGCCTCGGCAGTCCGAACCGGATCGGACCCCTCGCGGTTTGCGGATCGACCGAATGGCCCCTCTGTGTCACCGCAATAAGGCCTTGTCGCATCAGGTTCGATCCAACGCGGCGCACGCACGCCATTTCGGCGCGCCAATCGCCGCCCGTCCGGGCAAGCATCCGGGCCGCCTCTGACGGGCATATCGTCTTGTCCGCGCCACGTTTCTCGCAAAGGCCAAGGATTACCTGCGCGATACGTTCATCCTCGGGTCGCTGTGCATTGTCCGTTGGGCTCATGCGTACATTCAAACCAGGATTTGCGGCGGACTTCGCCGCGTGGACTTGAACAAATGCGGCAGATCGATCCCCGATCAAGCCTTCTGGAAATTGTCGTCGCGGTTCGGGCGCATCGCGAACCGCGCGCCTATTCCACGACAACCGAATAGCTGTACGTGCTTCCGGTACCGCTTCCAGGATCAAGCAGGTTGCGGAAAAGTGAGAAGGTGACGCGGTAAAGCCCGGGCGTATCGCCAGCGACGTAAAAGACGTCGAGAATGGAACCGCCGGGACGGCTGGCGGCCTTTGGATCCAGCTCACCGGTCGGGCGGGACAGGTAAGGCCGGCCATCCTTCTGAGGAGAAATCGGAAAGTGGCCTTTCGCCCCTTCGGGCGCCTCATGCCGGACACCGCCGATGACCGGATCCCTTTTCGGATCGAGTACGCCGTCGCCATCGGCATCCTTGATGAGCAGGCCGGCATTGAAGCGTTTGGAAAGGCTCTGATCGATGCCGTTCAATTGGAACATCGGCACGACACCGACGCCTTCGATGCCGGCGTTCCCGAACCCTTCATTGCGCTCGAAAAGCAGTAGCGACAATGGCAGCGTACCACGATCGACACCGACAACAGTGCCGGGGCGGACCCTTTGCCAGTTCCGGTTCCTTTTGTCGTCCGGGATGTTGGTCGGAAAGACCTGAGGAAGCGGCTCCGCCAGAAAGTCAAGCTCCGCCCTGCCTGAATGTGTCAATTGGCCATCCGCGCCGTAGAAACGCACCGCGGCTGCACCGCTCTCACCGCGGTTGGTAAAAGCCATGTTGCGGCCGATATGGATGATTTTGATGCCCCTTTGCGGGATCGGCTCGTAACGCGCTGCTGGCGCCCCTGCGATCAGCTGCTCGGCGTTCATACCCTCCGGCCGCGTTGGCGTAATCCTGAAGGTATTCGGATTGCCGCCCTCCGACACCTGATAGCCGGCCTGTTTGGCGGTAATGGCCTGTTGTGGCGTGCCGGCCACCAGCAGAATTGTCGAGCTGTCCAGTGCAATATTCAAATCGCGCTCGAAGCCCGAGAGCAGTTCCACTTCCATCCTGCCGCCCGGTTCAATACCGAAGCCGGTGATCGCGGGGTCGAGCAGGCGGTCTCCCAAGGCATCGGGCCGCTGCAGGAATATATTGATGCCTGTCCTGTTGTCCGTAACGATGCCGTTTGCATAAACCGGGGAACTGGTCACCTTGCTGACTATTCCGGGATCGGCGGCCTTGGCTGCGAAGATGGCCGCAGATGCCATGAATGCGGCACAACAAATCATGCCGGGATAAGAAAGTCTGCCTCGAGCCATGGGAAAATCCGCCGTCGCTTGTTGCCCGGTACAGGACCCGATCAAACGCATAAACGAGCCCGACCGCATGTCCGTTTGTCTGCGGCATCGTAGCAGACCTGCTGCCCGATTCTCGATCAACAATAGTTCAGCAGGACCAAATCAAGCCAAGCGTGACTTGAGTTTGGTTTGGCCTCAACGCGGTGACGCGTCGATTTCAGCCGTCCTTCTTGAGCGTCGCCCGCAGCATGTAAAGCGCTTCAAGCGCGTCGCGCGGTGTCATTTCGTCCGGGTTGAGCGTTTCAAGAGCAGCCTCAACGGCCGAAGGCCCGGACGTTTTTGCCGCACTCTGTTTGACGTCGGCGGTAAACAGCGGGAGGTCGTCGATCAGACGGTGCGCCGGGCTTTCGCGTTCCCCTTCTTCGAGCTGGTCGAGCACGTCGCGCGCCCGAACGACAACGGATTCGGGCAGACCCGCAAGCCGTGCCACCTGAATGCCGTAGGAGCGGTCGGCAGCACCCGGACCGACCTCGTGCAGGAAGATCACTTCACCTTCCCACTCCTTGACCCGCATGGTGGCATTGGCCAGCCGCCCAAGCTTTTCAGAGAGCATGGTCAGTTCGTGGAAATGTGTCGCAAAGAGGCCCCGGCAGCGATTGACTTCGTGCAGGTGCTCAACCGCGGCCCAGGCAATCGACAGCCCGTCGAAAGTCGCAGTGCCGCGTCCGATCTCATCCAGGATTACCAGCGAGCGTTCGCTTGCTTGGTTGAGTATGGCGGCCGTTTCCACCATCTCGACCATGAAGGTCGACCGGCCTCGAGCAAGATCGTCCGATGCGCCGACACGCGAAAAAAGCCGGTCGATTACGCCTAAGTGGGCGCTGCCTGCAGGAACGAAAGATCCCATCTGCGCCAGGATTGCGATCATCGCATTTTGGCGAAGGAAAGTCGATTTGCCGCCCATGTTCGGACCGGTGAGCAGCCATATGGCACCCTCCTTGGCGTCAGCGGGTGGCGACAGATCGCAATCGTTGGCAACGAAAGGCCCTTCCGATTGGCGGCGCAACGCCTGCTCGACCACCGGGTGGCGCCCGGCAACGATATGAAATGCAAGCGAATCGTCGACGACAGGGCGGCAGTAGCCTTGTTCCTCCGCCAGCACGGCAAGCGCGGCGGACACATCGAGGACGGCGAGCGCACGGGCTGCCGCATTAATGCTGTCTGCCGCGGTAACGACCGAGGCGGTCAGTTCATCGTAGATATCAAACTCGATGGTGAGTGCCCGGTCTGCCGCGTTGGCAATCCGGCTTTCGAGATCGGCAAGCTCCGTTGTCGTGAACCGCATCGCATTGGCCATCGTCTGTCGATGGATAAAGCGCGCCTTCGCATCGTCGGTTGCTGTTAACGCCGCCGAATTCGCTGCCGTCACTTCGATGAAATAGCCGAGGACATTATTATACTTTATTTTCAGTGATTTGACGCCGGTCTCATTGGCGTATCGGGCCTGCAGACCGGCAATCACCTTGCGCGATTCGTCGCGCAAGGCCCGCATTTCATCAAGCTCTTCGTGAAAGCCCGGCCGCACAAAGCCGCCATCGCGGCGAAGCAGCGGCAACTCATCGGCAAGCACGGATTGAAGGCGCTCTGTCAACGATACAGGGAGCGCGGAAAGGTCCGAGACCGCCTCGGCAGTTTCGGAAGGCAGCGCGGTATCAGCGAGAATGGCAGCAACCTTGCCCGCCGCCTCTATGCCCTGACGGATCGCACCGAGATCACGCGGTCCGCCCCGGTTGAGCGCAAGGCGCGATAGCGCCCGGGGCATGTCGGGTGCCGCATTCAGGGCTTCTCGAACGCTCTCCGTATCCTCTTGAGCGGTCAGGAACCATGCAACGGAATCGAAGCGCGCCTGAATGGCTTGCGGATCGGTTAGCGGCGACATCAACCGCTCGGCCAGCAATCGGCCGCCGCCGCCGGTCACGGTCCGGTCTATGGCGTGAAGCAGACCGCCCCTGCGCTCGCCGGAAAGGGTGCGCAGGAGTTCGAGATTGGTGCGTGTTGCCGGGTCGATGAAGAGCGCCGATCCGGCTGTTTCGCGGGCCGGCCGCTGCAGAGGCGGCCGCTCGGCCAGCTGCGTCTTCTCCACATAGGCGACGGCCGCTGCCGCTGCTGCCAGTTCGGCGCGGGTAAAGGTGCCGAAGCCATCCAGCGTCGAGACATCGAAAAACCGGCATATGCGCCCTTCAGCGCTGGCACTGTCGAAAAGCACCGGCGGTTGCGGCGAGACAATGGTCCCGAGCAAATCGAAAACCGGCCTCAATGCGTCGTCGTAAAACACCTGCTCGGAAACGATCAGTTCCTTCGGATCGAGCCGCAGCACATCGGCGGCAAGCCGGTTTTCACTGGTTTCGGCGAGCCGGAACGTGCCCGTTGAAATGTCGACCCAGGCAAGCGCAAAGCTGCCCTGCGCCATACCCTTGACGCGGGCCATTGCCATCAGGAAGTTGGATTCGGCGGGCGAAAGCAGTTTGTCTTCCGTCAGTGTGCCCGGTGTTACGAGGCGAACGACCTCGCGCCTGACGACCGATTTGGAACCGCGCTTCTTCGCCTCCGCCGGGTCCTCCGTCTGCTCGCAGACCGCAACCCGATAGCCGCTCGCAATGAGTTTCTGCAGGTAGTCGTCGGCTGCGTGGACAGGTACGCCGCACATCGGGATGTCCTCGCCGAGGTGCTGTCCGCGCTTGGTAAGTGTTATACCCAAGGCCTTGGCGGCTTCGACCGCGTCATCGAAGAACAGTTCGTAGAAATCGCCCATGCGGTAAAACAGCAGCGCATCGGGGTGCGCGGCCTTGATTTCGATATACTGTTCCATCATCGGCGTTGCTGCGGCGCGGCTTCTGGCCGATGCGATTGTGGCGTTGGTCAGCATGAAATCCGTTTCCGGCGGTCTTCCCGCAGATTTACATCCAACCGGCGCGCCGGTCCAATTGCGAGCCCGTGTTATCCAGCTTTTTATCGTTCAGAACCAACACAGGGCGGGCCAGACAGCCTGCCAAACCGCGTGAGCGCGCACCGAACCGCCTTGCCGCGGCAACGCAAGAGTGAATGCGTTGCGGCTTTTGCCGGTTGGCACTTTCATTCAATCGGTTAAGCTGCGCGTCCGCCGCTATGCTCTTGGGTAAGGGCTTTGGAGTATCGCGGCCGCTCTCGAGCGGAACAAAATGCAAAAATGAAGGGCAGTGGCCGTGCTTGCGGCTCGCCCGAAAAGGGTTGGAATAGGATGCCGGGACGCGACAAAGAATCCGAAGCAATGTCCACGATAACCGAGCAGGAGGCGCTGGAATTCCATGCGCGCGGCCGGCCCGGGAAGCTGGAGATCAACGCGACCAAACCAATGGCAACGCAGCGCGATCTGTCGCTTGCCTATTCACCGGGCGTCGCAGTCCCCGTCAAGGCGATTGCCGAGGATCCCTCGCGCGCTTTCGACTACACCGCACGCGGCAATCTGGTCGGCGTGATTTCCAACGGTACGGCAATTCTGGGGCTCGGCAATCTCGGAGCCCTGGCGTCGAAACCGGTCATGGAGGGCAAGGCCGTACTGTTCAAGCGCTTTGCCGATGTCGATTCGATCGATCTGGAGGTTGGCACCGAGGATATCGACGAATTCGTCAACTGCGTGCGCCAGCTCGGACCCTCATTCGGCGGAATCAATCTGGAAGACATACGCGCACCCGACTGCTTCATTATCGAGCAGCGCTTGCGCGAAGTCATGGACATACCGGTCTTTCACGACGATCAGCATGGCACTGCGATTATTGCCGTCGCCGGGCTGATCAATGCGCTTCACCTCACGGGCCGCGATTTGAAGACGACACGGCTCGTCTGCAACGGTGCGGGCGCGGCTGCGATCGCCTGCATGGAACTCATCAAGTCGATGGGTTTTGCGGCAGACAACATCACCCTGTGCGACACCAAGGGTGTCATCTATCAGGGCCGCGAAGAAGGGATGAACCAGTGGAAATCGGCCCATGCGGTGAAGACGGATTGCAGGACGCTTGCCGAAGCGCTGAAAGGGGCGGACGTGTTTTTCGGCCTTTCTGTCAAGGGTGCGCTGAGCGACGACATGGTTCTTTCAATGGCTGAAAACCCGATCATTTTTGCCATGGCCAATCCGGACCCCGAGATAACGCCGGAAGAGGTCGCCCGCCTGCGCGATGATGCGATCATGGCGACCGGCCGCTCCGACTATCCCAACCAGGTCAACAATGTCCTGGGCTTTCCCTATATCTTTCGCGGCGCCTTGGACGTCCGGGCATCGACGATCAACGATGCGATGAAAATTGCTGCCGCCGAAGCGCTGGCATATCTGGCGCGCGAAGACGTGCCGGATGAGGTGGCTGCAGCCTATCGCGGCAACCGGCCGCGTTTTGGACCGCAATACATCATCCCGGTCCCCTTCGATCCGCGGCTGCTTTCGGACATTCCCCGTGCGGTTGCCCGTGCAGCGATGGATTCAGGCGTTGCCCGACGGCCGATTGTCGATATCGAAGCCTATGGGCGCGAACTTGCCGCCCGCCGCGATCCCATTGCCTCGACCTTGCAGCGCATTTATCAGCGGGTGCGCCGTCATCCCAAGCGCGTGGTCTTTGCCGAGGGCGAGGAAGAACATGTCATGCGCGCCGCCGTCGCCTATGCCAACCAGCGTCTTGGAACGGCCGTCCTGCTTGGACGCACCGAACAGATCGAGGAGATGGCAAAGCAGGCCGGTATCGACCTCGATAAACCGGAAATCGAGCTCACCAACGCGCGCGTCTCGCACCGGATTGGTGCCTATACCGAGTATCTTTACGCGCGCCTGCAGCGCCGCGGTTTTCTCTACCGTGACTGCCAGCGCCTCATCAACACCGACCGCAACCACTTTGCCGCCTGCATGGTGGCGCTGGGCGATGCGGATGCCGTTGTCACCGGAACGACGCGGAACTATTCGACGGCACTCGACGATGTACGACGCTGCATCGATGTCAAACCCGGCCACCGGGTTATCGGTGTCTCACTGGCCTTGTGCCGCGGCCGGACGGTTCTGGTGGCCGATACCGCAGTCATAGACATGCCGGATTCGGAAGAGCTTGCCGATATTGCTGAAGAGGCTGCTGGCGTGGCACGGCGTCTCGGTTATGAGCCGCGCGTTGCCATGCTTGCCTATTCTACATTCGGCCATCCCCCTGGTGAGCGCGCCGAGCGGGTCCGCGAAGCAGTGACGATCCTGGACAAGCGCCGCGTTGATTTCGAATATGACGGCGAGATGGCCGCCGACGTTGCGCTCAATATCGACGTGATGGCGCAGTATCCGTTCTGCCGGCTTTCCGGCCCCGCCAACGTGCTGGTGATGCCGGCGTTTCACTCCGCCTCGATATCGACCAAGATGCTTCAGGAACTGGGCGGATCGACCGTGATTGGCCCGTTGCTGGTCGGTCTCGACAAATCCGTCCAGATCGTCTCCATGGGTGCTCGCGATACCGATATCGTCAATATGGC
Organism: Pseudomonadota bacterium; assembly: GCA_039025395.1. Classification (GTDB taxonomy): domain Bacteria; phylum Pseudomonadota; class Alphaproteobacteria; order Rhizobiales; family Rhizobiaceae; genus Hoeflea_A. Next base: position 48,782 of record JBCCOK010000016.1, read on the forward strand.
GGCTTTGGCCGCCTATAATGTCGGCAGCTAAATCGGTAACGCTATTTCATCATGATGCGAAACGGCTCGCATCGGCGCCATAATAGTTGATGTAGCGGTCGCTGATTTGCGCTGTCGGCAGGACAACCATCACATCGGTCGTGCCGAATGCCTTATCGACGACCGCACCGTCGCCGACAGTTGCACCAAGGCGCAGATAGCCTTTCAGGAGCGGAGGCATGGCGTTGACCGCCTGACGCGTGTTGACCGCTTCTTTGGGCATGAGATCCATGTTGTTGAAGAGCTCAGGCCGTGCTCGGACATACCACGCGCCTTCCGTCAGACAGTTGTGGTAGAGGAAAGACAGAGCAAGCGCATGGGCTTGCGGTCTGACGCCCTGCAGCGACGCGCACCCAAACATCACGTCGACGCCGTATTCGAGCGCATAGGCCCAATTGCCCTGCCAAAGCAGTTCAACGGTGCGGCGGGTGCGATACTGCGGCAGAACACAGGAACGGCCGAGTTCCATGAACCGCTTTTCCGGGTGCCGTGCCAGCATTTCGGATATGGCGAATTCCGATGTCGAATAGAAGCCGGTATTGGCGCGCGCCACTTCCTGTCGGAGCAGGCGATAGGTTCCCACGATCTGCTCTTTCGCAGGGCCGGCAAGCGACCGGTCAAGCACCAGCAGATGGTCGCAGACGGCATCGAAGGCGTCCATGTCACGACCCCGCCGCATCGACTCAGGCGGCAGGACTGCACCCATTTCTCTTACAAAAACGTTGAATCGCACTGTCTGGGCGGCAGCAATTTCTTCCGGCGTCGTTGCCAGTCGCGTTTCCAGATGGCCTATTCGCCCGAGTACGGCGGTTTCAACGTTCATCGTACCACTTGCTGACTGCGACGCCGCGGCCGACTCTGGCAGCGTTTCGCGCAAATTCAATGTCATGGCGGATCAACCCTGATTCGTTGCGTTGGCGCCTATTAATCAGAACTGTGCGACACTGCAGTGACATCCCGTTTCTGGTCTAATACGCGTGACGAACGGGATATCAGGGTCTTTGCTCGCTAAATCTTATCCGCCCATATCAACTACGACACGGCCCCTTATCTTTCCGTCAATCAGGTCCGTTGCGGTTGGGATAATATCATCAAAAGAAATGGTTTTCGATAGCGCATGCAGCTTGTTCAGGTCGAGGTCGTTTGCCAGCCGGTTCCATGCTTCTTCGCGCACAGGTTTGGGCGCCATGACCGAATCCACACCGAGCAGCGCGACACCACGCAATATGAACGGCATAACCGTGGCCGGAAGATCCATGCCCTGGGCGAGACCGCAACAGGCGACCGCGCCGCCATATTGCGTCATTGACAGGACATTGGCGAGCGTGTGGCTGCCGACTGAATCAATGCCACCTGCCCAGCGTTCCTTGCCAAGGGGCCTTCCTTCATTCGAAAGCTCCTCGCGATCGATAATTTCGCTCGCGCCCAGCGTTTTCAGAAAGTCTGCCTCCGCTGGTCTCCCGGTCGAGGCAATGACGTCGAAGCCGAGCTTCGACAACAGGGAAACCGATATGGTTCCGACGCCGCCATTTGCGCCGGTAACGACGATGGGACCGTTGGAGGGTTTAACGCCGTGGCGCTCAAGCGCCATGACACTTAGCATCGCCGTATAGCCTGCGGTTCCGATCGCCATGGCATCATGGGCGCTGATCTTTTCCGGCCGGCGGATCAACCAGTCGCCGTTCAGCCGGGTATAGCGCGCATAGGCTCCGGTATGGGTTTCGCCCACGCCCCAGCCGTTGAGAATGACCGCATCGCCGGCCTTGAATCCGCCATGGGTGGATTGAACCACGGTTCCTGCGCAATCGATGCCGGGCACCATCGGCCAGCGGCGAATGACCGGTGCCTTGCCAGTGATGGCAAGCCCGTCCTTGTAGTTTATGGTTGTTGCTTCGACTTCGACGACCACATCGCCGTCCATCAGCTCTTCAAGGCCGATTTCCCGCATCGCGACCGATTGCACCTTGTTCTCGTCACGCGAAACAACGATGGCTTTGAATGGCTCTTGCATGAATGGCCCTCCCTCTGTGTGGTCCCTGTTTTTATTCCGCCTCGCCGGGCTTTACCGGATAGAGCCACCAGCCGAACAATTCGTCGATGATGATGGCGGCAGCGCCGACTGTGATAAGCGAATCGGCAAGATTGAATACGGCAAAATACCAGTTGCCTGCATGCAACAGGATATAGTCGACCACATAGCCGTGCATTGCCCGGTCGGCAAGATTGCCGATGGCACCGCCGATAATGAGCGCAAACCCGAACTGGCTGACCCAGCGCTGTGGCGTGCTTCTCGCCCACATCGTCGCAACGAATGCTATGACCACAAGCATCAGCGCCAACAGCCAGCGTTCATCCACGCCGGTGAGCATGGAAAACGCAATGCCTTCGTTTCTGGTATAGAAAAGTGCCAAGACCGGAAGCACGTCCACCATTTGCTGAAACGGCAGGTATTTCTGCACCGCCCACTTCACCGTCTGGTCAGCAACCACGAGGGCAGCAATCACGGCGATGGCGTAGCGGGGCCTGGAAAAGATCGAGCGGCCGGTATTCATGACTGCACCTTTAGCAGGTGACGTCGTGCTTCGAAAAGCATGACGCCCGTCGCAACCGCCAGATTGAGAGAATCGGCCCGTCCGCTTTGTGGTATCAGCGCCAGTTGATCGCACCTTTGCGAAAGCGTTTCGGTCAGCCCCGATTGCTCGTTGCCCATGAGCAGGACAACCGGCCGTTGCCGGTATTCGATTGTCCGGTAGTCGACAGCCCCGGCAAGATGTGTCCCAACGAGGTAGGGTTTGCGCCGTTTGGCCCAGGCCAGGAATCCGCCCTCATCGGCCCGCACGATCGGCACCGCGAAGATCGATCCCATGGTCGCCCGGATCGTTTCAACGGAAAACGGATCGGTCGAATTTCCAAGCAGCACAACCGCGCTCGCACCCGCCGCATCGGCGGTCCTGATGACCGTTCCCAGGTTTCCCGGATCGCGGACCCGGTCGAGGGCAAGGATTGTCTGGTCCGGCTGCGGGTCGAGCGCATCAAGTTTGGCGTAGCGCTGCTCAAATACGGCGCATACCATTTGCGGGTTGTCGCGCCGCGAGATTGCAGCAAGCACCTTTTCATTGACTTCAAGCACAAGTCCGCCAAACGCCACCGTCCGGGCTGCCGTTTTGGCCAAGCCGCTTTTGCCTGCGGCTGACTTGGCATAGACCAGCGTCTTGACCTGCCAGCCCTGTTCAAGTGCGTCGATCACAAGCTTCAGGCCTTCCGCCAGAAACGTTGACGTCCGGTCGCGGTTTTTCTTCAGGCTGAGCGCCCTGATTTCCTTGATCACGGGATTGCTTGGGCTGGTGATGACCTTCACTTGGCCGACACGCGTTCGCTCTATGGCTTTGGCGGATGTCATTGCGTGGCCCACCGGCTGAAGAGCGAGGTCGACAGTGCGCGGCCGGCCGATTGTTCCCGCAAAAGCAACTCACCCGACTCCACAACACCGCCCGCGCCGCGCATCGTTTCGCGCATCAGTTCGTGCATGGAGTAAAACGATGCACGGATCGAATAGGCCGTCAGCACCAGCGCGACCGGGTGCTTGCTCAGCACGGCACGGCAAAGATCGAGCAGGCCCGGCAGATGCTCGAAAAGCTGCCATACTTCCCCGTTCGGTCCGCGCCCGAACTTGGGCGGATCGGCAAGGATGATGTCATAGGTGTTTCCGCGCCGTTGCTCACGCGCGATAAACTTGACCGCGTCGTCGCATATCCATCGAATGGGACAGTCTTCAAGACCGGCATAAGCCTGGTTCTCCCGCGCCCAACCGATGGCTTTGCGCGACGCATCCACATGCGTCACTTGCGCCCCGGCGACTGCCGCGACCAGCGACGCGACGCCGGTGTAGCCGAACAAATTGAGCACTTTAAGCTGCCGCCCGCTGGACCGTATGCGGTCACGCATCCAACGCCAGTGCTCCAGCTGTTCGGGAAAGACGCCGACATGCCGAAATGATGTGAAACGGCCGTGGAAATCGATTTCCAACATTCGCATCGGCCAGGTTTCGTCGAGCTGGCGCGATGGAAAACGCCATCGTCCGAGACCTTCCTCTTCGCTGTCACCGACAAAGGCGGCATCCGCTTCCGCCCATTCCGCCGCGTCAAGCGCCTTTGGCCACAGGGCCTGCGCCTCGGGCCTGATGATCCGGTAGGGGCCATATTGTTCGAGTTTCTCACCGTCGCCGCTGTCGATCAGCCGGTAGCCCTCGCTTTCAGCTGTTTCAAGAATGACCGGCACCCGCTCGTCCGGACGTTCGCCTTGTCTCAGCGCCCGCTCAAGGTGCACATTTCCGCCCTGCGGTGCCGCAGCCTTGCGCTTGCGCGGTTTTTTGTCTGGCGAAAGTCCGGTACGCCGCGTGCGGACAGCAGCTTCGGCAACTCCATCCGCCCCGCGCTTTGGCCGTGGTTTCGCTTTCTGCTGCTTTCGTCTTTGAGGCTGTTTCAAGTCGGAAAATCGTGGCTGGAACGGATTGTTCGATGACGGAACGTTGTTTCACCTGTCCGGGCGCATCGCTGTTTTCGGCATGTCTTCGCCGCAGCAAGCAGATAGCACCGGAAGTCCTCTTGGCAAAAGCGTTTTCTGATAAGCAATGCGCGTGAGACCTGGACTGACTTTTTTTGGAGAAGACGCCAGAAAACGAAATGCAGGCCCCGGCCAATCTGAAGGTCGGCCCCGCTTCGCCGGCTGTGCCAACGGCGGCGCTAACATCGCGCTGCGCGAGCAGTGCGTCGAAACGATCCTTTCCCTTAGCCTCAAGACGAAGGCCGGCGGCAAGCTCGCCCCGCCCTCGTCCGAGGCTAAACGCCCGTCATGAACAGGTTTCTTGGAAGCGCGTCCAGACAAGACCGGCGGCGGCAAAATCCATCAGCGAGGCGCCGGTCGATTTGTAAAGCGTAATCTCATCGGGATGCGCCCGTCCGCCATGATCGCCTGAGCAAAGGGTGGCGAGTTCGGCAACCACGTCCGTTCTCTTCAGGCGACCAGCCTGCATCGGCTGAACGATATCGCCTCCCTCCTTAAGCGCGCCGCCGAAGGTGTCGACAAATACCGTTGCGCGCATCACCGCGTCGTCATCGCTTTCGCGCATCGATGGCGTAAAGGCACCGACGAGATCCAGATGGGTGCCGGGAGACAGCCAGGAACCTTCAACAAGCGGCTCAGACGAGATCGTTGCTGCGCTGACAATATCGGCATCTGCAATTGCCGCGGCGCGATCGTCGCAGACAACAACGTCGAATGTTTCGTCGACCATCTCGTCGGCCAGTTTGCGTGCGTTTTCGGGGGTCCGGTTCCATACGCTCACGCTTTGGATCGGATGCAACGACGCATGCGCCCTGATCAGGTAGGGCGCCAGTTTTCCGGCGCCGATCATCACCATCTTGCGGGCGGGCTTTGGTGCGAGGTACCGCCCCGCGAGCGCCGATGCGGCTGCGGTTCGCCACAGTGTCAGTTTCTGACCGTCAATCAGGGCAAGCGGCTGACCGGTGACACCGTCCGATAGGATATAAACACCCATAACCGCGGGTTTGCCGATCTGGTTGTTGTCCGGACATACGGTGACGATCTTGACACCCATGTAACCGCCATCATCCGCCGCGCCGCCTGTAAAATCCGTCCATGCCGGCATGATCAGCATCGTGCTGTCCGTGCCGTGCCGTCTGTCTATAGTGTGATGATGGCGCACGGGCGCGTGAATGCCGCCCAAAAAGGCGTCCGCCAGGGCATCGATCAGAGCAGGAAAATCGAGTAGCTCATCGACCTTGTCAGCGGAAACGACCTTCACAGCAGCGATCCTTGATCGGCTAACGCGTGCTCAAGGATTTGCCGCCGACAATCGACTCTGCCCGTTCCTTTTGCTTGTCTGCTTCCGTGTGCCAGCGCACCGCCTCCTTGGCCTCATGGCGTGCCTTTTTTCGATAGTGACCCTGCTTGAACCATGTGGCGATCGAGCCGATGACCATGCCGATCATCAAGGCAAGAAACAGGAAAACGAAGAAAGGTGCGCTGACTGAAAGCACGGCATCGCCCGGATCAAAAGGGTTGAGCGCCATCGTCACGACATTGCGGTTCGCGACCGACAGCACGATCAGGATGATTGCGACCGGAACCAGTATTATGATGTTGATGAGTTTTCGCGTCATCGCATCAGAACCCTCTGGAAAGCGCTGGTCAAAAAGCCAAGTGCTTTGGCAGCAAACGCTCTCGAAAAACTAGCCTTCCGGGTTGAGTCTTTCGCGAAGCTCTTTGCCGGTTTTGAAGAAAGGAACCCATTTCTCTTCGACGAAGACGGACTCGCCGGTTCGCGGATTGCGGCCCGCCCGAGACGGACGGTTCTTCACCGAAAAGGCTCCGAAACCCCGAAGTTCCACGCGGTTGCCCGCCGCCAGAGCGTCTGTCACTTCGTCCAGGATCGCATTGACGATGTTTTCAACGTCGCGATGGTAGAGATGCGGGTTTCGAGCGGCAATAATATGCACCAACTCCGATTTTATCACGGCTGTTCCCCTCATCCGTGCTATTGTTCTGCAGAGCCAAATTGCCAAACAGAAACAAGGCCGTCAAGGAACAACTTCCGCTCCGCCAGCTGTTCGAGCTGATCTCCGAAAGGAATCGCACTCCCATGGATTGCGGCCAACAGTTTGACAACGGCGTTTCCGAACAGAAGTTCGCCGCCTGACCTGCGGCGTTCCCACTGAACAATGTTCAGTGACTCCGCCACGCCCTTTTCCTCAAGGAATGCGCGTATTTCGGTTTCACCCCCGACAATATCGACCAGACCGTTATCCGCCGCCTGCCGGCCGGTGAAGATACTGCCGTCGGCAAGTTTCAGAGCGTCCGCCTTGGACAGTCCGCGCCGGTCGGCGACCAGGTCGACAAACCAGCCATAGGTATCGCTGACCATCGACCGGATCATGGTCTTCGCCTCGTCGCTCGCTGCGTGAAAGGGTGACGGCTCGGCTTTCAGCGGCGTGGATTTTATCTCGTCGACGGACACGCCCACCTTCTCAAGCAGCTCCGAGACCTGCGCATATTGGAAAATAACCCCGATGGAGCCGACGATAGACGTGTCTCCGGCGACGATATAATCCGTTCCGCAGGCAATCATATAGGCGGCGGAAGCAGCCATGGTGCGAACCTCGGCGACAACCGGTTTGTCGGCCGCGACTGAACGGACGGCGCGGTAAAGCGTTTCACCGCCATAGGAGGTGCCGCCGGGTGATTCGAGCCTGACGATCAGTGCCTTGACCCGATCGCTCTTGCGGATTGTCTCCAGCCTTTCGATCAGTTCCGAATTGTCCCTGATCACGCCGGATATCGTGACCCTTGCGATATGGTCGGTAGATCTGCTGCCGATGGGATCGGAGGTGGATGTCGAGAACACAATGCCTGCGATGGCCGCAATAACAATCACCAGCGCCGCTGCGCGCCAGAAGGTGACCTTGCGCCTGAGTCGGCGACGTTCGGCTATTCCAGTGTCGTCCATTGCTTGCCAATCCGGTTTTTTTATACTTTGTCGATATAGGCAAAACCAGATAGCAGATTGATGGTTTGAATGATAACAACAAATTGCAAGACACAATGATTGTTGATTATCGGCTGGACATCGCACACAAAAACCATAATGGGCCTATAACCGCTTCTGACCATATGGTAAGTTCTGCGTCACGGGTGCCGGGCGTGTTGTAAATGCATTTGCTTGACACACCGGCCGGGGGATAACGGACATTTATGCGAGAGACTTCGGTGACATCGAACCGGCAGGACCCGGCCAGAAGCAGCTACGCCACTGCGCTTCAACACTCAAAACGGGTCCGATTCTTAAAAGTCGCGTTTCCTGTTGCGACGCTTATCGCTGTCGCGCTGGTCATCGGCTCGACCATGATTTCAAACATTTTGCCGGAAGGCGCGTCCGTCGACAGTGCAGCGATCGCAAAAGGCAAGTTGGTCATGAGCAATCCGGTGATGACGGGTCAGATCGGAGACGATCAGGGTTATTCGGTCAAGGCCACCCGCGCCATTCAGGATCTGGCGGCCCAATCTGTGATTCGGCTGGAGGACATCGTTGCCGACTTTCCGTTTAACGGATCGGAAACTGCGATGCTGAGTGCAATCAGCGGCATCTATGACCGCGACGAACAGTTCCTGTCCTTTGACGAACCTTTTACCGTCACGACAGACGCAGGCATGACTGCTGAATTGAGTTCCGCCTTCATCGATATCGGCAGCGGTAAACTCAGCTCGGACAAACAGGTCCGGATCGATTCAAACCAGGCGACACTGGTCGCACAGTCCATGATCCTTGAAAACAATGGCGCGACGATCACGTTTGAAAACGGTGTTCGCATGACCATAAAGCCTGGAGCGGTAAAGCCAGCGTCCGCCGCGGAAGCTGACGGCGATTGATCACCGCCGCTTCGAAAGGATGATCTCATGATGCCAGTTTTTCGTGGCTTAATGCCATACGTTGTCGCAGCCATATGCGTTAGTCTGGTTCTGCCGGTTTACAGTGCTTCGTCACAGGATAGCAGGCCCGGCCGTATCGAGGGTCTTGCGCTGTCCGGTGACCAGCCGATCCAGATCGAAAGCGACAGGCTGCAGGTCGAGGACGAAAGCGGCACCGCGACCTTTACTGGCAACGTCAAGGTTGTTCAGGGCAACACGATGATGCAATCGGGGCATATGGTTGTACATTACGCCAAGGACGGTGGCTCGGCCGCCACCGGCACTTCAGAAATCGATCGCATCGATGTGAGAGACAAGGTTTATATCAAATCGGACAACCAGGAAGCCACCGCCGACCGTGCTGTCTTCGACATGAAAGCCGAGACGGTTGAACTCACCGGCGACCGTGTCGTTTTGTCTGAAGGTGACAATGTTTTCGTCGGTTGCAAGCTGACGGTCTTTGTCCAATCGGGCGAGGCCAGGCTTGATAGTTGCGGCGATCGCGTGAGAATTCAGCTGGACCCGAGTTCGCGCGAGTAATCTGACTTGAACCCATGTCGCGGATGAGATGTATCGCGCAGACTTTGATGTTTGGCCGAAGAGTCCTTATGAAACGCGTGACGTGCTGAATAGGGCTTCACGCGCGGCAAAGACCACATAACCGACTGGACGAGCGCGTATTGAACTTCATTTCAACCATGTTCCGGGAACGAACGGCCGCTGCGTCACAAAAGGACCGGCAGGATGGCGACACCCGAGCCGCCGCCGACCCGCAGGGCAAAGATCGTTTTCAGGGCACGCTGATTGCGCGCAATCTGACCAAGACCTACAAATCACGGCGGGTGGTCAATCGGGTTTCGATCGGGGTCCGCCGCGGCGAAGCGGTGGGATTGCTCGGTCCGAATGGAGCAGGCAAAACCACGTGTTTCTACATGATTACCGGCCTTGTTCCTGTTGACCAGGGCAAAATCAGCATCGACGGAAATGACGTCACACACATGCCGATGTATCGTCGCGCGCGGCTTGGCGTTGGTTACCTGCCGCAGGAAGCCTCCATCTTCAGGGGCTTGAGTGTCGAGGCAAACATCCGCGCCATTCTGGAGGTGGTTGAGCGCGACAAGAAGGTTCGGGAAACCAAACTGGATGGACTGCTCGAAGAGTTCGGCATCGCTCACCTTCGCGAAGCACCGTCCATTTCGCTCTCCGGCGGAGAAAGACGTCGACTTGAAATCGCGCGCGCCTTGGCTTCCGATCCCACATTCATGCTTCTCGATGAGCCCTTCGCCGGAGTTGATCCAATCGCTGTTGCCGATATTCAGGCGCTGGTCAGGCATCTTACCCGGCGCGGTATCGGTGTCCTGATTACCGATCACAATGTGCGCGAAACACTTGGCCTGATCGACCGCGCTTACATCATACACGCCGGAAAGCTCTTGATGCACGGACGCCCGCAGGAGATAGTCGAAAATCCGGATGTCAGACGGTTTTACTTGGGCGAAGAGTTCCGACTGTGAAGGGCGTCTGTGGGTTGAAAAACCCGTCAACTTACCCGTCAAGAATCCGAATCCCGCTGCTTCGGGCTTGACATTTCCGCTCAATAAGCAATTTTTGGGCCAGTTTTTCGGATGGGCCTGTATCCATCCGGACATCGAGTTATAGCTGCACGGGCCGTTGCGTAAATATGGCACTCATAAAGGCCACACTTCAGCCAAGACAGAACCAGTCGCTGGTCATGACCCCGCAGCTGTTGCAATCCATCCGGCTGCTGCAGCTGACATCTGCTGAATTGGGGCAGTACATTGAACGCGAGCTTGAAAGCAATCCTCTGCTTGAGCGCTTGGCCGAAGCCGATAGTCCCGTCGATGGTTCGGGCGCCGACGCAGAACCTGTTTCCGGATCCGACACTGAAGATAGCGAATGGTTCAAGGTGGAACTTGAACAGGATGGACAGGCAATCTCGGAAAAACTGGACGTACTGCCTGAAGATGTATTTCCTGATGACTGCGGTGTAGCGGCTCCGGAAGCGTTGCAATTTGCAGAGCAGTGGAAATCGATGCCCGGCGCCGTGCGCTATACGAGCGACACGTTCCACGATCCGGATGGATATTGCAGCCGGGTTCCGACATTGCGTGACAGTGTCAATGAGCAGATCATATTCGCGTTTTCCGAGTCGCCAGACCGCCTGATTGCCGCAGACATCGCCGACCATCTTGATGCATCGGGTTATCTCACGCTTGATCTGGATGAAACGGCGCAAAAGCTGGGTGTCGACATGACGGCTGTCAAAGCGGTTCTCGATATACTGCAAGGCTTCGATCCGCCCGGGTTGTTTGCGCGCTCCCTTTCCGAGTGCCTTGAAATTCAGCTCCGCAGAAAAGGGCGTTATGACCCGGCCATGCGCACAATGGTCGATAATTTGTCTCTCTTGGCGCGACGCGATTTCAGGACCTTGCGCAAGCTGTGCGGGGTCGATGAGCAGGATCTACTCGATATGCTCGCCGAGATACGCGCCTTGGATCCCAAGCCGGGCAATCTGTTCGACACCGCCAATGTCCAGACCGTTGTCGCAGATGTCAATGTTCGCGCCGCGCCGAGCGGAGAATGGAACGTTGAACTCAACACAGAAGTCCTGCCGCGCGTTCTCGTCAATCACAGCTACTTCAAAAAGGTCTCCCCCGGCGTTCGCCAGAGTGAAAGCGACCGTGCCTATCTCAGCGACTGCCTGAAAAATGCCAACTGGTTGACACGCAGCCTCGATCAGCGGGCCAAAACGATTCTGAAAGTTTCGGCCGAGATCGTGCTCCGGCAAACCGAGTTTTTGAAACACGGCGTCAAAGCACTGCGGCCTATGACGTTGAAATCCGTTGCCGATGCAATTGGAATGCATGAATCCACAGTCAGCAGGGTAACCTCGAACAAATACATGTCGACACCCCGCGGTATATTCGAGTTGAAATTCTTTTTTACAGCCGCCATCTCCGCCTGCGATGAAGGCGAAAGCCACTCGTCCGAATCCGTCCGTCACCGAATCCGCCATATGATAGAAAACGAATCGCCGGAAAAAGTGCTTTCCGACGACGTCATCGTTCGCAATCTCAAGCAGGCAGGCGTCGATATTGCGCGCCGGACAGTCGCCAAGTATCGGGAAGGCATGAACATTGCCTCCTCGGTGCAAAGGCGGCGTGAGAAGCGCGCCATGGCCCGCGCCGGTCTTTAAGGCGCCCGTGGTGATCCGCCGCCCCTCGGCAACCGACGCTCCAGGATCCTGAACGCCAAATAAAATCAGCCGTTTGGCCATAATTGAGGCGTCGAGGCCTGTGCAGCTCCATTGACAAGCGGAAAATCTCGCCGTAAAGCCGCCGCGTCTGCACGGCGGAGATCGATTTGCCCGCTGACCTGCGACAGGGCACATTAGGGGCTTGATCAGTTGTCTGTACAACTGAGGCCGCAATGCACCAATTTGAACGCTAAATTGCTTGGACGGCGTGGGAGACTCGCATAGACTGCCGCGCACGGGCAAACCGCAAAAGGGCTTAAGGATGAGTGTACGCGTATCGGGCAAGCACATGGAAATCGGCGAGGCTTTCCGTGCCCGGATCGAAGACAGGATTGGCGATGCCGTGACGAAGTTTTTCGATGGCGGGTTCTCTGGTCAGGTGACCGTGGAAAAGTCCGGCTCGCGGTTTTCAACCGATTGCCTGATCCATTTGGACACCGGTGCGTCCCTGCAGGCAACAGGCAAGGCTCTGGAGCCGCAAGCAAGTTTCGATGCCGCAGCTGAACGCGTCGAAAAGCGGTTGAGACGTTACAAACGGCGTCTGAAGGATCATCACGCAGGCAATCATGCCAATGCTGCGGAAGTTGCCTATCGGGTCATGGAAGCCAGCCTGCATGATGAGGAGGAAGTGCCGGAGGACTACGCTCCGGCCATCGTTGCCGAGTCCTCCAAAATCATCAAAACACTGACCGTTGCCAGCGCGGTCATGCAACTTGACATGACCGACAATCCGGTTTTGGTGTTTCGCAATGCTGGCAACAATGAAGTGAATGTCGTGTATCGTCGTAATGACGGCAATATCGGCTGGATCGATACCGCCGACGTCAAGTCGTGAAGTAACTGTTTGGGGCAAAGGGCGGCGTTAAGCGCGTCCGGCAAACACAATTCTATTCTCGAGGAACTGGCAATGTCACTTGCGGATTTGATCATACAGGATGGAATCATTCCTGCACTCAAGGTCAATTCAAAGAAACAGCTGCTGCAGGAACTCGCTGGGAAGGCGGCGCAGGTCTCCGGGCTTTCCGAGCGCGAGATATTCGACATCATTTTGCAGCGGGAACGGCTCGGATCGACGGGCGTTGGGAACGGGATCGCCATTCCCCACGGAAAACTGAATTCCATCTCCAGTATTGTCGGGGTGTTTGCGCGGCTTAGCGAACCTGTCGATTTCGAAGCCCTGGATGATCAGCCCGTTGATCTTGTCTTTTTGCTGCTCGCCCCGGAAGGCTCAGGTGCCGATCATCTCAAGGCGCTTTCGCGGATTGCGCGTATGCTTCGGGACGGCGATATGGTGGCCAAGTTGCGGCAAACCGATTCCGCTTCTGCAATCTATGCATTTCTGACCGACTCGCCCACGTCAAACGCCGCGTAGTGAGCTTTTGATACCGTCCGGTATCGACAGTTTTAGTGGACGCTGACCGGGCTGATATCGCCTTCGGCTGCCTTGACATAAGTTGTCGAGGCATCGTCGCTGATGAAAAGCGGCGTGCCGTCGGCGCCGAAAAGAGCCCACAAATCGATCCCCGACTCAAGCTTTGGCGCCTCGGGAAACCGTTCCTGCACCTCATCGGAAGTCATCTTGCGGATGTAGCCGACCTCTCCCGCACCGAGATGGGCAAGCTGATCCTTCGTAATGCGTATTTTACTGTCCAAGGTCATATCAGGATACTCCTTTGGAGGGCCGCGTCGACGCACCGTCGCCCGCATGCGGAACAAGTAAACCGCCCGTTCTGGTTACACGGCCGTGGGGCCTGCCGCATAGGTAAGGTCAATCGGCAACCGAAATGTCGATCCGCTGCGCGAGGCGTTCCGGTTCCGGCTTGACGAGATCAATCGAAAGCAGGCCGTTCTTCAGATCCGCGTTGAGAACGCGCATCCCGTCGGCCAGCATGAACGTGCGTTGGAACTGCCGCCCGGCAATCCCGCGATAAAGGTATTCGCGATCTTCGGTCTCGACCTGTCGACCGCGTATGATCAGCTGGTTTTCTTGCACCGTTACATCGAGTTCCGCCTGCGAGAAACCGGCAACCGCAAGCGTAATGCGCAGTATCTCGCCCTGCTCGTCGTCTGCAGCTATACGTTCGATGTTGTAAGGCGGATACCCGTCGCTGCCCTTGGCAATGCGTTCCAGGGTCTTTTCCATCGCATCAAATCCGAGCAAAAGCGGACTTGAAAAAGGTGTCATGCGAGACATTTCTCCATCCTGTCCTTGATTTCAAGCGACACGGTACCGGACCCTCTGTTCAGGCGCCCGGCCTTCAAGATATATGGGGACAAAAATTGATTTCGCAAGCAGGTTGCGGACGTTTGAAGACCAGCGCATAGTCCCGGCGACAGGCATGGGGAATGCATGAACACAAACGAAAACGAGCCCATCAGGATCATCATAGACACCGATCCCGGTCAGGATGACGCCGTGGCCATGCTGCTGGCGCTGGCGAGCGACAAGTTCGACATCCTCGGCATAACCACCGTTGCCGGCAACGTGCCGTTGAAACTGACCCAGATAAACGCCCGCAAGATTTGCGAACTTGCCGGAAAACCCGACAAAAAAGTGTTTGCGGGTGCGGAAACACCAATGGAAAGGCCGTTGGTCACGGCGGAATATATTCATGGCAAAACAGGCCTCGACGGGCCGGAGTTGCCGGAACCACAGATGCCGTTGCAGCCGGCTCACGGCGTCGATTTTATCGTTGAAACCATTCTGGAGCAGCCGCCGGGAGCGGTCACGCTGTGCACGCTTGGACCGCTGACAAATATCGGCCTCGCGTTGCGCCGTGAGCCCCAGATTGCCGGGCGGATCAGCCGGATTGTTATGATGGGCGGCGGATTGTTCGAGGGCGGCAATGTAACGCCCGCGGCAGAATATAACATATACGTCGATCCCGAGGCGGCAAAAGTCGTGTTTGCTTCCGGTATACCCATCGTGATGATGCCTCTCGATGTCACCCATAAGGTTCTCACCACACGGCGGCGTCTGGGCAGGATCGGCGGGTTGGGCACTCCGGTGACCGACGCGGTTGTCCAGCTTCTGGAGTTTTCCGAGCGTTTCGATGAAGAAAAATATGGGATCGACGGAGGACCGTTGCATGACCCGACGGTGATTGCATGGCTGCTGCAGCCGGACTTGTTCTCTGGCCGCAACTGCAATGTCGAGATTGAAACCGCTTCGGAGCTGACGCGCGGCATGACTGTCATCGACTGGTGGCAAGTCACAGACCGGCCCCACAATGCACTCGTCATACGCGATATTGACGCCGACGCTTTCTTCGATCTGCTGATCGCGCACCTTGCCAGGCTTTAGAGAAAGTCACTTCAAGCGTGACGTGTTCCAAGGCGCGCTGGTTCAACTGGCAGCGTCGACATCTCGCTCGAAGGGAATAGACGTTTGTGCACCAGCGTTGAGACACGCCAGACTGGCCGCGACCGCCGCGCGCCGCAGTGCTGTCTCGAAACCGTGTCCACGATCGAGATCTGCGGCCAGATATCCGCAAAATGTGTCTCCGGCGCCGACCGTATCGACCGGTTCGATAGCAAGGCTCGGCACTTTACTGAGCGCGCCCTCGCGTACCGCCACGGCACCTTCGGAGCCCAATGTGACGATGATCGTCTGCCCGTTGCGCCTGTGAAGGTCCATCAATGCCGTCTCGCGGTCCGCGCCTACCAGCATGCTGCCGCCGACCAGCCTCTCGAATTCCCTTTCATTGGCGACAACGATGTCCGCAGCGGCGGCGAGTTCTGCTGCGTCTGCCGCAAACGGCGCTATGTTGAGCAGCGTGATGACGCCCCTTCGACGGGCGTCATGCATTGCAGCCGCTATGGCCGTCAGTGGAATTTCCAGCTGCATCAGCAGATGGTCGCCGCCGGACATGACGGCAATCGAGTTGTCTGCATCGCCTGCGGAAATCGTTCCGTTTGCGCCTGGGACGGCAGCGATAAGGTTTTCGCCGCTGCGTTCAACCATGATCAGCGCCGTACCGGTCGGGGCACCGACCCTGCGGACCTCGGATAGCCCGACGCCGGCTTCCGCCAGATGAACGAGGGCCGGGTCCGCGAAACGGTCATCACCAACAGCACCGCACATCCGCACGGATGCGCCGGCCCGGCGCGCTGCCAATGCCTGATTGGCACCCTTACCGCCGGCGGCTGTTTCAAACCCGTTTCCGCTCACGGTTTCTCCGGGATCGGGAAATTGATCGACTTTTGCGATCAGGTCAATGTTGATCGAACCAAAAACCGTTATCATCGACGCAATTCCATTCTGCCTGACCGTGCTTGGGCAGCGCTCCCGAGCGGTCTGATTTGCCCTGCGTCATCCGGTACGGTGATAGCCGCCCAAAGCCTGATGTCTCGAGTATCTTGCCGGCACAGATACCACCGCCGCTCCGATCCATTGTACTGCGGTTTACGCACATTAGTCATTTATCAGTTGACCGACAATCGTTCACCGATTGGGTTGCAAAAACGCTTCGCGGTCGGGTTTCTCAGTGTTTTCCGGCCTTTGCGCGTCCAAAGCAGCACACTCAACGCCCACTCCCGTGTGGTCCTTTCATGGAAAAAGCGCTACAGCAACTTTGTTTCAGACGCATGGGCAACAATCGGCCGAATGGGCAAAACACCGAACGATCTGCAGTTTGAGCGCATTCTCGACGTACAGTCGTTGCATGCCGAACTCAAGGCAATAGCCGCTGCTTCCGACGACCCTGCTTCCATGGCGACGCGCGCGGATTTGTTTGCGCTTGTCAGGGGTGTGATCAACGAGGGCCGGGCAACGATTGCCGCAATGTTGAGCGAAGATGGCAGCGGCCTCGAATGCGCCCGCCGCCTGTCGCTGTTGCAGGACGAGTGCATCGCCGCCCTCTTTGCTTACGCGACCGAGCACGCCTATCCGATCATGAATCCGTCCACGTCGGAGCATATCGCGCTTGCAGCCGTCGGAGGCTACGGACGGCAGACACTTGCGCCGGGTTCAGACATCGATCTGCTCTTTATCCTACCCTACAAACCGACACCATGGACCGAGCAGGTTGTTGAATACATGCTGTACATGCTGTGGGACATGGGCTTCAAGGTCGGACACGCCACCCGAAATATCGACGAGTGCATCCGCCTGTCCAAGTCGGACATCACGGTTCGCACCTCGATCCTCGATGCGCGTTTCCTTTGCGGTTCGCGGCCGCTTTTTGACGAAATGGAAAAACGCTTTGACACCGATGTCGTGCGCAACAGCGCGCGCGCCTTTATTGCCGCAAAGCTCGCCGAACGCGATTTGCGCCATCGCAAGATCGGTGACACGCGTTATCTGGTCGAGCCGAATGTAAAGGATGGCAAGGGCGGGCTGCGCGATCTGCAAACCCTGTTCTGGATCATGAAGTACCATTATCGTGTCCATTCATCCCATGAACTCGTTAAGCTTGGTGTTCTGTCGCGGCGCGAAGCCAATATGTTCGAGAAGTCGGAGGATTTTCTCTGGGCCGTTCGCTGCCACATGCACTTCCTGATGAACAAGGCAGAGGAACGGCTATCATTCGATATCCAAGGCGAAATTGCCGCTGATCTGGGCTATCTCGATCATCCCGGCCTTTCGGCCGTTGAGCGCTTCATGAAGCACTATTTTCTTGTCGCCAAGGACGTCGGCGACCTGACGCGCATCTTGTGTGCTGCGCTCGAAGAGGAGCAAGCCAAGGAGGCTCCAGGGTTTCCGCAGGTGCTGCGCCGTCTGACCAACCGTCCACGCAAGATACCGGGCACGCTGGATTTCATGCAGGAAAAAGGGCGCATCTCGGTCGTCGACAAGGAGGTCTTCAAGCGCGATCCGGTAAACATAATCCGCATGTTTCACCTTGCAGATATTCATGAATTGCGCTTCCACCCCGATGCTTTGCGGCTTGCGTCCCGTTCACTCAAGCTCGTTAAAGCGCCGCTGCGGGAAAACGAGGAGGCCAACCGCCTCTTTCTATCCATCCTGACATCGCCGCGCCGTCCGTCCCTGATACTCAGGCGCATGAACGAAGCCGGCGTACTGGGGCGCTTTATTCCTGAATTCGGTCGCATCGTATCGATGATGCAATTCAACATGTATCATCACTACACGGTGGATGAGCACCTGTTGCGCGCCGTTGAAGTTCTGTCGCGTATCGAGCAGGGCGAGGAAGGCGAGGCCCATCCGCTCGCTGAAAGCATCTTGCCGGACATCGTTGATCGCGAAGTGCTCTATGTTGCGCTGCTTCTGCACGATATCGCCAAGGGCCGTCCGGAGGATCATTCCATCGCCGGTGCCAAGATAGCCCGCAGACTCTGTCCGCGGTTCGGCTTCAAACCCGAACAAACCGAGACTGTCGCATGGCTCGTCGAGCAGCATCTTACCATGTCGTTAATTGCCCAGACGCGCGATCTCAACGACCGCAAGACTATTGAGGATTTCTCAGACGTTGTGCAGTCGCTTGATCGATTGCGCCTTCTGCTTGTTCTGACCGTATGCGACATTCGAGCGGTCGGACCGGGCGTGTGGAATGGCTGGAAGGGTCAGCTCTTACGCACCCTTTACGGCGAAACGGAGCTGATGTTGTCCGGCGGCTTCTCCACCGTTTCTGGCAGGAAACGCGCGCAGGAGGCGAAGTTGCGCTTGGCGGAGGCGTTGGACGACTGGCCCAAGAAAGAGCGCAACGAATACATCCAGCTTCACTATGTGCCATACCTGCTCAGTGTCGAACTCGACGACCAGGTTCGGCATGCCAACTTCATCCGGCAAACCAGACAGGCGGGAAAAAAGCTTGCGGCGATGGTGCGCACGCGTTCCTTCCACGACATCACCGAAATCACCGTTTTAACCCCCGATCATCCGAGACTGCTGTCCATTGTCGCCGGTGCCTGCGCTGCGGCCGGTGCCAATATTGCCGACGCCCAGGTCTACACGACGTCTGACGGACGGGCTCTGGACACCATCATGATCAATCGCGAGTTCAAGGAAGACCGGGACGAGTTGCGCCGTGGCGAGCGGATCGCCTCCCTGATTGAATCAGTTCTTTTGGGTGAGAAACAACTGCCCGACGTGATTGCCAGAAAGAACCGCTATCGGCAAAGGAAGCGGCCGTTTTCCGTTACGCCGAAGGTTACCATCAACAACAACCTGTCAAACAGGTTCACGGTCATCGAACTGGTAGGTCTTGATCGCCCCGGTCTTCTTTCAGAAATCACCGAAGTCTTATCCGATCTCTCGCTCGACATCGCGTCCGCGCATATCTCCACGTTCGGAGAAAGGGTGATCGACACATTTTATGTGACCGACCTCGTTGGCCAGAAAGTTACCAACGAAAACCGCCATGCCAACATTGTCGCGCGGCTGAAGGCCGTCCTTGCCGGCATAGAAGAGGATGTTCGCCATAAAATGCCCGAGGGCATCATCGCTCCGACAGCCGAGAGGCGCAGGCGGGTAAAGCAGTCATGAGCCTGTTTCGAAAATTCGCCAGCGTCGGCTCGGCAACCATGGCAAGCCGGTTGCTGGGCTTTGTCCGCGAGGCGTTGATCGCCTTTGCACTCGGCACCGGCCCCGTGGCCGACGCCTTCTATGCAGCGTTCAGGTTCCCCAATCTTTTTCGGCGGCTTTTTGCCGAAGGGGCTTTCAACTCCGCTTTCATTCCGCTTTTTGCCAAAGAGCTTGAGGGCGGCGGCGCCGAGGCTGCGGAAGTGTTCGCCCGTCAGGTTCTGTCGGTTCTCCTGGCAATCCTGATCGCACTTTCGGCTGTCGCCCTGATCTTCATGCCGTTTCTGGTTTCGACGGTTATTGCTCCGAAATTCACCGAGATTCCTGAGAAATTCGAACTGACCGTCTATCTGACGCGCATCATGTTTCCCTATCTGACCGCCATGTCGCTGGTTGCCATGTTTTCAGGAATCCTCAATTCCTACCGGCACTATTTCCTGGCGGCGATCAGCCCGGTAGTGCTCAACGTCGTGCTCGTGGTCGTCCTCGTCGCGGCGATCAAGCTTGGCGCCGACGAAGGTAGCATCGGCATTTCCATGGCATTCGGCGTGACGGTCTCGGGTCTCCTCCAACTGGTATTGTTGGTCTATGGCGTCCACACGACCGGGTTTCGCATTCGCATTGCGATGCCTCGGTTGACACCGCCGGTCCGGCGGCTTTTGTGGCTTGCCTTGCCGGCGGCAATTACAGGCGGCATCACCCAGCTCAACCTCCTGGTCGGCCAGATCATCATTTCCGGTGACAACGGCGCCATTGCTACCATCAATTATGCCGACCGGATCCTTCAATTGCCACTGGGCGTTATCGGGATTGCCGTCGGCGTCGTGCTGCTGCCTGAACTGTCGCGAGCGTTGAAAGAGAATGACGCGCAATCGGTCCAGACACTGCAGAACAATAGCCTGGAATTCGGGCTCGGTCTGACGGTTCCAGCCGCGGTCGCCTTCGCGATTATTCCCGCACCGATCGTCGCCCTCCTGTTTGAACGCGGGGAGTTCACGCGCGAATCGACGCTGATTACATCCACCGTGCTTGCCGCCTTTGCCGGGGGGCTGCCCGCCTTCGTACTCAACAAGGTATTCACGCCTTCCTTTTATGCGCGCGAAAACATGCGCACGCCCATGTGGTTTGCCGGTCTGAATGCCGCAATCAATGTAACCGGGAGCCTCATCCTTTTTCCCTTGATCGGAGTCATGGGCGTGGCTGTCGCAACCTCGCTTGCAGGCTGGGCCAATGCGCTGGCACTCGGCGGCGTTCTATATCGCGGCAAAGAACTCCGGCCGACATCGACGACATGGCGGCGGCTGGCGCTGATTGTGGCCGGAAGTGCATTGATGGGCGTTTGTCTCCTTGTTGTCATGAATCTGATGGCAACGACGCTGCTGGATGCCAGCCTTCTGACGCGCATCGTCTTGATGGCGGCGGTGATAGGCGGTGGCGCTCTCATATATTTTGCCTTTGTCTTTGCAACCGGGGCGATGGACAGGCAGCAGATGCTGTCGATGGTCAGACGCACGCCGGAAAAACAGGTCTGATGGAGGAGGCACTGCAATGGCGTACATCGCCCATGTGACCTTTCTCGTGCCCGACTATGATCAGGGCATTGCATTCTTTGTCCGCACATTGGGTTTCGAGTTGGTCGCCGACACGGATCTCGGCAAAGGCAAGCGCTGGGTGCTGGTGCGGCCGCGCGGCGGCGGCGGTTCATCGTTGCTGCTCGCGCGTGCGGACAACGACCGGCAGCGCGCTCGGGTCGGCGATCAGACAGGCGGCCGTGTGGGGTTCTTTCTGTTTTCCGACGACTTCGCCGCCGATTATGCCGAAATGCTTCGCAAGGGCGTGGTCTTTCTGGAAAAACCTCGCCACGAAACATACGGGACCGTTGCCGTATTTGCCGACCCTTTCGGAAACACCTGGGACCTCCTGCAGCCAGCGTGACGTCGGCACACTGGAATTTGCTTGATCGCCGGTCGGCACCGGTGCATAAACCGGCGCGAAATCAATCAAGCCACCGAGCTTTCGGGAACCTTCATGTCGCAGTTTAAGCCGCTCGTCTTTTCCGGTGTGCAACCGACGGGCAATTTGCATCTCGGAAACTATCTGGGCGCGATCCGCAAATTTGTCGCGCTCCAGGATGATCACGACTGCATCTATTGTGTCGTCGATCTGCACGCCCTTACCGCGCAACTGGTCCACGACGATCTGGAGGCGCAGACGCGCGCCATTACCGCTGCCTTTCTCGCTTCGGGCATCGACCCACAAAAACACATCGTTTTCAATCAGAGCCGCGTTCCCGGCCATGCTGAACTCGCGTGGGTATTCAACTGCGTCGCCCGCATCGGCTGGATGAACCGGATGACACAGTTCAAGGACAAAGCCGGCAAGGACCGGGAGAACGCGTCTCTCGGGCTTCTCGCTTACCCCTCTCTCATGGCTGCCGACATTCTTGTCTATCGGGCCACCCACGTACCGGTCGGTGACGATCAAAAGCAGCATCTCGAGCTGACCCGCGACATCGCGCAGAAGTTTAACATCGATTATTCCAAACGTATCGCTGCAGCCGGGCTGGGTGTTGACATGATGTTGGGCGAAGAGCAGGTCAGCGGATACTTTCCGCTGACCGAGCCCTTGATCGGCGGCCCTGCGCCGCGCGTCATGAGTTTGCGCGACGGTACCAAGAAGATGTCGAAATCCGACGTCTCCGACTTGTCGCGCATCAACCTCACGGACGATGCCGACATGATCGCGAAAAAGATCCGCAAGGCTAAGACCGATCCAGAGCCCTTGCCGCGCGACATTGTGGGTCTCGCCGGGCGTCCGGAAGCAGACAATCTGGTCGGCATCTACGGAGCCCTTGCCGATACGGACAAGGCATCCGTGATCGAACAGTTCGGCGGCTGGCAGTTTTCGGCGTTCAAACCGGCCCTGACGGAGCTTGCGGTTGAAATCATGGCGCCGATCGCCGAAGAAATGCGACGCCTTGAAGCGGATCCGTCTTTCATCGACAGTGTTTTGGAAGATGGCGGCAATCGCGCCAACACGATCGCTGAAAAGACGATCAACGAGGTCAAGGATATTATCGGACTCGTGCACTAGGCCGGCCTAGGTTGGGTATGAACGCCCATGAACTAACGCTTGCCGTGCCGCAGGGTCGGTGGCAGAATTTGCATTATGGTTTCCAGACGCCTGTCCAGAGAAGAAGGTCATCGACGCAAGTTTCTTGCGGTGATCGACGATACGCCCGAGTGTGAGCGGGCCGTACGCTATGCCGCCACACGGGCCAAGCGGACAAATGGTGTGCTTGTTCTGATCTACGTGATCGAACCGGGTGATTTTCAGCACTGGCTTGGTGTCGAGGAGATCATGAAAGCCGAAGCGCGCGAAGAAGCAGATGCGGCGCTCGAGCGTATTGCCGCCAAGGTCCGTGAGAATGTCGGCATTGAACCGGAACTGACCATCCGCATGGGCAAGACCACGGACGAAATCCACGCACTCATCGAGGAAGACCAGGACATCGCGATTCTTGTGCTCGCCGCCAGCTCGGCGAAGGAAGGTCCGGGACCGCTTGTCTCGTCGGTTGCAGGTCGCGGCGCGGCGTTTCCGATTCCCGTCACGGTCATTCCGGCGGAACTGAGCGATGAGGATATCGAAGCGTTGTCCTGAGGCTACCGAGGTGCGCTTAACTTCTTGAAGTGCGGCGGTTTGTACCTTATTTTCCACACAAGTAGGGGCGGTAAGTGGAGGCGAGCGGCAATGGCCGAGATGCCGCCAAGGAGCGAAAAACAATGTTCATCCAGACAGAAACGACGCCCAATCCGGCGACTTTGAAGTTCCTGCCGGGAAAGGTTGTATACGAAGCCGGATCGGCCGATTTTCGAGACGTCGAAACCGCCACGGAAGCTTCACCGCTTGCTGAAAGGCTGTTCGCCATTCCCGGTGTTACGGGCGTATTCTTTGGCTATGATTTCATCACCGTGAGCAAGGATGGGGCAGAGTGGCAGCATCTGAAACCGGCGATCCTCGGCACGATCATGGAACACTTCATGTCAGGCGCGCCTGTCATGCTGCAGTCAGCCGAAACCGCCGCGGCTGCCGATGAAGGCGAATTTTACGATGAGACCGACGAGCCGATTGTTGCAACAATCAAGGAACTGCTGGATACGCGAGTTCGTCCGGCGGTCGCCCAGGACGGCGGCGATATCACTTTCAAGGGCTACAAGGACGGGCGCGTCTTCCTGCACATGAAGGGTGCCTGTGCCGGTTGCCCGTCTTCGACGGCGACGCTCAAGCACGGCATACAGAATTTGCTGCGTCACTTCATTCCGGAAGTCCAGGAAGTCGAGTCGGTCTGACCTTGATCGCCGCGAGCTGACCTTCACTATCGCGGCGACGAAGAGCGTCGTTGCAGCCCTCGGATAGCGGCATTCGCAATACAGACGATACGCAATTGGCGGGCCTATGGCGCAGCGCACCCTCAGGAAGCACGAAGAGTACACATCTCTTTCAGTTAACCGCGCGCTGCATAAGTATTTCCTGATCGGCCTCGTGCAGCCAACGATCCGAAACCCATGATAACACTGTCGGTCGATACCGCGGCGCATTTGTGTGCCGCCTGCATCTACGACGCCAGCCGGGACCAGGTCCTTGCCAGGTGCGTCGAGGATATCGGTCGCGGCCATGCGGAGCGCCTCTTTACGGTCATCGAAACGGCTTTAAATAATGCAGCTGTTGGGTATGATGACGTCCAGCAGCTTGGCGTTTGCGTCGGCCCCGGTTCTTTCACCGGTGTGCGCATAGCGGTTGCGGCCGTCCGTGGATTTTCACTTGCGCTTTCCGTGCCTGCCTCCGGCGTTACCGTGTTCGACGGTCTTGCTCTTGAAGCGCCGCGCGGTAGGCCGTTTCTGGTCTTGCTTGATGCGAGGCGTGGCGAAGTTTATGCCCGGCTCTACGATGAAACCGGGGCGGCCGTCAGCCCTCCGGCGGCACTTTCGCTGTTCGATGCCCAAAAGCTGGCGCAGCGTCACGACGCGGCGCTCATCGGCTCTGGCGCATCGCTTATGACGGATGCGGGATGGACCATTTACAGTGAAGCTGCCACTGCGCCGGTTGAAACGATTGCGCGCCTCGCCGCCGATGCAGGTAGCCAACGAGAGAAGCCGAAACCGCTCTACCTGCGTGCCGCAGATGCAAAGCCTCAGACCGGCTTTGCGGTGCAGCGACTGTCGGTAGAGTCATGATTGCTTCGTCGTTTTTTCGCGGGAGCGGCGATTTCGAAATCGTGCAGATGATTTCAGACGATTGCGCCGCGGCATCCAACCTGCATGCCAGTTGTTTCCCGCGCGCGTGGAGCGATGGCGAGTTGCGCGCGCTCCTCGATCAGGACCCGGTGTTTGGATTTGTTGCCCAAAGACCCGGCCGCGGAAATCGCGCCGGCGGATTCGTGCTTGCCCGTATGGCTGCCGAGGAAGCCGAGATCCTGACACTTGCCGTCACACCGAGGCACCGCCAGTCAGGGCTCGGGTGGCGACTGATGGGCGCGGTGCTGCGGTACCTGCGGGCCGAAGGCGCGCAAGCGCTGTTTTTGGAAGTGGATGAAGGCAACGATGCCGCTATCGCCCTTTACGGCAAACTCGGCTTCAAGCGTGTCGGAGAAAGGGCCGCCTACTACGATCACGACAGCGGCGCGCGCGCGGCGGCGCTTGTCATGCGCCTCGATCTTGGGTAGGCCAAGTCTGTGATTGACAATTCGGGATCAGGCGACAACGGAGAATTGCCGCGCTCCGGTGATCGCGTCGCAAGTGATCCAATGGGACTGCTGTGAGGTTGCGCGTGGCAGATGAACTGAAGTCGCTTGAGGAGCTTTGCGTCGAGCGCGGTATGCGCATGACCGAACAACGGCGCGTCATTGCCCGCGTGCTTGATGGTTCTGCCGATCATCCCGATGTCGAGGAACTGTATAGGCGTGCCGTCGAGGTCGATCCGCACATATCGATTTCCACAGTTTATCGCACCGTCAAGATGTTCGAAGACAGCGGTATCATCGAAAGGCACGATTTTCGGGACGGCCGGTCGCGCTACGAAACCGTCCCGGACGAACATCACGATCATCTGATCGATTTGAAGAGCGGAAAGGTCATTGAGTTCCACTCCGCCGAAATCGAGGCGTTGCAGGAGAAGATAGCCCGCAAACACGGCTTCAAGCTCGTCGACCACCGCCTCGAGCTCTACGGAATACCGCTGGACAAGGCAAAAGATTGAGCATGCCCGATCCGAAGTGTGAGGCCGACGCCCGCGGACGTGTTTCGTTGCGATGATCGCATGGATCCGAATTGCAATCGTGCTGACGCTGATTGTGCTCGTGACAGCGGTGATGCTGCCGGTACAATTGTTGTCAAACCGTTTCGGCTGGCGTCTGTCCTGGTACCTGCCGCGCCGCTGGCACAGGATTGCCGTTCGGCTATTGGGCACGAAAGTGGTTGTCCATGGCCAACTCGATACCCATCGTCCGTTGATGCTCGCGGCGAACCACAGCAGCTGGAAAGATATTGTCGTTCTTTCATCAGTGGCCGACGTGGTCTTCATTGCCAAATCCGAAGTGCGTGACTGGCCGATATTCGGCTGGCTGGCACGCTGGCAGCGCACAATCTTTATCGAGCGCGAACGTCGGCGGCAGACCGGCCAGCAGGTTTCGGAGGTCGCCAAGCGGTTGGCAGACGGGGAGATCGTCGTTCTGTTTGCCGAAGGCACGACATCCGACGGCAACCGTGTGCTGGAATTCAAGAGTTCGTTATTCGGTGCTGCCGCATCTGCGCTTGCTACCTCGCCGACAGGTTCGGTCTCCATCCAGCCGGTAGCGATTGCCTATACCCACGCCAACGGTATTCCGCTCGGCCGATACGGCCGGCCGCTGGCAGCCTGGCCCGGCGATACGGAGATCAATCCGCATCTGATAGGCGTGCTTAAAGAGGGTGCGCTGGACGTTCAGGTTTGTTTCGGGCAGCCGGTAAACTATGATGAAAACAGCAACCGCAAGCAGGTGACGCGGGAAATCGAGGGCCAGGTGCGAAGCATGCTTCAGCAGCAGCTTTATGGCTATGGAACGTCAGGTAAAGAGCCGGTTTGAAGCGTTTGGTGACATTTTCAGGGCGCAAATTCAGCGGCGCCATTTGCCATGGCGGGCGGATTTGGCTTGACTCGGCTGCTGACAGTGGCAATTGCCTGTTGTGATCTTTGCTATGGAAACCTGCAAGAAATGGAATTCCGGCTTTTGCCGGCCGTTCGTGAATTTTGAATTTCGGATCTGACGATGCTGACAGAAGCAACGAGAAAGCGGATCGACCGCACCCCAGCCGTCGCTGAGGCGAACACGCGCAAGGTTTTTGTCAAAACCTACGGCTGCCAGATGAATGTTTACGATTCCGAACGCATGGCCGATGCGCTTTCTGTTGAGGGCTATCAGCAAACGGACAATCCGGACGAGGCGGACCTTCTGCTTCTCAATACCTGCCACATTCGCGAAAAGGCTGCTGAAAAGGTTTACTCCGAGCTTGGCAGGATCCGTAGACTGAAACAGGCACGTGCCGAGCAAGGCAACGATCTAATGGTCGGCGTGGCCGGTTGTGTCGCCCAGGCCGAAGGTCAGGAAATCATCCGCCGCGCGCCGATCGTCGATCTGGTGATCGGACCGCAAACCTATCACCGCCTTCCGCAAGCGCTCGCGCGGGCGCGACAGGGCGAAAAGGTTGTCGAGACCGAATATGCGATCGAGGACAAGTTCGACCACCTTCCCGAGCCAAAAAAGAAGATCGTAGCTGCGCGCGGCGTCACGGCGTTTTTGACCGTACAGGAGGGTTGCGACAAGTTCTGCACCTTTTGTGTTGTTCCCTATACGCGCGGTTCTGAAGTGTCGCGATCTGTCGCGCAGATCGAACGCGAAGCCCGCCAGCTCGTCGACGCCGGTGTGCGTGAAATCACGTTGTTGGGCCAGAATGTTAACGCCTGGCACGGCGAAGGCGACGACGGCCGCGAATGGGGTCTCGGCGAACTGTTGCGCCGTTTGGCTGGCATCGAAGGCCTCGAACGCTTGCGCTATACAACCAGCCATCCACGCGATATGGACGATGCACTCATCGAAGCGCACCGCGATCTTCACAAACTGATGCCCTACCTGCATCTGCCGGTCCAGGCCGGTTCAGACAGTGTCCTGAAAGCCATGAACCGCCGGCATACGGCGAGCGATTACCTGGCGCTGATCGAGCGCATTCGCTCGGCGCGCCCGGATATAGCCCTGTCCGGCGACTTCATTGTTGGCTTTCCGGGCGAAACCGATGCCGATTTCGAGGGTACGCTGAGGCTCGTCGAAACTGTGCGTTATGCACAGGCCTTTTCGTTCAAATACTCGCCACGACCCGGAACGCCAGGCGCCGAACGCGATGACCATGTCCCCGAAGACGTCAAGTCGCACCGGCTGGAACGCCTGCAGGTGCTTCTGCGTCAGCATCAGTCGGAGTTCGCACAAGCCTGTGTCGGGCAGACGATAGACCTGCTTCTCGAAAAGCCTGGCCGCGAACCCGGGCAGCTGATTGGCCGTTCGCCATGGTTGCAGCCCGTGGTCGTCGATGCAAAATCGTCGCAAATCGGTGAAATCGTCAAGGTGAAGGTAAACCGAACAGGAACGAATTCGCTATTTGCGGAGCCACTGCACGGCAAATCCGGGAGTGCGACCATTTGAGCAGACCCGATGCGATTAAGAAAAAGGCCGGTACAAGTGCCGGCGCATCAGATACGACCCACGTCGTGCTGACATTCGAAAACAACCGTCTTGCCAGCGAACTCTTCGGACAGTTTGACGAGAACCTCGCGCTGATCGAGCAGCGGCTTGGTGTCGACGCTCGCGCGCGCGGCAATCAGGTATCCATTCAGGGCGACGAGATCTCCGCCAATCAGGCGCGTCGCGCATTGGATTATTTATATGACCGGTTGCAGGAAGGCGCGGAGGTGCAGACATCCGATGTCGAAGGCGCCATACGCATGTCGGTGGCGGCCGATGACCAGCTAACGCTGCCGACCATGGAAAACCGCGCCAAGATGACCTTTGCGCAGCTGTCGACCCGCAAGAAGACCATCGTCGCCCGAACACCGAACCAGGATGCCTATATTCGTGCCATGGACCGGGCAGAGCTGTTGTTCGGCATCGGTCCTGCCGGCACGGGCAAAACCTACCTTGCCGTTGCCCATGCAGCGCGACTTCTGGAACGTGGTGTTATAGAGAAAATCATCCTTTCGCGCCCTGCTGTCGAAGCGGGCGAGCGCCTCGGATATCTGCCCGGCGACATGAAGGAGAAGGTCGATCCCTATTTGCGGCCGCTATATGATGCGCTCTACGACATGATGCCCGGCGACAAGGTCGAGCGGTCGATTACCGCCGGCGTTATTGAGATTGCGCCACTGGCATTTATGCGTGGGCGCACCCTGGCAAATGCCGCCGTTATCCTTGATGAAGCTCAGAACACGACGGCGATGCAGATGAAGATGTTTCTCACAAGGCTTGGCGAAAACGCGCGCATGATCGTTACCGGCGATCCCAGTCAGATAGACTTGCCGCGTGGCGTCAAATCCGGGCTCGTCGAGGCGCTGAATGTGCTTAAGGACGTCGAAGGTGTGGTCACCGTACGCTTCGGCGAAGCGGATGTGGTCCGCCATCCACTGGTCGCCCGCATTGTCGCTGCCTATGACGCCGAGAATGCCATGATCGCCGAAAGCGGCAAACCGGACGTTGAATGACGGGTACGATCGACGCAAGCGACGGGATTTTCATTCAGATTGCAATCGAGGCATCCGGCTGGCCGTATGAAGAAACGCTCCTTGCCTTTTGCGGAAAAACGATTGCGGCGGCTCAGGCCTATCTGGTCGAGCATGCCGGTCAGCGGTTCCGCCGCGGCGGCAGCGAGCTCTCCGTCGTCTTCGCCGACGATGCGGTGATGCGAACCCTCAACAGCCGCTGGCGCGCCCGGGATCAATCCACCAACGTTCTCTCTTTTCCGGCGCGTGCGCTTCATCCCGGACAAGAGCCCGGCCCGCTGCTTGGCGACATCGTGCTGGCGCGCGAGACGATTGCGCGCGAGGCTGCAGAACTTTCGATTGATTTTGATAACCATCTCATCCACCTTCTGGTGCATGGATTTTTACATCTGCTAGGTTATGATCATGTAGTGGATGCGGATGCGGGCGTGATGGAGAATCACGAGACTCGCATTTTGGCGATACTGGACCTATCTGACCCCTATGAGAATTCAATCTCTGTTTGACAAGCGATGAACGAGCAAACCACCACCTCGGTGCCCGAAGACAATTCGGCTGTCTCTGAGGAATCCGGCGACAGCGAAGATCCTGGAAGTAGGCAGCTTCCCGTCGTCGTCACCCAACCGGAGCGAAACGGTCAAAGCTGGTGGTCGAAGCTGTTCAGGATGTTTCGGACATCCGACGGGCAAAGTTTACGTGCAGATCTGACCGATGCCCTGTCCTCGGACGGAGCATTCGGCACAGCCTTCACGCCAGAAGAACGCGCGATGCTTCACAACATTCTGAGGCTGCGCGAGGTCAGGGTGGAAGATGTGATGGTGGCGCGTGCCGAGATGATGGCGGCCGACCTGACGATTACGCTTGATGAGCTTATGGTGATGTTCGAGGAATCCGGTCACTCGAGAATGCCGGTTTACGGCGATACCCTCGATGACCCGCGCGGCATGGTGCACATCCGCGATCTCGTTGCCTACATTACCAAACAGGCTGGCGATCGTCGGCGCGCATCGCGTAATGGAGGAGCCTCGAAGGCCGCAAACGGTTCCGGTCCCGCTGCAAAAAAGAAACAGAGCAAGCCGGTTCGTTTTGATCTTTCCCGCGTTGAACTGGCAAAGACCGTCGATGAAGCTGGTATCGTGCGCGACGTTCTTTTCGTACCGCCTTCAATGCTCGCGACTGACCTCATGCAGCGTATGCAGGCGACACGCACGCAAATGGCGCTGGTGATTGATGAATATGGCGGCACCGACGGTCTGGTGTCGCTGGAAGACATCGTCGAAATGGTCGTCGGCGATATTGAAGACGAACACGACGACGACGCGCAGATGATCACCGTTTCTTCCGAAGATGTGTTCGTCGCGGATGCCCGTGCGGAACTTGACGATATCGCCAAGGTCGTCGGCAAGGATTTCGAGTTCGGTAATCTGGCCGAGGACGTTCATACCCTTGGCGGCCTGATGTTCTCGGCGCTCGGCCGCATACCGGCCCGCGGCGAAGTCGTCAGGGCTCTTCCGAAATTTGAGTTTCACGTTCTTGATGCCGATCCGCGGCGCATTAAACGCGTGCGTATTGTGCGCCGCCGAATGGTCGAGCGTCGGCGGCGCCTCCCGAAAGCAGAGATCGAGCGCAGCCAGCCAGGCCCTGGCGGCAAAAGCCCCGATGGTCAGGGGACTTCATCGCAATAAAGAACGGTGCTGCCGCACATCCACCGATCGGCAATTGACCGAGTCTTGGTGCAGTTCCTTTGCTATAAACCTATTGCGTCTGATTCGTGTCGGGTGGTCGCCCGCGCGCAACAGTGCAAAACATCGCACCGGCGGTGATCCGCCGCGCCGCACCGCGTGTTGCTTTAGGAGGGGACATGGAGCATCTGGCCGGCAGGATCATGCTGCTTTGGGGTGTGCGGCGCTGGGCGCTGTCCTTTCTTGCCGGTGCGCTTGGCGTCCTGTCACTGCCGCCGTTTGACTTCTTCGCCGTCCTTTTCATCTCCTTCACGCTTTTGGTTTGGCTTCTTGACGGGGCCAGCGGCGATCCGGATGCCGGATTTTTCGGCAAGTTGCGGCCGGCTTTCTGGACCGGATGGTGGTTCGGTTTCGGCTACTTCACCGGCGGTCTGTGGTGGCTCGCAAACGCGCTGCTGATCGAGGCCGAGCAATTCGCCTGGGCTCTCCCGATCGCGGTTTTCGGGCTGCCCGCCCTTTTGGCAATCTTCTACGGGCTTGCCACTGCTTTTGCGCGGGCTTTGTGGTCCGACGGTCTGGGGCGGATTTGCGTGCTGGCAGCGGGGTTTGGCCTCGCCGAATGGATGCGCAGCTTTGTCCTGACCGGCTTTCCATGGAATGCCATAGGCTATGGCGCCATGCCGGTTCCGGTCATGATGCAATCATCGGCAGTGGTCGGAATATTTGCCATGTCGGCTCTTGCTGTTGTGGTCTTTTCCGTTCCAGCATTGATTGCAACACGCCGCGGGCTGGTACCGGGACTTGCCATTGCTGTGCTGTTGTGCTCGGCCCATATCGGATATGGCTACTGGCAGCTGTCGCAACCCATGCCCGATGCAGATGAGAATATTGTCATCCGCTTGGTGCAGCCTTCGATAGACCAGTCGGAAAAATGGGACGATGATGAACGCAGCCGCATATTCGACACGCTGTTGTCGCTTTCCAGCCGCCCGCCCGAAAGTGGCCGTCAGCCGACACACATTGTTTGGCCTGAAACATCCGTTCCCTTCATTTTGACCAGCAATCCGGCGGCCCTTGCGATGATCGGCCAGACCCTTCAGGACGGCCAGACGCTGATCACCGGTGCCGTTCGTCAGGAAAGCGGCGCTGCAGGCGAGGAGACGAGGTACTACAACTCGATTTACACCATTGATGACGAAGGGCAGATCATTGCTGCAGCGGACAAGGTGCATCTGGTGCCGTTTGGGGAATACCTGCCGTTCGAGGGTTTGCTTCAGCGTGCAGGCCTCGACACCATTGCCACGACGCCGGGCGGCTTTTCAGCCGGCAGCCGCCGATCGAGTGTTGCGGTCAATGGCGACAGGCGCTTCCTGCCAATGATCTGCTACGAGGTCATATTTCCGGCTGAGATGGCCGCCGAGGGGCCGCCCGCAGATTTCATCGTCAATGTCACCAACGACGCATGGTACGGTAACACGCCGGGCCCGCATCAGCACTTTCGAAAGGCACAGCTTCGAGCCGTAGAAACCGGAATGCCGCTCGTTCGCGCAGCAAACAACGGGATATCGGCGGTGACGGACGGCAAAGGCCGCATTATGGCCGGAATGTCACAAAACGTGATTGGTTTTGTCGACGTAGAATTGCCAACAAAAATACACGCTAAAGTCAACAACTGGAATACAAATTTAGCCTTCTGGTTGATTACAGGTGTGCTAATATTGGGCGGCTTGGTTTCTCGCTACAGTTTTGTCCGGCACGGCAATTGACGTAATTACCCTAAAATTGCATAGAATGAAGTCGTAACTGAGACTAGCTGGTATATTTGCTTCGTGACTTTCCTTACCGGGCGATGGAAAACAGTAAAAAAGCGGATCCAGTGCCAATAACAAGGTAGCAAATATTGCTGCATTGAAAGGAAAACACGCACATGAACACTGTTGTGAGCAAAAAGAAGCCAAATCCCATCGACATACATGTGGGAAGCAGGATCCGGTTGCGACGGACAATGCTAGGCATGAGCCAGGAGAAGCTC
>JBCCOK010000017.1:0-81323 GCA_039025395.1 Pseudomonadota bacterium
CCCACATCGCGCTGCGCGACGCGCCTACCCGAATGAACCGATCTTCCGCCATCAAATGCTTCAAGCTAAACCAGAAACGCTCTAAGCGAAACACGCCGGCCGCCGTTTAGGACAAAATGCGCTTTGCGACATCTCCGAGCAAAGCGTCGAGATCGACATGACCGCCCATATCCGACAGCTGTTTGTCATAGAGTATAAATGAAAGGCCGTGGACGAAGCTCCACAGGATGAAGCTGCGGCGGCGCACTTCATCGTTGATTTCCGGCTCGCCGAGACAGGCTGCGACTTCGTTCAGCAATACGCCGAAAGTCTGTTCACCGCTTTCCTTGAGGTGCGGATCGACAATCCTGTCGGTAAAACCGCCGAACTTGAGGCGAAAGATACCCGGCTCGCGTAAGGCAAAGTTGAGATATTCCTTACCGATTGCGATGATCCTTGCATGGGTCCCCCGCTCTATGCCTTCAAGGGCGGCAAGCGTGTTGGCGCGATGCCTTACCATGCCCTCGATCACAACGGCCGTCAGCATTTCCGGCTTATCTTTGAAGTGTTTGTAAGGTGCTGCTGTTGAAACACCGGCAAGCCTGCAGGCATCGGAAACCGAGAAGCTGTCAGGGCCCTTTTCCTCGACCAACTGCCGTGTCGCTTCGATCAGCGCTGCGCGCAGATCTCCATGATGGTAGCCTTTCTTGACCATCTGCTGCTGCGATTCGGCAAGCAAGCCCGACTCGTTTTTTTGTTCAGTCATCATGATCCAACCTCTCGCAGATCGCGTACCCCTTGTCAAAGTGAGCATTTCTAACTTATGTTAGTATCGTTAACTTAGCGAGGGGCTGATGATGACAACGCCAACGCCGCCTGAACCGAAAGAGCAAACGTCCGGTTGGTTCAGCCGGGGCCTTCGAGGCCTCATCAAGATCAGCGTTACGCTCGGCGTAGTCGCCTTCGCTGTCGTTGCGGTAAGAGTTGCGTCCAGCGAACTGACGCGCCGGGCCGAAGCCGTACCGCCGCCAGATGCCGCCGCCATAATCACCGTTTCCGTATCTCCGCTGGCAGTTGAGTCCGGCTACACGGTCGATCGGGTTTTTATCGGACAGCTGGAATCGCAAAGAACAGCGGTTGTGTCGTTCGAACTCGGCGGCAAGCTTGAGAAAATCCTCGTGGACGAGGGCGATATCGTTGCCTCCGGCCAAATCCTCGCCGGGCTCGATGATTCGCTGCTTGAGGCGGAACAGGACAGGCTTGAAGCGTCGCGCGACGCGGTCCTTGCCCAGCTCCGTTTCGCTGACCAGACGGTCGAACGGAACTCCCAATTGACCGAACGGGGATTTACCAGCCAGGCGCGTCTGGACGAGGCACTGGCGCGCAAGGACGAGCTCTTGTCCCGGGTCGACGAACTCGATGCGGCGCTTCGTGACATGGCCTTGCGTCTCGAGAAATCCCGCGTCTATGCGCCCTTCGCCGGAAGAATAACGGAGAGGCCAGTCGACGGCGGAGAAACGTTGCGGCCGGGCGATCCGGTTCTCGGACTGGTTGAATCGGCACCCCCGCAGGTCAGGATCGGGATTCCTCTGGATATTGACCAGTCGGATCTGACCGAAGTCGAAATCGAGATTGGTGGCGCGAAGCAACCGGCACGGCTCATCAATCTTCGCCCCGACATCGACCCGGTGACCCGAACCCGCACGGCATTGTTCGAACTTTCGGCCGACGGCGACACCGTTTTCGGACAAACGGCAAGACTTCGTGTGAGCCGACAGATCGATGCGCCAGGTATCTGGATACCAACAACGGCGTTGAAAGAGGGCGTGCGCGGCCAATGGACCATGCTTGTCGCGGACCGGGACAAAATCGTGCGCTCTGCAACGGTCGAAATCTTGCATGCCGATAACGACCGGGTCTTCGTACGCGGATCCCTGCCAGAAGGCACAGTGCTGATCGACCAAGGCCCCCAGCGTGTCACGGTCGGACAGCGCGTCAACTTTACCTCACTGTAGGGAGACAGGCCGATGCAGACGCTGACCTTTCGCCAGCCCCGACTCGTCGCCCTGATCATTCTTGTTCTTGTCTCCGCGGGGCTCGCTTCGTTCCTGTCCCTCGGGCGCCAGGAAGACCCTACGATCACAAATCTTTTCGCAACCGTGACGACCCAGTTCCCGGGCGCAGATCCACAGCGCGTGGAAGCTCTTGTATCTGCCGAAATCGAGGAGCAGCTGCGCAAGATTGCCGAAGTGGACGAGGTGACGTCCGTTTCGCGAACCGGTGTTTCGGTCGTTTCGGTAGAGCTGCTCGAGACGCTCGACGAAGCAACGATTGAACAGGTCTGGGCCGAAGCGAGGGATGCTGTTGAGGACGCGCGACGCACCTTTCCGGCGGGCGTCCAGGAACCGGAGTTCGATGCCGAGGGGATTTCCGCCTATTCGGCGGTGATCGCGGTCGCTGCTGAAGATCCGAACCATCCGTTGACATTGCTGTCCCGCCACGCCGAAGCGCTTGGCGACCGGCTGCGGTCAATCCCTTCAACGCGCGCAGTTGAATATTTCGGTCAGCCCGAAGAAGAGATTCTCGTCAGCGTCGATATGGACAAAGCCGCTGCCCTGGGGCTTACCGCTGCCGAAATATCGCAACGGATAGCTGAGGCCGACGGCAAGGTTCAGTCCGGACGGCTGCAGTCCGATGTCGATCTGACAATCAACGTCACCGGTGAGATCGAAACCCTCGACCGTATCCGCAGCGTCGTGTTGCGCAAGAACAGCAATGGCGCCGTC
The DNA here is from genome assembly GCA_039025395.1 of Pseudomonadota bacterium. Lineage (GTDB taxonomy): Bacteria > Pseudomonadota > Alphaproteobacteria > Rhizobiales > Rhizobiaceae > Hoeflea_A. The sequence continues at coordinate 2,766 of JBCCOK010000017.1, forward strand.
GTATCTCTCGGCGACATAGCCGAGGTTGATCGGGGTCCTCGCACACCATCATCCGAGATTTCCATCGCCAATGGCATGCCGGCGGTTCTGATCGGCGTGCTGGCGCAAGATGGCGTGCAGATCGATCGTTGGATGGGGTTTGTCCGCGACGAGTTGGCGGCCGGAGCGCCGAATGTTCCTATCGGCGTTCAGGAGCTGCTGCTGTTTGATCAAAGCGGTTACACGATCGACCGGCTGAGCGAGGTCGGCGTGAATATGGCCATCGGCGCGGGGCTGGTTGTGGCGGTGCTGTTCGTTACGCTTGGGGTGCGCGCGGCAGCAATCGTCGCACTGGTCCTGCCGGTCGTCAGTCTGGCGACCCTCGCCACGATGAACATGATCGGATTGCCGATCCACCAGATGTCGGTGACCGGGCTTATCGTTGCGCTCGGTCTTCTTGTGGATGCGGCGATCGTGATGACCGACGAGATCCGCCGCCGCCTGCAGGACGGAATGGATCGGGCAAAGGCGGTCGGCGACGCTGTGCGTCGGCTGACTGCGCCGCTGGTCGCATCCACGGTGACGACGGCTCTGGCTTTTATGCCGATGATCCTGTTGCCGGGACCGCCCGGCGACTTCGTCGGCTCGATTGCCATCGCGGTCGTCTTGATGCTGTTCTGGTCGCTGGTGATTGCCTTGACCGTAACACCGGCGCTTGCCGGTTGGCTTTTGCCGGACAGGGCGCAGGGCAATATGCTCAGCACCGGGATTTCGATCCCACCGCTGGCGCGGCTGTTTGAAGCAACAATCCGGCTTTCGGTTTCCAATCCCATACGATCCATTGCTCTTGCTCTCATCCTCCCGGTGTTGGGATTTGCAGCGTTTCCGACGCTTACCGCGCAGTTTTTTCCCGGCGTTGACCGCAACCAGTTCTACGTCGAAATCGACATGCCCGGCGGAACGCCGATCGAAACGACGGCTGCAACGGCGATGGCAATCGATGAAAGCCTGCGCGCTGACTCCGGCGTGCGCAGTGTCTATTGGAGCATCGGAAAATCAGGTCCGGCCTTCTACTACAACATCGTCGGCAACCGCTCGCGCGAACCGGGATTTGCGCAGGCCATGATCACGACGGAAAGCGACGCCGACGCTGTGCGGCTCGTGAGCGAACTGCAACCCATGCTCGATGCTGAATACCCTGATGCCCAGATCATAGTGCGCAACCTCGTTCAGGGTCCGCCCGTCGCAGCACCGGTCGAGGTGAAAATCAAGGGCCAGGATATCGCCATATTGCGCGAACTCGGTGACGAGGTGCGTGCAGTTATGGCTAACCTTGAGATGGTCACGGTGGCGCGCGCCGGCGTTAATGGCGGCACCCCCCAAATCCGTTTCGAAATCGACGAGGTCAAGGCGCGACTTCTGGGGCTGGATGTTGCCGATATTGCGGCGCAGCTGAATACGGCACTTGTCGGCATAACCGGCGGTTCGCTGGTGGAAGGTACCGAAAGCCTGCCGGTTCGGGTTCGCCTCGGAAGCGGCCTGCGGGCAGATCTGAACGCCATCTCGACGATGCCGATTGTTGTCCCGGGAGCGGCGGAAGCCTCGGCAAACGGCTCATTCCCCGCCGTGCCGTTGTCGGAACTGGCAACACCGGTCGTCGAACCCGCGGAAAGCATCATCACCCGTTCAGACGGCATTCGAGAGAACACGATCCAGGCCTTCATCGTACCGGGGATCCTGCCCGAGGAAGCGCTACAGGATGTGCTGACCGCGCTTGACGGTTCTGGGTTCGCATTGCCGCCCGGCTATTCCTTGTCGCTTGGCGGTGACAGCGATGCGCGTTCGAACACAGTCGGGAACCTTCTGGCTTCAGTCGGTTTGATCGTGACGCTTACCATCGCGACGATTGCTCTGACCTTCAACTCCTTTCGTTTGACCGGGGTGGCACTGATCATCTGCGTTCTATCCGCGGGGCTGTCGCTTCTGTCGTTGGCAATAATGCAATTTCCATTTGGCATCAGCGCCATCATAGGCGTCATCGGTTCGATCGGAGTATCGATCAATGCCGGCATCATCATCCTGACAGGGCTGCAACGGGATGCCGACGCCAGCAGCGGCGACCGGGATGCCATGGCGCGCGTCGTTACCGGTTCGAGCCGCCATATCGTCTCCACAACGGTCACGACTTTTGGCGGTTTCCTGCCGCTGATCCTCGGGGGTGGCGCGTTCTGGCCACCGTTTGCCGTTGCAATTGCGGGCGGCGTTCTTCTGTCGACGGTTGTTTCGTTCTATTTCACGCCGGCGGCGTTTGCACTGGTTTATCGGCGCAAGAAGCCGCAGGTGGAAAGTGTCGAGCAGGAAGACGAGCCCCAGACGCCGACCCTGCGCCTTGCAGCGGAATAAACGCTAAGCTGCTGCGACGATCTCAGAGATGAGCGCGCGGGTGTTTTCCGCCGTCATTTCAACAGGGTTGCCGCCACGTGTTGGGTCTGCGAGCGCGCCTGCGACCAAGCGGTCGATGTCGGGGTCCGTAACGCCCAATGCGATAAGGCTTTCGGGTATGTCCAGGCTGGAGTTCAGCTCACCGACAAAGGCGTAAAAACCGTCGAAGCCACCGGCTATGCCGAGATAGTCTGCAGCCATTGCCAGACGGTCTTCGATGGCAGGCCGGTTGAAGCGCAGCACCGGTTGCATGACAACAGCGTTGGTGGTGCCATGATGCGTGTCGTAGAGTGCGCCGATCGGATGGCTGAGCGCATGAATGGCGCCAAGTCCCTTTTGCAGGGCAACGGTGCCTGAAATAGCTGCCGACATCATTTGGGCACGGGCTTCAAGGTCGTCCGGCGTGTTGTATGCGCGCCGCAGAAAAGCTTTGACCAGACGCATCCCTTCAAGGGCAATACCCTGGCTCATCGGATGATAATGGGGCGAACAAAAGGCCTCGAGACAGTGGGCGAAGGCGTCCATACCAGTCCCTGCGGTGATGGCGCGCGGCATGCCTACGGTCAGTTCCGCATCCGCGATCACAGCGGCCGGCATGACCTTCGGATGGAAGATGATCTTTTTTTCACGGCTGTCGGAATTGGTTATGACCGCTGCGCGGCCCACTTCCGAGCCGGTGCCGGCCGTTGTGGGCACGGCGACGTTCGGGTAGATGGCGTCAGCATCGGCGCGGGTCCACCAGTCGCCGATATCCTCGAAGTCCCACAGAGGGCGGGTCTGACGCGCCATGAAGGCGATCATCTTGCCGAGATCGAGACCGGAGCCGCCGCCGAAGGCAACGACACCGTCGTGGTTTCCTTCCTTGAAGACTTCGATACCCGCGGCAAGATTAATCTCGTTCGGATTGGGGTCGACATCGCCGAAGATCGATCGACCGAGGCCGGCTGCATCCAAGATGTCCAGCGTTCGTGCCGCTATGGGCAAATCCTTGAGTCCACGGTCGGTCACGAAGAGGGGTCTTTCCATCCCGGCTTCGGCACAGGCTTCGGGAAGTTCGGTAATTCGGCCCGCGCCGAAGCGTATGGACGTTGGAAAGGACCAGTTTGCTCTCAGCGTCATGCATTCCGACATCCTCAACTCCTTTCGAAGCCGCGGGCGACTTCCCAGTCGGTAACGACCCTGTCAAATTCTTCCTGTTCCCATTCGGCGCACCGCACATAGTGCGCAACAACATCTTCGCCCATCGCCGATTTCAGCATGGCCGAACCGCGCAGATTTTCAGTTGCCTTCGACAGCGTTTTCGGAATTTCGGGCGCATCGGATGCCGCGTAAAGATCACCGGCGGCGGGTGCCTGAAGCGTAAGCTCCTCCTCGATGCCTGCGATACCTGCTGCAAGCTGCGCGGCGAGAGCGAGATAGGCGTTGATGTCGGATCCGCCGATCCTGCATTCAACGCGCACGCCGGCTGTTCCCGCACCGCACAGCCGGTAGGCAGCGGTGCGGTTGTCGACCGACCAGACGGATCGTGTCGGCGCGAATGTCCCCTTGGCAAACCGCTTGTAGCTATTGACGTACGGCGCCAGAAATACGGTCGATTCGGCAGTGTATTTGAGCAGTCCCGCAAGGTAGCCGCGCAACAGATCCGACATGCCGAGTTCAGAACCTGCGTCTTGAAACGCGTTGCCGCCATCCTGCCAAAGCGACTGATGTATGTGCGAAGCGCTGCCGACGCGCCGATGGTCCCATTTTGACATGAAGGTTGCTGCATGTCCGTTGATCCAGGCGATTTCCTTGACCGCATGTTTGGCAAGCGTGTGATGATCCGCACAGGCGAGCGCATCGGCATAGCGGATGTTCAACTCTTCCTGACCGGCTTCCGCTTCGCCTTTTGTGTTTTCGACCGGCACGCCCATGGCGACGAGGTGATTGCGCAGCGGCCGCATAATCGCCTCTTCCTTGGTGGTTTGAAAGATGTGATAGTCCTCGTTGTAGCCGCTGATGGGCTGCAGGTTGCGAAATCCGTCTTTGCGGATCTGGTCGTAGGCGTTTTCGAACAGGAAGAACTCCAGCTCCGTCGCCATGACCGGGGATAGCCCCATTGCGGACAGCCGTTCGATCTGACGTTTCAGCACGGCACGCGGCGCATGCGGAACGGGCTCATGGGTATGGTGGTCAAGGACGTCGCAAAGAACCAGTGCGGTTCCTTCGAGCCATGGCACCGGCCGCAACGTCGTCAGGTCCGGTTTCATGACATAGTCTCCATAACCCGTTTCCCAACTGGTCGACGCGTAACCGTCCGGTGTCGCCATTTCGAGATCGGTTGCGAGAAGATAATCGCAGCAGTGACTTTCCTCATAAGCGCTTTCGACGAAATGACCGGCGACGAAGCGCTTGCCCATCAGCCGGCCCTGCATGTCTATGATACAGGCAAGAACGGTGTCGATGGTGCCGTCGGCCGCCGCGGATTTGAGTTCGTCAAAGGTCATGGTCCGGTCCATTGTTGAGGCGGCAGGACAGGCATTCGCCCACCCCGCCGTTTGACCTTAGCTGTAACGGTAAGGCCGTCCAGCCTTTTCCATGTCGGCATTGTATTTCCGGAATATCTCGACAACCTTCGCCTTTGTCGGGCTTTCGGCCGCGATCTCATCCCAGAACTGGACCGCCGCCTTTTCCACAGTTGCCCATTCCTCGTCGGGAATGGTGGTCAGCTGCAGCTTGGTGCCATGGACCCGCAACTGTGCCTCGCCGCCCCAGTACCACCACTGGCGATAGTAGTGGGACTGATCGAACGCCATTTGCAGCATCGTTCTGAGGTGTTCGGGAAGTTCGTTCCAGCGGTCCATATTGGCAAAGAATGAGCCAGCCCAGGCGCCGGATATGTTGTTGGTGAGGAAGTAATTCGTCACGTCGGCCCATCCGACTGTGTAGTCCTCGGTGATGCCCGACCAGGCAATTCCGTCAAGTTCGCCGGTCTGGACCGCCACCTCTATGTCTTCCCAGGGAAGCGTCACCGGAACAACGCCGAACTGCGAAAGGAAGCGCCCGGCTGTCGGGAAGGTGAACACCCGCTTGCCCTTGAGGTCCTCAAGACTGTTGATCGGATCCTTTGTGGCAAAATGGCATGGATCCCAAGCCCCGGCGGAAATGTGCTTGACACCGAGCGGGCTGTATTGCTCGTCCCATATTTCGTTGAGACCGTACTGGTTGAACAGCACCGGTACATCAAGCGAATAACGCGAGGCGAAGGGGAAGTAACCACCGAAAACGGTCACTTCCGTCGGCGATGCCATCGAATCGTCATCCGACTGGACGGCGTCGATCGTGCCTCTCTGCATGGCGCGGAAGAGTTCACTTGTCGGCACCAACTGATCGGAGAAGAACAGCTCCACTTCCATCTCACCGTTGGCGGCCTTGTTGAATGCATCGATAGAGGGCTTGATCACGTGTTCAGCCAGGGCCGGTCCGGCATAGGTCTGCATCCGCCATTTAATCGGTGATTGGGCCTTGACCGCCGGTGCGGCCAGTGTCGCTGCGCCGGCAATTCCGGCTGTTTTCAGAAACTTGCGTCGTGTTGTCATATCTATCTCCGAGCTTTCTTCATTATGGTCTGTATGCCCGCTCCTTTCGGAGTTCTTCTCAGTTTCCGTAAATATATTGAGGCAGCCAAAGCGCGATCTCCGGGAAGATCATGATCAAAGCAAGGCATGCAACCATCACCCCGACAAAAGGAATGATAGAGGAGTAGATGTCCAAAAGCGTAACCTCCGGCGGCGCCATGGCGCGCATCAGGAAGAGGTTGTAGCCAAAGGGCGGTGTCATGTAGGCGATTTGTGTGGTGATCGTATAGAGAACGCCGTACCAGATGAGATCGAAACCGAGTGCGGCGACCAGTGGTACATAGAGCGGCGCGACGATAACCAGCATGGCGGTGTCGTCGAGAAACGTGCCCATCAGCAGAAAACTCAGTTGCATCAGGATCAGTATCATCCATGGGTTAAGTCCGAGCTGTTCGGTAAACAGATTGTCGATTGCGCGCACGGCGCCAAGCCCGTCGAAAACGGCCCCGAAACCGAGCGCCGCCAGGATAATCCACATGAACATGCAGGAGATCGCCAGTGTTTGACGGGTGCTGTTTTCAAAAACCGCGCGCGTCATGCGACCGCGCAGGACAGCGGCGAGGAGTGCCGTCAGGGCGCCGATGGCCGAACTCTCTACCAGTGATGTCCAGCCATTGACGAAGGGCACCATCATCGCGGCAAAAATCGCCAGCGGCAGAATGCCGGCCTGCAGCAGCTTGAGCTTTTCAGCCCGCGGCATGGTGCGTGCCTCGTCCTTCAGTGCCGGTCCCAGTTCCGGCTGGAAACGGCAACGCAGCGCGATGTAGAGGATGAACATTGCAGCCATCAGCAAACCGGGCACAACACCTGCGAGCCACAACTGGCCGACCGGCTGGCGGGCGATCATCGCATAAAGGACGAGCACCACCGAGGGCGGCACGAGGATGCCGAGGGACGATCCGGCCTGGACTACGCCGGTGACCATGCGCTTGTCGTAGCCGCGACGAAGCAGTTCGGGCAGGGCTATCGTTGCACCGATGGCCATGCCGGCGACGGAAAGACCGTTCATCGCGGATATCAGAACCATCAGTCCGATCGTGCCGATGGCCAAGCCGCCGCTGACGGGCCCCATCCAGACATGGAACATGCGGTAAAGATCATCGGCGAGTTTCGATTCCGACAGGATGTAGCCCATGAAAATGAACATGGGCAGCGTCAATAGCGGGTACCATGTCATCAGCTTCATCGCCGCCGTGAACGGAATGTCCTGGCCGCCCGTGCCCCAAAGGGCAAGAGCGGCAATTGCGGCAACGGCGCCGATGGCACCGAAGACGCGCTGACCGGTAAACAGCATCAGCATCATGGACGCGAACATGAATATGGCGATCGTTTCATACGACATCGGATTGGCGCCCCCATCCGTAGCCGCGCAGGCAGGCGATATCCTTGAACAGCTCTGAAACGGCCTGCAGAAGCATCAGGAAAATTCCGAAGCACATGACGATCTTGATCGGCCAAAGATAGGGCCGCCACGCGGTCGGGCTGCGCTCCGTGCGGCCGATGATTTCGGCCGCCCCATCCGGTCCGCCTGTCAAGAAGCCGCCTGCGATCTGACCAAAAAAGCCGATGGGTTCGTTGCCCCAATGGCCAAGCGAGTAGGCCGTTGAACCAAGGCCGCCATAGAGCAGAACGCCAAGATAGAAGATGAGGAAGAATATCGTGAAAGAGTCGAACCACGCCCGGCGCCTTGCGCTCCACGATCCGTAAAAGAGGTCCATGCGGACATTCGATCCGAGTTGCACCGAATAGGGCCCACCCATGATGTAATAGGCGACCATGGCAAACTGTGCGGTCTCCAAAGTCCACAGCGAAGGCAGGAAGAAGGTCTTGGATATTGATGACCACAGCAGGATCGCCATCATCGCGAAAATGCCATACATCATGACGCGGCCGATCCGATAGTTGACGGCATCGACCACTCTTACATACCCGGCCATTGCACGGTTCACGGCGACCTCTCCATCCGCAGTGCAGGAATTGCCGCGGAAAGCCCCGGAGCAAGCAGCGCCGCCATACATGCCTGCCGGCTTTGCCTGTCTACAAGTTCGTTGCGTAAATCGATCATTGCATTGGCGAACCCTTTGGAAGCCTCGTGTGGGTTCAATGCGCGGGAAACACCGTCTGACGGCCCATTGGGGTCATTTCGCTTCAGGCAAGCGCCGGTCGATGCATTTGTGAGCGATAGCCTGGCAACTTCAGGGCGCAGACCATGTGCGGGAGGAATGCCGATATGGGTTCCGCGAACTTTTTCGCCGAGCCCGGGATAAGCATCGGCTGGAGAAAACCATTTGGAGGCATTCTCGTACAGAAGGACCATCCGATGATCACCGCTGACGTTGTAGACGGCTACGACCTGATCAGATGTCAACGGTTCTGGTTCTTCCGACAGCATGTGAAGGTAACTTTTTCACACGGCGCGGAGGTGTCAACAAAGTTTCTGAAAAAATACTCTTGCTCGGTCACCACCGAACACACCAATAGGGTATGGAGAGGAAGCGACCATTGGGTCCATACCCAATTACCCTCCAAGCGTGTTTGAGTGACAGCCAGCGCAAATTGACCCGGGCTCAACGGCAGGCCTGCGATGTCATCGTCTGCAATAGTCCGGCCCGGGCCTCGGCAGTATCCGCGCGCTTGCCGAGCTGTCGCCGTGACTGCATTGCGCGAACCTCTGATCAGTGCGCATGTTTGCACCAGCAGAAAATCCGTTCGCAGTTTGTCCCTGTTCGCTTAAGCCAAAGCGTTGGTTGAGGCGTGCCTATACGGCGTGGCTTGCACCGAAATTGACCAAATATTGAGGTTGATCATAAAACTGATTGACGTATGTCAGTTTACTGATCCATTTTTGCGCCGAGGAGGCGCTATGGAAAAGCCGACCGTCAGGGACATTGCGCGGGAGGCAGGTGTCAGCCTGTCGACAGTCGACCGGGTTCTTAATGAGCGGACGGGTGTTCGCCCAAGAAATGCCGAGCGAGTCAAGGCCGCGGTGCAGAAGCTCGGCTATGTCCGCGATACGCATGCAGCCAATCTGGCGCGAAGACGCGTCTACAACTTCGTCTTCGTCCTGCCTGAAGGATCGAACCAGTTCGTCGACACATTGCGCGGTGCGCTCAAGGAAGCCAGCGCGTCTCAACTGACCGATCGCGTCAGCATGACGATCAAGTCGGTCGACGCGGAGGATCCGCATGCGGTCGTGTCATCGCTGCAGGTACTCAACAGGCACCATGTCGATGGCGTAGGCCTGATGGTGCCGGAGACGCCGCAGGTGCGCGACGCGATTGCACGGCTGAAGGAAAACGGCGTCGCTGTTGTCGCCCTCGTTTCAGATCTGCCGCATTCTGAGTGCGATCACTTTGTCGGTGTCGATAATCTCGCCGCAGGCAGGACTGCGGGCGTGTTGCTCGGCCGGTTCGTAAAAGCGTCCTATGGCAGTATTCTGGTCGTTACCAACTCGTTGGGGTCCCGCGACAGTCTTGAGCGACGGCTTGGCCTCGATGAGGTGATCGCCAGCGATTTTCCGTCTCTGCGCACGCTGCCGACGGTAGAATTCCATGGCGATGTAGAGCGGCTTTCAGAGGTTATCCTTTCGGCGCTTCGGGCGCATCCGGACCTTGTCGGGGTCTACTCGATGGGGCCGGGAAACGGGCGCTTGCTCGATGCGTTGCGGACCTGCGGAAAGCTTCGCGACCTGGTGGTGGTGGCGCATGAATTGACGCCGACCACGAAACAGGCGCTAAGGCATAACGAAATCGATGCGGTCATTGCGCAGAATGTCGGACATCTTGCACGCAGCGCGCTGCGCGTCTTGCGGGCGAAGTGCGATGATGTGCAGATTTTCATGGCGCAGGAGCAAATCCGTATCGATATCATCATGCGCGAAAATCTTAGGTGAGACCGGTCCGAATGCCCGATTGCACGCCCGGAATTCCGGAAAAGCGCTTGCTGAACCGGTAACGTCCTACGCGCAAACTGTGGATTAGACGCTGGAATCCACCTTCACGGGACATCGTCGATAATTTTCGTTGACTTGACGTACGTATGTCAATTAGCGTTGGGTCACGCACGGTTGAACGTGCTCAAGAAAGACGTGTGCTTCCGCGTCTTCGTAACTGGGAGGTTTGTTTTCATGAAGTCTATGACGATTCTTGCCGCCACATCGCTGGTTGCTGCAGTCGGGCTTGGCGCGACACAGGCCAAGGCCGAAGAACTGACTCTATGCTGGGCCGCGTGGGACCCGGCAAACGCGCTTGTCGAATTGTCCAAGGAATTCGAAGAGCAATCCGGCCACACGATGAAGTTCGAATTTGTGCCGTGGCCGAACTTTGCTGACCGGATGCTCAATGAACTAAACTCCGGCGGCAAGCTCTGCGACTTGCTGATCGGTGACAGCCAGTGGATCGGAGGCGGCGCCGAAAACGGCCATTATGTCAAGCTCAATGACTTCTTCGATGCTGAAGGCATCAGCATGGATGATTTCGCGCCCGCGACCGTTTATGCCTATTCAACCTGGCCGAAAGGCACGCCGAATTACTACGCGCTTCCGGCCATGGGCGATGCCAATGGTTGGTTCTATCGTAAGGACTGGTTCGAGAAGCCCGAACTGCAGGAGGCATTCAAGGCTGAGTACGGGCGCGACCTCGCACCGCCGACCACGCAAATGGAGCTGATGGAAGTCGCCAAGTTTTTCCAGGGCAGGGAGATTGACGGCCAGACACGATATGGCGTTTCAATCTTCACCGAGCGCGGCTCTGAGGGGATTACCATGGGCGCCACGGGCGCACTCTATGCCTGGGGTTTCAAATACGAAACAGAACCGGGCTCCTACCTGATGGAAGGTGCTGTCAACTCGCCGGAGGCCGTTGAGGCGCTTGAATTCTACAAGGAGCTTTACGAGTGCTGCACACCGCCGGGATACACCGACAGCTACATGGAGCAGTCGCTGGATGCGTTTAAGTCCGGTCAGGTGGCCATGGCCATGAACTGGTTCGCCTTCTTCCCCGGCCTTTACGCCGATCCGGACGTCGGCGGCGACAAGATCGGCTTCTTCGTCAATCCCGGCCAGAATGTCGAAGCATCGACGCTTGGCGGGCAGGGCATCTCAGTCGTTGCCTATTCCGACAAACAGGATGCGGCGCTTGAATACATCAAATGGTTCGCCCAGCCAGACGTGCAGAAAAAGTGGTGGGACCTCGGTGGTTATTCATGCCATGTTGCGGTTCTGAACGACCCGGGTTTCAAGGACAGTGCGCCGTTTGCCGCGGACTTCCTGCTCGCCATGGACGGTGTCCAGGACTTCTGGCAGGAGCCGGCCTATGCCGAGTTGCTGCTTGCGATGCAAAAGCGGCTTCATGACTATGTCGTGGCCGACCAGGGCACTGCACAAGAAGCGCTTGACTTGCTGATTGTCGACTGGACCGAAACCTTCGAGGACGAAGGCAAGCTTTGAACAAAACCGGCCCGGCCCGTTTGGGCCGGGCTTTCCTTTTCTGATATGCATTGGTGACGCTTGACTGCGGGATAACCGCGAGAATTTCGATCCTCAGGAAGAAATCCGATGTCCGACACACCGATTGATCGCGTCGCGAAAGCCACGCCACCGGCCCTTGCGCGCAAGGTCAGAGGCTTTTCGGACAAGGCGATTGCCTGGACATTTATAGCGCCAACAATCTTTCTTTTGTTGGCGGTCAATATCTTCCCGCTGATCTGGACCATCAATCTCAGCTTCACCAATTTCCGGGCGAACCGCCCGAACCGCGAAGTCGACTATGTGGGGCTTCGCAATTATGAGCGCATTCTGACCGACGGCGACATCTGGCTGACGATGCAGGCAACGGCGCATTTCCTGTTCTGGACGATCCTGCTGCAGGTTCTGATCGGTTTCGCGCTGGCTTGGCTGATCAACCGAAAGTTCCGCGGCAACGATTTGTGGACGACCATCATCGTGCTGCCGATGATGCTGTCGCCCGCCGTGGTCGGCAATTTCTGGACGTTCCTCTACCAGCCGCAAATCGGCCTGTTCAATTACGGTGTTTCCTTTTTCACCGGTGTCGATCCGTCCTCTTTCGAAATGCTCGGCGATGTCGCGCTGGCGCCCTGGTCGATCGTCATCGTCGATACGTGGATGTGGACGCCGTTCGTGATGCTCATCTGCCTGGCGGGCTTACGATCGATTCCCGATTACATTTACGAGGCGGCCGAAATCGATCGCGCCAGCAAGTGGCGTCAGTTCTGGACGATTACCGTGCCTATGGTGCTGCCGTTTTTGATGCTGGCGGTGCTGTTCCGCGGCATCGAGAATTTCAAGATGTTCGATCTGGTGGTTCAACTGACCGGCGGCGGCCCCGGGTCGATCACCGAGCTGACATCGATCAATCTGAAGCGTGAGGCCTTCGAAAAGTGGCGAACGGGGTATGCCTCGGCCTATGCGATCATTCTGTTCGTCACCGTATTCGGGCTCGCATCGATCTATGTTAAAGCGCTCAACAAGGTGAAAGAACGATGAGCAGCTATTCGATCACCGAGCCGTCGGCAGCGCAGAAATGGATCGCCGGAACACTGGTCGTCGGCTATGCGTTGATCACGCTTCTGCCGCTCGTCTGGATTTTGACAACCGGCTTCAAATCGCCGGTCGATGCGATTTCCTATCCTCCCAAGGTTCTTTTCGAGCCATCGCTTGAGGGTTACGTCAACCTTTTCACGACAAGAACGCGGGTCAGCCCCGAGGCGCTGGAAGCGCTGCCGCCACCGGCCACATGGTACGAGGAAATCGTCCGTAACCGCGACATGGTGATTGCCGGGCCGTCGCGCTACGGCGAGCGGTTCATCAACTCGGTCATTATCGGGTTCGGTTCGACATTCCTGTCCGTGTTTCTCGGCACGCTGGCAGCCTATGCCTTTTCCCGGTTCCGGGTTCCGCTCAAGGACGACCTGCTGTTCTTCATATTGTCGACACGCATGATGCCGCCGATTGCCGTGGCGATTCCGATTTTCCTGATGTTCAGGACTCTTGGGCTGTCCGACACGCATCTGGGCATGATCCTGCTCTATACGGCGGTGAATATCTCACTGGCGGTCTGGTTGCTGAAAGGATTTATCGACGAGATCCCCCGCGAATACGAGGAAGCGGCATTGATTGACGGCTACACCCGGTTTCAGGCGTTTTACAAGGTCGTTCTGCCGCAGGCAGCAACAGGCATCGCATCAACGGCCATCTTTTGTTTGATCTTTTCGTGGAACGAGTATGCTTTTGCTGTCCTTTTGACGTCCGGCACTGCTCAGACGGCGCCGCCCTTCATTCCCACGATCATAGGCGTGGGCGGGCAGGACTGGCCGGCGGTTGCGGCCGGAGCGACGCTATTCCTCGTCCCGGTGATGGTCTTCACCATCCTGCTGCGCAAGCATCTGTTGCGCGGTATCACCTTCGGCGCGGTGCGAAAATGAGCGCGTTCTTAAGCGGACTTGCCCGGTTTCGCCGCGGGCCCTGGGAACTGGTCGCGTCCATTCTGATTGCAATCGGTGTCTGCATGCTGATGCAACCCTTTGTCCTTTGGGCGTACACCTATTCGTTTATCGTGACGCTGGTCGGAACGCTGATGTTCATTATCGTCAGCCATTTTCCGGAGTAACGGAATGGCTGAGATTGTCGTGCGGGATCTGAGAAAGGAATTCGGCGATTTTACCGCCGTGCAGTCGTCATCGTTCAAGATCGAAGACGGTGAGTTTTTCATGCTGCTGGGTCCTTCCGGATGCGGCAAGACAACAACCTTACGCATGATCGCGGGCCTCGAACTGCCGACCTCCGGTGAGATCTTCATTGACGGAGAGGAAGTTGGCCAGATGCCGGCGCGCCAGCGCGACATTGCATTCGTGTTCCAGATGTTCGCGCTCTACCCGCATATGAATGTGCGCAAGAATGTCAGCTACCCGCTCGTCTCGCAGGGCATGACGAAGGCTCAAGTGAGCGAGAAGGTCAGTGAGGTCGCGCGCATTCTCGGGATCGAGGATATTCTCGACAAATCCGTGAGCGGGCTTTCAGGCGGTGACCGCCAGCGCGTGGCGCTTGGCCGGGCAATCGTTCGCAATCCCAAGGCATTCATGATGGACGAGCCGCTCGGGGCGCTCGACGCGGAGTTTCGCGAACGCATGGCCGAAGAATTGCGGGCACTGCATGACCGGATGGGCGCGACTACGGTCTATGTGACACATGATCAGCTTGAGGCGATGCAGATGGGCGACAAGATTGTCGTCATGAACCATGGCGTCATCGAGCAGTTTGGCACGCCGCAGGATATTTACGACAAGCCGGCGACCATGTTCGTGGCCGATTTTATCGGCTCGCCGTCGATGAATTTTCTGCGCTTTCACGGCAGTGTCGGGACAGGCGTGGAGACCGTGAAGCTGCACCATCATGACCTGCCCACACCACCGATGCACGAGGCTTTCGAAGGCGACATGGTGTATGGCGTGCGGCCGGAACATATCACCCTGAACGACGATGGCGCATTCAGGGGCGAGATCCTTGCGGCGGAGTATCTCGGGACAACCCAAATCGTGACGATCAACACGCAAAGCGGCGAACTCAAGGCGCGCATTGCATCCGACCAGATGGTTACGACAGGCGAAAATGTAGGCATCGATTTCAACGGCAGGACCGTTACCCTTTTCGACAATCAGTCGGGGCGTGCGCTCAAGTCAGACCTCAATCAGGGGGTTCTGTCTCATGGCTGAGGTTCGGCTTGAAAACCTGTCGAAGACATATGGTGATGTGGCCGCCGTCGACGATCTGACAATGACCATACCGAACGGTGCCTTTGTGGTGCTGCTTGGCCCGACGGGAGCCGGAAAGACCACCACGCTGCGCTTGATTTCGGGACTTGAGAGACCTGACTTCGGCGACGTGCAGATCGGTGGTCATTCGGTCGTCGATGACACGCCGGCACAGCGAAATGTCGAAATGGTCTTTCAGCAATATTCTCTCTATCCCCACATGACCGTGCGCGACAACCTGGCTTTTCCGTTGCGTTCGCCGCTTCTCAAAACGCAACCTCAGCAGATCGAGCGCCGCGTTGCCGAAGTCGCCGAAGTGCTGAGAATCGACCACAAGCTCGACAATCGGGCGACGATGCTTTCTGGCGGCGAGATGCAGCGGGTCTCGATTGGCCGTGCCCTTGTCCGCGAACCGACAATTTACCTGATGGACGAGCCGCTGAGTTCACTGGATGCAAAACTTCGCGCTGAATTGCGCATCGAGTTGAAGCGCATTCAATCCAACCTCGGTGCAACACTACTCTACGTCACCCATGATCAGATTGAGGCCATGACCATGGCCACGCATGTCGGCGTGCTCGATCATGGACGGCTAGTGCAATTTGGCGCGCCGCGAGAGATCTATGAAAACCCGGTCAGCCTCTATGTTGCCGGCCGCCTCGGTCTGCCGCGGATCAATGCGCTTCCCGCAGACATGTTCGGCGGCGCTCCGTCGCAGGCCCGGACGATCGGCCTGCGCCCGGAACATATCGTCCAGGGCGAGGGCAGGGCGTCGACGGTCGTGCGTGTGGAACATCTTGGTGACCAGACCCGTCTCCATTTGAACCTGGACGGCCATGACATCGTGACACTGACCGATGTCCATACCGAACTTGAACCCGGGGACACTGTCGCCATCCAACCACGCAATCCGCTGTTTTTCGATGCCAGCGGTGGCCGTATCGCCTGAGGAGACTGGCCATGAAGCAATTCATCAACACCAAGGAAACGCTGGTCACCGAGGCTATCGATGGAACATTGCGCACAGCCGGAGGACGGCTGGCACGCCTCGACGGTTACCCGCATATCAAGGTCGTGGTCCGTTCGGACTGGGACAGGTCGAAAGTGGCGCTGGTCTCGGGCGGCGGCTCCGGTCACGAGCCAAGCCATGCCGGTTTCGTGGGCCGCGGCATGCTGACCGCGGCGGTGTGCGGCGAAGTGTTTGCCTCACCCTCCGTGGACGCCGTCCTTGCCGGAATTCTCGCCGTTACCGGCAAAGCCGGATGCCTGCTTATCGTCAAGAACTATACCGGCGACCGGCTGAATTTCGGACTTGCTGCTGAACGTGCGCGGGCTTTCGGACACAAGGTCAGCATGGTGGTTGTCAACGACGACGTGGCGTTGCCCGAGCTTCCGCAGCCGCGCGGTGTTGCCGGCACCCTGTTTGTCCACAAGATTGCCGGTGCGCTTGCCGACCAGGGCGCGGATCTAGAAACGGTCGCACAGGCCGCCCAGGACGTCATCAACGGTGTTGTTTCGATCGGTATGTCTCTCGACACCTGCACGATACCGGGTTCACCGAAGGAAGATCGCATCGCCGAGGGAAAGGCTGAGCTCGGCCTCGGTATTCATGGCGAGGCAGGCGCAGAGCAGGTCAACTTCTCCAATGCGCGTGATGCGATGGAGATGGTGGTCGACCGTTTGGCACCAAATATCGGACCCGGTCCTCATGCGGCATTGCTCAACAATCTTGGCAGTGCAACGCCTCTTGAAATGTCGGTTCTGGCGGAAGAGCTGTCGCGTTCGCGGATCGGCTCGCAAATTCGCTGGCTGGTCGGCCCGGCGCCGATGATGACTTCACTCGACATGCACGGCTTTTCCGTATCGCTGCTGCCGGTCAGCCAGGCCGATGAGGCCGCTTTGCAGGCGCCGGTTGCACCGTGGGCATGGCCGGGTTGCCTTGCGCTCGGACAGGTCGCAACACTGCCATTGCCTGACGGCTTGACGCCAATCCAGCCCATGCCGTCAAAGAACCCCGAAACACGGGCCTTCGTCGAGCGGTGTTGCGGTATATTGATCGGGGCGGAGGCGGACCTCAATGCCCTCGACGCCAAATCCGGCGACGGAGATACCGGAAGTACGCTTGCGACGGCAGCGCGCGCCCTGATCGACGCCCTGGACCGTTTGCCGCTCGCCGATCTGACACAGCTGTACCGAGCCATCGGCCTTGAACTGAGCCAGACGATGGGCGGTTCGTCCGGCGTGCTGCTAGCAATTTATTTTTCCGCTGCTGGTGACGCGTCGGCAAGCGGCCGCGATGCCATCGGCGCGCTTAAGGCCGGGCTCGACCGTGTCCAGCAGGTCGGTGGTGCGCGCCCCGGCGACCGCACGATGATCGATGCGCTCCTGCCGGCGCTTGAAGCTTTACCCGGAGGTGTCTTGGCGGCTGCGTCGGCGGCGCGAGAGGGGGCCGATGCGACCGCGCAAATCACGCGCGCACGCGCCGGGCGGGCTGCCTATATTTCGGAGGCCAACCTTTCCGGCCACAACGATCCCGGCGCAGAGGCCGTGGCCAGGCTGTTCGAGCAGCTGAGCAAAACGGCGCAGCCGTCCGACCACGCGGGACATTCCGTTTAGATAGATCGGCTTGTGTGTTGTTTGTGCCACCAGGTGGCACAGATGACAATTTGCCTTATCTGCGCGACTGCCTTGTGGCACAGTCATTCCGGGAGGAGTTGACATGCCATATGTGATCGGCGCGCTCATGCTGCGATGAACATCCTGTTCATCATGTATGACCAGCTGCGTTACGACTATCTCAGTTGTGCCGGGCATCCGCATTTGCACACGCCGAATTTCGACCGCGTGGCGGAAATGGGCGTGCGGTTCACCAACGCCTACGTTCAGTCGCCGATTTGCGGTGCTTCGCGGATGAGTTTCTATACGGGCCGTTACGTGTCTTCGCACGGCGCGCAGTGGAACGGTTTTCCTTTGCGTGTTGGCGAGATGACGCTCGGCGATCATTTGCGGCGGGAAGGCATGGCGTGCTGGCTCGTCGGCAAGACCCATATGAAGGCCGACGCGGACGGTATGGAGCGTCTCGGGCTTCGCCCGGATTCGACCATCGGCGCGCGTCAGGCGGAATGCGGCTTCGATGTATGGATCCGCGATGACGGGCTCTGGGGCGAAGGCCCGGATGGCTTTTATGATGAGAAGCGCTCGCCCTACAACGAATATCTCAGGGCAAATGGCTATCAGTCCGAGAATCCGTGGGCCGATTTCGCCAATGCCGGGATTGACGAGGACGGTGTCACGGCTTCCGGCTGGATGTTTGCCAACGCTGACATACCGGCAAACATAAGGGAAAAAGACAGCGAAACACCGTGGCTTACACGCCAGTCAATGGCTTTCATTGAGCAGGCGGAAGGACCCTGGTGTGCGCATGTGAGCTACATCAAACCGCATTGGCCGTACATCGTTCCTGCGCCGTACCACAGTCTATATGGCCCAAACAGTGTGCCGCAGCCGGTGCGCCACGACTGCGAGAGGGACGACGCACATCCGGTCTACGCCGCCTATATGGAAGGCAAGATTGCCAAGGCGTTTCAGCGTGATGACGTGCGTCAGAAGGTCATTCCCGCTTATATGGGTCTGATCAAGCAGTGCGATGATCAGTTGGGCGTTCTGCTGGAGTTCCTTGAACAGAGCGGGCGTCTCGATGACACGATGATTGTGTTGACATCCGATCATGGCGACTATCTCGGCGACCACTGGCTGGGTGAGAAAGACCTGTTTCACGAACAAAGCGTCAAGATCCCGCTTATCGTCTACGATCCGCGCGGGCGGGCGGATGCGACGCGTGGAACATGCTGTGATGTGCTGGTGGAGTCGATCGATGTCGCGGCCACTCTGGTCGAGGCCGCAGGCGGTGTGGTGCCCGCGCACATCATTGAAGGCCGGTCGTTGCAGCCTTGGCTCGACGGTGAGACGCCGCCATGGCGCGATTTTGTCATCAGCGAGTTTGACTATTCGGCCACGCAACAATGTGTGCGTCTGGGCCTCGAGCCGCGCGATGCACGACTCTTCATGGTGTTTGACGGCCGCTACAAGCTGATGCATGCCGAAGGCGGTTTCCGTCCCATGCTGTTCGATCTGAAGAATGATCCGCAAGAGTTCAACGACCTTGCCAAACACGATGGCCACGCGGCGGAAATCGATCGTCTCTACGAACATCTTGCCTCTTGGGGCCGGCGTTTGGCGCAGCGTGTTACCCGTTCCGATGCGCAAATCGAGGCCATGCGCGGCCGTTCTATGCGAAAGGGGATTCTGCCGTTCCTCTATGATGGATCGGAGGTCGATGACGAACTCACCGCGCGGTACAGGGTGCCAGCGCCGCAGAAGTACGGGAGCGAATGATGCCAAACGCAGCGCTTGTCGAACACAACAGTCAGTTCGCAAAAACAGTGCTGCCCATTGGCGAAGGCATCTGGGGCGCCGTCGGTTTTGCCGCGTCCAATGTCTACATGATCGAGGGCGAAAACAGCCTCACGATCATCGACACGACCGAAAGCACCAGGGCTGCCGAAAACATCTGGGCCGAATTCCAGGCCAAGACCAGCAAGCCGGTCGGACGGATCATTTATACTCATAGCCACAGAGACCATATTTCGGGCGCAACCGTGTTTGCCGGAAACAGCGCGGTGCCTGTCATCGCGAGTACCGCGTTCAAATCAGACCTTGTCGATGTTGATGAAGCCGTCGTCGCGCCGAACAAGGCGCTCGGCCGGCGTACCCAAGCGCAATTCGGCATTGGTCTCAGCCCCCGGGAACGGATTTCGCTTGGCTGCGGACCGGGCGACCGTCCGATGGAGGGGCTGGGTGCCGGGTTCATCGAACCGACGCAGCGCATAGACGACGATTGCGACATTGATCTGGACGGCATTGATGCGCGGCTGATCATGGCACCCGGCGAAACCGCAGATCATATGGTCGTTTGGCTGCCACGGCATAAAGTGCTTATTTCCGGCGACAACTGGTATCACGCCTTTCCCAATCTCTATGCCATTCGCGGCACGCCTTACCGCGACTTTGCCGCCTGGGCAGACAGTCTCGACCTCCTTGCAGGTCTGGGTGCGCAGGTGCTGGCGCCAGGACACACCATGCCCGTTTTCGGTGCCGAAACCGTTCAGGAGGTCCTGAAAACCACAGCGGCAGCGATCCGCCACGTTATCCGCGCAACCGTCGACGCGATGGACCGGGGCCTCTCCATGGACGACATTGCAGCCTCCCTTACGCTGCCCGAAGAACTGGCCAAAAAACCGTGGCTTCAGGAATATTACGGCAAGGTCGGTTGGTCCGCAAAGGCCTTCGCCACTGGTACGCTCGGCTGGTACGACGGCAATCCGACCAATCTCGGGACGCTATCGTCGCAAGAGCGGGCGCAGCATATGGCGCGTCTTGCCGGCGGTGCGGACAATCTGATGAAAGAAGCTGTGGCGACCGAGGACGCACAATGGCGGCTTGAGCTGTGCGATCACCTGATTGCGCTTGGCGAACCTGCCGAGGACATGAAAGCGGCAACAATGACCGAGCTCGCCGAACGGGAAATCAACGCCACAGCCCGCAACGCCTATCTCTGGGAGGCAAAGCGCCTTCGCTCTTCCGCGGAGGGCAAGGGATGAACGAAGCGCAGCCGCCGGAGATCCGAACTGCAAATTTCATTGCGTTCCTTTTTGTCTTCGTCATTCTGGTTTACGCGGCCTCCGGGCCGTTAACGGAATTTGTTCGATGGTTCATCGAAAGCACGACTTCGGGTTTCGATGAATTGTCACGCCGGGATCAGCGCATTCTCTTGCGGGAGCATTGGCTGGGCGCGGGCTACAGGAGTTTTGAACGCGCCTTCTTGCTGCCGACAGGCCTTATTCTCGGGCTGCCGATCCTGTTTGCCTTTGCCGTCTCATTTCTTTCGCTTCCCATGAAATGGCGGTGGCTGAACTGGGTCCTTGCGGCAGTCTCCGTTGTCACATTCAGCCTGTGGGTGGCGAAACTGTTCGCCGTCGATGCCGGCGCGTTGCCCTCGGCGCGACCGCTGGACTTCTGGCTGTTTCCGCTTGCCACGCTGCTTACGCTCTATCTGACATGGCGCCTTTTCGGCACGTTTATCGTCGGCTTTTGTGTTTTCTGGATCGTCTATTTCTTTGTGCGTGGGCTGCTTCCCGAATGGACCGGGATCTTTGCCGGGTCAGAGAGTACCTTCGGACAATCCATGCGCTCCATGGTGCTGAACTTCTGGGCGCAGACGGGCGGCATGTTCGGCCAGCCGCTCCAGGTCGTTTCTGGAAACGTGCTGATCTTCATTGTTTTCGGCGCTGTGCTGATGGCCTCCGGCGCCGGCAATCTGCTGATGAAGATCGCCAACATACTCACCGGGCGCTTTACCGGCGGGGCCGCCCACGCCGCAGTCGCCTCTTCGGCGCTTTTCGGCACGCTGAGCGGGGCAGCGATTTCGAATGTGGTCTCGACTGGTGTGATGACGATCCCGGTAATCAAGAAAGCCGGCTTCAAACCTGCCTTTTCGGCCGCCGTTGAAGCCGCTGCATCAACCGGCGGTCAAATCATGCCGCCGGTCATGGGCGTG
The DNA here is from genome assembly GCA_039025395.1 of Pseudomonadota bacterium. Classification (GTDB taxonomy): domain Bacteria; phylum Pseudomonadota; class Alphaproteobacteria; order Rhizobiales; family Rhizobiaceae; genus Hoeflea_A. The sequence goes on from JBCCOK010000017.1 coordinate 24,186, forward strand.
GTGGCGTTTTTCGTCGCGGGACAGATCGGTCTCGAATACCGCTATATCGTGGTGGCGGCGATTGTACCGGCCGCTTTCTTCTATCTCGGGACCTTCCTGACGGTGTTTTTCGAGGCCCGCCGTCAGGGCGTCGGCCCGATTCCAGCCGAAAACAGGCAGCGCCTGACACGGCGCGAGCGAATCCAGTGCCTGGTGTTCATCCTGCCACTGGCGGTGCTCAGCTATTTCCTTTTTGCCCAGCCATCGGTGCCTAAGGCGGGCTTTTATGGCTTCATCACCGCAATGGTCTGTTCGCTGGCGCTGTTTCCAGCGTTCCGGTCCTGGCGCCGGCTCTACCAAGCGTTTGTGAGTGCCGGGCGTATGTCTGCGTCGATTGTCGTCATCGTTACCGCCATCGGTCTGATTGTGGGTCTGATCCAGGTGTCGGGCTTTTCCGGACGCCTGTCGCTTCTGCTGGCGCAACTTGCATCGGGACCGCTCTTCGGTACGCTTGTCGTGGTTGGCCTTGGTGCAATTGTGCTTGGCATGGGGCTGCCGCCGGGCGCCACTTATTTTATCATCGTCATTGCGCTCAGTTCCGGTATCGATGCCGTCGGGATCGCGCCACTGACGCTCCACCTTTTTGTCGTTTTCTTCGCGGTTATTTCCACGGTAACGCCGCCGGTTGCGCTTGCGGCCTTCGCGGCGGCACCAATTGCAAAGGCGGACCCGATGCGCACCGGGTTCCAGGCCGCGCGTCTTTCGCTTGCGGGCTTCATAATCCCCTTTGTCTTCGTTTATCATCCGGCGGTTCTCTATCAGCTCCAAGTGCTTTTTGCCTGGTTTGGCGGCGAACTGCCGACCTCCAACGCGATGATTGATATCGCCACCGTCAGCTGGCTGGATCTCGGATGGATCGTGCTGGCGTTCGCGGTTTCGATGTGGCTGTTGACATCAGCGCTAACGGGATTTGAGAAAAACCGGCTGTTTGCATTTGAGCGCATTGCCCGCTCCATTGCCGGGATTGCGATCCTTTTTCCAAGTATGGCGATTGCCGTTCCGGCATTTGCAGCCGCTATTCTGCTGGTTGTCGCCCACCGGTTTCTGAAGGGAGAACCATCACCCGTCGACACTATTTCTGCATGAACCCAAACATTTTCAATCAAGGGAGGATTATCCATGTTTAGACTCACGACTGCCGCAGCTGCGGCATTGATATTGGCCGCACCTGCTGTCGCGCAGGAAAGGACGCTCAAGATGGCGACCATCGCGCCAAGCCTCGGTCAGGCTATCACAATGGCGACATTCGCCAATGTCGTCACCGACAATGTCGAGGATCTTTCGATTGAAGTCTCAGGCGGCGGCGCCGCCACTTTGCACATGATGGAAGTGGCGCGCGGCAATCTCGATATGTCGATGACCAGTCCCGTGGTCTTCAATCTCATGGCCGGCGGCAAGGCCATGTATGCCAATGAATCGGAGGCTGCGGAACTGGCCAAGAATCTCAGCCTGCTTATGTGGTTTCCCTACGGTGCCTATCACTTCGCGGTGCGGGCGGACAGCGATATCCAGACGCTCGACGACCTCGAAGGCACATCCGTGTTCCTCGGGCCTCAGGGCGGCGGCGCATACAATGCAGCTCGCGGCTGGATCGAGGCGACGACCGGTCTTGTCGCCGGCGAGGACTTCGAAGCCATCAAGGCAAACTGGCAGACCGGCTACCAGGCCTTTCTGGACGGAAAGATAGATGTCTATGTCAATGGCTGTCTCGACCCCTGCGGTCAGTTCATTCAGTTCACCGAAACCGAAGACATGCGTTTTATCGGTCCCGAAAGTGACCAGGGTGAAGCGGTGGAGAAGTTTCTCGGTCAATGGCGCTACCGAGAGAGCATTCCCGCCGGACTCTATGAGGGACAGAAGAACGATGGACCGGTGGTCTCCTTCGACACCGCGGTCGGCATCGGTGTGCGTACCGACCTGGACGAGGAGACCGTCTATCAGATGACCAAGGCATTCTGGGACAATATCGACCAAGTGACATCGGAAGCGCCATGGGCGGCAGCACTTAACCTTGAATTCGCCGCTTCGAAACGTGGGCTTGCCGAACTGCATCCCGGTGCGGCGCGCTACTACCGCGAAGCCGGCATTCTCGAATAGGTCCAGGCACTTCAGCGGAGCGGCTTGCCGCTCCGCTGATCGCCGATCCTGTCCAAGCCTGACTTGCTCGAATACACGGACAAGACGATGTCGGAAGATACGACGGTAACCGAAATCTTCATCGGCGGGGAGCCTCGGCCCGCATCGGATGGCGGACTGTATGACATTTTCAATCCGGCACGCCCCGATGAGTTTGTCGGCAAGGCGGCAGCGGCAACGGAGCAGGATGTCGACGATGCTGTCCGGGCGGCCCACACCGCCTTTCCAGCATGGTCCCGGTTGAGCTATGGCGAACGCGCGCAACGGCTGCGGCGCGTCGCCGCCGCTTTGAAAGATGATGAAGCCGACATCGCCTGGCGTTCGCGTCTGTTTACGCGGGAACACGGCAAGATTGCCCGTGAAACGCTGATTGAGCTTTCCCGTATCGGAGAGCGATTTGAACAGGCGGCGGATTTTGGCGAGGCGCTCGACCGCGACGAAGAAATCAAGGGGCCCGCGCTCGATACGCTCGTCCACCGCCAACCGCGTGGCGTTGCCGCACTTGTTGTTCCGTGGAACTGGCCGCTTGCCATTCTTGGCTGCAAACTGCCGCAGGCTCTCGTCACCGGCAATTGCGTCGTGGTCAAACCCTCCGCCAATTCGGCTCTGGTGCCGTCGATTACGCTGCAAATGATTGCCCGGATGCTGCCGCCGGGTGTTGTAAACATTCTTACCGGCTCGGCCTCACGGATTGGCGATCCGCTTGTCGGCCACAAGCTGGTTCGCAACGTCAACTTCACCGGTTCCGTCGAGATCGGACGCCATGTGATGCGGATCGCATCTGAAAACATTACGCCCGTTACGCTGGAACTGGGCGGCAACGATGCGGGTCTTGTGCTGAGTGATGCAAAGCTCGACGATGCAGCCTTTGAGCGGCTCTACTGGGGCGCCTTCGCCTCTTCCGGGCAAATCTGCATGGCTCTCAAGCGGCTATATGTTCACGAAAGCCGCTATGACGAGCTGGTAGACGGCCTGACCGCGCGCTGCGAGAAGGCCGTAATCGGGGACGGCCTGCTGCCCGAGACGACCATGGGCCCGGTCAACAACGCCAAGCAGCTTCGCATTGTAGCAAACATGATCGCCGAGGCGCGCTCGAAAGGCGCGAACGTGCGTGAATGCGGTCAGGTTCCGGATGAAGCGTTGGTCGCCGGAGGTGGTTACTTTCAAAGACCGGCCCTGATTTATGATGCCGACCCGGCGCTTTCAGTTGTCCGGGAGGAACAATTCGGTCCGGCGCTGCCGGTCATGAAATTTGCAACCGAAGACGAAGCCATCGCGCTGGCCAATGACAGCGATTTCGGTCTTTGTTCGTCGATCTGGACAGAGGATGCCGAGCGCGCTGTGGATTTGGCGTACCGCATAGAGGCCGGCTACACCTACCTCAATGGCCATGGGCCCGCTGCCCAGGACGGGCTCGGCCCATTCGGCGGCTTCAAGATGTCGGGCATTGGTCGCAATATGGGGCGCGACGGCGTGCTTGCCTTCACCGAGGCCCATTGCATTTCAGCACCTTCCGGCTTTCTGATCTGAGGAGCATCTCATGCGGGCAGCGATCACGGGTTCAGCCACGGGTATAGGCGCCAGCGTAGCAAGGAAACTGAAGGCGCGGGGCTATGAGGTGGTTGCGTTTGACATCGCGGAACCCACTGATGCGGACGATTGGATCAAGGTGGACATGTCTGATCCCGGTTCTATCGCAGGAGCTGCGGATCGAGCCGAGGGGCCTTTCAGCTGCCTGATCAACAATGCAGGTCTGCCACCGCGCCCCGACCTGCAGGCAACCATTTTGGCGGTGAACTTTCTTGGCCTCGTGCAATTGACGAATGCCCTTGTTCCAAAGCTTGAAAAGGGCGCTTCTATCGTCAATACAGCGTCGCGCGCTGGCGCCGCATGGCGCGAAAACATCGAGCAGGTCAAGGCGCTGATGATCTTAGACAATCCAAACGGTCTCGATGCGTTCGTCAAATCCAGCGGCATCGACCATATCCGTGCCTACAATCTTTCAAAGGAGGCTGTGATTGCCTGGGGTATCGCCCAGACGGAACGGCTGATTGGATTGGATCTGCGGATGAACTCGGTCAGTCCGGCCGCTGTCAGCACCGCCATCCTTGACGATTTCGCGTCAGCATTCGGTGAGATGATGGCAAAAAACGTGGCGCGCGTCGGGCGGCCCGGTCACCCTGACGAGGTTGCTGATCTGATTGTTTTCCTGGCTTCAGACGAGAGCCGATGGATGAAGGGCAATGACCTCGTCATCGACGGCGGAATGTCAGCCCTTGCGATCGCGGACCAATTCGGTTTGTGAGCAGATGATGCCGCGACTTTTAAGATGATACCGAGCCGTTCAGGTCGGCTTCGATGCCCGTGACCGTCTCCTGAAGCTCACCCAGATACATCGCTGCAAACTCGGGCGCGGGCGGTGTTTCGCGCGGCCAAAGGAGTGTAATGCCGCCGCAGATTTCGGCGTTACGGCGCAAGGGCAGGGCAATTGCGGAAATCCTGTCGTTGACGACTGTTTCACCGAAATAGAGGGGGTGACGCGTTGCGTAGCCGTTTTCCCTTGTTCTGGTCAGGTGTTCCTGAAGGTTCTCCCACGTGATGCCTAGCCGCAGTGGGTTGAAACGCGGATCCGACTGTGGGCCGTCGAACAGCCGGCGGACCTGTTCTTCCTCCATTTGGCTCAGGCAGGCCAAACCAGTGGCGCAACCGAAAATGTTCAGGCGTCGGTCAACCTGTCCCTGGTAGAGGCCGAATGGGCTGACCGCTCGTGTGGATTCAACGATGCGCATCCAATGCTCTTCGAAAATGTGAATGTCGGACGGCCAGCCGATTTTTTTGGTCAGGATCAAGGCGTGTTTCAAGCCGATATCGGCAACCATTGCAAGGCCTGGCGGTACCGGGCTGATCGAGATGTCGGGGAGAGTGACCATCACCCGGTAAAGCTTGTCGGAGAGCGAACGGCGAACAAAGCGACGGGAAACAAGGGTTGCCAGCAGCCGGCGCAGCGTCGACTTTGCAAGTCCTGTTTCTCGGTGAATCTCGCTTAACGACATGGCGCGATGGCGCGCCAGTGTTTCGAGCACGATGAGCCCGCGTTCAAGCGATCGGTTTTCCTTTAGCATTATGCCAGTGTGCCATCAGGCGGCACAGAGTCAATTTTGCCAGGGCCGATGTCGCCAGCGATATCCCACGACAAAGTGTGGCGTTTCAAGTTTCAATTATGAGTTGTAGAGAAATGTGGAAGGGCTGGTTTGCTTGCGATACCGGTTGCGGATCAGTGCCGCAGGATGTCCTATCGCAGGCAATAGGCTTTGGTATTTGCGCTGGCGGGGCCGGCGGAAACGCACCATGGCAAAAACACAATGTTGTCCTGTCGGATGCCGCGGCGCGGCCCCTTGGAGGTGGTCGTCGTCATGCTGCGCGCACGCCCGTGTCGAATGGGATTTCGATATCGACGGCCAGGGTCGAAACCTGAGCGCCGCGCTCCATTTTGACCTGCACCCGGCGGCCTTCGATCTGCACATGTTTGGCGAGTACGGCGACAATCTCCTCACGAAGAATCTCAACCAAGTCCGTCCCGCCAATCGACGCCCTTTCGTGCGCAAGTAAAACCTGCAGCCGATCGCGGGCTGCGGAAGCCGACTTCCGCATGCCGAAGAAACGGAGTATATTCATGCAGCCTTCCTTCCAAAGAACTTACCGAAGAAACCGCGCTTCTCGCCCGGAACCGTCACCGGTATGGCTTCGCCCGCAAGTCGGCGCGCAGCATCCACATAGGCGCGGGCGGTTTCTCCACCAGCATTTGCCAAGGTGACCGGCGCGCCGATGTTGGAGGCTCTGAGCACGTCTGTGCTTTCGGGGATGATTCCGAGCAAGGGAATGGACAGAATTTCCAGCATGTCGTCGACATTGAGCATATCGCCGCTTGCCGCCCGGCCCGGATCGTACCGGTTCAGCAGCAGGTGCTTCTCCATCGGCTCGCCCCGCTCCGCCTTGACTGTCTTGGCATCAAGCAGGCCGATAATGCGATCGGAATCTCGCACCGACGAAACCTCCGGATTGGTGACTACGATGGCGGTATCGGCGTGGCGCATCGCCAGCGTTGCACCGCTCTCGATACCCGCGGGGCTGTCGCAGATGACCCAGTCAAAGGCTTTTTTTAGTGAACCGATCACTCCCTCGACACCCTGCGGCGTGAGTTTGTCCTTGTCGCGGGTCTGCGATGCCGGCAGCAGGTAAAGCGTCTCAAGCCGCTTGTCGCGGATCAGTGACTGCGAAAGCTTCGCCTCACCCTGGATCACATTGATCAGGTCGAATACGACCCGGCGCTCAGCGCCCATAACCAGATCAAGGTTGCGCAGGCCGACATCGAAATCAACAACCACTACTTTCTGGTTCTTTTGTGCGAGCGCGGCGCCGATTGCTGCGGTTGACGTGGTTTTGCCGACACCGCCCTTGCCCGATGTGACCACAACTACATTCCCCATGTGCTTCTCCTATTCTAGCCGGCCACCGGCTCAGCTGAGTATTTCTGCAAAGAGCGAATCGTCCTTGAGCCAAAGCTGTATGGCGTTGCCCCAAAGCCCGGCTTCCAGATCCTCGGATGTCTTGTAGTATCCGGCGATCGAAACGAGCTCCGCCTCGAGCTTGCGACAAAAGATGCGTGCGGACTCATTCCCCATCGAGCCCGCGACGACCCGTCCGCGGATTGTGCCGTAAACATGAACAGAGCCTGCGGCAATGATCTCGGCTCCCGATGCAACCGAACCGACTATGGTCACATCACCGTCTGACATCAGTGACTGACCGGAACGCACCGGCTGGGTCACCATGAGCGAGGGTGCTGGCGCACCCGCGTTTGCCGAAGAGAGGGATTCGCCTGCGGTATCTGCGCCGGATTTCCCTTCCTCTTTGTTCCTTTGCCTTTGATCCGAAAGCGATGCCGGCAGGCCCCCAGTAAGGCCAGGCGGCACATCATTGCCGAGCAGAGACGGATCTGCGCCTTCGATCCCCATGATGCGAACGTCTCGGTCGCCCAGTTGCGCAAGAAACTCGCGCAATTCGCCACGGTCGATGGTCAATCCTTCGACGTTCAACACGATGGGACGGCGCAGAAAAAACCCTGCGGATTGCGCGGCGAGTCTATCGAGACGGACGAGCCAGTCTTCGAATGGCAACTCGGGGGAGAGGACGAGCGCAAGGAACGAGCGTCCCTTGAGCCGTATGGGCTGTGTCTCTGTTAGCACTTCGGTCATCTTGGTTAATTTTCCGTTGCCCAACCGTATTTGAACCGTGGTTAACGAAAGGTTACCCAGATGACTTTTCCGGTGTCAGAAATATGGTAATTTTGTGCAAAATCGGCGGCAATCGGCAATCTGAGCGACCATCCCGCTATAGGTAGAGGCTGGTCGAAGACTACAGTTCGATTCGCGGCGGCGTTTCAATCAACCTTCGGGGTCGTATATCTCGTCGGTCACTTTCTCGAGCCATTCCGCATTGGAGCCCTCGACGGTTTCCTGGATCGCAATATGGCACATGGCGGTATCCGATGCTGCCCCGTGCCAGTGCTTTTCGTCCGGCGCGATCCAAATCGTATCGCCGGGCAAAATCTCCTGAATGGCTTCGCCTTCTTTCTGGATCCGACCGATCCCGGACAGAACATAAAGTGTCTGGCCCAGCCCATGCGTATGCCAAGCTGTCCGCGCACCAGGCGAAAAGGTGACCCTGGCTGCGAACACCCGGGCCGGTTCGGGAGCGGAAATGATAGGCTCCAGCGTTACCTCTCCGGTAAAATATTCTGGGTCACCCTGATTTGCTGGCCGGCTGTCGGCTTTGAAGATATCCATTGGCTGTCTTTCAGTGTCCTTTGCTGTGTGTGTTTTCGCATCCGGGATCGGATCGAATGCTCTCACTGCCGATCCGGCCGGTTGATCGTTTATTCCAAACCCATTGCAGCGGCATCGGCAGAAATCTGTCGCAGTATGACCATCGCCTCTTCTTCCCGGCCTTCCGGGATGAAGAGGTGATCGTGATAATAACCGGAGACCGGATTGACGCCCATGCCTCGGGCTGCAAGTTCTGAAGCGATATGCGCGATAAAGCCGACTGCCTCCAGCGAGGAGTGAATGTCCAGCGTGATCATGCGGCAGGAAAAGACATGGTCGATGCCGCGGGTCTCAGCCTCGGACTTTTTCAGGATCAGCGTGGTCCCCTCGGCTTCCTGAAAGACCATAATCGGCTGCAGTTCAGGCGGTATCTTTCTGTCTGGAAGCGTCGCAAAGACATAGGCGTCTTCGTGGAGGCGTGCGCGCAGCGACTTTAGCAGTCTGTCGAGGTCTTTCTCACCATTCATTAATATGCCTTCAGGTCCCAAACACTGTGTTAACTCGCAGGTCATTCTATGCAAAAGCCGGTAGCGAGTTCATCCGGTTTGCCGTTCTACCAGTTTCGTGACGAAAAGCTTTTCAAGCTCACTGATTTGCTGATCCCGCCGGCGTATCGCGCCGATCGGCCGATGGAATTGCGGTTGATCGAGATCTAGAAACACGAACTTTTTTTCAAGATAGGGTTTTGTCGACTCCCGGGGCATGGTCGAGATCAGGTCGGTTTTCTCGACGAGGTCAAAAACGGTCCGGATCGAATCCGTTTCACAGGCAATGTGAATATTGTCCAAGCCAAATGCCATCAAGCCGCTTTCGGTTTGTTGACGAAGGAGGCTGCCGCGCGAATGCGCAACCCATCGCTGCTGTTCGAGATCACCGGGCGACGGCTTTCCGGTCTGGGTGAGGGGATGTCCTCGTCGGCAAAGGATACCGACACTGTCATCAACAATCAGTTCAAAAACCAGGCCAGCAGCGCTTTCGACAAGGCTGCGCGGGCCTATCACCAGATCGATACGTCCGCGGTCGAGCAGTGCCCTCAATTCGTGGACAAGGCCAACCCGCAACTCGACGACGCATTCAGGGTTGTCTTTTAGGATCGATGTGAGCGTGCTTGTCAGAAATCGGCCGGCAACGATTGGCGGAGCGCCGATTCGCAATTCACCTGCTAAACCGGCTTTGGACAGATCGGCATAGCTTTCAGCCCGTTCCTGGGCCTGACGTATGGACAGTCCGGTCCGCGCCATGCGTCTGCCAAGCTCTGTCGGTACAGCGCGTCGCCCGGTCCGGTCGAAGACGCTCCCTCCAAGGCGCATCTCGAGCGTCTTGATGTTGCGGCTAAGGGCCGGTTGCGTCGTGCCCAGCCTCTCGGCCGCGGCCTGGAATGAGCCGGCCTCAACGACAACCGACAGTTGGGCCAGATGCCGGGGGTCAAGTTTCATATCAATTCCTTATGAATCATGTTCCAATCGGCATTATATGCGATGATCCGCCTTGTGTATTGTATGGGGGATCAATTCGGGAGGAGATCATGATTTTACGCAATAGTGTTGCCGGCATTGCGTTGGCGCTTGCTGCCTTGATTGCAACATTAGCCAGTGCGTCTGCCCAGATCCACAAGGGTGAAACCGCCGGCGTCGGCGACCCCGTACACACGATGTTCGTTGCTTTTGTTAACCAGGCTGGAAAGGCCGGTGTCGACATACAGGTCAATGCGGGGCAGACCCTGACCAAATCCATGCTGAAGGGCGCAAAGGGCGAGATCGACTTCTTTTCATCTGTGCCGTCGCTTGCCAATCTGATGGCCGGTCAGCAGCGCATGTACCAGAACATTGACGACGCGCCGGAGCTTTCCAAGAACCTGCGCGCCATTCTCGGTTTCAAAGCAGGTGCCTATCACCCGGTCACCCTGGCCGGCTCCGGCGTCGAGACGTGGGAGGACATAAAGGGGAAGACAGTTTTCACCGGTCCGCCAGCCGGCTCGGCATCGGCAACGTCAGAAGCGCTTATCAAGATCATTACCGGCTATGAGGCCGGCAAGGATTACAATGCGGTACGGCTGAGCTGGGGCGAAGGATACGCCGCATTGGCCGACGGCAAGATAGACATGATGGTTCGGCCTGCCGAAATCGGTTCGGCAAACATCGAGCAATTTGGATTGTCAGGTGAGTTTCGGGTTCTCTCGATCCCTGACGAAGTGCTGGAAGCCGAAGCCATGCAGGCGCTTTTCGGCCGTCCCGGTCGCGGCATGACCGTTTTTGATGGCGATACCTACAAGGGGCAATTGACCGAAGGCGATATCAATGCGCTGGGCTTCTTTCAGTTTGTCGGAACCCACGAAGGTGTCCCGGAAGACACGGTATACCGGGCGACGAAAGCTTTCTGGGACAATATTGGCGAGGTTCAGGCGACTGCGTTCTTTCTGAAAGACGTGAACAAGGATAGCGCCTTTACATCGATCAATGTGCCGCTTCATCCGGGTGCGCTGCGCTATTATGAGGAGGCAGGTTTCGACATTCCAGACGACCTGCGCCCTTAGCCTCTATTTGGGCTTTGGTCTTGCCTGTGGGCGAGCGGATAGCACATGAAATTGTTGGAGAGTGCGATGTCTGACAGGATGGGTCTGTCCAGTGGCGTCTCGCATGTGTTCTTCACGGCATTCGTGCTCGCCTGCGCGGCGCTTGGAGGCATAGCGGTCTATAGCTCCGGTATCGGGCTTCTTGATCCGAAGCTGCACCGGGCGGCTGGTTTCGCGCTGGCCCTTGTCGTCGGCGTCTCGGTTTCACGGAGAAGCCGCGAGCAGAGTTCCAGTGAAAACCCGCTTCCGGCGGTCTTGCATCTGGTGATCGATGTCGGACTGATTGCCATAGGTGTTTGGGCAATATGGTCATTCTATTTCGTGCAGACGGAAATGGAGACGGCGCTTTACGATGTTACGCGGCGCGATGCATGGCCGGCGCTGGCAGGTCTAATTGTCTTCCTCGAGCTATGCAGGCGCCTCTGGGGCTGGGGCCTGTTCACGGTTGGAACGCTAGCTGTGATTTATCTTCTGTTTGGCGCCGGAATGCCAGGTATCCTGGCACATACCGGGTTTTCACTGACAGAAGTGGCGGAGGCGCTGTGGTACAACACCAACAAGGGCGTTTTCGGGTCTATCACCAATATTGTCCTGTCCACGGTGTTCATATTCATTATCTTCGGAACGCTATTGGAGGGCACAGGCGCGGGTGCAACACTGCTGAAATTCGCCTTCCTCGCCACTCGACGGACACGCGGCGGTCCCGCGCATGCGGCCATTCTGGCATCGTCCATGTTCGGCACAATGTCCGGCTCGACGGTCGCCAATATTGTCGGTACCGGCACCTTCACTATCCCGATGATCAAGAAACGCGGTTTCTCTCCGACTTTCGCGGCCGGAATAGAGGCCACGGCGTCCTCGGGCGGCCAGATCATGCCGCCCATCATGGGGGCGGCGGCGCTCGTCATGGCAGACCTGACAGGTGTGGGCTATCTGAACGTTATCGTGGCGGCTCTGCTGCCTGCGCTTTTCTACTATTTCAGTCTTTTTTCAGCAGTCACGGTCGAGGCGCGCCGCCAGGGTATCGAGGTCAAACCGCTGACAATGGATGACAGGATCACCCGCGTCGACATGATCAACTCGGTGTTGTTCATCGGCCCGATCTTAACGGTCATCCTTTCGCTGATTTCGGGCCTTTCCACATCGAAAGCCGGATTTTACGCTGTGGTGGTTTTGCTCGTGCTGTCCGTCATCAATCCGGAGGTAAGGCGCAATCCGAAGCGCGTCTGGAACTCCTTTGTGGAAGGATCAAAGTCGGGGGCGACCTTGCTCATCGCAATCGCCGCCATCGGCATCCTCGTCGGCTCGCTCGATTCCACCGGTCTCGGTTTGAAACTTGCCAATGTGATCGCCTCGGTACGCGGCGAGAGCCTGTTTTCAGCGCTCGTCGTTGCCATGGTCGGCGCGTTGATACTCGGCATGGGTATGCCCACCCTGCCTGCCTACCTGATCATCATTCTTGTCATGGGTCCGGCGATACAGGCACTTGGGGTTTCGATGCTGACCGCTCACATGTTTGTATTCTACTACGGCGTTGCCTCGTCGCTCACCCCTCCGGTCGCCATTGCGGCCTATGCGGCAGCGCCGATCGCGAAGTCAAATCCGCTGATGACGGCCTTGATGTCGTTCCGGCTCGGCATGGCGAAGTTCATCATTCCTTTCATATTCGCGTTCTATCCTTCTATCCTCATTGTCGAGCAGTTCCACCTGCTTCCATTCTTGTGGATCATTGTCCGCACCTGTTTTTGCATCTGGCTCTTCTCATCTGCCTTGTCCGGCTTTGACAGAGGCAGATTGACGGTTGCCGAGATCGTTTTGCGGTTTTTGGCGGCTTTTGCGATGCTCTCCGTTGACCCGGTCACCTATGTTCCTGCGCTCGCTGTGGGGATAGCGCTGATCCTGTATGATCTACGCCGCATTCGCGTAAGCGAGCCGGCAGGGACGGCACCTTGATGGAAGACAAACCAAACTTTCTTTTCATCATCACGGATCAGCATCGCGCAGATCACCTCGGCTGTTATGGCAACAGCGTGTTGCAAACGCCGAACATCGATACAATTGCCGGAAATGGAGCGCTGTGGAACAGGTTTTACGTCGCCAATCCGATCTGCATGCCCAACAGGGCATCCATTATGACGGGCCGCATGAGTTCGGTTCACGGCGCGCGGCACAACGGGATACCGTTGTCAAAGGATCATACGACATTCGTAGAGCTGCTGCGCGATGCCGGATACCGAACCGGCCTGATCGGAAAATCTCATCTTCAGAGTTTCACGGGCATGCCCGCAACGAAGAGATTTGAAGCGGTCGAAGGCAGGCATACACCTTCGTTGGGGCTGCGCGATGCCATCAAGAACAATCGGCATTCATCCGAATATGATCTGGAGATCGTTCCAAGATGGGATCGCCCGATTGCGGAACGCTTGAATGGCGAGTTTTACGGTTTTGAACATGTCGAGATTGCTGCAGACCATGCCGATCGGGCCTCCGGGGACTATCTTTTGTGGGCGCGCTCGCAGCGGTCCGATTTTGATAGTCTTGTTGGACCAGAAAACGCGCTGCCCGACAATCGTATCAAGGCCCCGCAAGCTTGGCGTACAGCCGTTCCGGAAGAATTGTATTCCACCAGCTGGATTGCAGACCGGGCGGAAAACTGGATCGTCAACCGGGCAGGGGAGAGGTCGCCGTTCTTTCTGCAGATGTCGTTTCCCGATCCGCATCATCCATTTACCCCGCCTGGCCGTTACTGGGATATGTACGATCCGTCGCAGATTGAACTTCCGGCATCGTTCGGCAAAGGCGATCTACCACCGTTAAAGGCTATGCGTGCGGCCCTTGCGCAAGGACATGACACACGCGACAGCCAGGATCCATTTGCGGTTTCTGAAAGAGAGGCCCGGGAGATCATCGCCCTGACCTACGGTATGATTACCATGATCGATGACGCTATCGGCCGAGTCTTGAAGCGTCTCAATGACCTCGGGCTTGCGGAAAACACGATTGTTATCTTCACCGCCGACCACGGCGACTATATGGGCGATCACGGCCTTATGCTCAAATTGCTTTTGCATTATCAAAGCATCATTCGAGTGCCGTTTATCTGGCATGATCCGTCGGAACCGCTGGTCCGAGGCGTACGCAACGATCTTGCTTCTTCGATCGACATATCAGCGACTATTCTTGCCCGGGCAGGCATTCAGCCCTTTAACGGGCTGCAGGGGCGAGACCTTCTTTCCACCAAACCGCCGCCAGCGGTGATCGTTGAAGAAGACAGTCAAAGATCCATGACCGGTTTTGATCGACCGCAAAGGGTTCGTACAATCGTTACGGATCGCTATCGCATGTCGCTCCGGGAGGGCGAAGACTGGAGTGAATTGTACGATTTGCAAAACGATCCTGACGAGGTAACCAACCTATACGGTGCTTCCGCCAGAATGCCAGTTCAGCATCAGCTGACCGAAACCATGCTTCGGCGCCTGATCGAATTGCAGGATCGCTCACCATTGCCGGCTTACCGCGCGTGAGAAGTCAGACCGATTTGATCGCCTTCCGACGTTTGGGTCCGGCTCAATGCGTGGAAACCGTTGAACGAACTTGAGCCTCAATCAGGTCACAGGCCGTATTGTGATTGTCATGTGCTTGACGGATTTGAAGTTCATTTCAGAGAGAGCTACAGTTTACGCAACAACATCACGTTGACCGCATTTGTGAGGCGGCGGATCGATTTACGAACGGGATTGACGATATGCCTGAAGACCTCCATCCGCAAATGCAGGCCTTCATAGATACGCTTGACAAGCTCGGTATTCCGAAGGTCCAGGCTATGTCCACCGATGCGGCCCGGGCATTGAGTGAGTCACTCGCGGCGGCACGCAATGAGGATTATCCGCCTCCGGATGTCATGGAGGTTGAAAACGCATCGACCGGCGCGGGCTACAGCCATGTACCGGTGCGGATTTACCGGACAGCAGCGCAAGACAACGCGCCTGTGATCGTCTTCTACCATGGGGGCGGCCATGTCGTCGGAAGTCTGGACAGCTACGATACGGCAACCCGTTTTCTTGCCCTGAAAGCCGGCTGTACGGTTGTATCGGTTGATTACCGCATGGCGCCGGAACATCCTTTTCCGGCCGCGCCTGAGGATTGTTACGACGCAACCCGATGGGTCGCTGACCATGCTGCTGAACTGCGCGTTGACACTTCTCGGCTCGCCGTTTGCGGTGACAGCGCGGGCGCCAATCTTGCGGCTGTGGTCGCGCTGATGAACAAAGAGAACGGCGCCATAGATATATCCGCGCAAGTGCTGATCTACCCCGTGATTGACTACCGGGGCGGCACCGCGTCCTATGACCGCTACGGCAAGGGATATGGCGTGCTCGAAACGGAAGGGGTGAAGTGGTTCATGGACCGGTACCTGCCTGATCCCGCGATGCGGGACGACTGGCGGGCCTGCCCGAAAAATGCCCCTTCTCTTGCAGGCTTGCCGCCGACGCTGATGCTTACCGCGACGTGCGACCTGCTGCATGACGAGTGCATTGACTACATGAACCAGTTGAAAGGTGCCAGTGTTGCGGTGGAACATGCCGAGTTCCCGGGCATGGTTCACGGGTTCTTCAGTTATCTTGGACTGGTCGATGACGCGGCCCGCGCCCATGAGACAATTGCCGGTTATCTGCACAGGATTTGGGCGGACCGTAGCTAAGACCGTGGTCAAATCCACGGCCACCGATATTTCGAGCGATTCTCATTGCAAATACCAAGTTATCTGAGGCGTTGCGGGTTGCCTGCTTGCGCCGGCGGCTGCTACCACCGCCGCCGAAAGAATGGACGGGATGAAGCGCGATGCAACTGAAGGACAAGGTCGCCATTGTAACAGGCGGAAGCGACGGTATCGGCAGGCAGATTTGCCTGAAACTCGCCGAACAAGGATGTCGGCTCGGCATTGTGGGTCGCAACGAAGCGCGATTGCAGAGTGTTATTGAAGAAACGAGCGCACTTGGAGCAGCCGAGGCACGCGCCTACGCGTGCGATTTGACGGATAGCACCGCAATCGATCAGGCCGCCGGTTCCATGGTTTCGGACTTTGGCCGCGTCGACATTCTGATCAACAATGCCGGTATCTGGCACAAGACCGGGCCGCTCGATACGATCGACGGGCCATTGCTTATCGCAACGGTGCAGACCAACCTGACGGCTCTCATGCAGCTCACGCGCGGGCTGCTGCCAACGATGAGAGAGCAGAAGGAAGCTGCGATCCTCAATGTTGCGTCGAAGTCGGGGGTCGTGGCGCAAGCAGGGCAATCCGTTTACACCGCCACAAAATACGGCGTGCGCGGATTTACCGATGTTCTCAAACTTGAAGAAAAGGAGAACGGTGTGCGGGTCGCCGGCCTTTATCAGAGCGGAACAAACACGCAAATGTTCGCCAAGGCGGGCGAGGATGTTCCCAATGAGATCTTCACCGAGCCGGATGATCTTGCCGATGTTGTGGTGTTTATGTTGTCGCGGCCGCGGAAGCTTTGGATGCACGAGGTAAGGGTCGAAACCTGATCCCGGCTATCCTTTGGCAAATATGTCCTCGCTGCCAGATACGAAAGAGGCTCGCCAGCCCGCGCGCGCACCGAGGCGCGCGCGTTTCCGGCCAAAGCAAGAAAGCCGGCCTGAGCTGAGGAACCTCTCTTTCTTGGCAAGTCGCCCTCTCAGCTACCGCCGAAAATATTCGGCCAGAGTCCCAAAACGCCGAACAGGATCAGAAAGAAGGCGATCACATAGTTGAGCAGGTTCGGGAAGATCAGAATGAGGATGCCGGCAATCAGGGCGATCAACGGTTGCACCGTACCGATAGTGATTTGCATGACTTTATCCCTTGGTTTGAACCGCGTTCGACGGTGAGGCAATGCTAGCCGCGACCGCTGATTCGGAAAACCGCTGTTAGCCAGCGATACCCAGAAATCTCCATTGGTCATCATGTGCAACAAGACGCTTGGCTCGTTTCAAACCCCACGCTGTTCGGCCCCGGAACGTGCGCCATACCGGTTCAGTCTTCGATCCGCAAATCCAGTTCTTTGAGAAGGTCGTCGGCCAGGCTTTCCGGTGAACCGCTCTGTGTTTGCAGCCTGAATTCCGGCTTGTCTGGCGGTTCGTAGGGGCTGTCTATGCCTGTAAAGTTAGGCAACTGACCATGTCTTGCCTTGCGGTAGAGGCCCTTCGGATCGCGCTCTTCGGCAATCTCCAGCGGCGTGTCGACAAAAATCTCGATGAATTCCCGCTCTTCGAACAATTCCCGGGCCATTCGGCGCTCCGCACGGAAGGGTGAGATAAAGGCGGTCATAACGACAAGCCCGGCGTCAACCATCAGCTTTGCAACTTCAGCAATACGGCGAATGTTCTCAACCCGGTCCGCATCTGTGAAGCCAAGATCCCTGTTCAGGCCGAGACGGACGTTGTCACCGTCCAGAATGTAAGTACGGAAGCCCTGACGGTGCAACTTGCGCTCCAGTGCATTGGCGATCGTCGACTTTCCGGAACCGCTGAGGCCGGTGAACCAAAGGACGCGGCCGGCATGGCCGTTCAGCTTGGCGCGCTCCTTCTTGTTTACCGTTACGGCCTGGCGGTGCACATTGCTGGCACGGCGCAGGGCAAACTTGATCATACCTGCCGCCACCGTCTGCCTGCTCTGGCGGTCAATGAGGACGAACGACCCCATTGGAGCACAGTCCGCGAAAGGTTCGAATGCTACAGGCCTGTCGGCCGACAGCTTCACCACCGCAATATCGTTCAGTTCGAGTGAACGACCCGGTGTTTCCTCAAAGGTGTTGACGTTGTAGGTGTGGCGAATTTCGGAAATCGACGCATTGACGGTCGTCGCGCCCGTCTTGAGCCAGTAGGTGCGGCCATGAAAGCCGCTCTCCTTGTCCATCCAGACGATGTTGGCCTCGAACTGATCCGAGATTTCGCAGGGGTCTTTCGCCTCCACGAGCACGTCTCCACGTGACACGTCGACCTCGCGATCAAGCGTCAGGGTTACCGACTGGTCGGCCTGGGCGCTGGACATTTCAGAGGCGCCGAAAACGATTTTGTCTACATGAGCGGTCTCACCCGAAGGCAGAATACGTACCTCGTCTCCGGGTGCGATCGTTCCGGCAACGACAGTTCCGGCATAGCCGCGAAATTCCTGGTTCGGCCGATTGACCCACTGAACGGGCATGCGGAACCCGTGTTTGACGAGTGCCGTTCGCGTATCGACGACGCCGAGAAATCCGAGCAGGGTTGGACCATGATACCAACTCGTCTCCAGAGAACGGTGAACGACGTTATCGCCGTGCTTTGCCGAAAGTGGTATCGGCGTCACCGTTTCAAAGGCGATATGGTCGCTCAACTGGGAATAGGCATCCACAATCTCGTCGAAAACGCCTTGGTCGTAGTCGACAAGGTCCATCTTGTTGACAGCAAGCACGACATGGCGAATTCCCAGAAGATGGGCAATGAATGAATGCCTGCGCGTCTGTTCCAGAATGCCCTTGCGTGCATCGACCAGAATGACGGCAACGTCTGCAGTAGAGGCGCCGGTCACCATATTGCGGGTGTATTGTTCATGGCCGGGTGAGTCGGCGACAATGAACTTCCGTTGATCCGTGGCGAAGAAGCGGTAGGCGACATCGATGGTAATGCCCTGTTCGCGCTCAGCGCTGAGGCCGTCGACCAGCAACGCGAAATCAATGTCTTCGCCTTGGGTGCCGATTTTCGAAGAGATGGCTTCAAGTTCCGACAGTTGATCATCGAGGATCATCTGCGATTCGTAGAGCATACGGCCAATCAGCGAGGATTTACCGTCATCGACACTGCCGCAAGTTATGAAACGAAGGGTTTCCAGGCTTTCCTGTTCACCAAGGTAGGCTTCAATCTGCTCGTGAGCGGTCATCAGAAGTAGCCTTCCTGTTTCTTCTTTTCCATGGAGGCCGAAGCATCGGCATCGATTGCCCGTCCCTGCCTTTCGCTGTTGCGTGCCTGCAGCAACTCCAGAATCACCGATTCGAGATCATCGGCATCGGATTCGAACCCACCCGTCAGCGGATAACAGCCGAGGGTGCGAAAGCGGATCCGTCTGAATTGCACCTCTTCGTTGCCGAGCGGTTCAAGGCGGTCGTCGTCGAGCATGATGATCATTCCGTCGCGCTCTACGAACGGACGGACAGCGGCAAAATACAACGGTACGATCGGGATCCGCTCACGATGGATGTATTGCCAGATATCGATTTCCGTCCAATTGGAGAGCGGAAAAGCGCGGATGCTTTCGCCTTTCTTCACGTAGGTGTTGTAGAGATTCCAGAGTTCGGGGCGCTGGTTTTTGGGATCCCAGCGATGGGTTTCGGATCGAAATGAAAAGACACGTTCCTTGGCGCGGCTTTTTTCCTCGTCGCGCCTGGCGCCGCCGAAAGCAACGTCGTATTTGCCCTTGTTCAGCGCCTGCTTCAGTGCCTGGGTTTTCATGATGTCGGTATGGACGGCGCTGCCGTGGTCGATCGGATTGATGTTGCGCGCGATGCCATCGGCATTTCTGTGAACAATCAGGCGCATACCAGCATCCGCTGCTGCCTGATCGCGAAACTGGTACATCTCCTGAAACTTCCAGCCTGTGTCCACATGGAGAAGCGGAAAAGGGGGAGGCGCCGGATAAAAAGCCTTTATGGCCAGATGCAGCATGACAGAGCTGTCCTTGCCAACGGAATAAAGCATGACCGGATTTTCCGCCGTTGCGGCGACCTCACGCATGATATGGATGCTCTCGGCTTCAATCCGATCGAGATGGGAAAAGGCAACGCTCTTTGAGCGCATTATTGCCGATTGCTGCCCGTCTGCTGTCGCATTGCAGAGCGGATAATAGGCGGCCAGTGCGGTCGCAATCGCCGAGCCAATCCTCTGATCTATATCAACCAACTTGCGAAAACGACCGCACAGGTCGCCATGCGGCCAAAGGAGCGTCCGGTCTGCGGCGTCTGCGCACAACGTTTCAAGGGCACGAACAATCTCTGCGTCATCGGGATCGGGCGAGGGCAGAAATACCCAACGTCTTGCGCCACGGCCGTCATTGGTCGCCAACAGTGCTTCTCCCGTTGGCGTGACGTGGTGCTGGATGATAATTGAGAGCTTCCGGTCTCTGCGTGCACGGTTCTCGAGTTGGCGTCCAGCGTGCAGTTTGATCGGGCGTCCGGCTTCGTCTGTAATGTCGTCAATCGACAACGCCGGCGGAAGGACCCCTTGCGATACGAGGTTTCGCTCAACAGTGCGCTTGGTCGTTTCGAGCCCGTTTTCCTGGAGGGAATCAAAAAGCTTTTCGATGGTCCAATGCTGCGCTTCACCGTTCAGAGCAGGGCGGTTTTCCAAAGCAAAATCCGGCAAAATGTCCAAGTGGCTCTCCTGTCGCAATATGCATTAATCAACCGTTTCTTCTTTAGTGATATATGCAAACTCTGTAAATACAGATTTAAGGTGCGAGACTTGCAAATTGCGACAACGCGAGACCGCATGTCATTTGATCGCTTCATGGATGCGGTTGAACGGACTTTCAATTGGAAGGGGCTGTTGCTACGAATTGCTCTGCACAAGGCAATTTTCGGATATCGTCAGCGGAGTTTTAGGATGGGCAAAGTCGCATTGATAACCGGCATCACCGGTCAAGACGGTGCCTATTTGGCAGAAGCACTTCTCGAAAAAGACTATGTGGTGCACGGCATCAAGCGCCGGTCGTCCCTGTTCAACACAGACAGGATTGATCATCTTTACCAGGATCCCCATGAAAAAAATCCCCGACTTGTACTTCATTACGGCGACTTGACGGATTCCTCGAGCCTCGTGCGCACGGTGCAGCAGGTCCAACCGGATGAAATCTACAATCTTGCAGCTCAATCCCATGTTGCGGTTTCGTTCGAAGAGCCGGAATACACTGCCAATTCAGACGCGCTCGGTGCCTTGCGGATACTCGAAGCGATCCGGATTCTGGGTCTCGACAAGAAGACCCGTTTTTATCAGGCGTCGACGTCGGAGCTATATGGTCTGGTGAAAGAAGTTCCGCAATCGGAGACGACGCCGTTTCACCCCAGGTCGCCTTATGCGGTGGCCAAGCTCTATGCGTACTGGATTACGGTGAACTACCGTGAAGCCTATGGGATGTTTGCCTGTAACGGAATTCTCTTCAATCATGAAAGCCCGCTGCGCGGCGAAACGTTCGTCACACGCAAGATCACCCGTGCCATCGCGCGTATCAAGCTGGGGCTCCAAAACCAGCTTTATCTTGGCAATCTCGATGCCAAACGCGACTGGGGTCACGCCCGTGACTATGTCGAGATGATGTGGATGATGCTGCAGCAGGACGTACCGGAGGACTTTGTTGTTTCAACCGGCGTACAACACAGCGTTCGCGAGTTTGTCGAAGCAGCGGCGGCGGAACTGGATATGCAAATCCGCTGGCAAGGTGAAGGTGTTGACGAAAAGGGGTTCGATCAAAACGGCAATTGTATCGTTTCGGTTGATGCAAGATACTTTCGGCCGGCGGAGGTGGAGACCTTGCTCGGCGATGCATCCAAGGCGCGTGAAAAGCTCGGCTGGAAACCTGCTACGGATTTCCGGCAACTGGTCGCAGAAATGGTCCGCGAAGATTACAAATCGGCCGAGCGCGATGAACTCGTAAAGAAGCACGGCTTCAACGCTTACACCTACAATGAGTAGGACAGATGGATAAAAGCGCGAAAATCTATGTGGCTGGTCACCGGGGAATGGTGGGTTCGGCCCTTGTGCGGAGGCTTTCGGCCGGCGGATACAAGACCCTTCTCACCGCCTCGCGGGCTGAACTCGATCTTACAAACCAGGCAGGGGTGTTTTCCTTTCTTGAAGCAGAAAAACCCGACTACATCTTTCTAGCGGCTGCACGGGTCGGCGGCATTCAGGCCAACAATACCGAGCGCGGCGCGTTCATTTACGAGAATCTCGCAATTCAGAACAATATCATTCATGGCGCCTATCACGCCGGGGTCAAGCGGATGCTGTTTTTCGGCTCGAGTTGCATCTATCCGCGCGATTGCCCGCAGCCCATTCGTGAGGAGTATATGCTGAGCGGACCGCTGGAGCCGACAAACGAACCTTATGCAATAGCCAAGATTGCCGGTATCAAGATGTGCGAAAACTACAACGCACAATTCGGCACTCGCTATGTCAGTGTGATGCCAACCAACCTTTTCGGCCCCAACGACAATTACGATCTGTCCAACAGCCACGTCCTGCCGGCGTTGATCCGAAAGGCACACGAGGCAAAAATGCGGGGCGAAAGCACGCTTGCCGTTTGGGGAAGCGGGAAACCGATGCGCGAGTTTCTTTACGTCGACGATCTTGCAGATGCTTCCGTTTTTCTCATGGAATCCGGCATTGATGACGGTCTGTTCAACATCGGCACTGGCTTGGACATCAGCATCCGCGAACTGGCCGAAACCGTAATGCAGGTGGTCGGATTCAATGGCGAAATTGTCTACGATGCAAGCAAGCCTGACGGTACGCCGCGCAAATTGCTCGATGTTAGCCGTATGCAGGAGCTTGGATGGTCGGCAAAGACCCAGCTCAAGGACGGAATCGCGCGAGCCTATGATGCCTTTCTCTCAGCGCCAGCCGACAATACGACGCTCTGATACATCGCCCCGAACAGTCTAAGAGCGACCGTAGATATCTTCATATCTGACGATGTCGTCTTCACCCAGATAGGTGCCGGTCTGGACCTCGATCAGTGTCATCGGTTCCTCGCCACGGTTTTCCATGCGATGGACGTTGCCGCGTTCAATGTAGGTCGATTGGTTGGCGCGCAAAACGAGATTTTCATCGCCGTTGACCACATGCGCCTCGCCGCTGACAACAGTCCAGTGCTCGGCGCGGTGCTTGTGCGACTGAAGGCTTAGGCATCCGCCCGGTTTGACCTCGATGCGCTTGACCTTGTAGCCCGGGCCTTCATCGAGGATGGTGTAGGATCCCCATGGGCGGAAGCCTGTCGGAAAACTCTCATGAGCCGGATGATCGTCAAGGCTCAGCTTCTCAAAAAGCTTCTTCACGTCTTGCGAACGGGTTTTGTCCACCACAAGCGTGGCGTCGCGTGTGTCGATGACGGCGATGTTTTCCATGCCGACGATTCCGATCAGTCGGCCTTCGCTACTGACGAAACAATCTTTCGCGTTGACAAGAGCGGTGTCGCCCGTCGTCGCATTTCCCTCTTCGTCCGAGGCATAGCAACTCGACAGCGACGCCCAATCGCCGACATCGCTCCATCCGATATCAGCACTGACAACGGCCAGATCTTTGGTCTTTTCCATGACCGCGTAGTCGACGGAGATCTTTTCCGCCTGGCTGAACATCCCGGCATCAAGTTCCACTTCGATCAACCGTTCGTTCAAGTGTATTTTTCTGCCTGACTCAATGGCCCGCGTGGATGCATTCAGGACTTGCGGACAATGAACTTCCATGGTGCCGGCCATGGTTCCGGCTGCAAAGCAAAACATGCCCGAATTCCAGAGATAGTTTCCGTTTGCCAGGTACCGCCTCGCTGTTTCCAAATCCGGTTTCTCGTGAAATTGGATTGCCTGTTCGCCATCGATCTCGATGTATCCGTAACCGGTTTCAGGCCGATCTGGCCGGATGCCGAAGGTCACAATTTTCCCGTCGCGCGCCCTTTCGACCGCCTGTGAAACCGAGCTTTGAAATGCATCGGCGTCACGGATCACATGGTCTGCGGCAAGAAACAGCATGATCGCATTGTTGCCAAAGGTGGTGCCGACATATCGGGTTGCGGTGGCCGCGGCAGCTGCCGTGTCTCGCGGCATCGGTTCGAGCAGCAGGTGATTGGTAATGGCTTCGCTTTTGAACAGCGCATACTCGGCTGCCGTATTGAAAGATGATTGTTTTGCCGTAACCGTGACGATGTCGGTAACGCCATCGAAAGATGCCGCACGTTCATAGGTGTTCAGCAGAAGGCTCTTGCCGTTTTCCACCACAAGGAATGGTTTCGGATGGGATTTGCGCGATGCCGGCCAAAGGCGTGATCCGACGCCGCCGCTTACAATCACTGGTATGATCATCGCTCACCTTGCCCCGTGCTGCAGGTCCGGGACTGCAATGCAGCGTGCACTGACTGCTTCCCGGCTCGCATCGACAGTGGACGTTGTGCATGATCGACCGGTTCAGTTCAAGTTGCAAACGGGGTTGTTGGACGTGCGTTTCAATACAGGATTGTCAGTTTTGTTGCTCATTTGTTTGTTGGTATGGGGTAGGGCGGCCCGCACAGTCGTATATCCAGACAGGTTTTCATAAATCAGGCTCTTGCGGGGATCGTTTGGAAATGATCAGGCCGCCCAGCCATGTTCCTGCGAAGCCGAACACCAACCAGCCCCAGCCGTGAAGACTTCCCGAGATAACGCCGCCGAGGTAGGCGCCAATGTTGCACCCATAGGCGAGCCTTGCGCCGTAGCCCATCAGCAGACCACCGCAAAGCGCGATCAGCAATTGGTAAACCGGCACCCGGAATGTGGGCGCGAACCGCCCGGCCGCCGACGCGGCCGCGAACGCCCCGACGACGATGCCGAAATTCATCAGCGATGTGGCATCGGCAAAAACGGACTTGTCAAGCCAAGCCTGGCGGTCCTGCCAGTAGGGCCAGCCGTCGAGGGAGTATCCGGTCAATTCCGCGATTTTGGCACCCCACAGGGTGAACGCAGAGGTTATGCCCCAGGGCCGCGAAAGGACGATCAGTGTCGCTATGCTGACCACCGCAAGGGCGATGCAGCCCCAGGATTTCGGCCATGGACCGCGCAGCAAATCGACGCGCGGCGGCGGCGCCTCCAGTTGACCGTAGCGGCTCTTTTCCCGTTGTCTGCTGTACAGAAACAGCGCACCGAGTGCAGCTGCTGTCAGTGCAAATGCGGAAGGCGCGCCATAGTGTTCGACGATGGAATAGGAAGGTAATGCCGGAAGGCTCCACCAGAAGGGCAGGTGCGCGGTCGCGATGAGCGAGCCTGCGATAAAGCCGGCGAGGGTTGCCAGCATCCTCGTGTTGCCGCCGCCCGCAGTAAACAGTGTTCCCGAAGCGCAACTGCCGCCGAACTGCATCCCGATACCAAACAGGAATGCGCCGAGCGCAGCGGCAAAGCCGAAGGGCGCAACGAAGCCGGAGATCGGCTGGCCAAAGGAGCCACCGGTGGCAATCAGCGGGAAGCTTACAGCACAGGTTAGTAGCACAAGCATGATTTGTGCACGCAAGCCTGCGCCGCGGCGTTCGAAAAGGAATCGACGCCACGCAGAGGCGAAACCGAAAGACGCGTGGTAGAGCGCAACGCCGGCGAGGACGCCGATGGCGGCTGCCAACACAAGTCGGCTTGCTCCGGCTTGATAGGCCAAAGCCAGCAGAAGGCATCCCGCCAGTGCAGAAAGCATCAATCCGCTTGCTTGCATTGGCTTTGCAATGTCGCTTGCCGGTGCACTCATGATCTCAACCACTCTTGGCATGCTGCCCTAGCACCGTTGGTGCTTGTGCCCTAATCACGGCGACACACAATCGCGAAATGACCGTGGGATAGATCGGGCACGGGCGCTGAAGCTGGTCGCTCATGCTTTCATTGACTTTCACATACGTTCGTAATATTTCGGTTTTGCAACCCCTCCCTGCATGCGGGCGCGCTTCGACCGTCTTGGGGCAAATATGGGCAATCAACCTATCTACGACCTTCTGGTTATTGGCGGCGGAGTAAATGGCTGCGGCATCGCACGCGACGCAGCCGGGCGTGGCTACTCTGTCTGTCTGGTCGAAAAAGACGATCTCGCCAGTGGTACCTCCTCGACCTCGACCAAGCTTGTTCATGGCGGCTTGCGCTATCTCGAACATTACGAGTTCAGGCTGGTTCGCGAAGCGCTGATGGAGCGCGAGGTTCTTTGGCAGATGGCGCCGCATATCATCTGGCCCATGCGATTTGTGTTGCCCCGCCATCGCGGCCTCAGGCCAGCCTGGCTGCTGCGACTTGGCCTGTTTTTGTATGATCACCTTGGCGGCCGAAAACTTCTGCCAGCGACGCGCGTTCTGGACATGAAGACCGATCCTGCGGCGTTGCCGCTCAAGCCGGTTTTCTCCAAGGCGTTTGAGTATTCCGACTGCTGGGTGAATGATGCGCGTCTCGTGGTGTTGAACGCGCGCGATGCGGCGAACCGCGGTGCCGATATCAGGACCCGAACGAAGGCGCTGCGTGCGTTGCGCACCGATGGTGTGTGGCATGTCGAAGTTGCGGATCAGGCAAGCGGCGACAGCGAAACGATCAGAGCGCGGATCCTCATCAATGCCGCCGGACCATGGGTCGACGAATTGCTGCGCTCGGCTGCGATCTCCAACAAGACAAGGAATGTCCGCCTCGTTCAGGGGAGCCACATCGTCATTCCGAAGAAATACAATGACGCGCGGGCCTATTTCTTTCAAAACAAGGACCAGCGCATCATTTTCGCGATCCCCTATGAAAGCGACTTCACGCTGATCGGCACAACAGATCGGGATTTTGACGACAATCCTGACCGCGCCGAAATCACCAGTCAGGAGATAACCTATCTGTGTAACGCAGCGTCCGAGTATTTTGCCGAGCCTGTTCGGCCGGAAGACGTGGTATGGACTTTCAGCGGCGTGCGGCCGCTTTTCGACGATGGTGCGTCTGCGGCACAGGAAGCAACCCGGGACTATGTTATTGTCGGCGAGGGCAGCGACGCTGAAGCGCTTTTGATCAACATATTCGGCGGCAAGATCACGACCTACAGGCGCTTGGCCGAGGCCGTAGTTGAAAAGGTGGCTGAGCGTCTGGGAGCCCGCGGCGAAAGCTGGACCGGCAAGTCGCCGTTGCCCGGCGGCGATTTCGACGCGACGGGATTTGAGGCTCAGTGTTCCCGTTTGAAAGAGGCCTATCCGTTCTTGTCTGAACACAAGGCGTTTCGACTGACGCGCCTTTACGGCACCGGCGCCTTCGGCATTCTTGGATCTGCCATGGACCATGAGGGGCTAGGGCGGAACTTCGGTGGCGACCTTTATGAGGCGGAGGTCAGACACCTGCTCGACAACGAATGGGCCCAGACGGCAGAGGACATCCTTTGGCGCCGCACAAAGCGAGGCCTCGTGCTTTCGCAAGAACAGGCAGCGGACCTTGCTGCCTTTGTCGAGGCGGAAAACACAACAGTCTCAGGACCGGCAAAAACCAGCTTCCGCGCGTCTGGAAAAACCTGATATTTGTCAAGGCGAGCAAGGCTGGCCGACGCCTTTATGGCGGTGACTGCTGAGGAGGGCAAAAATGGCGAATTACGTGCTGGCAATTGATCAGGGCACCACCTCCAGCAGGGCAATTGTCTTTGCACAGGATCAGTCGATTGTTGCTGTCGGGCAAAAGGAGTTCACCCAACACTTTCCGCAATCTGGGTGGGTGGAACACGACCCGGAGGAGATTTGGCAGTCGGTTGAATGGTCGATCGCCAAGGCGCTGGACAAAGCCGCGATAGACGCCGGCGATATCGCAGCAATCGGCATTACCAATCAGCGCGAAACCGTGGTTCTGTGGGACCGCAAAAGCGGTGATCCCCTCTTTAACGCAATCGTCTGGCAGGATCGCCGCACCGCCGATCTGTGCGAACGTCTCAAGGCGGACGGCCTTGAACCGACGTTCAGCGAAAGGACCGGCTTGCTCCTCGACCCCTATTTTTCGGGCACTAAGCTGCGATGGATGCTCGACAATGTTGACGGCGCTCGGGAACGCGCCGAACGCGGTGAATTGTGTTTCGGAACGATAGACAGTTTTCTCATTTGGCATTTGACGGGCGGTGCGCGCCACGTGACGGACGCGACAAATGCGTCGCGGACATTGCTCTACAATATTGCGGCCAATGAGTGGGATGAAGCGCTGCTTTCGGTGTTGCAGATTCCGGCGTCGCTCCTGCCCGACGTTTTAGACTGCGCCGACCATTTCGGCGAGGTCAAGGCAGGGCACCGGCTCGCGGGCGTGCCGGTTCTCGGTGTTGCCGGCGACCAACAGGCAGCAACCATCGGCAATGCCTGTTTCGAGGCCGGCATGATGAAGGTCACCTATGGGACCGGAACCTTTTCCTTGTTGAACACCGGCGAGGATTTCGTGCAGTCGAAAAACCGGCTTTTGTCGACGATTGCATACCGGCTTGACGGCAATACAACCTATGCAATCGAGGGATCGATTTTTGTCGCCGGTGCCGGTGTACAGTGGCTGCGCGACGGGCTGGGTCTCATCGAGTCCGCACATGAAAGCGGGGCACTGGCGGCCAAAGCGGATCCCAATCAGAATGTCTTTCTCGTGCCGGCGTTCGTGGGACTAGGCGCGCCCTATTGGGATGCGGATGCACGCGGTGCGATGTTCGGGTTGACGCGTAACACCGGCCCTGCCGAAATCGCCAAGGCCATGCTTGATGCGGTCTGCTACCAGACGCATGACCTGCTTGTTGCCAAGCGTGGCGATTGGCATGGCGGCGGCGCCGAAACCGTAACGCGGGTCGATGGCGGCATGGTCGCATCGGATTGGACGATGCAGCGGCTTGCCGACATTCTGGCGGTTCCGGTCGACCGGCCGGTGATCCTCGAGACCACGGCCCTTGGCGCGGCATGGCTTGCTGGACACCGCGCGGGTATATGGCCCAACCGTAGCGCCTTCGCCGACACCTGGGCGCGCGACAGGCGATTTGAGCCATCGCTCGACGACACGAGCCGCAACCGCGACCTTGCCGGTTGGCAGGATGCTGTCGAGCGGACGCTTTCGCGTCAAGATCATTAAACAGATCTCTTGATTACACTCTTTTTGCAGACAAAATTAACTTACTTTTCAAGTAGATATTCGCGTTTTCTCCGCTGACGTTTCAATAACGGAGACTGCCTAAATTTTAGTCATACTAAAACCCTCTTGACTCCCACAACGTCGCGAGTCAACGTTTTAGTCATACTAAAACCGGAGTTGGCATTGAGCGGGCAGGAGACGGTCAAGACCGCAGACCCGGAGGATCACGGGGCACTTGCAACGCGATTGCGGGAGCGGCGCCGGGAACTCGGACTGACACTCAAGGCGGTTGCCGATTCAGCCGGCCTGTCGGTTGGCTTCATCTCGCAGATCGAACGCGGGATCGCTGTACCTTCTCTTTCCTCGTTGGTCTCGGTTTCCCGCGTTCTGGATGTCAATGTCGGCGATTTCCTGACCAGTCAGCCGCGATCCGACGAGAACGAAGTGCAGACCCGTCACGCGGACAGACCAGTGTTTGCAGTCAGCGAAAGTTCGGTGACATATGAGCGCGTTTCATCCTCTTTTCCGGGTCATGTTTTGCGCAGTGTGATCATAAACGAACCGCCTGGTCATCGTAGCGAACCGATCGCCCATGAGGGAGAGGAGATGATGTTCGTTCTCGAAGGCAACATTACGGTCGAAATCGATGGCGAACGCAGGGTTCTGGCGACGGGGGACTCGGTGCACTTTCCGTCGACCCGCGTCCATTCCAGCTGGAACCACACCGACAGGCCGGCAACCATTCTATGGACAGGAACGATGGACGTGTTTTGTGAAGAACCCGCCGTCCAGCACCACAAACTCGAGAAACAGAAGGTGGAATGACCGCCCGTAAGAATCATTGAAACCACACTCTGCAGGGAGAACAACGCATGAATATTCTGACGAAAACACTTGCGGCCGCGCTCTTCAGTGTCAGTACGCTGGCGCTGCTGCCTGCTGCACCGGCCCTGGCCGAAAGCGTGCTACGCCTCGATGAAGTCGCCGTTGGTGAGATCGATCCGGCAAAGGCATCGGACTATGCCGACTCCATACTGATGTTCAACATCTATGATACGCTGGTATTGCCGGCCGAGGGTGCACCGGGTCTTGTTCCGCATCTGGCTGAAAGCTGGTCGTCCGAGGGCTCGACCCACACCTTCAAACTGCGCCAGGATGTGAAGTTCCAGAGCGGAAATCCAATGACTGCCGAGGACGTGGTGTTCTCGCTTGAGCGTATGCAGGCGTTGGGTCAGGGACTGTCTTATCTGTTTACCGAGGTGTCAAAGGCTGAAGCGGTCGACGACTACACGGTGACATTCACGCTGAACGAACCCTATGCTCCCTTTGTCGCTTCAATGCTCCGGCTGCCGATCGTCGACAAGAAGCTCGTGATGGAAAATCTTGGCGAAGGCGAGGGCGATATGGGTGATTGGGGGCAAGCCTTCCTTTCATCCAACGGCGCGGGAACCGGTGCTTACACCGTGACCTCTCACAATCCGCAGCAGGAAACCGTGATGGCGAAAAATCCGGACTATTTCCTGAGCATCGCCGCTTCTGCGCCGGATACCGTGCGGATGCGCTACGGGCTTGAGCCGGCAACGGTGCGCACACTGATCTCACAGGGCGAGCACGATATTTCATCGCAATGGCTGCCGCCGGAAGTGCTCAAGGCGTTGGCACAGGGCGGCGCACAATTGCTGACGGAGTCGGGCGGAGGCGGGTTTTACGTCAAGATGAATACGACAAAGCCGCCGCTTGACGATATGGAATGCCGACTCGCGCTCGCCAATGCATTCGACTACAGCGCTGCGTTGAAAATGATTGCGGTGACCGACGAAGTCTCGCAAGGAAGCCCCTCGACAGGCGCAATTCCGGTCGGCATGCTCGGCGCCAATCCACCTGCCTATGCTCTGTCGAGGAATATGGAGGCTGCGAAGCGGCACTGGGATTCCTGCCGTTATGCTCCCGGCGATCACACGATCGAAATTTCATGGATCGCCGAAGTTCCGCTGGAGGAGCGTTTTGCGCTTCTGATGCAGGCAAACTTCGCGGAGCTTGGGGTTCAGTCCGAAATCAAGAAGATGCCTTGGGCCCTGTTTACCGAGCAGGTAACGAAGCCGGAAAACACGCCGCATATTTCGCAGATATTCAACAATGCGGTGACCGGCGATCCGGATACGCTTCTTTACGGGATGTATGACTCCAAGGCGCCGGGCACGTGGCAGTCGCCCGAACATCTCAACGACCCCAGAGTGGACCGGTTGCTGGAGGAGGGCCGTACCAATACCGATGAGGCGGCGCGCTCCAAGGCTTATCAGGACCTGAACAACTGGTTGATGCAGATCGCGCCGACAATTTACGGCTATGACAGTCAGTCGGTCTTCGCGGCCAGCGACCGGGTCAAGGTTCCGGCCCTGTCGGACCCGTCGAAGGCTTTCGGCCTTGACGCAATGGGCTTTACCTTCCGTTTGATGGAAATGCAGGATCAGAGCTGATCCTTCAAACCGCAGGGCCGGCCATTTCAAAGCCGGCCTGTTTTTTCGAAACCGTTCTTGCTCGCGTTGAAAGAGCTGCAGACCAGCCATGTCGCCCGTTGTCCGCATTCTTTTGAAGCGGCTGTCGATATCGATCATCGTTCTGATCGGCGTATCGATGCTGATCTTCACCATTGCCCGGGTCATTCCCGGTGATCCGGCACGTATCGCCCTGGGTCCGAACGCGACAGTGGAGCAAGTCGATCAACTCAGGCAAAGGCTGCATCTCAACGAGCCGATCTGGGTCCAGTATGGGTTCTTCGTACGCGATTTTCTGCGCGGCGATCTCGGCGTGTCGCTTTACACGAACCGTCCCGTGACAACCGATATCGCACAGTTCCTTCCAGCTACTCTGGAACTTGTCGTCGTCGCCGGCATCTTCATGATCGGCTTCGGCATTCCGCTTGGAATTGCCTCAGCGCGCTATCGGGGCAAAGCTGCCGACAACATCATTCGCGTGGTGTCGCTGACGGGGGTATCCGCACCCAGTTTTGTCTGGGCGGTCATCCTGATGCTGCTGTTTGCCTATTTCCTGCCGCTGTTTCCCATTGCCGGCCAGTTATCCGACACGCTCACCCCGCCACCAAGGATCACCGGTTTCCTTTTGATTGACACGCTGGTTGCGGGCGATTTCAGGGCCTTTTTCGATGCCGTCCACCATATCATCCTGCCAGCTTTCGCGTTGGCTCTATCGGGTATCGGCCAGGCTGCGCGACTGACGCGGTCCAATATGGTCGAGACCTATGACAAACCCTACATCGAGATGGCGCAGTCCTATGGATTTCCGGAGCGGCGCATTGCCAACCGGTACGCTTTCCGTCCGTCGCTCATTCCCTCGCTGACAATTATCGGCCTCGACTTTGCAGCCATGCTTGGGAACGCGTTTCTTGTCGAGGCCGTGTTCGCATGGCCGGGCCTGTCGCGATACGGCGTGCAGGTGATTTTGCGCAAGGACCTGAATGCCATTGTGGGCACTGTGCTGGTGATTTCCGCCACCTTCCTGATCGTCAACATTATCGTTGACCTGCTGATTGCCTATATCAATCCGCGCATCAGGCTGGCCGAGAGGGGGCAGCAATGAGGCGAACGCTGTCCATCCTGCTTTCAAATCCGCTTTCGGCGATCGGGCTGTTGCTTGTATGCACTGTTGTTTTCTGTGCTGTGTTCGCTGATCTTATCGCGCCCTTCCCATCGCACCGCGGCGCCGTCGTCGATTTCGCGAACTTCAATCAGCCGCCCCACTGGCCGAACATATTCGGCACCGATCTCGTCGGACGCGATCTGTTTTCTCGTATCCTCTACGCTTACCGGATATCGCTGCTGCTGGGTGTCGTTGTTCTGGCAATCGCCGTGCCCATCGGAGTAACCGTCGGCCTCGCTGCGGGCTATCTCGGAGGCCGTACGGAATACGTGCTAATGCGGCTGACCGACGTCTTTCTATCCATCCCCCCGCTGGTGCTTGCGATGTCGATCATGGGCGTCTTGGAGCCGACGCTGATCAACGGGATGTTGGCCGTTACCACCATGTGGTGGCCCTGGTACGCCCGCCTCGTCTACAACATTACACGCTCGGAGGCGCAAGAAGGTTATGTGCTGGCCGCCCAGATCATCGGGGCTTCGCGCCTGCACATAATGTTTCGCGAGATATTGCCAAATTGCATCCCTTCCATCGTCACCAAGATGACACTGGACCTCGGCTTCGTCATCCTCATTGCATCATCGCTTTCCTTCCTTGGTCTTGGCGTCCAGGCGCCGACACCGGATCTCGGCTCCATGGTCGCCGAAAGCCGAAGCTATCTGCCCGATTCCTGGTGGCTGACCGTTTTTCCATCGCTTGCCATCCTGATTGCCGTGTTCGGCTTCAATCTTCTGGGCGATGCATTGCGGCAGATCCTGGGGAGCGAGCAATGAGCGATTTCATTCTCGATATCCGCGACCTGAGACTTGCCTTCAAGGTCTATGAGGGCATGACGGAGGTGCTGCACGGCATTTCGCTGAACATCCGCCGCGGCGAAAAGGTCGCTCTGGTCGGCGAGTCCGGGTCAGGCAAATCGGTTACGGCCCGCATCATTCTCGGCCTGTTGCATGAACTCAAGACCGCTCGGATTTCAGGTCGTGTTCTGTTTAATGGGGACGATCTGGAGACACAGCCGATCAGCGTGCGTCATGGCCTGCGCGGCACGGCTATCTCGATGATTTTCCAGGACCCGACGTCGTCCCTGAACCCCGTTTATTCAATCGGTGTTCAATTCGAAGACGTCTTGCGGCGTGGTGATCGGCGGATTTCGTCGAAAAGCGCACAGGATCGCGCCGTCTCGCTGCTTCGCGATGTTGCGATTCCGGACCCCGAACGGGTGCTTGTTTCTTATCCATTCCAGCTTTCCGGGGGCATGAACCAGCGTGTGATGATCGCCATGGCGCTGGCCAACGAACCGTCGCTGCTGATCGCCGATGAGCCGGGCACTGCATTGGACGTTACGGTCCAGGCGCAGACGCTGAACCTGATGCGCGATCTGGTCGAGCGCAAGGCAACGTCCGTTCTCTTCATATCGCACAACCTCGGCGTGGTGCGCGAATTCGCCGATCGTGTCTACGTGATCTACAAGGGCCGGTTGGTCGAACATGGTGCCACGGAGGAGTTGTTCCACCGGCCGCGCCACCCCTATACGAGGGCGCTGATGGACGCTGTACCGCGCATTACCGGCGGCGGTATCCCGGAGATTTCCGAGTCCGACGCGGGCTTTGCCGATCCGATGATCGACCATGAGGTGATCTCATGAACGATGTCGCTTGCGAATTCCGCCCGGTTCTCGAGGTGCGCAAGGTCTCCAAAGTTTTCTCGACCGGATCGCACGAAATAAACGCGCTTGAATCAGTGTCCTTGAGCGTTGCCCGAGGCGAGTGCCTTGCAGTTGTCGGCGAGAGCGGTTCGGGCAAGACGACGTTTGCAAACATGTTGCTTGGTGTCTACGCGCCCAGCGCAGGCGAAATGTATCTGGACGGCCATCCGTTGCCGGCACGTCGGACACTGAATCTGCGCCGTGCCATTCAGCTGGTTCAACAAAATCCGCTCTCTTCGCTCAATCCGCGCCGCACGGTGGGTGCTTCGCTCAAGCTGGCGCTCGATGTGCACCGCATCGGTGACCGCGCCGGCCGGCGTGGGCGCATCGCCGCGTTGCTTGATGAGGTAGGGCTGCCAACCGATTTCGCGCAGCGCTTTCCGGCTGCGCTCTCCGGCGGACAACGCCAACGCGTTGCCATCGCGCGGGCCATTGCCTGTGAGCCGGAGGTTCTGGTCCTCGACGAGCCCACATCGGCGCTGGATGTGCTGGTGCAGGCACGCGTGCTCAAGCTGCTCGACGACCTGCGTCAGCGGCGCAATCTTACCTATGTGTTTATCACCCACGATCTTGGCGTCGTGCGAAACATCGCCGATCGGGTGGCGGTTTTCGAGCGCGGGCAGTTGGTCGAGCAAGCCCCGACCGCGAAGCTCTTCGAGCAGCCTGCCAACGCCTACACGCGCAGCCTGATCGGCGCCATTCCGGTGATAACGGACGAAGAAGAAGCGCTGCGCCGTAAAGTGCTGGAGGAGAATGATAGTGGCTGATCCCATGATGCTTGAATTCAGGAAGGCCGCGGAAGAGGCGAGCGAAGCACAGCACATCCATCGCGCGCTCGAAACCCTTGCAAACGCCCATGTCGGAGCCAAGCTTTTCACGCTGATGACCTTCGACGGGGAAACCCGTTTGGCCAGCCGCTGCTATTCCAATATGCCGGATGCCTATCCCTGTTCCGGGACGAAGACGATCGACAGCGATCGCTGGACAATCCAGGTTCTGGACAAGAAGCAGAATTTCGTCGCCAACGATATCAATGCCATTGCAGATGTTTTCGACGACCATACGCTGATTCAATCGCTTGGCTGCGAGTCGGTCCTCAATGTGCCGATTGTGTTCGGCGGCGAGGTTCTCGGAACCATCAATATGCTGCATGTGGCAGGCTTTTATACGCCGGAGCGGGTCGCCGCGACCGAGATTCTAAAACTGCCGGGAAGCCTCTGCTTTCTCACCGAAAAACTGGACCAGGGAGGCAGGTGATGGCGCGCTCTACAACGCGTGTTGCAACAGATGTCGGCGGCACTTTCACCGATCTGGTCTGTTTTGAAACCGACGAGAACGGAAACGCCACGGTTCGCACGGCAAAGGCTGATACAACCCCGCCGGATTTCGAAAAAGGCGTACTGGATGTGCTTGCAAAAGGCGATGTCGATCCGGCATCAGTCGACTTTCTCGTTCACGGCACGACTGTCGTCATCAATGCGCTGACGGAACGCAAGGGCGTCACGGTGGGGCTGATCACCACGCATGGTTTTCGCGATATTCTGGAGATCGCGCGCGGCAACCGCCCGGACTTCTTCAACCTTCACTACAAAAAGCCCAAGCCTTTCGTTCCGCGCTATTTGCGCCAGGAACTACCAGGCCGGATGACCTATCGAGGCGAGGAAATGGTGCCTCTGGATCTTGCCGGGCTTCCGGCCATCATTGACGGTTTCAAGGCCGAGGGCGTCGATGCCATTGCCGTGTGTTTCATCCATGCCTATGCGAATCCGGCGCACGAGCAGGCGGCGATCGCTGAGATCGGCAAACTCTGGCCCGGCGTTTCCGTTGTTGCTTCGCATCAGATTACGCGTGAATGGCGCGAATATGAGCGAACCAATACGACGGTGCTCTCAGCCTATGTTCAGCCGATTGCCGAGCGGTATCTCGCGCGGCTGGCAGACGGGCTGGCGCAGCGCAGTTTCCGTGGCAGTCCCTATATCATGCAGTCCAATTGCGGCGTGGATTCACTTGAATCCGTGTCGCGCATTCCGATCACCATGGTGGAATCGGGTCCGGCTTCGGGAATCTGGGGCGCGGCGGAACTCGGCAAGCTGATCGATGAACCGAATATCCTGGCGCTCGATATTGGCGGAACGACAGCCAAGTGTTCTCTGATCGAGAGCGGTCAGATCAAGATCATGACCGACTATTGGATCGAGAAAGACCGGACCTCGGCAGGCTACCCGATCATGGTTCCGGTCGTGGACCTCGTCGAAATCGGCAATGGCGGCGGTTCTATCGCCTGGGTGGACGATTTCGGCAAGCTGCATGTCGGGCCGCAGTCGGCGGGGGCGGTTCCCGGGCCCGCCGCCTATGGCAGAGGCGGAACGGATGCAACGACGACGGATGCAAACCTCCATCTCGGGCGCATCAACAGGGACTATTTCTGCGGCGGCGAAATCGATGCCGACATGGATGCCGCCAACACTGCCATTGAAGCGGTCGCATCAAAGCTCGGTGTTACTGAGCGGGAAGCCGCCCGGGGCATCATACGCATCGCCAACAACAATATGGTCAATGCGCTGAAACTCGTGTCGCTCAATCGCGGTTATGACCCGCGCGACTTTACACTTGTGGCCTTCGGGGGCGGCGGTGGCATGCATGCCGTGGCGTTGGCCGCCGAGCTTGGGGTCAAGAAAGTCGTTGTGCCCGCCGGCGCTGCGGTCTTCTCGGCCTGGGGGATGATGATGTCAGATCTGCGGCGTGATTATTTCGTCACCAGGCTTGCCGACATCGCGGAAGGTGCGGCAGCCGGCATCGAAGCGCTGTTTGCCGAGACGGAAGACCAGGCGCGCCGGCAATTCGAGACGGAAGGCATCGATCCGTCGAAGGTTTCCTTTCTGCGCTTCGGAAAGTTCCGCTATCAGAACCAGGAACATACCACTGAAGTGCTCTTGCCGGATGGCGCAGTGACGGACGCGCGCCTCGATGAAATCGAGACGTTGTTTCACGATACTTATGAGCGAGAATACACCTACCGGCTCGATGCGCCTGTTGAAATGGTGGGTATACACCTGGTGGCATCGGCCGAGGTCGGAAAGCTCACAATGGCTGCGCAACCGCTTGGCGCGCCTGATGCGGAGGCGGCGCGCAAGGGGAAGCGAATGGTCGACTTCGCGCTCGAAGGCGAGCACGAGAGCGTCATTTTCGATGGACCGGTTCTTAAACCGGGCATGACCTTCTCCGGTCCCGCGATTATCGAAGATCCAGGCACCACGATTGTCCTGCATCCAGGCTGTTCGGCGCAGGTCGACGCCTATGGCAACCTCCACATCGAACTCGGGGCGTGAGGGGGGAGACGATGAAGAACGATCCGATTACGCTGGAAATCATCCAGAATTCGCTGCAGGCAACAGCCGACGAAATGTTTGCGGCGATGCGCAAGACGGCAATGAGTTCGATCATTTACGAGGTGCTCGACATGGGCACCGGGATCATGGACGCAAAGGGCATGCTTGCCTCATCCGGCGCCGGAATACCGGCCTTCATCGGCGTGCTCGACAAGGCGGTCAAGGTCATTATCGAAAAATTCGACAAACCCGGCGACATCGAGCCGGGCGACGTCTTTGCCACCAACGATCCCTATTATGGCGGCGTTACCCATCTCAACGATATCGTCGTTGCGATGCCGGTTTTTGCGGATGGGCGCATCATTGCATGGACCGCGAACATTGCGCACAATTCGGACGTCGGCGGTATGGCGCCCGGATCGCTTTCAGGCGAGGCGAAGGAGATCTTCCAGGAGGGCATCCGACTGCCGGCGATCAAGATCATCGCGAACGGCGAACCGATCCAGCCGGTGATGGACATCATCAAGATCAATTCGCGCATGCCAGACGTGCTGGAGGGCGACGTGTGGGCTGCGATCGCTTCCGTGCGGATCGGCGATAAACGCTTGCGCGAGATTGCCGCCAAATACGGTTCCGAAACGTTTGAGGCTGCCATGTCGTCTTTCATGGATTTTGGCGAGGAGGTTTCCATCAAGGCGCTTGAAACGTTGCCGAAAGGAACGTTTGAACTTTCCGAAGAACAGGATGACGGGCGCATCTTCAATGTGAAGATTACAATCGCGGACGATGCATTTACCGTCGATCTGCGTGACAATCCCGACCAGTCCGACAATCCAGTCAACACCAGCCGCGACGGGGTCATGGTCTGCGCCCAAATGATATTCAAGTCGCTGACTGATCCCTATTCGCCCGCCAATGGCGGCTCTTTCCGGCCAATTACACTCCTGACCCGAGAGGGCTCGGTGTTTCATGCACAGGAACCCGCACCGATCGGCTTCTATTACGAGATCGAACTGCGGGTCTACGATCTGATGTGGCGTTGTCTGGCGCCGCATATGCCGGACAGGCTGGCTGCGGGTCATTTCGCGAGCGTTTGCGGCACGTTCATCGGCGGCATTCATCCCGATACGGGCCGGCAATATACCATAATCGAGCCACAGCTCGGCGGTTGGGGGGCAAGCCGGGAAAGCGACGGAAACAGCGCCATTTTTTGCGGCTTTCACGGCGAGACTTACAACTGTCCGGCGGAAATCAATGAAGCAAGAAATGGCCTCTACGTCGATTGTCTCAAGCTGAACATGGAACCCGGCGGCGATGGTCAATATACCGGCGGGCGTGGCATCGTGATGGATTACCGGATACGGGCGGATAACGGTTTCCTGACTGCCGGTTATACCCGATCCAAGTTCCCCGCATGGCCGGTGGATGGGGGCCATGCCGGATCGCCGAACTATGTCGAGTTTCGACCCAAGGACGGCGAACCGCAGCGCTTCGCCTTCGTCTCCGGCCTTGCGACCCATAGAGACGATGTCATCCGGGTTGTGACCGGCAACGGCGCCGGGCTGGGTGATCCGAAGAAGCGCGACCCGGATGCCGTGCGCCGGGATGTCAAGAACGGGCTGATCTCTGCCGAACGTGCCAAAAAGATCTACGGCGTCAAGATTTGACGCGAAAACCACAGGAGGATTGGGCATGCCGACCGACAAGCCGCTCAAGGTGATGTATCTGAGCCCGACGGCCGCAAGCGAATACGACCAGGTCTTTGCAGATATGGCGGCCGCCCATAAACTGCCGGACACGGAAGTTCATGTCACATCGCTGCCGCCCGAAGAGGGGGCCTTTACGCATATCGAGTTTCGGTCCTACGAAGCGATGGTGACGCGCGGCATCATTCGGGCGACCCGTGCGGCAGCCCTTGAGGGTTTTGATGCCCTGGCGATCGGATGTTTCTATGACACGGCCCTGCATGATTCGCGCGAGATCTCGGGCGAAATGATTGTCACGGCGCCCTGTGTCGCATCGCTGGAGATCGCGACCAGCCTTGCCAACCGGTTCGGCATCATCGTCGGGCGGCGCAAATGGGTCGATCAGATGGAGGCCACCGTTCGTCAGAACGGGCAGGGCGACCGGTTGGCCGGTTTCTATCATGTCGAGCTGGGCGTGAATGATTTTCAGGTCGATCACGACAAGACAAACCGGTTGTTGACGGACGCTGGCAGGCGCGCCGTCGAGGAAGATTATGCAGAAGCGATTATCCTTGGCTGCACCTTGGAGATCGGCTTCTATCAGGAGCTTGAAAAAGAGTTTGGCGTTCCCGTGATCGACCCGTCCATCGCTGCCTTCAAGAGGGCCGAATACGCAGCGATCCTGAAGCGCCAATGCGGTTGGACTCCAAGCCGCAAATGGTCTTGCGAAGCACCGCCCGAAGAGGAAATGGCCCGATTTGGAGGCTTCGACGGTGGATCGGCCTTCGGGCAACGAATCGTGGTTCCTGCCCGGTCAATCACTGCAAGTGCCGCCTGAAAATAGTCAAAACCGAGTAATGATATGACCAATCACACTGCCGAAAAACTCCAAGCACTACGCAGTCGCATGGTACAAAACCATGTCGACCTGATCGCCATCGGTCCCGGCGCACAGATGAAGTGGTTGCTTGGATTTTATCCGATGCCGGACGAGCGGCCGTGCCTTTTGCTGATCGGCGCTGACGGCGAGTCCTTTGTGATGCCGGCCATGAATGCTGAAGGGTCCCGGCAGCATACCGAGATTGCTTTTCGGACGTGGGACGATGCG
The DNA here is from genome assembly GCA_039025395.1 of Pseudomonadota bacterium. Taxonomy (GTDB): domain Bacteria; phylum Pseudomonadota; class Alphaproteobacteria; order Rhizobiales; family Rhizobiaceae; genus Hoeflea_A. The sequence continues at coordinate 64,139 of JBCCOK010000017.1, forward strand.
GATGGCGCCGATGCAGCACTCGCAGCTGCACTGGGCGATGTGGAGGCGACAGATGCAAAATCCGTCGTCATTGACGAAGCGATGCGGGCGGATTTTGCGCTGCTGGTTCTCGACGCAATACCGGGCGCGAAACACAGTTTCACCGAGGCGACGCTGGGCGCACTGCGGATGCGCAAGAACGAAGACGAGTATCTGGAACTGAAAATGAATGCGGGACTTGCTGACGAAGCGATGCAAACAGCGTTTGCGGCGGTTCAACCGGGAATGCGGGAGGCCGAGCTTGCGGAGGTCATTTCTGAGAGCTTTGCGTCAAACAGCGCAAGACCTCTATTCTGCATCGTCGGTGCGGGTCCGAACGGCGCCTATCCCCATCATCACACGGGAGACACCGCGATCAAGACCGGCGATGCCATCGTTGTCGACATCGGCGCTCGAAGGGGCACGTTTTCGTCCGACATAACGCGCATGATTGTCGTCGGCGACCCGCCGGAAGGTTACGAGGCGGTGCATGGGGTCGTCGAGGCTGCAGTCGAGGCGGCGCTCAAGATCGCGCGCCCGGGCATCATTGCGCGCGAGGTCGACGCGGCGGCGAGGAACGTCATCGCCGAGGCCGGTTATGGCGAATATTTCGTACACCGAACGGGGCATGGTCTCGGGGTCGAAGGCCACGAACCGCCTTACATAACGTCAACCTCTGAGGTCGTGCTTGATGCCGGTATGGTCTTTTCGATTGAACCCGGTATCTACCTGCCGGGCCGATTTGGAATTCGCCTCGAAGAGATTGTAATCCTGCGCGAAAACGGGCCCGAGATCCTGTCGGGATTGTCCCGCGATTTCTATCATGCCCGGGTCTAGACAGTGGCCGACCGCACGATCGTCGATTCATTCACTGCAGATGTGATCCAGGCAAGCCTGGTTGCCGCTGCCGACGAGATGTTCGCGGTCCTTCGCAAGACGGCGATGAGCCCGATCATCTACGAGGTGCTCGATGTCGGCACCGGCATTACCGACGCGCACGGCAACCTGGTGAGTTCGGGCGCTGGCATTCCAACGTTCGTCGGCGTGCTCGACAAGTCAGTGCGCCGGATCATTGAAATCCACGGTGCCGATGCCATCCGGCCGGGCGACATGTTCGTCACGAATGATCCCTATTTCGGCGGTGTCACACATCTCAACGACGTGGTGATCGCGCTGCCTGTGTTTGTTGAGGGGACCCTGCTTGCCTGGACGGCGTCAATTGCCCACTGGAACGATATCGGCGGGCTTGTCACCGGGTCCATGTCGACACAGGCTACCGAGATCTTCCAGGAGGGCTTGCGGCTTCCGGCAATCAAGCTCTTTGAGGCCGGTGAGGCGCTGAGGCCTGTCTTTGACATTATCGCCGCCAACTCACGCCTGCCGGAATTTACAACCGGCGATTTGTGGGCTCAAGTGGCAGCCAGCCGCATTGCGGAAAAGCGCATTGCCCAGCTTGTCAGAAGCCATGGTGCGGAGGCATACCACGCGGCCCTGTCATTGTTGTTTGACGAAGGTCGCCGTCGCGGCTTTGCCGGTTTGCGCTCTGTGCCGCAGGGCAGCTATGAAATTGAGGAAGAACAGGATGACGGCGCGCTGTGGCGGGCGACGATAACCGTCTCGCCGGAACGATTTACCGTGGATCTGCGCGGCAATCCGCCTATGCGCGATGCACCCTACAACACCAGCCGCGACGGGGCTGTGATTTCAGCGCAAATGATTTTCAAGGCGCTGACCGATCCGACCCTATTTGCCAATGCCGGTTCGTTTGAGCCGCTTGAGGTTCTGACTGAACCCGGCACCGTTTTCCATGCCACGGGAAATGCGCCGCACGGCTATTATTTCGAAACCCGCATACGGCTTTACGATATGCTGTGGCAATGCCTCGCGCGGGCGATGCCCGAGCGGCTGCCAGCGGGTAGTTTTGCTTCCATCTGCGGGACGGTCATTGCCGGTCTTCATCCCGATACCGGTCGACGATACGCCATGGTCGAGCCGCAAATGGGAGGATGGGGCGCCACGGCGCAGCGAGACGGGCTGGATGCTATGTATTCCCCCAGCCATGGCGACACGTTCAATTGTCCGGTGGAAATCGCGGAAGCCCGCTATGGGTTTGAGGTCAGCCATAAGTCGCTTTGTGATAGCGAAGCGGGTAAGGGCCTTCACAGCGGCGGGAAAGGCCTTTCGGTTTGCTACCGTATGCGTGCCGATGCACTGCTTTCGGCAGGATACAGCCGCAATCTGGTCCCGGTTTGGGGACTTGAAGGCGGCGATTGTGGCGGCAGGAACGGTCTCGTGGTGCAACGTGCGGACGGCGACTGCGAAAATCAGGCCTTTGCCAGCGGGTTGGCATTAAAGCCGGGCGATGAAATTCTGATCGAAACGGCAAATGGCGGCGGCTGGGGCGCTCGGCCCCCCGATTGACAGCGGATGTGCGATATTCCTATTTGCGTGGAGTTGGACTAATAACAACAGGCATGCAACCTAAAGGACAGCCAGGGAACAGACGATGGACATCCGTCAGATCAATGACGAATACGCGGTAACCGGCCAGATCACCACCGACGACCTCCAAGCCATTGCCGACATGGGCTTCAAGGCAATCGTCTGCCATCGGCCGGATGGGGAGGTCGAAGACCAGCCGACCTATGCCGAAATCGAAGCCGCCGCAAAGGCGCTCGGCGTCGAAATGCGGCACATACCGGTCGGCCGCGAAGGCGTCGGTTTCGATGCGGTTCAGCAATTTGTCGATGCGCTCGACGAGATGGAGCGGCCGATGCTCGGCTATTGCCGTTCTGGTGCCCGTTCAACGGCAATCTACCAACAGACCCTGCACATTCGCGCCTGACGTTGCGGACCGCATGGCAGAAGCCTAAAATCTCTGCGAGGCGCCGCACCGGACTCTATTGCGAGGCTCTCGTTAATATCGAAAAAACACTCTCGAAGACCTCTTCTGTCTCCGGAGTGCCTTTGGCCGACGCGGCTATGGCGTCCTTGTCGGCGTTGACACCGTCAACAAGCTCCTGAATGAGGCCCGGGTGCAGGTTTTCGAGCCGCTGCAACACAATTGTCATCAGATAGGCATTAGGATCGGACACATCTAAGCTCCTTGGAGAAATGGCGGCTACGGAGGACTCGCTTCCATTCGGAAGGCTGGAATGGGCGGCATGCTCTACTCATCTTCCAGCCTCGTCAACTCAGCCCTGACTTCGTCATTGTGTTCACCGAGACGCGGTGAAGGGCGATCGTAGCGCAACGGCGTCTCGGACAATTGCATTGGCGACGCGACACCGGGAATGGTGCCGCCGCCGCCGTCGTCGAGCGCCAGGCGAAGACCGCGTGCCTTGACCTGTGGATCATCGAACATCTCGCCAATCGAATTGATGGGGCCGACGGGTACGCTGTTGGCTTCGCACAATGCGATGAGGGCATCGCGTGTAAAGGCTTGTGTTCTTTCTACGATGCGAAGGCGAAGTTCATCGCGGTTTTTGACGCGGGCGCTGTTTGTGGCATATTCAGGGTCGTCTGCCATGTGCTCGAGGCCAAGCGCCGTGCAGAGCCTTGAGAACTGGCCGTCATTGCCGACCGCCAGAATCAGATGCCCGTCGCTCGTTGGAACCACCTCGTAGGGCGAGATGTTGGGGTGGAAGTTGCCCATCCGCTGCGGACTGGCACCGGTGCTGAGAAAGTTCATGTTCTGGTTGGCAAGGATCGCCGCCTGGCTGTCCAGCAGCGCCATGTCGATGTGCTGGCCATGTCCAGATCGCATGGCGTGGATCAGCGCGGCCTGGATCGCGGCGACCGCATAAATCCCGGTAAAAAGATCGGCGATTGCCGTTCCGGCCTTCATCGGCTCGCGGTCCGGTTCGCCGGTGATCGACATGAAGCCGGACATGCCCTGGATGATATAGTCATAGCCGGCCTTTTGGGCGTAGGGCCCGTTCTGGCCGAAGCCGGTGATCGAACAGTAGACGAGCTTAGGATTGACGGTCTTCATGCTTTCGTAGTCGAGGCCGTATTGCCTCAGCCCGCCGGTCTTGAAGTTTTCGATCAGGACGTCGGAACGTGCGGCGAGGCGGCGGACAAATTCGACATCTTCGGCTTTTTTCAGGTCGGCAGTGACCGAGCGTTTGCCGCGGTTGGCAGCGTGGAAATAAGCTGCGCCGAGGTCTTCGCCGTCGGCCGAGGTCAGGAATGGCGGGCCCCATTTTCGCGTATCGTCCCCGCCGTCGGGATTCTCGACCTTGATGACATCGGCGCCGAGGTCGGCAAGCATCTGACCGGCCCATGGACCGGCCAGAACGCGCGCCAGTTCCAGCACGCGAAATCCCTTCAGTGGAGCATCAGCCATGAATAGCCTCGACAGCGCGCCTCTTGAGCTGCGCTTCTGCAAGAATGCGTTTCTGGTAGCGGCTCTGGACGATTTCGACCGCAACCAGCGTGACCAGAACAAAGTAGAACGTAGATTTTGCCATTGGTTCAATAGCATAACCGAAGAATTTGAGATGGCCGATATGTCCTCCATCGGACATCAGCATCACCCCGACAAGCAGCAGGACGAAAAGGCCGAGAACCTCATACATACGGTTTTTCTGCAGGAAGGCCGCGACCCGGTCGGCCATTGCGACCATCAGGACCCCGGAAACGAGGATTGCCGCGGTCATCACGACAAAATGGTCGGTTAGCGCAACGGCGGAAAGGACGGTATCGAAGGAAAACACGAGGTTCATCAGCACGATCCAGGTAAGGGCGGCCCGCACCGTTTTGCGCGGCGGGCCTTTGACTTCGTGGTCAAGATCATCAACGCCGATCATATGGTAGATTTCCTTGACCGCCGTGTAGATGAGAAAGACACCGCCGGCCAGTACGATGAGTGCATGACCGCTCACCTCTCCGGCAATCCAGGGATGATTGAGAACAAAGAGCGGCTCCTGCAAGAGCGCGATCAGTTGCAGGACGCCAAACAGTAAAACGATCCTCAAGGCAATGGCGATGATAATGCCCCAGCGCCGTACCCAGGACTGACGTGCCGGGTCAACCTGTTTCGCCTCAATCGAAATATACAGAAGATTGTCGAAACCAAGCACCGTCTCCAGCGCAGTCAATACAACGAATGTTGTCAGATTTTCAAAGGTGAACAGACTTTCGAGCATCGGCGTCCCCCGTGTCGCTCTTGCTTATCGCGTCTGTGGTAGCAAACGACCGCTGCGGCCGCCAAGCGTTTATCCTGACGGGTTTAACAACGGGCAGGGGGCATGCGCGGCGGGATCGGAAGGTCCTGCCGGTGTCTGTTCAGCCTTCAAGGGCCTCCTCGATCGCATCGATTTGTGCGCCGAGATCGAAGGGGAATGAGGACAGCACTTCAATATCTGTATCCTCGGAGAAGCCTTCCGGGTCCTTTTCGCGCATGATCGCAATCACCTTGTCACGTTCACGCAGGCTCCATTCAACCTGAGGACGGAACAGCTTGAGTGCCGCGACGAGCCAACGGGTCGTCAGGGCAAATTCTTCATTGTCGAGGTCGAACTTGTCGAGAAGCCGGATAACCTCCTCGGCCGGATACTGCCACTCCACGGCCACCCAGCGGTTTACGGTAAACACCTGCATGGGCGTGCCGCTCTTGTCGAACGAAATGGCGACAAGGTGGCAAAGACCGCCGAGTTCGTAGTCGGGATCGGGCGGAAGTGCAATCGGTTCGATGCCTTCCTGAACATGCTCGGTATAGACAAACAAATGGAAATGACCGTGCTCGTCCCATGGCCGGCCTTCGCCGTCGTCGGCGTGCGCATGATAGAACCAGAGCGCACCCTTTTCACGGTCGTGCACATCTCCTGGTGGATAGTGCTGCCATTCGGTGAATGCCTTGTCGTCGGTAGAGTTGAGCACGTCGATCAGGATGTGCTTTTCCTGTGCGGCTGCTTCTTCCAGCACGCCGATCATGTCGTCGGCGGCGTCTTGCATCGCCTCAAGCTGCTCGCGCGGCAGCGCCTTGAAGTCAATGGTCGGGTTGTTGCGAACGGTAATATTCATCGGTCCACTCCCTTGGGGCTCACTCCCCTGGCGCGTCGGTGTCAATCAATCCTAACAAACCGGCTTGCCTTTCAACAGGCAAAAGAAACAGGTCGCCGGAAGCAAAAACGCTCCCGGCGGACCGAGAGCGTATCAGTTGGTTTTTGCCGCGCCGCATGCACCGCATGCACCACAGGTATTAACTTTCTTCGCGCCGCATGCACCACATGCACCACAGGCCTTGGCAGCACCGCAAGCACCGCATGCACCACAGGCAGTAACCTTTGTCGAGCCACAAGCCGCGCAGGATGCGACTGTTGGCGTCGTGCCCGCAACCGCTGCAGCAAGCCCGCCGCCGACAACCATCATCGCAAGCGCTTTTCTCGATTTCCTCTTCATGGAGTTCTCCTCTGATTGGCCGAAAACCTCTTTCGGTGCCAGCCACCCTAACGGACGCTTACATCAACTGGTGTCACGATGGGATGGCGCGAAATCACGCTTTTGCGAGACAATCGTGATGGGCTTAAGTGCCGATTTCCGCTCACAAAATGTAGCCAAGCGTTACCCTTCGGTGAGACGGGTCATGTGGTTTTGCAAATTGCCCGCACCGGCTTTCGAGACCGGCAAAGCGGTTTGGTTCGCGGCTCGTTCCGGCTTTCAACATTAGGATTGCCCTGCGGTCGCGCTTTGCATAAAAGCTGCGTAACTCCACACTGTTCAAAATTGCAGGGAAACCGCGCGCAATGGCACGCCAATTCATCTATCATATGGCCGGTCTCAACAAGAGTTTCGGCGCAAAGAAGGTTCTTGAAAACATCCATCTTTCTTTCTACCCGGACGCAAAGATCGGGATCCTTGGGCCAAACGGAGCAGGAAAGTCGACCGTGCTGCGGATCATGGCCGGCCTCGATACGGAATTCACCGGTGAGGCTTGGGTGGCCGAGGGTGCCACGGTGGGTTACCTGCCTCAGGAGCCGGAGCTGGATGAGACAAAAACGGTGGCGGAAAACGTCATGGAGGGCGTTGCGGAAAAGAAGGCCATCGTCGACCGCTACAATGAGCTGATGATGAATTATTCCGATGAGACGGCGGAAGAAGGTGCGGCTCTGCAAGACATCATCGACGCGCAAGACCTGTGGGATCTCGATTCACAGGTGGAAATGGCGATGGATGCGCTTCGATGCCCGCCCGGCGACAGTCAAGTCACGCATCTGTCAGGCGGCGAGAAGCGACGCGTTGCGCTTTGTAAGCTGCTGCTGTCGCAGCCGGATCTGCTGCTTCTGGACGAGCCGACGAACCATTTGGACGCTGAAACGATTGCATGGCTCGAAAAACACCTGCGCGAGTATCCGGGTGCGGTTTTGATGGTGACGCACGACCGCTACTTCCTTGACAATGTCACCGGCTGGATCCTTGAACTCGATCGCGGGCGCGGCATTCCCTACGAGGGCAATTACAGCGCCTATCTCGAGGCGAAAGCCAAACGGATGGCTCAGGAGGGACGCGAGGAGGCCAATCGGCAAAAGTCGTTGTCGCGTGAACAGGCATGGATTGCCTCCAGTCCGAAGGCACGGCAAGCCAAATCGAAGGCACGGATCCGCGCCTATGACGATCTTGTCAATGCGGCGGCTGAACAACGGCCGGGCGATGCGCAGATTGTCATTCCGGTCGGCGAACGGCTCGGCCAGGTGGTTATCGAGGCCGACAGTCTGAGCAAAGGCTATGACGACAAGCTGCTGATCGAGGATCTCGAGTTCAAGCTTCCGCCTGGCGGTATTGTGGGCGTCATCGGTGCCAACGGTGCCGGCAAGACAACGCTGTTTCGCATGATTACAGGGCAGGAAGAGCCGGATGATGGTGCCATCAGGGTCGGCGATACGGTCCAGTTGAGTTATGTCGACCAGAGCCGCGATGCGCTCGACGGAGACAAGACCGTATGGGAAGAGATTTCCGGCGGCAACGACATCATCAAGCTCGACAGGCATGAAATGAACTCACGGGCCTATTGCTCGAATTTCAACTTCAAGGGTGGCGACCAGCAACAAAAGGTCGGAACGCTTTCGGGCGGTCAGCGCAACCGGGTGCACCTTGCGAAGATGCTCAAATCAGGCGGCAATGTGATCCTGCTGGACGAGCCGACCAATGACCTCGACACGGAAACGCTGGCGGCGCTGGAGGACGCGCTCGAAAATTTCGCGGGTTGTGCCGTCATCATCAGCCACGACCGTATGTTCCTCGATCGCCTGGCAACCCATATTCTGGCCTTTGAAGGCGACAGCCATGTCGAGTGGTTCGAGGGCAACTTTGAGGACTATGAGAATGACAAGATCCGGCGCCTCGGTCCCGAGAGCGTCAATCCGAAGCGCGTTACGTACAAAAGGCTGACGCGGTAGGCGTAGCGAACAGGTTCAAAGCGATGACAACCATTCTGATTACCGGCGTAGGGCGTGGCATCGGTCACGAATTGGCGCGGCAAGCACTCGGCAGGGGCTGGACCGTGATCGGCTCTGTGCGGAATGAGGATGACGCCAATCTCCTAAAGGATCTCGCCGGCGAGCGTTTTCGCGCTGTCGTTTTTGATGTTCGTGACGGCCATGCAATTGAGTCGGCGGCCAAAACAATTCAAGGACCGGTGGATGTTTTGGTCAACTGCTCCGGCATTATCGGTCCGCACCGCCAGTCTGTGCTCGATATGGATTTCGACGGGTTCGCCGATACGCTTGATGTCAACACAGTCGGGCCACTGCGTGTGACGCACGCTTTCCTGCCCCACCTGAAACTGGCCGACAACCCGCGGATCGTGACCTTGTCGAGCTGGATGGGATCGATGGCGCATGCAAAATCCGACCGCATAGCCTACCGGGCCTCTAAAGCGGCGGTCAACAAGGTGATGCAGGGGCTGGCAGCCGACCTTGAGCCGCTGGGTATTTCGGTCGCGTCGGTGCATCCCGGCTGGGTTCGTACGGAAATGGGCGGACAGCATGCCGATATCAGCGTTGAGGAAAGTGCAGGTGGGCTCGTTACATTGTGCGACAAGCTCGACATCGCCTCCACCGGACATTTCTGGAACTGGGACGGCGAGAAACTCTCCTGGTAGACGCGGTTGCCGTTGGGACAAAAGATGAAAATAACGCCAAGGCAAAAAGCGGCTGGAACAGTGTCCGGAGTTTACAGTGCAACAGGGAAAACTTTCGCGACGCGGGCCGTCGAATCGCTGCCATTGAGTTTCGAAGGCATCGATGGCGACCACCACAGCGGAATGACCAGAAGATCGGGCGGCCGCGAGCCCTGGTATGCGCGCGGAACCGAAATGCGCAACGAGCGGCAACTGACGATCCTTTGCTCGAAGGAACTCGCGGCCGTTGCGAATGAGATGGGCATAGCGGAAATCCGGCCGGAGTGGATCGGGGGCAACCTGACGATCGACGGGATTGGCGATCTCTCCATGCTTCCGGCGAGCACGTTGTTGTTTTTCGAGGGCGGCGTGACGCTGAAGGTCGATTTTCAGAATGCACCCTGCAAAATCGCCGGCGGCGCGATCGCAGCGTGCTTTCCGGAAAGGGACGAAACGCAGTTGTCGCTCAGCTTCGTTTCGGCTGCGAAGCGGCGGCGCGGTCTGGTGGCCTGGGTCGAGATTCCCGGGGTCATCCACATGGGCGAGACTGTCCATGCCAAGATTCCAGAACAATGGATCTATAGAGCCCGAGCACTGTATAAATCGCCCGGCTGATGCGGATCGCCTTTCCACAAGGACGCGTTCTGCTGCCTTTATTCCGTTGCGACATTTATCTTTGATATTGCGCCACAGCTGGAAATCATATAAAGATATGTTTATATCTATCCCGTAGTCTTCCAGAAATTCACGGTCAGCGGCACGATCAAGGGAAAACCATGCTGGACACCAAAAAGCTGAGCCTCGACAGAACAGTAGATGTTCTGAAGGCAGCCGGAGAGCCGACCCGGCTGAGGCTGCTGGCGTTGCTGTTCGGCGGTGACCTGACGGTGACTGACCTGACAGAAATTCTTGGCCAGTCCCAACCGCGGATCTCGCGGCACCTGAAGCTCTTGGCGGAGGCAGGTTTGATCGAGCGCCTGCAAGAGGGCGCCTGGGCCTATTTCCGCTTGACCGGAGACGGGCGCGCTTTCCTGCTGGCACGCCATATTGTCGATTCGATTGCGCCGTCCGATCCGTTGCTGGCGCGCGATGCCGAACGGCTTGCAGCCGTCAAGCAGGCACGGGCTGCGCGCGCGCAAGACTATTTCAGCACGAATGCGGCAAGTTGGGACGAGCTGCGCTCCCTGCACATCTCCGATGAACAGGTCGAGGAGGCGCTTGCCGACATGGTCGGTGACACACCGTTCGATTCGATGCTCGACCTCGGTACCGGAACAGGGCGTATCTTGCAGCTTTTCGCAACGCTATACCGGCGCGGCATCGGTGTCGACGCCAGCCGCGACATGCTGGCCGTGGCACGCTCAAATCTGGAGGATGCCGGTATAAGCCATGCGTCCGTGCGCCATGCCGACATTCTGAACATGCAGCTGGAGCGCGGCAGTTTCGACCTTATCACCATTCATCAGGTTCTGCATTTCCTGCAAAATCCGGAGGAAGCCATTGCGGAGGCGGCGCGGATGCTGAGTCCCGGCGGGCGGATCATTATCGTCGATTTCGCCCCACACGACTTTGAATATCTGCGCGACGAGCATGCCCATCTGCGCCTCGGACTGGACACGGAAACCGTGTCTTCCTGGCTGACAATGGCTGGGCTGACGGTCGAAAGAGTGATCGATTTGAACCCTGGAGACGATGTCACCAAAGGTCTGACGGTGACGATCTGGCTGGCCCGCGATCCACGGCTGCTTGTTGCAGGCGAGGGCGGAAACGATTCGTATAGTGAAGGAGTTGCATGACCATGTCTGTCTTACGCCGTTCCGGTCCATCCCCGCTTGGCAGCTCTATGAATGTTTCATTCGAATTTTTTCCCCCGAGAAGCGGCGACATGAAGAGCCAGTTGTGGGAGAGCGTCATGCGGCTGGCGCCTTTCTCGCCCGATTTCGTTTCCGTCACCTACGGTGCCGGCGGCGGCGCACGCAAACCGACGCTTGCAACGGTGAAGCGGCTGCTCGAGGAAACTGACCTCAAACCTGCTGCGCATTTGACCTGTGTCGGCGCGAGCAAGGATGAAGTCGACGCGGTGGCACGGGAGTTCTGGAGCGCCGGCGTTCGCCATTTCGTGGCCCTGCGCGGGGACTCTCCCGACGGTGTTGGTGGGGAGTACAAAGCGCACAACAATGGGTACAATAACGCTGCAGAACTTGTCGCCGGATTGAAGGCGTTCGCCGATTTCGAGATTTCCGTTTCTGCTTATCCCGAAAAGCATCCGCAGAGCCCCGACTTCATGACCGATATCGACATGCTTAAACGCAAGGTCGACAACGGTGCGAGCCGCGCCATCACCCAGTTCTTTTTCGACAACGATACCTACGAACGCTATGTCGAGCGGGTGCGACGCGCCGGGATCTACATCCCGATTGTTCCCGGCATCCTGCCGGTGCACAATTTTGCGCAGGTGACGCGATTTGCCGGGCTATGCGGGGCGTCAATTCCGGACTGGCTTGTCACCCGATTTGAAGGCCTTGAAAAGGATCCCCAAACACGTGCGCTTGTTGCCGCCGCAGTTGCGGCGGATCAGGTCATGGATCTCGTCGAGCGCGGCGTCCAGGACTTTCATTTTTATACGATGAACCGGGCGCAGCTCGTCTATGCGATCTGCCATCTGCTCGGCTTGCGGGCAACCAGGGGCAAGGGAAAAGTCACATCCATAGCTGCTGCTTGACGATCTTTCCCCACATGTTCAATTTTATTGAACAAACTGTCGGGAATACGCGTACTTCTGTCTGCGCGTAGCACGCTTATCTTCCGGTAAATCATTCACCGGAGACAGCGCACCATGACAAAAGTCCTGACAGTTCATTCATCGGCGAGGCGTAACGGGTCCTACAGCCGCAGGCTTACCGACGAACTTATTTATCAGCTTACGCAAAAATTCGGCGAGCTCAGCGTAACCGATCGAGACGTTGCCGCAGGCGTTTCGTTTCCGAGCGAGAACTGGCTAACCGACCGGACCCTGCCGGAAAACGAGCGCACGGATGAACAGAATAAAGCGCTTGCCCAAACCGACGAGTTGGTTGAGGAGCTCAAGGCCGCAGATATTATCATCATCGGCGCGCCGACATACAATTTCAGCGTCCCGGCATCGTTGAAGGCATGGATCGACCATGTCGCGCAGCCGGGCCGTACATTCAACTACACGGAAAACGGACCCGTTGGCCTTCTGTCGGGAAAGAAGGTCTATGTCGTCAATGTATCCGGCGGTGTACCGGTCGGCAGTCCCGCGGATTTCGTAACCCCGTACCTGAAGCATTTTTTCGGGTTCTTGGGTGTCAATGACATCGAGTTTATCGCCGCCGACCAGTTGATGATGTCGGAGGATGAAAGCCTTCGCCGTGCACGCGGCAAGATCGAAGAAATTGCCGCCTGAGAAGGATATCAGCCGTGTACGAAAACGGGGATGGCTTTCGCCATCCCCGTGTCTTGATTCGCTCCGCCGACCGCTTCGGCGGACACCCACATTTATCCTACAAAAACAGCATGAGTGCGATGAAAACAAACGCTGCACCGATCAAGAGGACATTGAACGAGCGCACCAATCCCATAGCTGACCTCCCTGCATTGACGTTGAAATGCTAGGCCGAACCAACCGCCGTTGAAAAGAAAAATTGTTGTTGCGCCGCGCAAAACGGTGCGAAATTCGGCCTATTTCGCCAACTTTACCATTTGAAATTCATCGACTTAGGGTGGTGCCAAAAAAGTGTGGTTGATAGGCCAGATTTGGGCCTTTTGCTGCGGTTGCGAAGGCCGTTTTCGTGGCCGTATTGTGGCAACATGGTTAACAAATTCTGAATTCCTTGCCGGCCAGAGGCCTTCAGTCAGGATTCACGATTCGTGTAACGCATTAAACTGACTTTATTTTTGAGCATTTGTGGCAATCGTCCATCGATAGCCAACAGGCCGACTGCGATCAGTGCAAGACCCGTCATGTGGTCGATACTGAGACGTTCCTGAAGGAAGGCCGCTCCCAGCAATATTGCTGCCGCGGGCACGATGAGCGTCACCAGCGAGGCGTTTGTAGCGCCTGAACGCTTTATGATGCTGAAATAGAGAATATACGCGAACGCTGTGGATAACACCGCGAGAAGCACAATCGACACGAGGATTTCGGGTGAGGGCATGCTTCCCGTCCATGGTCGGTCGATAAGCAACACGATCGGGATCATGATCAGCGAAGAGGCCGTCAATTGACCTGTGGCGGTTACCACTGGCGGCAGGTCGCCGAATTGCTTCCCGTATATTGCTGCAAAACCGTAGGATAAAGCCGCGCCGATGATTGCCAGCTGGGCCCATAACGGTGCGCCCAAGCCGGTCAGCGCAGACGGGCCGATCAGCACGACGGTACCCGCAAGCCCGATGAGACAACCGATGATTTTGTGAAGCGTCATTTTCTCATCACCCGTCAACCGATTGGCGATGACAACGGTCCACAGGGGCGTTGTGGCATTCAGGATTGCTGCAAGGCCTGCGCCTATCTGTGTCTGGCCGAGAAAGATCAAGGTGAACGGGATGATGTTGTTGAGAAACCCCAGCAACGCAAATGCCCGCCAGCGCGAAACCAGCGTTCGATACAGGCGGTTGCGGCCGAACAGATAGATGTGAAGCGTGATTGCGGCCAGAAAGACACGGAAGAAGACCAGGGTCAGCGGCGGTACGACCTGGACAGCGACACGTCCGAAAAAAAACGAAGCGCCCCAGACGATACCCAGAACGATCAGCAAGGCCCAAGTCGTGGCCGTCATCGCTTTGGGGGCATCGCTTGTCATTTACATTGTCCGATCGTCTTGTAACCAGCCTGCATTGGTAAACGACGGCACAATCGGCTGCCACCCGTTTCTTGGCATTTTCAGGAGCGCTGCCCTAAATCGTGAACGGTGCGGCGGTGACCTGCGCAACGAAAGTGGTCTATGGTCAAGATCTGAAAACCATCCGTCGAAGGGACGCAAGAATGGAGTCCGAACGCAAGAAACTGCCGAAGCTGGTGCGGTTCGTGGCAATCAACAGCCTTATCGGGATGGCTATCGGCTGGATCGTGGCAACGGCGGTGGTGTATTTCGATATCAATGGATTCGGCACCCTGATCATGGAGTCGCGCCATATCTACATGGCGCTGTTCATCATGTTCTTTTCCTTCGGCACGACCTTTGGGTTCGGCTATCTGACGACTGCAATATTGTTGCTGCCGACCGACAAGGACGAATTCGACAAGATCTGACCTGGTTGCCTTGCCGCATATCTGCGCACATGCGAGAATTCATCCCGTATAGCACGGGAGAGTTGTCTGGAGGACGCCGTCCATAACGCTGTCGGCGAAGCCGGAGCGCACGGAGCCGCTCTGAGTGGTGTGGCCTTCGTGGCCGCTGTTGCCGTCATCATGGGACTGTGTCTGATACGATTGAGGCAGCCGCCTCTGGTCGGGTTCATATTGGCGGGTGTGGCGCTTGGTCCAACCGGTTTCGGCATCATTGCCAACTCCGGCAACGTCAGTCTTCTGGCCGAGATGGGCGTCCTCATTCTGCTGTTCTTCATAGGGATGGAAATCTCGCTCAGGGCGTTTGTCCTGACCTTGAGGCAGGCAATCCTCGTTGCCGGCGGTCAGATCGGTGCGTCGCTCGTCGTGGCAGTCCTGATCGGTTTCGGCCTCGATCTCAGTCTGGCCGAGTCGATTATCCTCGGCTTTATCATCGCCATGTCGAGCACCGTGGTGGCCATGAAGATGCTGGATGACATGGGCGTGCTGCGCGGCGAGGAGGGCAGGATTGCCATCGGTGTCCTCATCGCTCAGGACATCGCGGTTGTACCGATGCTCATCTTCGTCAGCAGTTTTGGCAGTGGCGAAATAAACATCTGGGAAATTGCGGTAAAGGTCGTTGTCGCGGTCGCTTTGTTGGGAGGTCTCTTGTGGTGGCTTGGCAGACGCGGCAAGCTCAGGGTGCCTTTTGCCGACCAGATTGAGAACAATGTCGAAATACTGGCGCTCGGCTCACTGGCCTTGTGTTTTTCCGCATCGGTCATTTCCGCCATCGCCGGTCTGTCGCCCGTCTACGGCGCCTTCATTGCCGGAATACTGATCGGAAATTCAACGCTGCGCACCCGGATCATTCCCGTGATCGAACCGATCCAAAGCGTGCTCGTGGTTGTCTTTTTCCTGTCCATTGGCCTGCTGATGGATCTGAATTTCATCTGGGACAATCTGGGTCTTGTCATTGCCGCATCGGTTGCCGTCATCGTGGCGAAGTCAGCGCTCAATATCTTGCTGCTGCGTATGACCGGATCGAATGAACAGACGGCGCTGATCGCTGGTCTGTCCATGGCCCAGATCGGTGAATTCTCTTTCGTGTTGGCTGCGGCCGGCCTGACTGCTGCAGCGTTGAGCGGCGATGCTTACCGGCTGGCCATAGCCGTGACCGCTATATCGCTGCTGATCTCGCCGCTATGGGTCAATGTGGCGCGTCGTGTCGAGCGCGTGGCGGCAGCGGGGCTGACATCCTACCGCCAGGCTCTGATCGAGGCCTACGCCACGGAAATCGGAGAGGTGCAGAGGGGCAGGCAGGCGGTTGACCGAGCCGTGTTTCATGTCCAGCTTCGGTATCGCGCAGCCCGTCTGGCGATCTATCATCGCCGCGCCGAGCGCGCATCCAGGAACAGGTCTGATGCCAAGGGCGCGCCAAGAGCCGACGATGAGCAGAAGCCGGCTGAACCACCGAAAGACTTATGATGTTCGGCGATTTCGCGAGCGCTTAACGCAAACGTGCAAGCAGCTGGGGTGTCGGCCAGGCATCGGCCGGCATGCCCAGGCGCATCTGTTCCTGCTGCACGGCGTTGCGCGTTCCGGCGCCGAGGATTCCGTCGATCTTGCCGACGTTATAGCCTTTTTGCGACAGGATTGTCTGAAGCTGTTTCATCTGGGCGTCAGACAGGCCGGGGTCCGGATCGCCGGGATTGTATCGGCTTGCACCACCCAGGCGCGTTGCGAAATAGGCTGCGCTTGTGGTGTAGATGAACGATTGGTTCCATTCCAGATAGATGGAAAAGTTCGGGTAGGCGAGGAATGCAGGACCTTTGCGGCCCTGGGGCAATAACAGTGCTGCCGGCACGGAGCCTGAGGGCAGATTGCCTTCACGGGCCCGTACACCCTGCGCCGTCCACTGCGATACCGGTTCGGCTTTGCCGAGGCCGGTTCCTTCCCACGCGAGGTCGGATGGTACGACCACCTCCTGCAACCATGGCTGACCGGCCTGCCAGCCAAGATGCGATATGAAATTGGCGCCGGTCAGGATGGCGTCAGGCGCGCTGGTCTTCAGCCGCACATGTCCGTCGCCATCGGCATCGACGCCGAAGCGGATAATATCCGCCGGGAGCATCTGAACCTGACCAATTTCGCCGGCCCAAGCCCCGGTCGTGCGCGCCGGATCGAGATCGCCGTTCTGGACCATCTCAATAGCGGCAATGAGCTGCGGTCGGAACAATTCGGGCCTGCGGCAATCATGCGAAAGTGTCACCAGCGCATTGACGGTGTTGAAATCGCCCTGAACGGCACCGTAATCCGTTTCAAGACCCCAAAAAGCGGCGATGACTGAAGGCGGTACGCCATATTCACGCTCTGCCCGTGCAAACACATCAGCGTATCGGGCCATATTGTTTTTGCCATGCTGCATGCGATGGCCGCTGATCACCCGTCTGGAAAACTCGAGGAAGGTCTGCTTGAACACGCCCTGGGCCCTGTCGCGCCGTAGCACTTTCTGATCGATGGCAGCATTGGCAAGGGCCCGGTCAGCCACTTGCGCCGAAATGCCATTCGAGACCGCTTCCTGCTTGACGCCGGCCAGGAACTGGCCAAGATCACCGCCGCACTGATTGGCAAGCGCAGGCGAAGCGAAGGCGACTGCCGCAAATCCAAGCGCGAACATGGCGGCACGAGCGAGCGTTTTTTTCATTCGGATGTCCCAGTTGAAGGTGGTTGATCGGATGCAATAGCGGCCGGTGTCG
>JBCCOK010000018.1:0-79988 GCA_039025395.1 Pseudomonadota bacterium
CGCCGAACACCGATTACGCCTGCCGATGCCGCTCGCCTGATTGAACAGGGCTTCTCGATAGCTGTGGAGACAAGCAGCAAGCGGATTTTCGAAGACGCGCTTTATCGTAAAGCAGGCTGTTCCATTGTCGCAGCCGGAAGTTGGACAGGCGCTGATCCTGATGCGCTTATCGTCGGCCTGAAAGAACTTCCTCCAGAACCGCCGGCGCTGCAAAACCGAATGACGCATTTTGCCCATATCTTCAAGGATCAGCACGGCTGGCGGGAGGAACTCGAACGTTTCCGCTCCGGCGGCGGCACACTGTATGACATCGAATACCTCGTTCGTGCCGATGGCCGGCGCGTCGCCGCGTTCGGCTATTGGGCCGGCTGGATGGGAGCAGCGCTTGCCATATGGCGGCATATGGCGCGGATTTTGGGAGAGAGCGGCCCTGAAACCGGTCTAAATAGTTTTGACAGCCGCCATCAGGTCGAGGACGAAATAAGAAGGCTTGCGGAACGCATTGGCAAATCACCGCGCTGCATCGTTGTAGGTGCAAAGGGGCGTTCCGGCTCCGGTGCCATTGACGCCTTGGCGCACGCCGGATGCGACGTGACAAAATGGGACAAGGAAGAAACGGCAGACCTCGATCGTGGGGCGCTGATGGCGCACGATCTACTGGTCAACTGCGTTCTTGTCACAGGCCCGGGCCTGACGCTTGTGACCGGCGACGACTTCGCCCGGCCTGCAGCACGTATGATGACGATTGCCGATGTGTCATGCGACCCGTTGAGCGACTACAATCCCCTGCCCCTTTATGACCAACCGACGTCTTGGGCGCGGCCCTTCATTGAGGTCGGCAAAAACAGCAAGGATGTTGTCGTCGAACTGACGGCGATCGACAATTTGCCTTCGCTGATACCGTTAGAGGCGTCCGAGGACTTTTCACGTCAATTTGCACCTGTTCTGCTGACCTTTGATCATGGTGAAGAGTGGCAGGCGGCCCGGCAGGTGTTTGAGGACAAGCTCAGAGACGCGCGTTAAAGAAGGTCAGCTTACGGTCGGCGCCGTCGTCGCCTTGAACTTCGACATAAGGTATGGTCCTGAGAGCACCGGATCGTACTTCGAGACTTCGCCAGCGGATAGGCAGGATTGGAGGGCCTCTATGCTGGTGTGCCAGTTTGGCTGGTGAAAGAAGGCAAAACTCTGTCGCCTCTGTAGCCCGCCCTCATCCGGCGGCGGATTGACCACGCGGTGAAGGGTGGAAACCCAGCGGTCATTGGTCCAGCGCGCCATGAGGTCGCCGATGTTGATGACGAAGGTGTCGGCGAGTGCCGGCACGGGGGTCCAGTTGCCGTCTGGGGAAACGATTTCAAGGCCCTTCGAACCGGTTTGCGGCAACAGGATCGTCAGACTGCCATAGTCCGTATGCGCACCGGCGCGAAGCTGGCCCGCTTTCGGAGCATTGGTCTGCTCGGGGTAGTTCAATGCACGCAATGCGCTGATTGGCGCATCGATGTATGGGTCGAAGTGATTCTCCGGCAATTCCAGCGCTACCGCAAACAGCCGCATAATGCGGCCGGCAAGGTCTTCCATTGACCGGTAATAGGCTTTCCAGGCTTGGACAAAACCGGCGGGTTCTTCGGGCCAGATCGTTTTGGCGTAACAGAAGCCCAAGGCTTCCGGATCGTCCATTCCGCTTGGCACCGTCAAAGGACCGCCATTGAAGCTTTCCTTGAGATCCGACGGCGTATCGACGCCCCTCGATTTTGCCAAGGCTTCTGTTTCGGGCCCGAGATAGCCGTAGGGATAGCCTTCAAAGGGTGCTTTGGCCTTTTGCTTTATGTCGGCGGGAAGGCTGAAGAATTGGATTGCCAGATCCCAGAGCGCGTTGATGGTGTGTTCCGGTACGCCATGATTACCGATGGCGAGAAATCCGGATTGCTGGCAGATGGCGTCGACTTCGTGTCCGATTTTTCGCTTTCCGATTTCGTCGGACCGCTCGAATGCGCCGAGATCGACCACCGGAAATGATGTTGTCATGTTTGCGCTCACAATGTCCACGAGACTGGCAGCCGACCATATTGCCGGTGCGCAGTCAACGTTTCCAGGTGAACGAACAGCGGGGTTCAAACACCATTTCTTCCGGCCGGTTTGGGCCGTCGGACAACGGGCAGTAAGGCAATGCCGTCTCGAAGCGGAAGACCAGAACGCGTCAGAGACGGTAAAGAATCTGGTCGTTCCAAAAGCGGTCGAGGCGCTGCAGTGCCTTGTTCATCTTCTGAAACTCGTCGGCGTTGATCCCGCCAACCTGCTCGATCGAACCGATGTGACGTTCATAAAGGCCTTCCACGATTTCGGCGACCGCACTGCCTTTTTCCGTCAGGCTGATGCGAACCGATCGACGATCGACATCAGATCTCTGATGGTTGATAAAGCCCAGATCCACAAGCTTCTTCAGGTTATACGAAACATTCGAGCCCAGATAATAACCGCGCGAACGAAGTTCGCCGGCTGTCAGTTCCGAATTGCCGATGTTGAAGAGCAAAAGCGCCTGAATTGCATTGATATCGCTGCGGCCGTTGCGCTCGAACTCATCCTTGATGACGTCCAGAAGACGTCGGTGCAGCCGCTCGACCAGCTGCAATGATTCCATATAAAGGTCGCGCAACGCGTCCTTGCTCTGTGCCTGCGGCTCGGAGTCCGCGTGCCAACTGTTTACCATTGTACTGCCTCACTGTTGTTCTGGTGGTTTTTCCACCTTGAGGCACAGCCTATCGAATACGTCTAAAATCCAACTTAAAATGCAATATTAACAGATGGTTATCGCGCCTAAAACCGATTCAAAGTGAATCATATCTTACTCAAGCTGTTCACTGCTGCGCTTCGACAAATACAGCGCAAGACGGAAGACGCCGTAAATCACAGCGACAACAATATGGACGGCGATCTTCATCCAATCGTCACCGTAGATCTCGCGAAACGGACCGTGCATGGCAATTTCTATCAATGCTGCAACCAGCCACACCACCGGCCCCCAGGAAACAATCATCCAAAGACCGATGCCTGCAACCGGCCAGAGGACAGCGAGGCTGGCGGCGGCAATCTTCCAGTGCACCGGTAACAGGTCGAAGCGCCAGGCACCGCCTTCGGCAATGCCGATCAAAAGCGACCAGTATCGCAATCCCGCGATCAGGCAAAAAATCGCAATGATGCGGTGGAAGAGATTAAACGCGAATTCGAGATTGGTTGGCCGCGGCGCACTGGGATCGACGAAATCACTCATTGCACACCCGACAATTCGGTGATCTCGTCATCGGTGAGCGGTTTGAAATAGGCATCGACAGCGGCTTCGGTGACGTCCTTGATGGTCTTGGGATCCCAAACCGGATCATTGGTTTTATCGACAATGACGGCGCGAATGCCCTCGACAAACTCGTGCCCACGCAACATGCGCACAAGAATGCGGAATTCCATGCGCATGCATTCGTTGAGATCCAGTTTCAGCCCTTCGTGAAGCTGACGGAAGGCCACCGACATGCTGGTTGGAGACTTTTCCCGCATCGCCTCGAGAGCGTTTTTCGCCGTTTGACTTTCTGCTTTGGCCGCATCGAGCTGCCGTATGATCTCACAAACCGAAGGGGCTGAAAACAGTTGTTCAATTTCATCGTGATCGAGCTTGCCCTCCGACATCGCCTGACGCTCGTCATACTTTTCCAACACTGCGCTTGCATCATCCGAGCGCATTAGCGCGTCTTGGAGATCGTCCAATTTGTCGGCCTTCACGAAGTGAGTGGCAATGCCGCTTTCTATGGCGTCGGCCGCGCGGATGCGCGCGCCGGTCAGTGCCAGATAGAGGCCAAATTTCTTCGGCAAGCGCGGCAGAAAATGGCTGCCGCCCACATCGGGGAAAAATCCGATGCCGACCTCGGGCATGGCGAAAACCGCATTCTCGGTCATGACCCGATACTTACCGTGTACGGCCACCCCAACGCCGCCACCCATTATGATCCCGTCGATAAACGCGATTATCGGCTTGGGAAAACTACCCATTCGTGCGTTCAGCCGATATTCGTCGCGAAAGAAATCAAAGTGCGGATGGCCGGACTTGGCCATGTCGTAGAGCTCCAGCAGATCGCCGCCTGCGCTAAAAGCGCGGCCTTCGCCCTTGACGACAATATGCCTGACGTTGTCGTCAGCCTCCCATGCATCCAGGGCTGCTTCGATAGCGATCACCATGGCGCCGTTGATGGCATTCAGGGCTTCGGGGCGCGTCATAGTGATGACGCCGACCGCACCTTTGACCGCGAATGCAATGTCATCTTCGGCGCCGAATGCCATGATCGTGGCTCCATTTCTTACCTGCCTGTACCCCGCTCTAACCGCTTTGCCCACGCGATGGAAGCGTTGGATTGCGCCGGCGCGCAGGGAAACGCCGATCGCAAAGGTTGACCGTTGGCACGGGACGACAGCTCATGTTAGAAGACTTCCAGAGTAAGACATCGATCAGAGTGCCATGAACCGTTTCGATAAAGCGCCGCTTACCCGCCGCACCGTGGATCAAATTACCGGCGGCTGCCGCATGCGCCGCAATCGCAAGGCTGAATGGACCCGACGGCTTGTACAGGAAAGCACTCTGACTGTCAGTGACCTGATCCTGCCCTTGTTTCTGATGCCAGGTCAAAACCAACGTGAAGACATCGCAGCCATGCCCGGCGTGCAGCGCCTCTCACCGGACCTTGCGGTGAAAAAGGCGGAAGAGGCCGCAAAGCTCGGAATCCCGGCCATCGCAACCTTTCCAAATATTGATCTGGAACTGCGCGACGAAACGGGATCCAACATTCTTGCCCACGACAATTTGATCAACGAAGCGACGCGGCTGATCAAAAAGGAAGTGCCTGAAATCGGCATCATTACTGATGTGGCGCTCGATCCCTTTACTGACCATGGCCACGACGGCATCCTGCGGGAAGGCGTAATCGTCAATGACGAGACCGTTGCGCAACTTGCTGACGCGGCGGTTCTCCAGGCCGATGCCGGTTCAGACATTATCGCGCCGTCCGACATGATGGACGGACGTATCGGCGCAATCCGTGAAGCTCTGGATACGAACGGATTTACCGACGTGGGTATCCTTTCCTATGCGACCAAGTTTGCCTCGGCGTTTTACGGCCCCTACCGCGAGGCGATTGGCACAGACGGTCTCCTGAAGGGCGATAAGCGAACCTATTACATCGATCCCCACAACAGTGACGAAGCGGTGCGCGACGCTGCCCTCGACGTCGAAGAAGGGGCGGACATGCTCATGGTCAAACCGGGCCTGCCCTATCTCGATATCATCTGGCGTTTGAAGGAGAGTTTCGCGATGCCGACTTTCGCCTATCAGGTTTCGGGTGAGTATTCGATGATCAAAGCCGCAGCCACGAATGGCTGGATCGATGGCGAAGGCGCCATGATGGAAAGTCTGTTCGCATTCAAACGCGCAGGTTGCGATGGCATCATGTCATATTTTGCCGAAGAGGCCGCAGCCCTGTTGAGATAGCGCTTCCTGATGAAGACTTGAACAGCAGGGCGGCAATGCCCACCTGCCATACGACATGTGCAATACCGATTGGTTCGTGCGGCCGATGGTACGACGTGCGTTTGAAGCGGTACGTCCACTGATCATGGAGAAAAGGCGATGACGCGATCCGATGCAACGGCACAGAAAGTGTTGGAAATGGATCCGGATCTGGACTCATGGAAACGCTATTCGGGCGTGCGCTCGCGGCGTGTCATGGCGTTCTTTATCGATTACGCCTTGGTGTTGGTACTCTGTGTGCCGGTGGCCATACTTGTGTTTTTTCTTGGCGTTTTCACGCTCGGTCTCGGCTGGATGCTGTATTCGGTGCTTTTCGTCATCGTTGCCCTTCCTTATGTCGGTCTGACGCTCGGCGGCTACAGGCAGGCAACGCCTGGAATGCAGATAATGGGTATCCGCATGATCCGGACCGACGGCGAAGACGTCGATCCAATGCTCGCCATGGTTCATGCGGTTCTTTTCTGGATCGGCAACGTCATCTTCATCCCCATCCTGCTGATCTGCCTTGTCACGGAGCGAAAGCGACTGCTGCATGACATTCTGCTTGGCGTTGTCGTGCTGCGCGATGATTTCTAGATTTCAGTCTTTGGCATTGGATACTGAAATCGCAAGCTAACCTCCAATTCGGCAAAGCTTCAATAACGTTGCTGGGTTGACAGCAGCCACGGCCAGCTCTCGGCCAATTTCGTCTCAAAACCGCAACAAGCCGCTTTGATCCCCGCACAGTCACGGATAAAATTGCAACCGGGGCGAGACAGCACGCGGTGCAAGGCTGGCTATGCAGGAATTTCATTTACTGGCGACCTTCGTCATCATCGGGTTGACGATTATCGTCTACGCGTCAGAGCGGTTTTCAATGGAAGCCGTTTCGTTGGCGAGTCTGACGGTCGTCCTTCTTCTGTTCGGCTTGTTTCCCTACACTACGTCAGACGGCATCGAATTGGGGCCTTCTCGCCTGCTGGCGGGCTTTTCCGATCCGGCCCTTGCCACGGTCATCGCATTGCTGATTGTCGGCCAGGGTTTGTTTGCGACAGATGCAATCGACGGACCCGCCCGCAGTATCGGAAAGCTTGGTGGCAGCAGCGGTAAGCGCACCATTTTCATAGTCATTGTTGCGGCAGGCGTCTTGAGCGCTTTCCTTAACAACACGCCAGTCGTGGTAATCTTCATCCCGATCCTGACGGTCATCGCAGCACAACGCAGCTATCCAGCCTATCGCGTCTTTATGCCGCTTTCCTATTTGTGCATTCTCGGCGGCATGACCACGCTGCTGGGTTCGTCGACCAATCTGATTGCCGCGGGCGTGGCAGCAGAATACGGCATCAACATTCGATTTTTCGACCTTACGGCCATGGGATCGATGCTGGCGGTTGTCGGCGGTCTTTACGTCCTTTTGATCATGCCGTCGGTCATGCGGGAGCGGCCATCGGTTATGGCACGCGAAGACTCGACAAGAGGTGCGCAGTTTATTGGAGAAATCCCGGTTGGCCCGGGCCATCCGTTCATCGGGCTGAAATCAAAGGCCGGTATGTTTCCCGGTATCAACGACCTTACGCCACGTCTCATGCACCGGCGCGACGTTCCCATTCTGCCGCCTTTTGAAGACATCACGATCTCGGCTGGCGACACGCTGGTGGTGACCGGAACGCGGCGCGCGTTTTCCCGAGCGCTTGCGCTTGGAAGTGCGGTCGCCGAGGGCGATGCGCCTGGCGATCCCGACGAGACGGCCGATGACGGCGCCGAAAGCCAGCGCCCGGGACCGGACTACCATCTTGTCGAAGCCGTTGTTGCGCCGGGATCCCGATTTGCCGGCCGGACCATTCAGCTTTCCGGCATCAGGGCGCGATACGGCGTGTCGGTGTTCGGTGTTCAGCGCAAGAGCCGCATGGCCCGCATGCCGCTGTCTGAGATCCGGCTGGAACCCGGCGACACTCTGCTATTGGGGGGAAATTACGAACAATTGCTGCGATTGCGCGGCGATCACGATCTGTTGTTGCTCGAACACTCTGCGGAACCGGTGCCGCAAACGCGAAAGGCGGCGATCGCCTTTGCGATCTTCATGGGGATCATCGTCTTGTCGGCGTTCAACATATTGCCGATCGTGGTCAGCGCGATTACCGGCGCAGTGCTCATGCTCGCCTTCGGCTGCCTGACGATCTACCAGGCGGCGCGCGCTTTCGACCGGCAGGTTTTCCTTCTCGTCGGCTCCTCGATTGCGCTGGCAACCGCCCTCCAGGGCACCGGCGGCGCCGCCCTGATCGCCGACAGTACCGTCGAAGCGCTGGCCGGTGCGTCCGTTCCAATTGTGCTTTCGCTGCTGTTTCTGGTGATGGCAGTGACGACAAACCTTTTGAGCAACAACGCCACGGCAGTTCTGTTCATGCCAATCGCACTGGGTGTCGCCTCACGCCTCGGCGCGCCGCAGGAAGCGTTCGTTGCGGCGGTCATTTTTGCAGCGAACGCCAGTTTCGCCACACCTATCGGTTATCAGACCAACCTGCTTGTCATGGGACCCGGTCACTACGGATTTCGCGATTTTTTACGCGCCGGTCTTCCCCTTGTTGTGATCATCTGGTTAACATTTTCCCTTATTGCACCGTGGTATTATGGATTATAGTCCCGAGCAGAAGGAGTCGCTCTCACTCTATGACGAACCAACCCGTCCACTCACCGCAGTTCTTTTTGACTGCCCCCTCCCCCTGCCCCTATCTCGACGGGCAGTTCGAACGGAAGGTGTTCACGCATCTGGTGGGTGAAAAAGCGTCTGAACTGAACGACCTTCTCACTCAAGGTGGTTTCAGGCGCTCCCAAAACATTGCCTATAGGCCCGCCTGCGAGACCTGCCGTGCCTGTGTTTCGGTGCGCATCATTGCCGAAGAGTTCGAGGCCAACCGGTCAATGAAGCGTATTGTCGCGCGCAACCGCGATATTATCGCCCAGGAATTCCCGGCGGAACCTTCAAGCGAACAGTATTCCCTGTTCCGGGGTTATCTGGATGCGCGCCACAATGAAGGTGGCATGTCCGATATGACTGTGCTCGACTATGCAATGATGGTCGAGGACACGCACGTGCCTACAAAAATCATCGAATATCGCCTGCGCGATCCAGATACCGACGGCGAGGAAGGATCTGCCACAAAACTGATTGCAGTTGCCCTGAGTGACGTCATGGGCGATGGGCTTTCAATGGTCTATTCGTATTTCGATCCGGATTACGCCAACCGTTCCCTCGGCACGTATATGATTCTTGACCATATACAGCGGGCCAAGGACCGTAGTCTTCCGCATGTTTATCTCGGCTATTGGGTCGCCGGCTCACGGAAGATGGGCTACAAGACACGCTTTCTTCCGCAGGATCACCTCATGGCCAGCGGCTGGGAGCGGTATGAGGGGTGATGGTTCATCAATAGCAATCTGATTTCGCCGGTTCTGTTTATGGAAAGGCGCCAAATATTTTAGTATGGATCCCGTCACAAACAAAATTCGCAAGTTCCTGAAATCGGATTGGGAATGAACCTGTCCCCTCACCCCCGATGATGGAGCATCCGCCCGATCGTGTTCATCAGCACCTGCGCTGCCAGTATCGCGGTTGAGCCTGTGTGGTCGTATTCCGGCGCAACCTCGACCAGATCCATGCCGATGATCGACCCTCGTTGTGCCAGACCGTCGAGCAGTTCGAGAATTTCATAGTATAAAAATCCTCCATGGCTTGGCGTTCCGGTGCCGGCGGCAATGGACGGGTCGAACCCGTCTATATCGATGGTGACATAATAGCGCACACCGGCGGGAATGCGCTCCAGCACCTTTTCGACCCCGAGCCTGCGAAACTGGCGGACCGACAGGATATCGGCGCCCATCGACCGTGCCGCCTCGTAGCCATCCCTCGCCGTCGACGAGACGTTACGAATACCGATCTGGCTGAGACCCGTGACATAGTCCTTCTCGGCGGCGCGCCGCATCGGGTTGCCATGGCCATAGCGCACACCGTGTCGCTCGTCGACAAAATCGAGATGGGCATCGATCTGAACGACATGGAAAGGCTTTTGATCGCCAAAGGCATTGATACAGGGGATGTTCACCGAGTGATCGCCGCCGAGCACCACGGGAACTGCGCCAGATTCAAGAATCTTGCGGACGCCGAACTCAATATTTCCGTGGCTGCCGAGCGTGTCGGTGTGGATGATGTCAGCGTCGCCGATATCGACAATCTTCACCTTACGTGCATCGAGGTAGGTCACGTCGTCTTCATGATCATAGGCGCCGGCATGGCCAAAGGAAAACAGGGTCGAGGCTTCGCGTATGGCGCGGGGTCCGAAACGGGCGCCAGCCCGCCATTGCGTGCCGAAATCAAAAGGAGCGCCGAGAATAGCAACATCGGCGTCAATGGCGTCCCAGTCCTCGACATAAGGGTATTTGCCAAATGTGCAAAGGCCAACAAAGGGCAGGTTCAAGCGGCCGGTTTCATAGCCGTGTTTCTTGTCGCCGCTCATTGCTGCCTCCGCAGGAAAAATATCGAGACTGGATGTTACAGCAATTTCAGCTTGAAAAACGGCCCGAGCGCGGAAAACCGCGCGGCGCGATACGGCCGGTTTGGGCGCGGTCACCGATCCATTCGGTGAGTTCATCCTTCATCTTGGTGTGAGTGCGACCGGCGGAATCCTGCCAGGTCAGCCCGTCAGCCATGGAAAAGGTCTTGACGTCGGCGATGCCGCCGTCCTTGTAGCGCTGCAGGCGCACACCCTTGCCGCGCGTCATCTCGGGCAGTTGCTCAAGCGGGAAGATCAGCAGTTTCTTGTTTTCACCAATGACGGCGACGCTATCGCCGCCAACCGGAACGCACAGCGTCGCCTCGACCGGCATTTTGACGTTCATTACCTGCTTGCCCTTGCGGGTGTTGGCAGCGATTTCCGATTGCGGCACGACAAACCCGTTGCCGATGGTCGATGCCAGCAGCAGGCGAGTGTCCGGGTCGTGGACAAAAGCCGAAACGATATCCTGATCGTTGTCCATGTCGACCATGAGACGCACCGGCTCTCCATGGCCGCGGCCGCCGGGAAGCCTGTCGCAACCGAGTGTGTAAAATTTGCCACCGGTGGTAAACAGGATGATCTTGTCGGTGGTATGCGCCGGAAAGGCGAATTTGAGCCTGTCGCCCTCCTTGAAGGTCAGTCCGGAAAAGTCCGCCAGATGGCCCTTCATGGCGCGAATCCAGCCTTTTTGCGAGACAACCACCGTGACCGGCTCTTTTTCGATCATGGCCTGCTGGATCGCTTCGATGTCGGTATCCGGCGCATCGCCGAATGTCGAGCGCCGCGCACCCAGTTCCGTGTCCTTGCCAAACTGCTTTTTGACTTCGCTGATTTCCCAGGCGACGGTTTTCCATTGTTTTTCGTCCGAAGCGAGCAGGGCCTCGATTTCCGCCTTTTCCGCTGTCAGCCCGTCGAACTCCTTACGGATTTCGATCTCCTCGAGTTTGCGCAGCGAACGCAGGCGCATATTGAGGATTGATTCGGCCTGCAGATCGGTCAGTTCGTAGCGCCGCATTAGCTCGGCTTTCGGATCGTCTTCCTCACGAATGATCCGAATGACCTCATCAATGTTGAGATAGGCGACCAGATAGCCACCGAGGATTTCCAGCCGGCGTTCGATGGCGGCCAGACGATGGCGCGACCGGCGCTGCAGCACTTCCTTGCGGTGTTCCAGCCATTCCAGCAGAACCTGCGGCAGCGACATGACCTTGGGAACCCTGCCCTTCGACAGGACGTTGAGGTTAAGCGGCACGCGCGACTCAAGATCCGTCAGCTTGAAGAGCGACTCCATCAGCAGGGTCGGGTCGACACTGCGGTTCTTTGGCACGAGAACGAGGCGCACATCCTCGGCAGATTCATCGCGAATGTCTTCAAGCAAGGGCAGCTTGCGCGCCAGCAACAGCTCGGCGATCTTCTCGATCATCCGCGACTTCTGAACCTGATACGGTATTTCCGTCACGACGATCTGATAGCCGCCGCGGCCGGTGTCTTCCTTTTCCCAGCGGGCGCGAACACGGAAGCCGCCGCGGCCGGTCTTGTAAGCCTCGAGGATGGCTTCCCGGTTTTCGACGATCACGCCGCCGGTCGGAAAATCCGGGCCGGGCACCATTTCAACGATCTTTTCGATCCGCGCATTCGGATGCTTGATCAGGTGCAGCGCCGCATCGCACAGCTCCGCTGCGTTATGCGGCGGTATCGCAGTCGCCATGCCGACCGCAATTCCGGTAGCGCCATTGGCAAGCAGGTTCGGAAAGGCGCCCGGCAAGACCACCGGCTCGCTGTTTTCTTCATCATAAGTGGCGCGAAAATCGACGGCGTCCTGATCGATCCCTTGCAGCAGAAGCTCGGCGACCGTCGTCATCTTCGACTCGGTGTAGCGCATGGCAGCGGCGTTATCACCGTCGATATTGCCGAAATTTCCCTGCCCGTTGACGAGCGGATAACGCACCGCAAAGTCCTGTGCGAGGCGTACCAGCGCATCATAGATGGCTTGATCACCGTGCGGATGGAAGTTACCCATCACCTCGCCGACGATCTTGGCGGATTTCTTGAAGCCGCCATTCGAGCGCAGGCCCATGTCGCTCATCGCGTAAACAATGCGGCGATGCACCGGTTTGAGGCCATCGCGCACATCCGGCAGCGCACGGTGCATGATCGTCGACAACGCATAGGCGAGATAGCGCTCTTCAAGCGCCGATTTCAGGTCGACCGGTTCGGATCTGTCGTCGCCGTTTCCCGGCGGCACGAGGCTCTTACCCATAGCCAGCCCTTAGCCGATCGGTTGATTCGCGACAAGCCTTGCAGCACAGGCAACTCTTCGCAAAGTGTTGAACTCCCTGTTCAAGGCAACCATGTATCTTGGCAATGCAAAACACTCCGGCAAACCTGCAACGTCTAGACTTTTCCCGCAAAAGCATTGGGTATACACACCATCTGCCGCCCTCTCGGTGATATAATACCGGGATCAAACACCAGGAAGGAACCATCCATGCGCGCCACATATCTCAAGACAGGCATTGCAGCGGGCTTCGCGCTCCTGGTGTCCACACACGCGTCCGTCGCGCTGGACGCGGACGAATTTGCCAAGAAATTTGTTGCCGCCTACACATCCGGAGGCATGACCGTCGCCTATGAGGGGGTCAGCGAACAAGGCAACGATATCATCATGCAGGGCCTCACATTCGGCGTTGAAGGCGAACAGACATCCTTTGACTTCGGCGACCTCACATTTTCCGGCGTTTCCGAAGACGGTTCCGGCGGCTATCTGGTCGACACTGTCTCCAAGGACCGCATCCTGTTTTCTGCGCCTGAGGTCAGCTTCACACTGGACGACATGAGCATCACAAATCTGCGGGTTCCTGCCGAGGCAAAAATGGAGACGCTTGACGACGCGCTCTATTACGATTCATTGACGACAGGGCCAATGAAGCTGACCGCCGAAGGGCAAGACGTATTCAGTATTGCCAGTATCTCAATGGATCTATCGAAAGCTTCAGACAACAGCAGAATGGACTTCACAGGCCGCGCCGATGGCCTGGAAATCGACTTAAGCAGTGTTGAAGATGCGCAGACCAGACAGACACTCAGCGGGATGGGTTACCAGTTTGTCGGCGGCGATGTCGTCCTGGAAGGGTATTGGCTGCCGACAACCGGTGAAATGACGCTGTCACAGTATGCGCTTTCGCTGGACGGAGTCGGCCGCCTCGACATGCAGGTTTCGATTTCCGGCTACACGTTCGAATTCGTTCGCGGTATTCAGGAACTACAGGAAAAAATGGATGATCAGGGCAACGACTCACAAGCCCAGCAGGCGATGGGACTGGCGATGCTGGGGATGCTCCAACAGCTCACCTTCAACAGCCTTTCCATCCGTTTTGACGATGCTTCAGTGACCAACAAGGTGCTGGAGATGGTCGCAAGCCGCCAGGGCATGACGCGCGATCAAATGGTCCAGGGCTTGCAGGCAATGGTACCGTTTGCGTTGGCCCAGCTGCAGAACCCGGACTTTCAAAAGAACGTCACGGAAGCGGTCAGCCTCTACCTGTCCGACCCCAAAAACATCGAAATCAGCGCGATGCCCGCCGAACCGCTGTCTTTTGCCTCCGTCGTCGGAACGGCGATGAGCGCTTGGCAAACTTTGCCGCAAATGCTGAACGTGTCGGTCACGGCCAACCAATAGCGGTCACGCTGTAGGCGTTTGCGAAATTCGCCAAATTCAAAAACGCCTTAGCTGTCCCTTTCAGTAGCGATTACCCGCAACGCAAGATCGCGCAATTGTGCAGCGTCCGCCTCCCCGGGCGCGCCCATAAGCAGATCCTGCGCCTGCTGGTTCATCGGGAACATCGTCACCTCGCGCAGGTTCTTGGCGCCGACCAGAAGCATGACAATCCGGTCTATGCCCGCCGCCATACCGCCATGCGGCGGCACGCCGTACTGGAAAGCCCGATACAGCCCGCCGAATTGCTCTTCAACAACACGTTCATCGAGCCCAACCTTGCCGAATGCCTTTACCATCAGTTCGGGAATGTGGTTACGGATGCCGCCCGAAGCGATTTCATAACCGTTG
The DNA here is from genome assembly GCA_039025395.1 of Pseudomonadota bacterium. Lineage (GTDB taxonomy): Bacteria > Pseudomonadota > Alphaproteobacteria > Rhizobiales > Rhizobiaceae > Hoeflea_A. The sequence goes on from JBCCOK010000018.1 coordinate 14,156, forward strand.
CACACCATGTCGTACTGATAGGCCAGAATTGATCTCGCATCTTCGCCAGCAAGCGCTTCGAGCCCGCCTTGCGGCATCGAAAACGGGTTGTGGGAGAACTCCAGCCGATTTTCCTCATCGTTCCATTCATAAAATGGAAAGTCGACGATCCAGCACAATTCGAAGCGCTCGGTATCGATCAGGCTGAGCTCTTCGCCAATGCGAATGCGCGAGTCGCCGGCAAAACCGGCAAACTTCTCCGGAACACCGGCCACAAAGAAGCAGGCATCGCCGGACTCGAGCGCCAACTGTGTGCGGATCGCATCGGTCCGCTCCGGGCCGATATTCTTGGCCAGCGGCCCGGCGCCGGCCACAGCGCCTTCCTCCTCGCGCCAAAAGATGTATCCAAGACCGGGCTGACCTTCGCCTTGGGCCCAGGAATTCATCCGGTCGCAAAAGGCGCGGCTACCGCCGGTCTTGGCCGGTACAGCCCAGATCTCAACGTTCGGGTCATTGGCAATCATGTTGGCAAAGACCTTGAAGCCTGAGCCGGCAAAGTGTTCGGTCACCGCCTGCATTTCGATCGGGTTGCGCAAATCGGGTTTGTCGGTGCCATATTTGCGGATTGCTTCTGCAAAGGGGATGCGCGGGAACACCTTCGTCACTGGTTTGTCGCCTGCAAACCGTTCGAAGACAGTGCGAATGACGGGTTCGGTGGTCGCCAGAATATCTTCCTGTTCGACGAAGCTCATCTCCAGATCGAGTTGGTAGAACTCGCCGGGTAGCCGGTCGGCACGCGGATCCTCGTCGCGAAAACACGGTGCGATCTGGAAATAGCGATCGAATCCGGAAGCCATGATCAGCTGCTTATACTGCTGAGGCGCCTGTGGCAGAGCATAGAATTTACCCTGATGAATGCGGCTCGGTACAAGATAGTCACGCGCACCTTCCGGCGATGAGGCGGTGAGGATGGGTGTTGAGAATTCGGTAAAACCGACACCGCGCATCAACTCGCGCATGACATCGATGACCTCGGTCCGGCGCATGATGTTGCTGTGCAGCGTCTCGCGGCGCAGATCTAGAAAACGGTAGGTCAACCGCACGTCTTCGGGATACTCAGGCTCGCCAAAGACAGGCAGGGGCAATTCCTTTGCCGCCGAAAGCACTTCCATCTGACGCACGAACACTTCCACCTCGCCCGTAGGCAATGCGGGATTGATCGTTTCTTCCGTGCGCGCCTTGACCTCGCCATCGATGCAGATCACCCATTCGCTGCGGACTGTTTCGGCGAGGTTGAAGGCAGCAGAATCCGGATCCGCCACAATCTGTGTTACGCCATAATGGTCTCGCAGGTCGATAAACAGGACGCCGCCATGGTCGCGGACGCGGTGAACCCAGCCTGACAGTCTTACGGCTGTCCCGACGTCGGTTTTGCGCAAATCGGCGCAGTTGTGGCTGCGATAGCGATGCATCGTTGTTTCCTGGTTGGTCATTTGCCTGTGGGCCGGCAACCGGAATCCTTTTGGCAAGCCGGTTTATAAGCCGCGCGGACAAGCGCATGACCGGCGTGATTTGTCAAGAAGGCAGGCCGATCAAGGGCTGTTTTCGCAAGGCCATCGGTGCCGGTGATGTTTTGTTTGCCGTAACCTCCGCAGTGTATCGATTGCCGAACCGTCATCATGAACAAAATGAAGCGGGGACGATGGCATTGTACCGGGAAGACAATGGGTCTTTTATTGGCTAAAGAGCGTAAATGGATATCATAACGACCACAAAGGCGCTTTCTGCGGCCTGCGACAGACTCTCAAAATCCGAATACCTGACAATCGACACGGAGTTTATCCGCGAGACAACCTTCTGGCCGGAGCTGTGCCTGATCCAGATGGCAATCGACGATTATGCTGTCATTGTCGATCCGCTGGCGGACGGTATCGATCTGGATCCGTTCTTCGACCTGATGGGCAATTCTTCGGTCGTAAAGGTGTTTCACGCCGCGCGCCAGGACATTGAAATCATATATCATCTTGGCGGCCTGATACCCCACCCGATCTTCGATACGCAGGTCGCGGCCATGGTGTGCGGCTTCGGCGACTCGGTTTCCTATGACCAGCTCGTGCAAAAAACCGTGGGTGCGCACATCGACAAGACCTCGCGGTTCACCGACTGGCGCCGCCGTCCGTTATCGGACAAGCAGCTGCGATATGCGCTTGCCGACGTGACGCATCTCAGGGACGTTTACCAGCATCTGAAAGGCGCGCTTCAAGAAGCTGGCCGCGAACACTGGGTAAAGGAAGAAATGGATGTCCTGGAGTCGGCGTCCACCTACGATCTGCATCCGGACGATGCATGGTCACGGCTGCGCATGCGGGTGAGAAAACCGCGCGAGCTTGCAATTATGAAACATGTTGCAGCCTGGCGCGAGCGCGAGGCGCGCGATCGCAACATCCCGCGTCGGCGTGTGCTGAAAGACGATGCGATCTATGAAATTGCCCAGCAGCAACCGGGCGATACCACCGCCCTGGGGCGGCTTCGAACGATCCCGAATGGTTGGGAACGGTCGCAGGCAGGAAGTGCCCTTGTCGAGGCAGTGAACATGGCGCTGGCGCTGCCGAAAGAGGAATTGCCGCGTATCGACCGCCCGGCGCAAGCCCCTGAAGGCGCAGCGGCTGCAAGCGAGCTTTTGAAGGTTCTGCTGAAAATGACCACCGAGCAGTACGGTGTGGCGCCGAAGGTTATCGCCAATTCCGAAGATCTGGAACGCATTGCCGCAGAGGGCGAGAATGCTAAGGTCGGCGCGTTGGCCGGATGGCGGCGTGAACTGTTCGGCGAAAAGGCACTCAAGCTGCTGCGCGGCGAAATGGCGCTTCGCTTTGTCGAGCGAAAGGTCGAGGTGGTCGAACTCTAGGTCCTAATTCTGAAAGCAGTCCGTTCGCCTCGCACCAACCTTGCCTGCTCCATTCGCCGATCACGCCGCGCAACAAGAAGAGGTGATCATGAGTGAAGAAGAAATCTACCAGCGTCAGGGGTACGGAGGATCCGTCGGTTTCGGAGATTGCCCGGCCCTGCTGATTGTCGATTTCGTCAATGGATTCATCGACCCCGACCAGTTTGGTGGCGGAAACATTGCCGCAGCGGCAGAGCGAACCGGCGACTTGCTCGACAAGGCGCGAACATTCGGGATTCCGGTCGTTTTCACTCGCATGGTGTTTGCAGAGGATGGCTCCGATGTCGGAATGTTCTGCAAAAAGGCTACACGGTTACCGGAGCTAACCGAAGATGCCGAGGCGGGTCAGGTATGGGGTCCATTATCACCGGAACCCGGCGAAATCATCATCCGAAAACGGCAGGCTTCGGCGTTCTTCGATACTGGCCTTGCCGCCGATCTGATTGCACGCCGGGTCGATACGGTCATCGTTGCCGGATGCACGACAAGCGGCTGCATCCGCGCAAGCGTCGTGGATGCCGTCAGCTACAATTTCCGACCGATCGTTGTAACGGATTGCGTGGGCGACAGGATGATGGAGCCGCACGAGGCAAACCTGTTCGATATGGAACAGAAGTACGCTGATCTCCTGACCTGCGAGGACGTGATGAAGCGGCTCTGACCATTACGGACTGCAAGCGCAAAGCGGGTTTGTCATCAGATATCGATATTGATGTATATTGTTTTGTCGGCAACGCGGGAGAGTTGCTGCAGCCTTATTTCGAGTCGTTCGCCGGCAAAATCTTTCAACTGCGCAGGAATGTTGAGCACCAGCGTGTCTGGCGCAACTTCGTTGAACCGGATCAGCGGCGTGACCCCCGGCATGGATGCGGAAAAGAGATAGCTGATGCGAAACAACCCGCCGAGCAGCTTCGCGAATTGTTGAAGCCGAGGCGTGGCAATGGCCGCGATCTCGTCGGACAGACCGTCGCCCCGCAGTCCCTCAAACCGGTAATAATTGGCAAGCGCTATATAGGCCCGCCCGGCGTGCGATATCCCGCCATAGGTGCCGTTGGCAATGAGATTAAGCGATTGTGCGCCGCGATAATCCGGGTGGGCGCGCCAACTGATATCGGCCAGCAAGCAGGCCGCCTGGCGGTACCGCGCTTCTTCGACGGTTTCGTCGGCGCGAAACGAGGCAAAAGCGTTGCCTGTCCATTCCGCGAGTTCTCTTGCATGTTCGGGCGAGCGAGCCCGCAGGATCGCCAGTTCGTTGGCGGCACTGAGCAGCGGATCGAGCGCCTTTTCGTCTTCAGACAGCAGCGAATAAAGAAAGCCCTCGCGCACCCCGAGCGCCGAAAAACAAACCTTTTCGGCTTTCATGGACTTGAGAATCTCGGCGAGTGCGACCGCGCCGAACGGCAGCAGGCTGCGCCGGTTGCGCGAAACGGTCCGCATGGCCTTTGCCTTGCCATTGACGCCTTTTTCCACGCCCTGCAGAAAATCGAGCGCGACGTCGGTTTCCAACGCGTAACCATGCGTGATGTTCAGCGGATACTCCGTGATGTCCATATGCAGCTTGGCGAGGTTTCGCCAGGTGCCGCCGATGGCATAAAAGGTCCTGTTCTTGCCGTTCTTGAGCAGCTTCGCCTTCGCCAGTTCGGTGCGCGTTATCTGTTTGGCCTTGCCGGTCGATTCGCCGGAAGTCTCAAACAGTCTCAGACCGCCTATGGGCAACGTAATGCCCTCGCCGATTTCCGTTCCGACGATATCGACCAGTTCCAACGAGCCGCCGCCGAGATCGCCGACAATTCCGTCCGGTGCGTAAAAGCTGCCGATGACCCCAAGCGCCGAATAACGCGCTTCTTCGCGCCCGCTCAGCACCCGGATCGGCTGTTCGAGAATACTCTCGGCCTCGCGAATGAAATCAGACCCATTGCCCGCTTCGCGCGCAGCGGCGGTTGCAATTGCGTGGAGGCCGGTCGCCTGGGCCTGCTGCGAAAGCGCACGAAAGCGGCGGATTGCCCTCAGCGCGCGCTGCACACCCTCGGGGTCGAGCAAACCGGTCGCGGCGAGACCCCTGCCAAGACCGCACATGATCTTCTCATTGAACAGAACCGTCGGCGAGCGGTTCAGCCCCTCATAGATAACCAACCGGACCGAGTTGGAACCGATATCAACGACTGAAACCGGCGCGATGCCGGGCAAGCGGCCCTGAGCTTCGGATTCAACCATTCCCTGTTACGCGTGTGCCGTTACTTTTTCTGGTGTTTTTGATGCGAAACCACACCTGCGATCAGTTTCGGTGCGCTGGACGCCAGCGCTCCGCCACGACCTGACAGGCTTGGATTTGTCATGAAATAGTGCTGCGCGTTAAACGGCTCCTCTCCTTCACGCACATCCATCCGACGTGATGTACCGTCTGCCAAAATCTCGTAGCTCTGCTGATTGTCGATCAGATTGCCAAGCATGATTTGCGACTGAACCTGTTCTTTCACTGTCGGATTGTCGAGCCTTACAAGGGTTTCGACGCGGCGGTCGAGATTGCGAGGCATCAAGTCAGCTGAGCCGATATAGACAATTGAGTCGTCGCTCGGCAAGCCGTTGCCGTTGCCGAAACAGGAGATGCGGCTATGCTCGAGAAAGCGGCCGATGATCGATTTGACGCGTATATGGTCCGACAGGCCGGGCACTTTCGGCCGCAAGCAGCAAATGCCGCGGACCACGAGATCGACCTCGACACCCGCCTGGCTGGCGCGATAAAGCGCATCGATGATTGCCGGATCGACAAGCGAATTGACTTTCATCCAAATGGCCGCCGGCCGTCCTGCATTCGCGTGTTCGATTTCCCCCTCGATATGTTCGATCATCCGGCTGCGAAGCGTACCCGGTGAAACGGCAAGCTGCATTTCTTCCGTCGGTTGACCGTAGCCGGTGATGAAATTGAAGACATGCGCAACATCGTGTGCGATGTCGGCATCGCAGGTGAAAAACGAAAGATCCGTGTAAATCTTTGCCGTAACCGAGTGATAATTGCCCGTCCCGAGATGGCAGTAGCTGTTCAGTCGCCCCTCTTCGCGGCGCACCACGAGCGACATCTTGGCGTGCGTTTTCAGCTCGATGAAGCCGAAGACCACCTGGACGCCTGCACGCTCGAGGTCGCGGGCCCAACGGATGTTGGCCTCCTCGTCGAAGCGGGCGCGCAGTTCGACCAACGCGGTGACCGACTTGCCTTCTTCCGCCGCATCGATCAATGCCCGCACGATGGGGCTGTTGTTAGACGTGCGGTAAAGGGTCTGTTTGATTGCAAGAACGTCGGGATCCATTGCTGCCTGGCGCAGGAACTGCACGACGACATCGAATGATTCATAGGGGTGATGTATGATGATGTCTTTCTCATGTATCGCCGCCAGGCAATCACCACCATGCTCCCGGATACGCTCGGGAAATCGGGCATTGTAAGGTTCGAACTTCAAGTCGTCGCGCGGTGTCTCCACAATTTCCGAAATCGTCGACAGCGCCAGCAAACCGGGCAATATGGCGATACGGTCCTCAGGAACATTCAGCTCCGACATCACAAAAGCGCGCAACGATTCAGGCATGTCCGAATCGAACTCAATCCGGATAACCGATCCGCGACGCCGCCGTTTCAATGCGCGCTCGAACAATCGAACGAGATCTTCTGCTTCCTCCTCGACCTCGATATCGCTGTCGCGAATGATCCTGAAAGTGCCGGCGCCCAGAACATCGTGGCCCGGAAACAGCGTTTCGATAAACTGGCGAACGACATCTTCGAGGCTGATGAAGCGATGCTGGCCTTTACGGTCCGGAAGCCGCACAAAACGGTTGAGCGCGATCGGCAGACGCAAGAGAGCCGTCATTGGCTCTTTGCTTTTGCGGCTCAACAATTTGAGGACCAGCGAAAACCCCAGATTGGGTATAAACGGAAACGGGTGAGCAGGATCGATCGAAAGCGGCGTCAAAACCGGAAAGATCGATTGCCGGAACTCCTGCTTCAACCACGCAATATCGCTTTTATCGAGATCGGCGGGTTTGACGAAGAGGATATCCTCTTCCTCGAGATATTGTTGCAACACCGCAAGCGAGGCCAGTTGCTCAAGCTGCAGCTTGCCGATTTCCTCGAGTGTCTCGTTCAACTGGCGCAACGGTGTCCGCCCGTCGGCGGAGCGGCTGGTGATGCCCTCCCGAACCTGTCCTTCAAGGCCTGCCATCCGGACCATGAAGAACTCGTCCAGATTGGCGGCAGAAATCGATAGAAAACGTATGCGTTCGAGGAGAGGGTGCGCGCTGTTTTGAGTCTCTTCAAGCACCCGCCGATTGAATTGAAGCCAGGAAAACTCACGGTTGATAAAACGCTCCGGGCTGCGCATAAGCGTATCCGCCGCCGATTTCGGGTCTTGAGCCTCACCAATCAGTGTCGCTTTGTCGTCCATGCAATCTCCACAGCCAGACTAACATTACACTGTTGATGGATCGTTGCCTATCCGGCCGGAAATTCAGGTTAATCCGGTGTCGTAGCCATTCTTGTCCAGGTCCTCGAGCACCTCTGCCGCCAAAGCACGATTGATCTTGCAATTGCGGGCAAGCGCCAGCCTGTCGATGCGGTCTACAATCGTTTGGCCTGCCGACATCGTCCTTTCCATGCGGCGAACCACGTAGCTAACCACCTTTGGGTCTATGACGATCTGTCTGTCGGAGAATAGCTTCTCGATGACCATGGCCAGCATGATGTCGTCCGGCTCGCCAATCTGCGAAATCGTCGCCGCGCGCAACCGCGACCGCAAATCCGGGAGACGAACCGGCCAAGCTGCAGGCCAACTGCGGGCGGTCATCAACAATGATGTGTCGTGCTGCCGAACCGCATTGATCAAATGAAAGAGCAGGTTGTCGTCGAAACCGGAGCGATCGACATCCTCAATCAGAATCGGTCCAGATGCAGCACGGCTCAGCGCCTCGTTGGCTTCGCTTGCTGCCGAAATCTCGGTTGCACCACTGCGTTTCTTCCAGACATGGGCAAGGTGTGTCTTGCCGACACCGCCAGGCCCTGTCAGGACAACCAGACAGGACGGCCAGTCGGGCCAGCGATCGATAATGGCGAGCGCCGGGCTTAGCGGATCGGAGACGACGAGGTCGTCGCGGCTCGTTCGCGGCGCGTGGTTGAACTCCAGCGGCAACTGCTCCAGCGGATCGTTGCGCTCACTGTTTTGACGATTCACCATTGTCTTTTTCTTCATCTGCCTTCACGGCGACAGAGCCGTCATCATATAGACTACTCTCCAGATATCGTTTCAGCGCATAACGTACAAGAACCGCAAGTGCCGCCGAAGCCGGAACGGCAATCAGCAGTCCGACGAAACCAAACAGAGATCCAAAGGCAAAAAGTGCAAACATCAACCAAACCGGATGCAGACCGACGCTTCGGCCAACCATCTTGGGCTGAAGGATGTTGCCCTCAAAGAACTGGCCCGAGAAAAACACCGCAAGAACGATCGCAATCGAAAGAAAGTCGGGCCAGAACTGCACCAGCGCGACACCGAGCGCAAGAACAAGTCCAACGAGGGAACCGACATAGGGAATGAAGCTGATCAGCCCGGCAAATATGCCGATCAGAAGGCCGAAGTTCAGCCCGGCCAGTGTCAGCCCTATTGCATAGTAGGCACCGAGAATGAGACAGACGCTGCCCTGCCCGCGGATAAATCCCGCAATCGCAAGGTTCATGTCACGCAGGATTTCGCGGATCGTCTCTGCATGCCTGCGCGGCAGCCAGTTATCGACAGATTCGATCATCCGATCCCAGTCAAGCAACAGGTAAAATGCGACGACCGGTGTCACGACAAACAGGGAGGCGAGATCGGCCAGAGCCTTGCCCGAATTCCAGATCTGTAAAAAGACGCTGCCAACGAGGCCCGCGCCTTCAGAAAGTAGGTTGCCGAGCGATGACTTGAGGTCCGGCAATTCGACGCCGATCCAGTCGGTCAGCCATTTCGTGTTGGTTGAGGCAATCAGGGACTGTAGCTGTTCGGCGTAGTCCGGCAACCTGCCGATAAAATCGCTGGCTTGGCTGGCCAACACCGGGATTATGATCATAAGGGCAATGATGAAGATAACGAGAAAGGCAATGAGAATAATGACCGTTGCCGTCAGCCTCGAGACGCCCCATCTTTCAAGCCTGTCGGCTACCGGATCGAGGAAATAGGCCAGCGCCATACCGGCAACGAACGGCAGTAAAATTCCCCTGAAAACGTACAGAAAAAGCCCGAAGATGAGGAAAGTCGCCAGCCAGAAGATAATCTGACGGCGCAGCGAGGCGGTGTTTACTTGCGTAGCCATTGTTTTCCCCGGATTGTCCGCACCGACGCCAACGCGTGGTGCATCTACCCCGCCATGTGATCGAGCCAGAATCTCAGATAGGCGGCGGTCGACAGGATCGTCAAGGCCGCAACGCAATAGATCAAAGCAAGGCTTAGGCCTACGAAAGTGACACCGAAAGCCAATTCGGCGAGGACGACGGATGCAAGAGCGATTTGCAGTGCGGTGTTGGCTTTGGAGACAAATAGCGGATTGACCTGCACAGGACGTGTCATGAGGCTTGACAGGATAACGGCGATAACGATCAGAACATCACGCGACACGACAAGGACGACCAGCCATTGCGGCAGGTAGCCGAGAATCGCAAGCATGATGAACACAGACACGAGAAGCAGTTTGTCGGCAATGGGATCGAGATAGGCGCCGAGTTCACTCTGTTGATTGTAGTGGCGCGCTATGAAGCCGTCGACCCCGTCAGAAACACCTGCGATCACAAACATGACGAAAGCTGGCAGCATCTCCCCCAACAGCAGCGCGTAAACCACTGCTGGCACCATCAGAAAACGCATCAGGGTGATAATGTTTGGTATCGTCATGCGTCGAGACTGCCAAAAGAGGTTCGCTGCGATTCCCACAAAGGATGACGCACATGCATACTCCTGATTGAAGGCGGGTCAATATATGCCGGAATGATATGCACCGGCTGCGAAACCTTTGCCTGCGGGAATAATGATGCTTTTTCCCAATTGGTCGCCGCGACTTTCTCAGAAAAACACGTATTTCTTGTGCTTTCTTCGCAAGACACTTGAGTATTCTTATCGAAATTCGCCCAAGTGCGATCGCTGAAATCCACCGATGCGAGCCGGCGAAGCTTGCGCAGCCGGACGGGACGTGTCATTGCGCTTGCAAACGTAGCCGGCCTTAATGGTTTGGCGTATTTGAAGGCAGAGCCATGGCGAAGGGATCCGTATGAGCGAACGGCCCAACAGTCTCAAATACACTGACGCGGGCGTCGATATCGATGCGGGAAATGCTCTTGTTGAGCGCATAAAGCCCCATATCAAGGCAACACGACGAGCCGGCGCGGACGGCCAAATCGGCGGGTTTGGCGGCCTGTTCGATCTTAAAGCCGCAGGCTTTTCCGATCCGGTTCTCGTAGCAGCGAATGATGGGGTCGGCACAAAACTGAAAGTGGCGATTGACGCTGGCGTCCACGATACGGTCGGCATCGATCTGGTGGCAATGTGCGTGAACGACCTGGTCGTACAGGGGGCGGAGCCGCTTTTCTTCCTGGATTACCTTGCGACCGGCAAACTTGACGTCGACCAGGCAGAAGCAATCATAGCAGGCATTGCGGAGGGGTGTAAGATCGCCGGATGCGCCTTGATCGGCGGCGAAACAGCCGAAATGCCCGGCATGTATTCAGGCGCCGATTACGACCTGGCGGGCTTTGCCGTCGGTGCGGCCGAACGTGGCGGTCTCCTGCCGTCGGCAGACATTGCAGCAGGCGACATTCTGCTCGGGCTTGCATCGTCCGGCGTGCACTCTAACGGTTTTTCGCTGGTGCGAAAGGTGGTCGATATCGCTGGTCACCGCATCGATGACAAGGCACCGTTTTCTCCGGAAAAGACCATTGCAGAGGCGCTGCTCGAACCGACGCGGATTTATGTTCCTTCGGTGCTAGATGCCATTCGCAAGGTCGGCGGCATCAAGGCCTTGGCTCATATTACGGGTGGCGGATTTCCGGAGAATACCCCACGGGCGGTTCCCTATGGCTTGGCGGCAAAAATCAATCTGACGTCTCTTGCACCTCCGCCGGTGTTTTCCTGGCTCGCCAAGGCAGGCGGCGTGGAAACCGATGAAATGCTTCGTACGTTCAATTGCGGTATCGGCATGGTTGCGGTGGTCGCCGAGGACAGGGTCGATGAGGTGTGTGCTGTCTTTGAGGATCATGGTGAAAAGGTCGTGACGCTTGGGCAGCTGATCAATCGCGATGGCGACGCCAGGGTCCAATACGACGGCGACCTCAAGCTATGACTGCGAGCAAGCGAGGATTGAAAGGCGACACGCGCAAACGCGTCGCTGTCATGATCTCCGGGCGCGGCTCAAATCTCGGCGCACTGATTTCAGCAACCATGGCCAAGGACTATCCCTGCCGGATCGTTGCCGCGATTTCTGACCGCCCTGACGTGGCAGGACTGAAATTGGCCAAGGATCATGCGGTCGAGACCTATTGTATCGACCGAAAGGATTACGACTCTCGCGAAAGCCACGAAGACGCCATCCTGGGCGTTTTGGAGAGCATAAAGCCGGATCTCATCTGTCTTGCCGGCTATATGCGCCTCCTGTCGCCGGCATTTGTGCAACGGTGGCGCGGCCTGATGATCAACATTCATCCGTCGCTGCTTCCCAGCTTTCCCGGTCTCGAGACTCACCAGCGCGTGTTGACACATCAGGTGCGCCTGCACGGATGCAGCGTTCATTTTGTTACCGAACGCATGGACGAGGGTCCGCTGATTGCTCAGGCTGCAGTGCCGGTCTTGCCGGACGATACGGTCGATCGTCTTGCGGCGCGTGTGTTGCGTGCAGAGCATCGGTTATACCCGGCATCGCTGAGGCTTGTCGCGGAAGATAGGGTAAGGATCACCGATAGCGGAACTGTCATATTCAACCGGTTTCCCGCTGCCGACGACCGCCTGATCCTGTATTCAAACCCAGTCGAGACCGAATAGGCATGCGTACAAAAGGACGCATGAAAGGCGACAAGAGTGGTGTTTCGGCAACAGGCCTGCCTTGACGCAGGCGGTTGGGTTGCGCATCCTTGATTTTAGATGGCGCCAGCGTCATTACGAAAGCTAACCATTTGGGGGCATTGGGAATGCTGGTTCGATACGCACTACACACGATTCTGGCTGTGGCGACGGTCGCAGCGACACTGATCGGCACACCCGTTTTGCAACACAATCCGGCGCACGCCGCAGGCACGTTCACGGCTTGCGACAACCCCCATGTCCTGCGAAGGATCTCCAAACGGTTCCAGATCCTCGATGCGAATGTCCTGCAGGCCGGACTCAGCATCGATGAGATCTTCGACATACGCGAGAACGGGTTCAACTTTACCCCGGAGACGGAAATACAATTGATCGAACGGCGTTTTTGCCAAGGCCGAGCTGCGATGAGCGACGGCAAGACACGCTCGATATGGTTTCTGATCGAGCGCGGACAGGGGTTTGCGTCGATCGGTAACAACGTGGAGTTCTGCATCGCTGGCCTCGATCCGTGGCGCATTTACGGTGCGCACTGCCGCTCAGTCCGATAGATTGCCGATCCATGCCATTGCTGCACCGGCTGCTCATGGTCGCCGGACTCCTGGTTGTTGCGTCTTGTGAAGAGCGCGAAACCGGCTCAAACCCTCCTTTCGATTTCTATGTGCTGTCTCTTTCATGGTCACCCAGCTACTGCGCGGCTGAAGGCGATGAGGCAAATCGCATGCAATGCGAAGACGAGCGGAAATACGGTTTCATCGTTCATGGCCTTTGGCCACAGTTTGAGGAAGGATATCCGGAATTCTGTAATGCCAACCCTGACAGGGTTGATGCCGGGCTCGTGAGCGACTTGCTCGACATCATGCCCAGCCGCGGCCTGATAAGACACCAGTGGCGCAAACATGGAACCTGTACAGGATTTTCGCAGACCGACTATTTCCGGGCAGTCCGCGCTGCACATGAGAGCATTGCTTTGCCGCAAATCAGCGCCGACGACGGCAGCTACAGGGTCGTTTCGCCGGATCAGGTCGGAACGGCCTTCCAATCTTCTAATCCGGGCCTCAAAGACGAGCACTTTGCCGTCACCTGCGATAATAGAAGACTCCGTGAAGTGCGCATCTGCATGAGCATGGACTTTACGTTTCGTTCCTGCCCGGAAGTGACCCGGCGCGCTTGCAGGCGCGCTTCGATTGTCGTACCGCCATCACGCGGCGGTTGACGAAAAACTTCCGCATCCAGCCTGTTTGAAAGAGGATTGCAGTGATGAAGATACTCTGTTCGCCGGCATCGCCATATTCAGCGAAGGTGCGAATGGCGGCGCGCTATTGCGGTATCGATTTCGAGTCCGTGATGACGGACACCAACGCAGATCCAGACATGCTGATCGGAAACAACCCGTTGGGCAAAATTCCAACGCTGATCGACGATGACGGGACGGTCGTCTATGACAGCCGTGCCATCATGCAATATCTCGACCGGAAGAGCGGCAGGAAACTCTACCCGCGCAATGCGGCGAAAAGGACCGATGTCGAAGTGTTCGAGGCGCTTTGCGATGGCACCATGGATTGCCTGTTGGCTATGATCTACGAAGTGCATTTCAGGCCTGAGGACAAGGTTCACCAACCTTGGCTCGACCGGCAATGGTCGAAAGCCGAACGCGCCCTCGATCATTTGAACGACAATCTTCCGCGCACGACGTCAAACCTCAATGGCGGTCACTTTGCACTTGCGGGTCTTGTCGGCTATCTCGGCTTGCGGTTCGAGGGCCGGTGGGAACGGGGCAGACCGAAGCTTAAGAACTGGCCGTCAAAACTTGAGAAATTCTTCCCCGAATACAAGACTTTCAAGTCGCAAACATGATCCAGACGGCTGTTTCTGTTCCTGTTCCCTAACGCGCTTGCCATTGTGTTGCATGGCCCCGTACCTATATGGATGGGACCGCGCCGCGCTGTCATCGTCTTCCTACGAATTCCGGAAACAAGTCATACATGGTCAGCTTTGCAATCTTGATCGCCGGTCTGACCTTGTTGCTGTTTGCGGGTGATTACCTGGTCCGTGGCGCAGTTGCACTGGCGGAAAAACTCGGGATCAGCCCGCTTGTCATCGGATTGACGATTGTTGCTTTCGGAACATCAGCGCCCGAGCTGGTCGTATCACTAAAGGCTGCCTATTCCGGCGCCTACGGTGTCGCAATCGGAAACGTTGTCGGCTCGAACATCGCCAATGTGCTGCTCGTTCTTGGAGCGCCGGCGTTGATTGCGCCGGTTGCCTGCAAGGAGGGCGGCGTTGGTTTCAGTCTGGTCGTGATGGCGTTGCTTACCGTGATCCTCATGGTGATGATGGCGACCGGTTCGCTCGACTACATCAATGGGATTATTCTGGTCGGTATCCTCGCCGCTTTCCTGGCATGGCAGTTCAAGACGGCTCATAGCGACAGGACGGCCACGCTCGGCGGTGACTATCACGATGATATCGACGAAGTCCCAACGCAGAATTCAACGATTGCCGCTTACCTTCTGTTCGGGCTCATCGGCCTGCCGATTGGTGCTACGCTCACAGTGAACGGTGCCGTGGACATTGCGCGTTTTTTCGGGGTTTCGGAAACGGTCATCGGGCTGACAATTATCGCGATCGGTACGTCTCTGCCCGAACTGGTGACGACGATCATGGCTGCGTGGCGCGGCAGCGGTGCCGTCATCATCGGCAACGTGATCGGTTCAAACATCTTCAATATCGGCGCGATCCTGGGGATTACGAGCCTCTTCCATCCGCTGATTATTCCGGACCATATCGTTCATATCGACATGTGGATCATGGCCGCCACGACGGCGCTGTTGATCTTCCTGGCGCTTTCGGCGCGTACGATCAACAAGATCGGCGGCTCGATCATGCTTCTGCTCTTTGCGACATTTGTCATCGCGGTATTCTGATCACGCGGGGCCAGCTTTTTTGAGCCTCAACAGCCGCTGAGAGCCGAACACTCCCAGAGCGCTCGTGCCTTAGGGTCATTTGACAGCGTCGCGTCTCAACATCACATAATGGGCTTACGGTAAGGATTCGATGAGCAAGCAGGATCATACGGTGCCCGAAAGCGTTGCCGGTGAGCGAATAGCGTCCGATGCAGCATGGTCTGCCGGCCTTGACGGCTGGGAGGATGGCGGGCGCATTGGTTCCGGCCTCAAAGGCGGAGAGCTGATTCAGGCACTGGTGAAAATCCTTCCTAACGCGCCGGGCGTCTACAGGATGCTTAATACCAATGGTGATGTTCTTTATGTGGGCAAGGCACGCAGCCTCAAAAAGCGCGTCGCGAGCTATGCCCAGGGTCGCGGTCATACAAACCGGATCGCCGGGATGGTGCGTGCAACCGCCAATATGGAGTTCGTCACGACACGAACAGAGACGGAAGCTCTCCTGCTGGAAGCGAATCTTATCAAACGCTTGCGGCCACGCTTTAATGTGTTGCTACGTGACGACAAATCATTTCCCTACATCCTTCTGACTGAAGATCGCCTTGCGCCGGGCATCTACAAACACCGCGGCGCGCGCTCACGCAAAGGAAGCTATTTCGGCCCCTTCGCATCGGCCCAGGCGGTCGACCGAACGATCAACTCGTTGCAGCGCGCATTTCTATTGCGCAACTGTACCGATTCGATGTTTGAAAGCCGTACCCGCCCGTGCCTTTTGCATCAAATCAAGCGTTGTGCGGCACCGTGTACGGGCGAAGTGACGGAAGAAGCCTACGCGGCCATGGTGGCCGAGGCTAAGGACTTTCTTTCCGGAAAGAGCCAGAAGGTGAAGGCGGCCTTGTCCGAAGCGATGGAGCAGGCATCTGAAACGCTCGACTTCGAACGGGCCGCTATCTACCGGGATCGGCTGGCGGCTTTGTCCCATGTTCAGAGCCACCAGGGGATCAACCCGCAGACAGTCGACGATGCCGATGTCTTTGCGATTCATCAGGAAGGCGGCATGAATTGCATCCAGGTGTTTTTCTTCCGCACCGGCCAAAACTGGGGCAACCGGGCCCATTTTCCCAAGGCGGATGCGTCGCTTTCGGCTGCGGAGGTTTTGGGGGCTTTCCTGTCACAGTTTTACGACGACAAGCCCTGCCCGCGCCAAATTCTCATCTCTGAGCCGGTTTCCGAGCAAGCGCTGTTGAGTGAAGCATTTGCCGTTCGGGCTGGACACAAGGTCGCGATCAACGTTCCGCAAAGAGGCGAAAAGCGGGATCTGATGGACCATGCGCGTGCCAACGCCAAAGATGCACACAACCGGCGGCTCGCCGAGACCTCCACGCAGGCGAGCCTTTTGAAACGTTTTGCCGACGTGTTCGACCTCGGCGCCCCACCTCAGCGAATAGAAGTCTATGACAACTCTCATATCATGGGCTCGAATGCCGTCGGTGGAATGATCGTTGCAGGACCGGAAGGATTCGCGAAGAATCAGTACCGCAAGTTCAACATCAGGTCCAAGGAGATTGCTCCAGGCGATGATTTCGGAATGATGCGCGAGGTGATCGAACGGCGGTTCTCAAGACTGGTCAAGGAACACGGTATCCCTGAGCGCCACGCGGCTGACGGGGCAAGCGAAGGAGATGCGGAGCCCGATCCGGCCATGCCGAACTGGCCCGATGTCCTGTTGATCGATGGCGGCAAGGGCCAATTGGCAGCGGTGAACCAGGTTCTGAGCGACCTGGGCCTTGAAGAGAGCGTCACGACGATCGGCGTTGCAAAGGGCGCTGACCGCGATGCAGGACGCGAACGCTTCCATCAAAAGGGCCGGACGCCGTTCACGCTGCCGCCGCGCGATCCGGTGCTCTACTTTATCCAGCGGATGCGCGATGAGGCGCACAGGTTCGCCATTGGCACCCACAGGGCGCGGCGCAAGAAAGAGCTGACGAAGAATCCGCTCGATGAGATTGAAGGAATCGGGCCGTCAAGGAAGCGCGCATTGTTGCACCATTTCGGGACCGCCAAGGCGGTATCGAGAGCGGGCGTCGACGACTTGCGTACCGTTGAGGGAATTTCCGATGCCATGGCGCAATCGATCTACAATCATTTCCACGATGATGCGGCGGGCTGAAAGCCGCCTTACCGAATGCATGCTGTCGGCCTTGCGTTTTGGTCGGATTGGCTGTTGAAGTCGCGGCATTCAGCCTATTGTAATAGGCGTGGGCTAAAGCGGTCGCAGGAATGGCTTCGAAAACATACAGCATACCCAATCTGTTGACCTATGGACGTATTGCGGCCGTACCGCTTATCGTTGTTTGCTTCTTTTTCGAAGGGCGTCTGCATCTCTCCGATTTCGCACGCTGGACCGCCTTTACCCTCTACATTGTCGCCTCGATCACGGATTTCCTTGACGGGTATCTGGCGCGCATATGGAACCAGACGTCGAATATCGGCCGCATGCTTGATCCGATTGCCGACAAACTGTTGGTTTCATCCATCCTGCTGCTGCTGACTGCCGATGGAACAATTGGCGGCTGGAGCATTTGGGCTGCGATTATCATCTTGTGCCGGGAGATTCTCGTATCGGGCTTGCGGGAATATCTGGCGGAACTCAAGGTTTCTGTCCCGGTCACCTGGATCGCAAAGTTCAAGACGACCATACAGATGGTCGCAATCGGTTTTCTGCTCGCCGGTCCCGCAGGGGACAAGGTGTTGGCGAACACGACTCAGTTCGGCATCGCCCTGCTTTGGATCGCAGCCGTCATTACCATATATACAGGCTATGATTACTTTCGCGCCGGGCTGAAACACGTGGTGGAAAACTGATGGTCAAGATGGTCTATTTCGCGTGGATCAGGGAACGCATCGGCAAGGGCGAAGAAACGCTGGACCTGCCTGACGACGTTCAAACGGTCGGCGATCTCATCGCATACCTAAAGACATGCGGCGAAGGCTATGCTGCAGCGTTCAACGTGCCGGAGGCAGTGCACGTGGCCATCAACAAGCAACATTGCGGTCACGGGGACGCCATCGGAGAGGCAACCGAAATTGCGCTGTTTCCGCCCATGACCGGGGGCTGAGCGATGGATAAGTGCCTGACGGTTCGCGTTCAGGATAGCGATTTCGATATCGGCACGGAAATCGACGCACTCGCAGATAGCCGGACCGATATCGGCGCCGTGGTCAGTTTTACGGGCCGATGCCGCGACGAAGACGGCACGCTTGCTGCGCTGGAACTGGAGCACTATCCGGGCATGGCCGAGGACGAGATGATGCGGATTGCCGAGGAGGCGGCCGAACGCTGGCCGCTTAACGGCATTACCATCATTCACCGCTACGGGACAATCAAACCCGGCGAGCAGATCGTGCTTGTGATCTCAGCCTCCAAACACCGGCAGGCGGCTTTCGAGAGCGCCAGCTTTATCATGGATTACCTGAAATCCCGCGCGCCATTCTGGAAACGGGAAATCCACAAGGACGGTACACCGGGCGCATGGGTCGACGCGCGCGAAGCCGACGGCAATGCGCTGGAACGCTGGCGATAACCGGCAATTTCAGGGTTCGGTCAGCCGACGATTTCGGTGCCTGAGAACCAGTAGGCGATTTCTTCCGCAGCCGTCTCGGGCGCATCGGATCCATGGACCGAGTTTTCGCCAATCGATAGCGCATACATTTTACGGATGGTGCCGTCCGCGGCGTCGGCCGGGTTGGTAGCGCCCATGATTTCGCGGTTCTTCGCGATGGCGTTTTCACCTTCGAGCACCTGAACGACCGTAGGGCCGGACGACATAAACTCAGTCAGTTCGCCGAAAAACGGCCGTTCCTTGTGCACTGCATAGAACCCTTCGGCTTCACGAAGGCTCATCCAGACCCGCTTGGACGCAACAATGCGCAAGCCCGCCTCTTCAAACATCTGGGTAATGGCGCCGGTCAGATTGCGTTTGGTTGCATCCGGCTTAATCATCGAGAAGGTGCGTTCGATCGCCATGATCTGCTGGTCCCTGCTGTGTGCTGAAGGTGATTTTGGCGCTCTATAGCCTTGCCTTGCCGGCAACACAAGTACCTGATCCTGGTCCGGTGCGCTTACGCCTCGAAACGGTTTGCTTCATGCAGCGGCCGCAACAGACCGGCCGGCCCCGCCATGCAGATCGAGACAGCGATCGAACCATGCCGCAACCGGATCGTCAGGCGCGAGGAACTGTTCAGAACCGCATACCCTTGCCCATTGAAAGGCGCCGAAGACAATGTAATCCGCAAAAAGCGGCGCTTGCCCGCCTATGAAAGGCTGGGTCTTGAGCATCAAGCGC
The DNA here is from genome assembly GCA_039025395.1 of Pseudomonadota bacterium. Taxonomy (GTDB): domain Bacteria; phylum Pseudomonadota; class Alphaproteobacteria; order Rhizobiales; family Rhizobiaceae; genus Hoeflea_A. Next base: position 33,408 of record JBCCOK010000018.1, read on the forward strand.
AAGGGCTCAAGTCTGGCGGGAAATTCGCCAATACGCTTTGAACTTGCTTCCACCACTTCTTCGAGAGTCTTGCCAAAACGCGTTTCACGGCTGTGTCGAAAGTAGATCTGGTCCTCCGGTTCCAGCATTTCATAGATATCGAGGAGAAGGCGCCCACCAATCCCGGTATGGAGTTGAGCAAGCGACCATGCCTCTACAAAGCGGGACAAGGCAATTCCGCTTTCGCCGCCGAACAGGCTGGGACGGTCCGGATAAGTCTCGTCGAGATAAAGAGCGATCGCAAAGGAATCCGCAATCACCTTGTCTCCGTCGCGAATAACCGGAACCGTTTTGCTAACCTCGTTCTCGATGGTTGGAACGGCTGTGAACGGCACTGGCGAACGCTTGAAATCAAGCCCCTTATGCTCAAGGGACATGACCGTCTTCCAGCAATGAGGGCTGAAAGGTCGTGCGGTATCCGCGCCAGTCAGTTCATAAAGGACAATCGTCATCACAGCCTCCAGATGCAAAGATCGAAAACTCGAATCATATACTGCCGAGTTTCAGGATATTCAGAAAGTGCAAACTTTTGACGCGGTCCCGAAACAGTAGGACGGAAAGGTAGTGCGGTGCGCGTTTGAGGCTATAGTGTCTGTTGGCACAGCTTCCGTCCTGCCCGCCGACTGCCAATTTCAATCCGCTGATACTGGAGAGTACATCAATGCCGAATAGCTGTAAGATCCTTGATGGCAAGGCCATCGCGGCCAGGATTCGTGATGAGGTGTCACAAGACGTCGAGGCGCTCAAGCAACAGGGCTGGCCAGTAAAACTGCTCTCTATTTCGATTGGTGATGCCGAGGCCTCGGCCCTTTACGTTCGCAACCAGCGGATAGCTGCGGATAAGACGGGCATCGCATTTGAAGCACGCCATTATCAAGCCGATATCGGCAAGGACGAGCTTTTGGGCATCATTCAGGGCCTGAATACCGACCCACGGGTTACGGGAATCATTATTCAACGGCCAACGCCGCCGCATTTAACGGATCGCCTCTTGCAACGCAGCGTGCATCCGCTGAAGGATGTCGAGGGAATGCATCCGTCAAATATTGGCGACATCGTATACAACGATCTCAAAATGGGACCGTGCACTGCGGTGGCAGCTGTCGAGATGCTCAAGTCGACTGGCGTCGACCTTGAAGGTCTCGAAGTCACAGTCATCGGCCACTCGGCCATCGTCGGAAAACCGATCGCATTCCTGCTGATGGCGCAAGGCGCAACCGTCACCGTTTGCCATCATGAGACGCGCAACATTGCCATGCATTCCCGGTCATCCGACGCCGTCTTCGTAGCGGTCGGAAAACCGGGACTGGTTACCGGAAAAATGTTGAAACCGGGTGCGATCGTCATCGACATCGGCATCAATCAGATCCAGACCTCCGACGGACCAAAGGTCGTCGGCGACGCTGACTTCGAGAGCTGTATGGAAATTGCCGGCTGGTTGACACCGGTACCGGGCGGTGTCGGTCCGGTAACCCTGGCGATGCTTTTAAAGAATGCCGTGACCGCGACGAAACTGCAAAGCGAACACTACGCCTCAGAGTTCGCAACGCGAAAGAGCGTCTGATCATTGCACAAGCCCCTGCGGAGCGTTGGTCAAACGGTCAAGATGCGCGGATCGTGTCAGGCAGTTTTTTCTTGCCTTGGAGCGGTCGCCGGTTCCATAAGCGCCCATGCTCACGATTTCCGACCTGTCGGCCCGGATTGCCGGACGCCTGTTGATCGATCACGCGTCGCTGACGCTGCCGGACGGCGCCAAGGCCGGGCTTGTGGGCCGAAACGGAGCGGGAAAATCGACGCTTTTCCGCATCGTTTCCGGTGAACTCGCGGCTGAAACAGGTTCGGTCGCGATGCCGAAGAACCGGCGCGTCGGCCAAGTTCTGCAGGAAGCGCCGGGCACCGATGAACCGCTGATCGACATTGTTCTGAAGGCGGATACCGAGCGGCTTTCGCTCCTCGAGGAAGCAAAGTCGGCGACGGATGCAGGCCGGATTGCGGACATTCAAACACGGCTTTCCGACATCGATGCGCACTCCGCCGAAGCCAGGGCGGCGACAATTCTCGCCGGCCTCGGCTTTGATCCTGATGCACAGGCGCGGCCGGCAGCTGAGTTTTCCGGCGGTTGGCGTATGCGTGTCGCGCTGGCGGCCGTACTCTTTGCAAAACCGGACTTGCTGCTTCTTGATGAGCCGACAAACTATCTCGATCTTGAAGGCACGTTGTGGCTGGAAGACTATGTGCGGCGCTATCCGCATACGGTCATTATCATCAGTCACGACCGGGATCTCCTGAACAACGCGGTCAACTCGATTGTCCATCTGGAACAGAAGAAACTGGTCTATTATCGCGGGACGTTCGACCAGTTCGAGCGACATCGTGCAGAAGCACGCGAACTGCAGATGAAAGCGCGCGAAAAACAGCAAGCGCGCGCTAAACATATGCAAGCTTTCGTCGAGCGTTTCCGCTACAAGGCTTCAAAAGCACGGCAAGCGCAATCGCGCCTCAAGGCTATCGAGCGCATGGGCGAAATCTCGGCCGTGGTTGACGAGCACGTACAAGCGTTCCGATTTCCCGCAACCGGTAGGCGGCCCGCATCCCCGATCATCGCGATGGAGACGTGTTCCGTCGGATACACACCGGGCGATCCGATATTGAGCCAACTCAACCTGCGCATTGACACAGACGACCGCATTGCTCTGCTGGGCGCAAACGGCAATGGCAAGTCGACCTTTGCCAAACTGCTTTGCGGCAAACTCGTTCCGGAAAAAGGCGTCTTGACAAGGGCACCGCATCTGGCGACCGGCTATTTCGCGCAGCATCAACTCGACGAACTTGTGCCAGCGGAAAGCGCGGTCGAACATGTGCGGAAAATATTGCCGGATGCTCCGGTAGCCGAATTGCGCTCGCGCGTTGCAGGCATCGGGCTGTCGACAGAAAAAATGGATACGCCGGCGCGCGATCTGTCAGGCGGCGAAAAGGCCCGGTTGCTGATGGGGCTCGCGACATTGAACGGAGCGAACCTCATCATTCTCGATGAGCCAACGAACCATCTCGATATTGACAGCCGTGCCGCCCTTATCGATGCACTGAACGCCTTCGACGGCGCAGTCATCCTGATCTCACATGACCGGTATCTCATAGAGACAACTGCCGACCGCCTTTGGCTGGTGCGTGATGGCACTGTCGGCGAGTATGAAGGCGACCTCGATGACTATCGCGCCCTTATCGTCAGCGCCAACCGGACGCAAAGCCGCAGCAAGGCGATCGGCGAAACAAGTTCCAAGGCAGACCAACGGCGCGCCGCCGCGGAAAAGCGCCTTGAGCTTGCACCGCTGAAGAAAGAAATCACCGCGATCGAGGATCTGACCGCTGAGCTCGAAAGGAAGATCGAGAGCCTGGAACGCGACCTGTCCGATGTCACACTTTACGAGCGCGCGCCTGGCGAAGCGGCTGAGAAAGCGAAGGCCTGCAGCGATGCAAAAAAACAGCTTGCCGATGCTGAAGATAAGTGGCTGCTTCTTTCAACGGAGTTGGAGCAAGCATCTGCCGACGAAAGCAATTAGTACTTCATTTAAACTAGATAATATTTGACTCAATCACGAAATAAATCTACTATTTATATTAGGCGCTAAAACTGTAACTTAGTAAGAGTCTTAACGTTTAACAGTGGAGTCTCCCCAGACCGCTGCCCAACTTTTGAAATAGGCGGACCGAATCGTCGGTTCGCCTTTTTTGTCGACCGCATCAAAGCAAATACCGGCAACCGGTCATGACAATGCCCGGCAAGGATTGCTCGGAACTGATCCCAGTCGCATTGTCACTGTTCGCGAAATGCCCGTGCCATGCTGTCGATAATCGGCTGGGTCATGTAATCGAAAAACGTCCGCTCCGCGGTCTGTATCATGATCTCGACAGGCATGCCCGGAGTCGGCGAAAAGCCGGGAACCCGGATGATTTCACTTGCGTCAAGGCTCACCCGCGCAACATAGACCTCACGCGGCGCTTCGCCCGTTTTGTCAGGAACCGAGTCGGCGGAAAGATATTCGACATTGCCTTCGAGGACCGGCGTGATGCGCTGGTTAAGTGCCGTAAGCCTGACGACAGCAGACTGACCGATACGAACGCTGTCAATATCGGTGCGCGACACATGCGCCTCGATGATCAGGGGAACATTGGTCGGAATGATCTCGGCTATGCTTTTGCCGCTCTCAATCACGCCGCCGGATGTGTGATAGTGCATCTTGACGACGGTTCCGGAAACGGGTGCCTTGATGAGTGTTCGCCGCAGGACATTCTCGGCATCGCGCGATTGCTCCCTGACAGAATCAAGTTCGGCTTCGATGGACTGCAGTTCGTCAACGGCAGCTTCGCGGTAAGCGGCCTTGACCTGTTCGATCTGTTGCTGGAATTTGGTGACTTGCGATCTGGTTTCCTGGACTTCCGATTCCAGACGGCCGATTTGTCCATGCGCATCGGCAATGGCGCGACGGATCGCATTGACTTCGATCTGGCGAATGTAGCCCTTCTCCAAAAGAACCAGTTTGCCCTCCAGTTCGCCTTCGAGAAGCACCACCTGCTTTACCATCGACTGGCGCTGCAGATCATATCCCTTGGCCCTGAACTTGAGCGAACGAATGTTGCTGTCAAGAAGCCGTAAATCGCTCTTCAGCTTGGTGCGCGATGTGTCGAACGCGATGGTCTGGCTTTCAATGATCGAAGTCACTTCATCGTTGTCCCGTTTTTCAAGCAGCAAATCCGGGAATACCAGCTGATCAAGTTCGTTGTACTGCGCCATCAAACGGGCGTTGATTGCCTCAAGACGCGCGCGACGAAGGAACAGCTGCCGTTCGTTGGCCAGAGCAGAGGTTTCATCAAGGCGCACAAGTGTTTCGCCCTCAATCACATTGTCGCCCTCACGCACGAGAATGTCCTGAATGACACCACCTTCCAGATGCTGAACAATCTTGTTCTGCCCGGTGGCTACGAAACTGCCCTGAGAGATGACGGCCGCTGCCAGAGGCGCCGATACAGCCCACGCGCCGAAGCCGCCGAAGGTCGCGGCCAGCACGACCAGACCAATGACTGTCTGCTTTCCGATCGAACGCGGCACTTCCGAATACCATTCAATATGGTGATTTTCTGCTGATGACTTCATGTCTGATCACCCCGCTTGGTCAGAATGGCCCAGACGGCCTTCGTTCTGGCGCTTAGAAAGCTCCTGTAGGACAAGGTTTCTCTCGCCGAACATCGAGACGGTTCCGCTTGTCAGCAGCAGAATCTTGTCGACATACTGGAGCAGCGCCGGTTTTTGCGTAATCACGACAACTGTAATGCCGTGCTTCTTTGCGTGATCGAGGGAATTGGCAAGCGCACGGTCTCCCAATGCGTCGAGATTGGAGTTGGGCTCGTCGAGCACGACCAGCCGCGGATTGCCGAAAAATGCCCGCGCCAGCGCGACGCGCTGTTTCTGACCGCCCGACAAGGGCGATCCATCTGCGGCGACGAGCGTTTCGTAACCTTGTGGCAGCGAGGCAATCATCTCGTGGACGTCTGCCAAGTTGGCTGCTTCGAAAACCTGCGCGTCGGACGCATCACCGCGCATGCGGCCGATATTGTCCTTGATGCTGCCTGGAAAAAGCTGCACGTCCTGCGGAAGATAGCCGATATTCTCGCCAAACTGTCGCTGATCCCAGTTGCGCAAATCCATAAGGTCGAGCCGGACACAACCCGACGTGGGCAAAATGGAGCCGACGAGCATCTTTCCCAGGGTCGTCTTGCCGGCGCCGGAATCGCCGATAATGGCAAGCGATTCGCCAGGCTCGAGGGAAAAGTGCACCGCATTGAGTACGACCCGTTTTGTGCCCTGCGGGACATAAAGCAGGCGCTCGACATCAAGCCTGCCTTCCGGTTTCGGAAGTTTCAAACGCTCGAAGTTGAGCGGCGAGCTTTTCAACAGACCGGAGATGCGCCCATAGGAAGCGCGCGACAGGAGATACTGGTTCCAACCTTCGATGGCGCCTTCGATCGGTGCCAGTGCCCGGCCGGCAATGATGGATGCGGCGATCACCATGCCGCCGGTTATCTCGCCCTGAATGGCCAGAAACGCACCCCAGCCAAGCATGCCGACCTGGGTCAGCAGACGAATACCTCTGGAGAAGGTCGCAGCGACAATATTGCGGTCCTGCGCCTTCACATGCGAGCGCAACGAAGCGGCCGTATCCTTGCCCCAAATGCTGACTGCCTCCGGAATCATGGCAAGTGCATTGATGATCTGCGAATTGCGCGACATGGAATCCAGATGCAGGTTGGCCTTGCTCAGATGTTTGTTTGCCTCGCCAAAGGGCGCAGCGGTCATGCGCTGGTTGATGAGGGCAACAATAAGCAGCGCGATGGCTGTCGCAATCACGATGACACCGAGATTGGGGTGGATCAGAAATATCGCCAGGACGAACAGCGGTACAAACGGTGCATCGAGGAAGGACAACAGGGTTGCCGACACGAGAAACGAGCGCAATTGCTGCAGGTCGCCAAGGACCTGGTATTCCCGGCCATCGCCGTAAAGGGATGCGCGCGCCGCCGCGCTAAGGATCGGAGAGCCAAGCTGCGCTGCTACCTCGACTGCTGTCCGCATGAGGATGAACCGGCGGATAGCGTCGAAGAATACCTGTAGAACAACGGCACCCACGATGACCGCCGTCAACATAATGAGTGTATCAATCGACCGGCTTGTAAGGACACGATCAGAGATCTGAAAAAGATAGACAGGGATGGCCAGAACCAGCACGTTCGCAGCGCTGCTGAACAGCATCACCATGGCCATGTTCCTGCGGACGACGTTGAGCCCGGTCTTGAGGCTTTTCGACAGATCGATGGGACCGAGGCGTTCGTGGAAATGGCCGCCGCCACCGCCGCCGCCACCTCCCGAACCGCTGCCGCTGGATCCATTGCCGCCCGCATTCGAGTCGGTGCCAAGGGCTTTGACGGGACCGGTATCTCCTTCGATGGTCTTGCCACCCGGAAGCGGGGCGCCCGGCTTGGATTTCGCTTCCGGCCCATCGGCCTTGGCGACGGCGTCTTCTTCAGACGGGACCTCGGCGCCTTCTTCCGTTTCCGAAGGATCAAGTTCCGCAACCGCTTCTTCGAGAGCTGCCTCGACCTGGTTTTCAACGACCGCGTCGTCAGCCTGATCCTTTAGTTGCGTGACGGCCCTGTCTATCTGTTGAAGCGGATCGCCACCATCAGCCTGCGCCGCGTCGATTTCTTCCGCTGGTTCAGACGGCTCATATGCGTGCGGCCGCATCGTTCTGTCGGAATAGTTCATGCTTTGGCCCCCGTTTGAAAATTCGCTTTACGCAAGCATCGTCTGCATGACATCAGGATTGGCCGGATCCTCCAGCTGATCCGTGGGCGTAACGCCCTCTTCCTGCTGCGCTTCGGGATCCAGCATGCCGTCCGCAAGGAAAACGACGGCCTCGTCGGCAAGGGCATCGGGATCATTGTTGAGCGCAATCGGTTCGTCCGAAACGAATTCCGCCTGATGGAGATAGGCGTCCGTGAAAAGTTCGCCGCCGTAATAGACGATGCTGTCGACGCCAGCGTCGATGATGGAGGCAACATTGACCACGTCATTGTCGCCTGTCGAAATATCCCACTGCGTGTCGGCGTCTTCGGTGAGGTCCGAGGCGACGACCGCGATCTGATCGGCGTCACCGAGGACACTTGTCTGCGATATGTAGTCGAGCTCGAGTATGCTGCCGTCAATGTAGAGAACGCTGAGAACGCTTTCACCGGCAAAGGCATCTTCCATCAATACGCCATCGGCCAGAGTATCGTCGCCGCTTGCGAGGTTTTCCGCGGTCTCTACATAAGGTGCAGAAATCGGCGCATACGTTGTCGCGCCGATATCGCTTATGCTCGCCTCGTTCCAAACGAGGTTGTCCCCCGTCATGACGGTATCGTCCAAAGTCGTCTGAAAATCGCCGATGGTGGTGAGATAGTCGCTGTCGAGCAGGACGATACTCTGCTCGACGATATCGGCAGAATAGATATCGCCACCCACCACGATCAGGTCGTAGTAAGATCCCAGTTCAAAAAGAGACATCGTATTCAGCGTCGTGTTGTCGCCGGTTACCAGATGGGTTTCGGCTCCTGAGGCTGTCAGGATCGAGACATCGTGATCCGATACCATGGTGACCTGCTCGATCCAGTTCAGCAAAACCAGGTTGCCTTCGATGCGGGTCACGGCCCAATCGGAGGGAAAGCCGGACTCGGTGGCTTCCAATGCGTTGGATTCGGTACTGAAGGATGCGATGTTGAAACCGAGCGCGTCCAAATCCTGCGACGTGGGCGGGCCGCCGAGGCCGTCGGCAACCTGATCGATTTCGTGCCGGACATGGACCTGGCTGATCACATCGAGCGATACGACGTCGCCCATGGCGGCGAAAACCGGTGCGTCGAGCCAGCTCGAGCCGATTGCTGCTTCGTTGACGATCAAGTTACCGCCCGCATCGATATCCATTTGCGGTTCGATCTCGATCTCTCCGGGACCGTAAGTGACAGGTCCATGTTCGATCTCTTCGGGTTCTTCGTCCTGCGGAAGGAAGTCCGAGAGCTCAGGCAGCGTATCGACTTTCTCGCCATTGACATGGATACCCTGGACTTCGCTACCGGTTGCGACGAAGGCAGCGCTATCTGCATCGGCTACCGCCGCGAGATTCTCGATGATCTGATCGACGACTTCGGCGATCGCCTCTTCCGAAGCGGGAATGGCAAGCGGGCCGATCACATCGTAGCCATCAGCCTTGGCGACAAGCCACTCAAGTTCAGCGTCAAAATAGTCCGTCGACAACGTCTCGACATGGACATCCGTCATCGTCACGAAGTCGTTGTCGACCAAAAACGCCTTCTGTTTGGCAACAATCGCAATGGAACCCGGCGGCGTGATCGCGATTTCAAGCTGGGCGGGGCTGAACTCCACTGAAAAAGCCGAAGGCACCCACAATGGCGGGTTGGCAGGTCCAACTTCAGAGAGCGCAATGTCGGGACCGTAGATTTCGTCGTAAAACCAGGTCACGTCAACGGTTGCCAGATCCGGCGTTCTCGGATTGTAGCCCACATGCGGGTCGAAATCCCGGTAGGTGTGGCTCTCGTTTAGCTGGTAATCCGACGACTGGAGCGGTGCCTCTGCGTCGAGTTGTTTTTGAGCCGCCTTGAAGGAGTCATAGTCGATGCGGGCACGTTCTTGCTCAACCGTTACATTAAATACGCCGACGAAGTGGGCAATAATCTCAGTTACATAATCCATGAGACCGCAAGCGCCTCCCGAGTGACACGAATTGGCGCATTACATGCGTCAAGATCGGATTTTTGACTTTCTCGCGCCGGTCTTGGAGAGGATGTAGAGCCGGGCGGAACGCCCGGCTCATCAGTTTTGTGCAGCTAAGCGGACCCTAGGCCGTCTTCGCCGGTAAGCGACTCTGTGTAGTTGCCGCCAACCACTGTCATGTCCACCTGGTTGTGAAGGACGTTTGCGCCCTGGACAATGGTCTGGTTGAAGGCCTCGGTTGCAATTATGCCGTCCGCATTGGCGTGTGAAACGCCATCGACATAACCGTCATCGCCATTGTGCGAGCCCCACATACCGCCGGCACCGCCGTCGCCGCCGCCGCCATCAGGCATATGCTTCTTGGCGTCGTGGTCCTTCTTGCCTTTCTTGTAGTAAGACTTGCCCGAAGAACCGTCACCGCCGCCACCGCCGGCGTCGATACCATCGTCGGCGTATGCATCGCCGCCCTTGGCATCACCGGAGATTTTGAAGCCGCCTTTACCCATATTGGTGACGTCGGGATCTTTGAGGTAGTCGTCATCATTGATGACGCCATTCTGGCTGAACACCATTCCGGTATCGTTGCCGGCACCGGTCAGCGCACCGTTCAGAATGTCCTCAAAGGACACGTCATCACCAGGGTTGTAATCGACGTCGCCCGTCTTGCTGACGAGCAGGGTGTCCACCTTGGCATGATCGTTGACATCGACGTCGATATGATCGTTGTCGCTCTTGGGCTGCAAGCCTTCGAGATCGACATCGACCTTGGCAATCGCCTCGCTCGTCGACTCATTGTGGTTGGTATTCTTGTTGGAGTTGTGGTTGTAACTCTTTTGGGATTGGGACTGGTGTTGGCCCTGACCCTGGCCCTGGCCTTGACCCTGCAACTGGGCTTGGCCTTTCAGCTTGGCATGGATATCGATGTCGTAATCTACATCGTGCCCTTTGTCGTCACCTTTGCCTTTTCCCTTGTCATAAGCGTCGTCTTTGTCACGGCCTCCTTTGTGTCCCTTATCGTCGTCTCTGTCCCTTCCGCGGTCTTTGTAATCGTCCATGCCGTAACTATTTCTTCTTCCTGACATCTTACTGTCCTCACTTTAGCGGGACAGCCTCACCGCCATTCTTCTTCAAAGCGGTACTTGGCTGTACTGTTGCAACTGGACTTGCGTCCGGTGAAGCCATCTCGCCGAAATCAAAGGCACAAAGGTTCCGTTCGCAGGTTGCGCCGAAACGCAACGTGCGTCTGGTGAATTCCAGATGTCCTTATCAGCCGGTGTTGACGGCGATTTACATTCTGTAAAGAAACTCGAGCTGTAGTAAGCTGGCAATTAATACTATAATAAAAACGCCGATGCCCGATCCGCACGCTTGAAAATTAAACATATTTTTCAATATATTGGATCAATATGACTGTTTTTAACTCGATCAATAAATACAAAATGATCTATTATTATTGTTGAATGCTGATCGAATTGCCTATCTGCTGACCGCAAAATTAACTGAAGAAAACCACCTGGCCAATGCTTTTCTCTTTTAAACTTGTAAACATCCTAAAAGAATCAGTATTTTGTAAAAATATTGATCTATACAGTCATATATATCATTCGATCTATATACGACTGTGGAAAAAGTGGATATACTAGTATGCTCGCGGTGGTGAGAATGTTCTTCGTGTCGCCAACCGCAAACCATCCGGTCTGGGGCCTCCGAATGGGGGAAGTGATGGGTCCAATAGTAGAAGAGGGTTTGCGAGCCGTGCTTTTTGTCGGTCCGCAACAGAAATTCGCCCAATGCCTTACCAAGGCTTTAAAAAACGAACTTGAAGAATTGGATGTTGTAAAGAAGCAGAACTTTAAGGAAGTATTTCACAGTATAGATGACTTGGGCGACCGAACCGCTCTTATCGTCATCGACGAGACACTTTGCGATGATGTCGTAAAGCACATGGATGCCTTGCGCCGGTCCTTTCCGACGCAGGTGATCTGCATGGCTTTCAATCAGCAGGGCCAGCTTTCGGATTGCGTCGCGGGTCTTGTTGCCCGTGGTGTACTACGAAGCTTCCTGCCGATGAATCTTCGCCTCGACATCTGGATAGCGGCGGTGCAACTGATGATAAACGGTGGCGACTATATGCCGCCGGAGTTGATGGCGACGATCGGTCAGAAGACCGTCCGGGGTCAGACTACCGTTCGCGAAATCGGACTAAGCCGCAAACCTCGCCGCAACGGCAGGTCTGACAGCGGAAACAAGCTCACAGCACGCGAAATCGATGTCCTGGAGCTGGTCGCAAAGGGCTGCCAAAACAAGATTGTGGCGGCGGAGCTCAATTTATCCCAGCACACCGTCAAACTTCACATGCATAACATCATCGGGAAGCTTGGCGTGGCAAATCGCACCGAAGCAGCGGCGATCTATCTCGGACAGATGGCGTTTGGTAACGGTGTCTGGAGCAATACCGGATAAAGGCAAAGCGTATCTGCCGGGCCGGTCGGAAGCCGGCTCGGCAAAAGTCGAACGAGAGGCCATGGCCGAGGTCGAGACGAAATCACCCGCGAGACGCCCGCGCTTTGAGGAAATTCTTTTGCTTGTGGGGCAGATGAACTACGCGTGGACGAATACCGAGTCCTTGCTGATTCACCTCATCGCGGGTCTGGCGGGCGTCGACAAGGAGACGGCGATCGTCATTTTTCTGACGCTGAACACCACACGGGCCAGGTTGGACCTTGTCGACCGACTGGCCAAGATGGGCCGGGTTGACGCCCCGGTCAGGGATGAGATCCTCGGCTTGACCGACGCTATGAAAAAAGTTCTCAAACACAAGAACCAGTACAATCATTGTCTTTATTCGTTCGACAGCCAGGGCCAAAACGCAAAGACAATCATGATGCGCATCGCCGAGACGAAAAGCGCAATAAAAATCGGCAAAACGCAGGATCTGGACGAAAACGAAGCCAAGAAAATACGCCGGTCCATCAGCACGATCGAAAAGATCAACCGCGATACCTGGCGGTTCATACTAAAACACAAATTTCCGGTTTAGCGACGGCTTATTGAGCGTTGTGCTAGACTTGGGGCCGCAGCAACCGCTGATAAAACAACCCTACCCCGACAAGCACTACGCCCAGCCCTATGAAGGACAATGCGCGGAGAATGCCTTCGAGGTTCGCCATGTCGACCAGGAAGACCTTGGCTACAACCAGAACGATGACCGCCCCTGAAATGAGCCTGAGCCCCCTTACGCCGGTGAACATGCCAAGGGCCAGGAGCGCTATGCCGATCACCAACCATGCCAGCGAGTAGGTGTAAAGCTCGGCATCGCCAGTGGGACCGGTTGCTAGCGAACCTGGATGAAACCAATGACGGATCGTCAGACTGACCCATGCGAAAAACATCAGGCCGCCAACACCAAATGCGGCCCTTTCATACATCAATGAGAGGCCTTGGCCGAAGTAGCCAAGTGACGTGTAGAGCAACCCGGTCAGGAAATAGGCAAAAAGCAATGTGTTGAAAATCAATCCGGTGCCGACAGGCTCCCCTGTCAGAAGCGGATTGAAAAGTCCGAGCAGTGTCACAACAGCGCCTGCCATTCCAGCAATCCCGAGGACATTCGCGGCGGCATTCAACGTAGCGCTCTCAGAGGTCCTCCTCAGCCGCAGCAGACCCAACGCGACGCCGCCACCAACAAGCACCAGCCACGCCGCTTCACTCAGCGTATCGATCGGTGTAAAAATCTGATCCGGCGCAATGGCGTGCAGCCCGATTATCGCCACGGCAGCGGTGACAGAAGCGACGGCAACTGCCTCCATAAGAGCAAGCCATCTGTCTTGCCCATGCTTCGACAGCAGCCAGGCGGCCAGAACAAACCCTGCAGCCGGGATGCCGTAGCCGTACAGCAATCCGTTGAAAACCGGTGTCGTGCCCAATGTCGCTTCAACGATCGCCGGGTTCCATGCAATCCGAGCCACCCAAAGCAATGCAGGGATAATTACAAGCGGTCTTAAAGCCTTGAAAGGACGCTGGCTGTAGATGTAGGCGGCGGCCGGCGCGATCAGCGCGAGGGCGACAGTCAGTGTCCCGCCTTCAAGCACGAGACAGAGGCTTAACGCCAGACCGGACAGGGCCGCGATGAGGTAGGTTGCTGTGACGCCGTCCCGGCCCGGTGTCGCTTGCGACAATCGGCGATCGGCGAAGACCGCAATCACGTAGAAGAGGACACTGAGGATCAACGCCAACGCGCCATATCGGACCGAAACGTCGAGAAAATCCGTTCTCATATAGGCGATCGCGATGATCGTCAGCGGTACGAATGCGCCGCCGAAGGCAAGCGGCACCCGGGCTGCGGATCGCATCGCGCCATAGAGGCCCAAAATACCTGCAAGTGCGGCGAGTCCGACGGCCATCGCGCCGAAAATCGAAAGCGCCTCCTGCTGGTAGCCGGGCAGCACCCGGGGATCAAAACCTTCGGCGGGCACATCGCCAGCGGCAATCGGCTCCCAACTCGCGGCTCCCAGTTCCCATCCACTAAAGCCGATGAGCACGGCGACCGCTGCCACGGGGACGATGTAACGCGCCGCGGCATAGAAATAGGCGGAGAAAAACGGCAAGCCTATCAAAAGAAGCAGTCCCGCGACGGTGCCGAAATCCGTCTGCGGCAGGACGAAGACAAGGCCAAGCAATATGACTAGGGAAAGCAGCGCCGTCGCCGCACGATCGTGGTCAATCAGCACACTTGCATCGCGCTCATAAAGGCTCGCGATGAACACGTAGAAAACAGCACACCATGAGGCCATGATATAGAGGCCGATCACTAGCCGGTCGCCCTGCGATGCGACAAGGAAAAGGACCATGCAGAAAAAAACCAGACCGCAGGCTGCGATCACGGCCAGCCAGCGCCACAGCTTCAGGCGGCCGACGCCGAATGCGGCAACCGAAACGGCAAAAGCGTAGATCGCAAGCGCGGTCGAATTCGGTTCCTGCGATGATATCAGAAACGGAACCGCATAACTGCCGACAATACCGAGTGCAGCGAGCAGCGGGCCATGAAGCAGCGCTGCGCACATTGTGGCGACAGCAACAATCCCAAGAACGAAGAATGCAGTGGCGGGCGACAGAAACCCGTAGAGCTGATAGGCCGCATAAATCGTCGCGAATGCACCGAGAGTCCCAGCCGCCGTCAAGATTGACGGCACGTTTGCGTTTTCGAATCCGCCAAAGGTAAACGCAGCGCCTCTGCGGCGTGTCCATTCGCCAGCACTACTAAGGCCAGCGGCAAACACAAGACCGAGGATAATCCTTGTGCCAGGGCCGACCAGCCTCTGTTCTATGGAGTACCTGACGAGAAATACTGCGCCGAAGGCCAGCGCCAAGCCGCCGACCCATACCGCCCACTTGGCGCCCACTGTTTCTTCCAGCTTTGCGGCATCGGACCCAGCGAAAGCGGCCTGCGACGACGAGCCTGCCTCACCATAACCCGATGGTTTCGCGCTCGCCGGTTGCGGTGTTTCATCTTCGGCAGGCTTGTCCTTCGGTTGTTCTACGTCTTCGCGCTTGACGGTTTTTTCGTTCAGTGAGGGTTGCTGCGGCACCGTCGGGCGCCGTTTCGATTCGGGTTTTTCCGCACGATCCGACAGTGCGGTTTGCGCTCGCTGGGCGCCTGCCAATGAGTCCTTCAGGTCGCGGATCTCACGGTTGAGCGATCTGACTCGAAAGAACGCGATCGTACCCAGAAGCGGTCCGACAACAAAGAAGGCCAGCGCCACGATAAGCGGCAATATCCACGGTTCCATTCAGCCTCGTTCCCTATGGCCGTCTGTTGCCTTCTCGAATGGAATGCGCCGCGTGATAGACCTAGGCGTTTGCGCCTTCAAGGTCTTTTTCGAGCGCAAGCATCACGTCCTCAATCCGGTCCTGACCCCAATGCATCTCACCGTTGACGAAGAACGTCGGTGCTCCAAAGGCCCCGCGGGCAATCGCTTCATCCGTATTGGCACGCAATTCATCCTTGATGGCCTGGTCCTGAACCAAGTTTGCTATTTCCTGCGCCGGCAGACTGGCATCATCCAACAACGCCATCAGGACTTCGGGATCGGAAATGTCCTTTTTAGTCGCCCATGCACCGTCGAAGACGACATCCATGTACGGCTTTAGGAGATGATCACCGAGTTTTTGGGCAGCGATAGCACCGCGGAGCGCCATAACCGTGTTCAAGGGAAACTTCGGATTTAACGCGAAGGGGATGCCGTGGCGCGCACAAATGCGTGAAAAATCCTCAAAAATCCACTTGCCTTTGGCAGCTACAGTCATCGGAGCCGCGTTGCCGGTGGCCTTGAAAACGCCGCCCAACACCATCGGTTTCCATTCAATCGTGCCACCTGCATCGCGCACCATTTCCGGCAACCGCAAATAGGCGACATAGGACGCGCTGCTGACAAAATCATAAAAGAATTCAACTGTTTTGGACAAATCTGCCTCCCGAGATAGCCGTCTGTGCAGTCCGTTGAACGCGCATTGGCGGGGTGTCCGATCCGCATGGTACCGGTTTACCTGCCACAACTGATAAATAAGGTTTGTCCGATAGGCAACGGCTCGCTGCCTGGTCGACGCGCTCTGTCCATAAACACCACAAGGCGGCCTATTTACCGATTGCTAAGGCGCTTGCTACAGTCTGTGCACGAGTTCGGACGGGTAATTGTGATGCGTAAACTGTCTTTGAAACTGATTGCCGCCATAGCGCTGTGCGCCTGCGCCTCCGTCATTGCAAATGAACCTGCGCTTACCTTCGAGTTGTCGCGGAGTTATTCAGAAGATGCACCTTCGCTGTTGCCAAGCGAAAAACCTTCGGACCCGATCCTGATGCTGGTTTCGTTGCGCAACCAGTCGATGCATGTCTACGACGGCGACCGGCTGGTGGCCCGTTCGCACGTTTCGAGCGGAAAGCCGGGGCACCGTACACCGACCGGCATCTTCAGCATTCTCGAAAAACGCCGTTACCACGAATCCAACATCTATAGCCAGGCGCCTATGCCATTCATGCAGCGGCTGACCTGGTCAGGCATTGCCCTGCACGAGTCCGACAGCGTGCCGGGTTACCCTGCATCGCACGGATGCGTACGGATACCCGGAGGATTTGCCGAGGCCTTGTTTGGCTTTACCGAAAAGGGTGCGCATGTGCTCATTACCGACGAGCAAGTGCAACCGCAGCCTATAATGCACCGCACTCTGTTCTATCCGGGCGGCGCACCGACAGATGTCGACGTCCAACAGCAGATTTCATCGACGGCACTGAGAACACGCGTCGAGCGGTCAGGATCAACCTCGGTGATTCGTGTTGTTGAGCTTGCCGCGCGCAATGAAAGTTCAGAGGAACAGCATTCGCCGGTGACAATCGCAAAAGACATCGACCTGCGGCAAGGCATCGACGCGGTCGCCTTGCCGGATGCGGGCGATGCGCTGCTTGAACACCTGAGTTCATCCGAACCGCAGCAACCAATAAGGGTTCTGATCACGCGGCGCACCGGCTCCCAGCTGGTGCGCGATATCCAGACGATGCTCGCCGAACTTGGACATAGTTCGGGAGAAGCCGATGGCTACATGGGGCCCGAAACCGGCGCTGCGATATCTTCATTTCAGAAAAGCCAAGGCTTGCCGCCAACTGGAACAGCTTCTGTTGATATTGCCCGTTTGCTGCACGCCGAAACCGGCCGTGGCGCGTTTCCAACCGGACATATCTATGTAAGGCAAGGTTTCGAGCCAGTTTTCGACGCACCTTTCAATCTCGCCGATCCGGCAACGCCGCTTGGAACGCACTTTTTTGCCGCGCTTCCCGCAAACAGCAAAAGCGGGCAGATCCGCTGGGTCCATGCGTCCCTTGCAGATTCCCCTCGCCCATCGCCATTGCTCGAAATCGCAGTCGAGGCCCATTCAAGTTTCGTGAGACAGGCTTCTGTCCACGCCGTGCTTGATCGTATCAACCTGCCGACGCACCTGCGCGAGCGGCTCACGGCAATGATGGTGCCTGGTTCGTCAATCGCCGTCACCGACAACGGGCTCAGCAGCGAATCCCATTTGGGAACAGACTTTATCGTACTGACAAGACCTTAGAGCAATTCAATCCAAACCTGACTTACTCCAGGCAGCGACCCAAAGACCTGATCAAGTTCAGCCATTGATTGAGGCGCCCTTTGTCAGGCCTTCTTTTCCCACTTTCTGTCGCGGTTCTGCTGCCAATAGGTCACCGAATGCCCGCCTTCCGACAGCTTTTTCCAGTGGTTGCGGGCCGCTTCCACCTGCGACTGATCGTGACCGTCAAACATCACAACGGCGCGTTCATACTCCTCTACATTTTTCGGAACTGCGCCGTCGACAAGAAACCGGACCTGGGCCGAGTTGAGGTTGGTGTCCGATGCGCAAATGACCACCGGCTGGCTTTCCGGCTGATCCGCCATGTCAGTGCTGTGAGGCAGAAAGCTCTCATCGCGGTAGGTCCACAAATGCTGATCGAGCGAGTCCCGCCTTTCTTCGCTGCCGGTCTGGACGACCACGCGCCATCCTCTCTCAAGGCTCTTCTCGAGCAGTGCCGGAAGCGCATCTTCGAGCCGAGATTCTGTCAAATGATAAAACAGGATATCGGTCATGCTTCGTATTCAGCGCGGACCAGCGCATCAAGCAGCCTGACGCCAAATCCCGATCCCCACGAGCGGTTGATCTCGGTTTGCGACGCACCCATTGCCGTACCAGCGATATCGAGATGGGCCCAGGGCGTATCTTCGACGAAGCGCTGCAGGAACTGTGCGGCCGTAATCGAACCCGCCCAACGGCCGCCGACGTTCTTCATGTCGGCGATCTTGGAATCGATCATTTTGTCATACTGGGGACCAAGCGGCATGCGCCAGACCTGTTCGCCGGTGAGTTCGCCGGCCGCGGAAAGCTTCTCACTGAGTTCGTCATTGTTGGAAAAGAGACCTGCGTGATGGTTGCCAAGCGCAACAATGATTGCCCCGGTCAGCGTCGCCAGATTGATCATGAACTGGGGCTGGAACCGGTCGCGGCAATACCAAAGCGCATCGCACAGCACGAGCCGTCCCTCGGCGTCGGTATTGATGACCTCAATCGTCTGTCCGGACATCGATGTAACGACATCTCCCGGGCGCTGCGCATTGCCATCCGGCATGTTTTCAACGAGACCCAGAATTCCGACGACATTTGCCTTTGCCTTTCGCGCCGCAAGGGTATGCATAAGGCCCAGCACGGCGGCAGCGCCACCCATGTCGCCCTTCATGTCCTCCATGCCGGCTCCGGGTTTGAGCGAGATTCCACCGGTGTCAAAGACAACGCCCTTGCCGATAAACGCAATGGGCTTTTGTTTCTGCTTGCCGCCCTTCCACTGCATGATTGCGAGCCTTGGCGGACGTACGGAACCCTGAGCCACTCCCAAAAAAGCGCCCATCCCCAGTTTCTTCATTTCCTTTTCTGTCAGGATCTCCACCTCAACGCCCTGTTTCTCCAAGGCTTTTGCCTTGGCGGCGAATTCGACAGGCCCAAGTACATTGGCTGGCTCGTTCACACAGTCTCGCGCCAGGACAACACCATCGGCGACCGCTTGAGCGGCCGAAAACACACGCTTTGCAGCCGTTGCATGCCGGCTCACAAGTAAAACCGAGACGCTTTTCTTATGCTCCTTGTCGTCGCCGTTCTTCTTCTTTGTCTTGTAAACATCAAAACTGTAGCTTCTCAGCAGCATTCCGAGCGCAATGTTGGCAACATCTTCCGGCGTCATCTCAACGCCCTCAACATCCACAAACACGGCCACTTTTGTCGATTTCTTGATCTGTCCGCAGATTGCGCCGCCAATTCTCAACCAATCTCTACTTTTCAGATCGTCCGGATCACCAACACCTAAGATACCGATACGCTCCGCCGTGCTGCCTTCGGGCACGAGCACGTCAAGGGCTGAGAGCATCTTTCCATTATAGTCCGCAACATTCATGGCGCGTTCACCGGTGCCTTCCGGGTCAACATCCGGACTTTGTTCGGACAGTTGCCCGCCCTTGCGCGCCAGAAGCACGGCGAGACCGCCTTTTGCTTTCGACGCACCGGCAAAGGAAATTTTCAAATTCTGCGACATGGATGCTCCCAATGGTGGATTTATGCCCGTTGGCAAGGCTTTGCTGCGGGCCGTCGAAGGTCAATCGCACATGTTGGCGTTTTCCGGCGCAATAACAAGGCATAAATTGTCCGTCTCAGGCAAGCCGACGGAGGATGTCGCCACAGGGGCTGTGTATCAAAGCGCGCCATCAAGCATGAATTCATACTACCGCAGGCATGGCGGTCCGTTTAAAGAAATGTTTACTATGCCTTTTCTTGCAATCTCGGATATAAGAAAGGGTCATTATGACATCGATCGTCGGGGCCTGCTGACGTGTCGTTCTTGAGCCGAGTGCCGAACCGAATGAAGCAAATCGAGCGCTATATTTTTCGCCGGGTGCTGGTGCTTTCTGTCGGAACGCTGGCGGCGACCACTGCCATTGCCATGACGACACAAGTTCTGCTGCGTATCGACCTACTCAGTTCGACCGGCCAGTCGTTGCTAACGATCCTCGAACTGGCCGTGCTTCTTATCCCTGCGATGATGATTATCGTTATGCCTTTTGCGTTGATCATAGGCGCAGCGCAAACATTGACCACCATGAATACCGACTCGGAACTGGCAGTGATCGAGGCGTCAGGCGGTTCACGACAACTGGTTACACGGCCGATTTTGCTGATCGCGACCCTGATGTCGCTGTTTTGCCTCGTCGGTTCCACTCTCGTCGAGCCGTGGTCGAACCGCCATATCAGGCAACTCATCGATCAGGCTTCTGCGGACTTATTCTCTGCAGCGGTACAGTCGGGCAGCTTTCACCAGATCGACGACAATCTTTACGTCAGTGTGGCGGAGAAGTATCCGGGAGGCCGGCTCGGAGGCATATTTCTTTCAGACGGCCGCGACGACGAAGTCAAAATTGAGTATTTCTCAAAATATGGGGAGTTCGCGGAGATTGACGGCAGAGACCTGTTGTTCATGTCCGGAGGGGAGATACACAGGAAGGAAAAAAGCAGCGGCGATATCTCAATCATCCAGTTTGCAGACTACGCGCTGGACTTAAGCCTTATTGGCGGCGGCGGCGTGGGAACCGGCGTTTACCGGGCGAAGGAACAAACGACCGCATTCCTCCTCAACCCGGATCCGGAAGACGTTGGCTACCGCATAGCGCCTCAAGATTATCCGCGTGAACTCAATCAACGCCTGTCCGACTGGTTGTACCCGGTCTTGTTCGCCCTCATCGCCATCTACTTCATGGGCCGCGCCCATTCCAATCGGAATGAACAGGTTTTGAGCGTGCTTACTGCCGCCTCGACTGCGTTTGCCCTGCGCGGCTTCGGTTTTTACGCGGTTGACCAGTCTTCAACGAGTTTTGTGTTTGGCGTGCTCTGTTATCTGGTCCCGCTTTTCTTCATTGTGTTATTCGCTGTTCTGATCGCAACGCAATGGACCTTCCGCGCGCCAAAAACGCTGGTAGAATTCAGCGCACGTATGATGAGCGGAGATGATTCGCTTGTTTCCGTTACCCGGCAGTGGTTTGAAGGCATCGTGAGAACTGGCCGAAAGGGCGCACAGTGATAGGTGTTACGCTGTGGCAGTACCTGTTCAGACGTTATGTGGTGATCACTTGCTGGTTCATCATTGGCATTCTTGTCATCATCTACATGATTGATTTTACTGAGTTTGCCGGCCGCGCTTCCGGCCTGCCGGGATACACACTCGGATTGGGTGCTCTGTTGTCCATCATGCGTCTGCCCAGCATTCTGCTGCAAACGATGCCCTTTATCATCCTATTCGCATCGATATCTGCGCTTCTGGTTCTCAACAGAAAATATGAGCTGGTCATCGCGCGTTCGGCAGGGATATCAGCATGGCAGTTTTTGTTGCCCATGTGCGCCGCAAGCCTTCTCATCGGCTTGCTTATGATTATGTTGGTCAACCCGCTTTCCTCTGTTGCGCTCGCGAAAGTTCAGGAGCTGGAGTTCAGTATCGGGATGCAGGGCGGAACAATCGGCACATTCGAACGCCCCCCTTGGATGCGCGAGCGCACTGGAGAGCGCGTCACGATGATCGGTGCAGAGCGTGTTGCCCGTGGCGGTTCATTGCTCGGCGATGCCACCTTCGTCAGGTTCGACGAAAATGGCACTATATTTGAGCGAATCGATGCCGCTACTGCGACTTTGGGCGACGGACAGTGGTTGCTTAACGACGCCGTTAGAACCGTGCCTGGAGCGACGTCGGAGAATGTCGCCACGTTAACAATCAATACCAATTTGCGACCCGATCTTGTCGAAGAATCACTAGCTCCGCCTGAATCCATATCGTTTTTTCAGTTGCCGAGAAAAATTAAAGTCGCCAGAACTGTCGGCCTCGGCGCCAATGCTTTCGCTATGCAGTATCAGTCTTTGTTGGCACTTCCTTTTTTACTTGTAGCAATGACACTTATTGCTGCCACTGTGTCGCTAAAATTTGTTCGGTCCGGGCAATCGGGAACGGTTATTTTGGCTGGAATATTGGCCGGCTTTCTGCTTTATGTCGTTACAGTCCTGGCGAGGTCTTTCGGGGCCGTTGGCGCTGTGCCGCCGCTGACTGCGGCATGGCTTCCGGTCATCGTGGCATTTGCGCTCGGGATTACGGTGCTTCTCCACAGGGAGGATGGGTAGTGAGTTTGGCGGAAAGCGGCGAAAAATCGACGTTGCATTTCGCAAATTTGATCGCGATTGCGGCTTTAATTGTTGTCGCTTTCGCAACCGTACCTGTTGTTCATGCACAGGTTGCGGACAATGGCGGTTTGGACTTCGATGCATCACCTGATGCGCGTCTGCTGCTGACCGCCAATCAACTTACCTTCAACAGGGATACGGGCGTCGTCATCGCTGTCGGCGCGGTACAAGTCGATTATGACGGCTTCAAGCTGGTGGCGCGGCAGCTTGAATACAATCAGCGCACCGGACGATTGAAAGCATTCGGTGATATCGAACTGGTGGAACCCGACGGAAATCGGATCTATGCGCAAGAACTCGACGTGACGGACGATTTTGGCGATGGCTTCATCAATGCCCTGAGAATCGAAAGGCCCGACAACTCGCGGATTGTGGCCGACAGCGCTCAGCGGCTCGACGGCGAGCGCACGACCCTGAACAATGGCGTCTATACAGCTTGCGAAATCTGCGAGAAGGATCCGAGCAAGCCGCCTCTGTGGCAGATCAAGGCCCGTCGTGTAACCCAAAATGGCGTAACGCGAACAATCCGTCTGGAAGGCGCGCAATTCGAATTTTTCGGGCGCCCCATAGCCTTTCTGCCGACGCTCACCGTGCCCGACCATACTGTTGATCGCAAAAGCGGCTTCCTGTTCCCGACGTTCGGGTTTGCGTCGGAATTGGGCGCCAAGGTCGGCATACCTTACTATTTTGCATTGAGCCCGCATTATGACCTGACGGTGACCGTCTCAGGGTACACTAGGCAGGGCTTCATGGCCGAGGCGGAGTTCAGACAGCGGTTTCGCAACGGTACCCACGTGCTGAAAATGGCGGGTATCCATCAGGCCGATCCAGACGCATTCGACCCGGGTACAGTCGATGCTGGCGAGAGAAACCGCGGAATGATCGCTTCGAGGGGCGATTTTCGTATCAATCCCCGGTGGGTGTTCGGATGGGATATTTTTGCCCAGACAGATAGTAGTTTTTCGAATACCTACAGCATCGCCAGATACAGTGAAGTAACCCAAGTCTCGACAGCTTATCTCACCGGTCTGTCAGGGCGAAATTTCTTCGACTTGAGGGCGTTTTACTTCGATGTGCAATCGACCATCATTGGCGATATCGCAGAAGAGCAACAACCGATCGTTCATCCGTCTCTTGATTATTCCTATACCTTTGAGCAGCCGGTCGGCGGCGGCGAGTTGAATTTCAGCGCCAACATACTCAGCCTCACAAGACGTGAAGCCGAAAATGATCTGGCAAACGGCCGCTTTCCTGGCGTAGAAGGCACAAATACGCGCCTGACGACGGAATTGGTCTGGCAGCGGACAGTCATTACAGACTCCGGCCTTTTGCTCACTCCAATTGCAGCGGCACGCGGCGATGTAAACTATCTGGATGTCGACGCTCCGGCCGCCTATGCAGGGCCATTTACCAGCGATACGACACCGGTGCGGGGACTGGCAACTGCCGGTGTAGAAGCGCGCTATCCAGTACAGATCAGGACGTCGCAAGCATCTCACATTTTCGAACCGATTGCGCAGGTCTTTGTGCGCAACGACGAACAGCTTGCCGGTGGCTTGCCGAATGAGGATGCGCAGAGTTTCATATTCGACACCAGCAACCTCTTCGAACGCGACAAATTTTCCGGCTACGACAGGATGGAGGGCGGCACTCGGGCGAATGTCGGCATCCGCTATACCGGCACCTTCCAAAATGGCGTTTCTCTGCGGGGTGTCTTCGGACAATCCTATCAGTTGGCGGGGTTGAACTCCTTCTCGACCGATGATTTGGTGAATGTCGGGTCCGAATCGGGTCTTGAAAACAGCCGGTCAGACTATGTTGGCAGTGTCGGCGTGGATCTGCCGAACGGATTTTCGATGACCTTGGAGGGTCGGTTCAGCGAGGAGAGTTTTGCCGTAGAACGGTCTGACCTTGGTTTGATATATACAAGTGAACGGTTCAGCACGAGCTTGGCTCACACTACAGTGGAGCCCCAGCCGGGCTATGGTTCATCCTCCAGACGCAATGAACTCAAGGGATCGGCTTCAGTGCGCGTCGCCGAGTATTGGAGCGCATTCGGTTCGATCAGCTACGACATTGAAGACGATTTCATAGCCGATAACACCATTGGGTTCAGCTATGATGACGAGTGTTTTGTTTTCACTCTAGCCTATTCCCAGCAACGCGATGTCAATCAGGCTGTCGATTGGAGCTTAGGCGCCAGGATAAGCCTGCGGACACTCGGCGATATCAGAATCGGGACCGGCGATTTCGATGATTAGTGAGCGCTAGGCACTGATTCAAAAGCTATGGCCAACATTTGATCGTCGAAACAAAAAAAGAGCCATCTTTTCGACGAATTAACGGTAGGACCTACCGCAACCGCGATTTGAAAGAGCACAGGCTTAGATGTAAGGAACAAGGACATGAAAAGCGATTATGCAAAGTCCCGGATCCCGATGTTTGAGAGACTGATTTTTTCGCTGATACTTGCCATTGCAACTGCGTGGATCAGTATCAGCCCTTCGCCAGCATATGCCACAAGGATCGCCATTGTGGTCAACGGAGATGCGATCACGACGCTCGACGTAAAGCGGCGTACAAATCTGCTTCGCCTGCAGCGTGAGGGCGGGGATCTCAAAAAGAAGGCACAGGAGCAGCTGGTCGAAGAAGCCATTAAAATGGATGAAGTGGCCCGTTTGCGTGCAACCGTCTCGGACCAGCGGGTCGATCAGTCCTTCGAGCGGTTTGCCAGTTCAAACCGGATGTCATCAGCCCAGATGGCGCGGGTGTTGAATGAGGCCGGCGTCAGCGCGGATCATTTCAAGGAGTTCATCCGTGTGCAGATGTCATGGCCGCGCGTTGTCCAGGCGCGTTACAATTCCGGCGGGCGCATGAGTACCGAGGATCTCGTTGCTAAGATGTTAGAGCGCGGTGGCGAAAAACCTTCGACTACGGAATATATCTTGCAGCAGATCATATTCGTTGTTCCTCAATCGCGGAGAAACGCGATTCTCAACAGCCGCAAGAGAGAAGCCGAATCCTTCCGGCAGAGGTTTGTCGGCTGTCAAGGTTCGCGTGAGTTTGCCAAGGGTCTGACGGACGTCTCCGTGCGCGACTTGGGACGCGTCATGCGCCCCGCACTTCCGCCTGATTGGAAGGAATATGTAGAAGGCACTGACGAAGGCAAGACCACCAGGACGCGTGTGACAGATCGTGGCGTCGAATTTATCGCCGTTTGTTCGGCCAAGGAGGTCTCTGATGACCTGGCTGCAGAAATGGTGTTTCGTTCAGAAGCCACCGAGTCAGGCGGCAATGACGAAAACAGTGAGAAGTACCTGAAAGAGCTGCGGGAGCGGGCACGGGTCATTTATAAATGACCCGCTCGCGGGCGCGGCCATGAGCACGCGTCGCACCAAAGGCCGACCGATCGCCCTGACAATGGGAGAGCCCGCTGGCATTGGACCCGACATCACGCTGGCGCTTTGGCAGAGGCGGGATGCGCTTTCGCTGCCTCCTTTTTTTCTGATCGCATGCCCGGCAGCGCTCTCGGAGCGGGCCCGATTGCTCGGCATAGATATATCCATTGTTGAAAGAGATCCTTCGAGCGCTTCTCCTGAAGCTGAGAATGCCCTAAGCGTCCTGCCGCTTCGAAAACCGGTATCATGTCCGGCAGGACATCCGAAAGAAGAAAATGCCGGAGCCGTTATTGAGTCCATCGAGACAGCAGTCGCGCTGACAATGGACGGAACGGCCGCGGCCGTTGTCACCAATCCGATCTCAAAATCACAGCTTTACAACGCCGGCTTCTCCTTTCCTGGGCACACCGAGTTTCTCGCGGAATTGGCGCACAGGCATGACGGCAAAACCCATCGGCCAGTCATGATGCTCGCGGGGCCGGAACTGCGCGTCGTGCCAGTCACGATTCATATTCCGTTGAGGGCTGTGCCCGAGGTGCTGTCGACCAACCTGATTGTTGAGACCGCGAAGATTGTGGCAAACGATATGATCGAAAGGTTCGGAATAGGCAGACCGCGTCTGGCTGTCTCGGGACTGAATCCGCACGCAGGCGAAGCCGGATCGCTGGGCGGCGAAGACGCTGCGATCATCGCGCCCGCGGTCGACATCCTGAAAATGCATGGGCTTGATGTCGTGGGTCCGCTTCCCGCTGATACCATGTTCCACGACAGTGCTCGAAGCCGCTACGACGCCGCCATCTGCATGTATCACGACCAGGCGCTGATTCCCGCCAAGACGTTGGGCTTCGACGAAGCGGTGAATACCACGCTCGGCCTGCCCTTTATCCGCACATCGCCAGATCATGGAACCGCATTCGATATTGCCGGAACCGGTAAAGCCCGCCCGGACAGCCTCGCGGCCGCGCTGCGCCTGGCTTTTGAACTCGCTCAAAACACCGGCGCCGGAAAAGCCCCCGATGCCGGCAATTGATGACCTGCCGCCGCTTCGCGACGTAGTATCCCGCCACAAGCTGAACGCTGTAAAGTCGCTCGGTCAGAACTTTCTGATGGACCTCAATCTGACCGAGAAAATCGCCAGATCGGCGGGCAATCTTGAGGGTCGGACGATTCTGGAAATCGGGCCGGGGCCGGGCGGATTGACCCGGGCGCTTCTTGCCAATGGTGCGGCGAAAGTCATTGCGGTCGAACGCGATGAACGGTGCCTGCCGGCCTTGCGTGAAATTGAGGAGCACTATCCAGGTCGGTTAGACATTATCGAAGGCGATGCCCTGAAGGTTGAATTCGGACCGCTGGTGGAGGGCAGGAAGGCCAAGATTGTCGCCAACCTTCCCTACAATATCGGCACGGCGCTGCTGATCGGCTGGCTTCTGGCCGAACCGTGGCCGCCTTACTTCTCATCGTTAACCCTGATGTTTCAGAAAGAAGTTGCGAAGCGCATCGTCGCGCCGCCAGGATCCGGTGATTACGGCCGGCTGAGCATTCTTGGCGCCTGGAGAACCGAAGCGAAAATTGTCTTTGATGTTCCACCACAGGCATTCACGCCGCCGCCGAAAGTGACCTCGTCCGTGGTCCACATGACACCGCGCGAAAAACCGCTACCTTGCTCGGCAGATGTCCTGTCTCAGGTCACACAGGCCGCGTTTGGCCAGCGGCGCAAGATGTTGCGCCAAAGCCTGAAGCGTTTCGGCGGGGAAGCCCTTCTTGCCGACTGCGGGATCGATCCGAGCCGCCGCGCAGAGACGCTGACCATTGTAGAGTTCTGTCGCCTGGCGCAGCGCCTCGAACAGCTCAGATAGCATTCACTGGGATCAAAAGAGGATTACTGATTGTTATCGTCGAGCAGACCGGTCACGAAGCCAAACAACCCGGGATGGCGGTCGCGCCGCAGCCGTTCAGCGAGCACAATGGAGCGGACGGACTGAAACGTCTGGTCAAGGTCTTCATTGACGACAACATAGTCATATTCGCTCCAGTGCTGCATTTCTTCGCGCGAATTGGCCAGTCGTGTCTCGATGACCTGTTCCGTGTCTTCGGCTCGCCTCTGGAGACGTGACTTGAGCTCTTCAAGAGATGGCGGAAGGATGAAGACTGAGACGACATCCGCTGGCATCTTCTCGTGCAGTTGGAGGGCACCCTGCCAGTCAATGTCAAAAAGCATGTCGCGGCCTTCAGCCATGCAAGTCTCCGCCGCCTCTCGCGGCGTTCCATAAAAGTTGCCGTGCACTTCGGCCCATTCAAGCAGAGCATCCGTATCGCGAAGCCTTTTGAACTCAACTTCGGATATAAAATGATAGTGCACGCCGTCGATCTCGCTAGGTCGCCGCGTGCGCGTTGTAACACTGACAGAAAGCGTCAGGCCTTCAACCTCTTCCAGAAGAATGCGCGCGATTGTAGACTTGCCTGCTCCGGAGGGCGAGGACAGAACCAGCAGCAGACCCCGGCGCTTTGCTTGTGTAACTGTCATGACGTCAGATATGGCGGCGAACTGAGACTGGATTGCAACATGATCGCGACTGCCACCTATTCCAGATTCTGAACCTGTTCGCGAAACTGCTCGATAAGAACTTTCAGTTCCAAACCGATCGCCGTCACCGAAGAGGCGTTTGATTTTGAACAAATGGTATTCGACTCGCGGTTCAATTCCTGCGCTAAAAAATCAAGGCGTCGTCCGATCGGGCCGCCGTCCGCCAGCAATTGCCTGCATGCCTCAACATGGACTGAAAGGCGGTCGATCTCTTCGCGAATATCGGCTTTTGAAGCCAGTATCGCAGCTTCAACATACACACGATCCTCGTCGAATTCCGCAGCGGAATCGAGCAGCATCCTAACCTGCGACGACAAACGCTCCGCAATACGGTCCGGTTCAGTCGACGGATCGGCGGCCACCTTGCGAACAAGTTCCTCTATCCCAGCGACTTGGTCGCCAAGGAAGGCTCCGATCTTTTCGCCTTCTGTCTTTCTCATCGCTGTCATGGCCGCAATCGTCGCATCGAGGCCATCCATGATCGACTGACGCTCTTGGCTCAAAGTCTCATCATCCGGCTTCGATTCGGAAAACTCGAGCACTCCGCGGATATTGAGCAGGCCATCGATCCGGGGCGGTTCGGCATCCGTGCTCTCGAGTAACCGATCGGCCGCAATGATCACCGCATCCAGCACATCCTGATTGACGGTCGCTTGGATTGTTTTCCTGTCCCGCGTCACCGTCAGGTTCACCTGCAGATTGCCGCGCGCAATGTTTTGCGAAACCGCTTTTCTTACATCCGGTTCGATCAGTTCAAATCCCGCAGGCAATCGGATGCGAACATCGAAGCCTTTGCCGTTGACCGAACGCATCTCCCAGGCCCATTGCATAGAGCCGGAGTTGCCTTCGAGATTGGCGTATCCAGTCATCGATTGCAGCGTCATTCGACACCTCTCGCGCAGCCGAACAATCGCTGTTGGCTGTTACTGATCGGCAGACTGTTCTCTTTGCTTTGCCCGTTCAGCTTCGATCTGCCGCCATCTGCGCACATTAGCATTGTGTTGATCGAGGGTTTCAGCGAACGCATGCCCACCGGTCCCGTCGGCAACGAAATAGTAGTGGTTGGTCTGTGACGGTCTTGCAACAGCTTCCAGCGAGGCGCGGCCAGGATTGGCAATCGGTGTAGGCGGCAGGCCGTCAATTCTGTAAGTGTTGTAAGGCGTGAACTTGTCGATATCAGACCGGTAGATCGGACGATCCGGCGGTTTGCCTTCGCCGCCAAAAAGCCCATAGATGATGGTCGGGTCTGATTGCAGGCGCATGCCCCGTTCCAGACGATTCATGAACACTGATGCCACCAACGTGCGCTCGTCGGCCCTTCCCGTCTCTTTTTCAACGATGGATGCCAAGATCAGCATCTCTTCCTTCGAATTGATGGGAAGGCCCGGCTCTCGGCGTGCCCATATCTGGTTGACGAGGGCGTTCTGTGACGCGCGCATCTGCTCGATGACCTCTATGCGCGTTGTACCGCGGGTGAATTTGTAGGTCTCCGGCCGCAATGTGCCCTCCGCCGGCATTTCTTCCGGCAGATCGCCCGTCAGGTCCGGATTTTCGGCAACCCTTTCAAAGATCTGATGCACTGTGAGGCCTTCCGGAATTGTCACCGAGTACTGCACCGAAAGCCCGGATCGCAGCAGTTCCATGACATCGCGCATCGATGCACCTGCTTTGATCTCGTATTCGCCGGCCTTGAGCGTGTCATCGGGCATGTAGGCCTGGACACCCGATTTGAAGATGAAGCCGTTGGATACGACCTGGCGGCGTTCAAGAAGATTGGCGATTTGGTTCAGGCTTGTTCCGCTTGGTATGCGCACATTGGCGCTACGCTCAAGCGGGCCCGGTTCATCGAATTTGACCTTGCCGTAGTAGACCGCACCGGCGGCTGCCAACGTAATGAAAACGATGAACGACATTATGAAATTGAGAAACACCACAAACTGGCTGCGGGCGCGCTGCGAGCGCTTTGGTGGCTGCGGTGCCTCTTCTGGCTTCAATGCCTGGCGCGCGGATTGTGGAATGACCGGTCCCGCAGATGTCGATCGTCGAATCTTGCCCGGGTCTCCCGATATATTGCTGTCGGTCACAATCTATCCCCAATCTATGGAATCAGCGATTTATCATAGTGTTATTAACAACATGAATATGGCAATAGATGGCAAATACGACGAATTCGATCACACTTTAGTCTTCAAACCGCCGCAATACCAAACAGGCGTTGGTGCCGCCAAAACCGAAGGAATTCGACAAGGCGACGTTGATCTCACGCTCTCGTGCCTTCTTGGGGACGAGGTCGATTTCCGTTTCAACCGAGGGATTTTCGAGGTTCAAGGTCGGCGGAGCGATGTTGTCTCGGATCGCAAGTGTCGAAAAAATGGCCTCAACCGCTCCGGCAGCCCCAAGAAGGTGGCCGATCGCGGATTTTGTGGACGACATGGCAATTGAAGGTGCCGCGTCTCCGACGAGGCGTTCGACGGCCGCCAGTTCGATGGTGTCAGCCATCGTCGAAGTGCCATGGGCGTTGATGTAGTCAATCTGGGCAGGCGAAACGCCGGCGCGCTTCAAGGCCGATTGCATACATCTGAATGCACCCTCGCCGTCCTCCGACGGCGCAGTGATGTGATAGGCGTCGCCAGAGAGTCCGTAACCGATTACCTCTGCGTAGATTTTTGCGCCGCGCGCTCTGGCGTGTTCCAATTCCTCCAGAACGACGACACCTGCGCCCTCCCCCATCACGAACCCGTCGCGCAACTCATCATAGGGACGCGACGCGCTCTTCGGATCGTCGTTGAATGCAGTCGATAGCGCTTTGCAGGCTGCAAAGCCGGCCATTGCAATACGGCAAATCGGGCTTTCCGTCCCGCCGGCGACCATCACATCCGCATCACCAAGCCCGATAAGGCGACTGGCATCGCCGATCGCATGTGCGCCTGTCGAACAGGCCGTTACCACCGAATGGTTCGGCCCCCTCAACTTATGACGGATCGAAACCTGACCCGCGGCAAGATTGATCAGTCGACCAGGAATGAAGAATGGCGAGACCCGCCGGGGACCCCTTTCTCTCAGTGTATCGCCGGCATCGATGATCCCCTGAAGCCCGCCGATCCCTGAGCCTATGAGCACACCGGTCGATACTTGATCTTCATCCGATTGGGGATGCCAATCAGCATCGTCGAGAGCCTGGTCCGCAGCGGCAAGGGCATAGCAAATGAAAGGGTCGACCTTCCGCTGTTCTTTCGGCACCATATGGGCGTCGGGATCAAACGTCCCGTTGCTGCCATCGCCGAGAGGAATTCGACAGGCGATTTTTGCCGCAAGATCTTCAGTCTCGAATTCTTCGATACGCGCAGCTGCATTTTGCCCCGACAACAGTCTTTCCCACGTCACATCGGTGCTGCCACCGAGCGGAGAAACCATACCTGTTCCGGTGATTACCACGCGCCTCATTGTGGTCCTATCCTGTTGCCTGCATCCGGTCTTAACGTCGCGATTGTCGGTACCTGATACGGCCCGGCCGAGACTGGGCTGCAACAACAACACAGCCCGGAAACCAACCGGGCTGATAAGCGTCGTCTCCGGGCTTCAACGTCCGCATTCATAGCGGTGATGCGAGACGAGTTGCTCCCGCAGCCCGCACAGTTTGAGTCTAACCTTGAGACTTATCGATGTATTTGATGGCGTCACCCACCGTCAGGATTGTATCTGCAGCATCGTCGGGGATTTCGACACCGAACTCTTCTTCGAACGCCATGACCAGTTCGACCGTGTCGAGAGAATCGGCACCGAGATCGTCAATAAAACTCGCGCCCTCTGTCACCTTCTCGGCGTCGACGCCAAGATGCTCGACAACAATGTTCTTTACGCGTCCTGCGGTATCGCTCATGTCGTTATCCTCGACCCTTATGTTCTGCTATGCCTTGGATAGCGGCATGCGGTAACTCAATCAAGTTCACGCGCTTTATAATTCGGCGCATTTGCCCGGTAAATCCGGGCCTGTGGATTTCCCGTCCGCACGGCGCTGCAGCCTATGCGCAGATACCGGAGACCGATTTGCCAGCGGCCATTAACACGGTTTATGTCAGTGTCAAAGCTTGAAATCCTTGCCGCAGAGACTTGTGGAGACAAAGTTCATCTATCGGGCCAAAATCCTCTGGGATTTCGATCAGATCATCGCCATGCCGCCATTGACGTGGATTGTCTGACCGGTGATGTAGCCGGACTCGTCGGCGGCAAGATAGGAAACGGTTGAGGCAACCTCTTCGCCCGTACCCATCCGACGCATCGGAATGGCTCCCATGATAGCGTCTTTCTGTTTGTCGTTGAGCTTGTCGGTCATCGCCGACTGGATAAAGCCGGGCGCGACGCAGTTCACCGTGATGTTGCGCGAGGCAATCTCTTGGGCAAGAGACTTGGAAAAGCCGATCATACCGGCCTTGGCGGCACAGTAGTTGGCTTGTCCGGGATTGCCGGTCACAGCAACCACCGAGGTGATGTTGATGATCCGTCCAAAGCGCCGCCGCATCATGGGATGCGTCAGCTCGCGGGTCAGACGGAAAACAGCGGACAGGTTGATCGAAAGAACGGTGTCCCAATCCTCGTCCGACATGCGTACAAAGAGCCCATCCCTGGTGGTACCGGCATTGTTGACCAGGATATCAACGCCCCCTAGTTCCTCTTCTGCCCGCTGCCCCAGGGCTTTGACTTCTCCCGGGTCTGACAAATCGGCCGGGAAAATGTGAGTCTTGTCACCCAGTTCGCCGGCTAGCGCCTCTAGCCTTTCCAGACGTGTCCCATGGATGCCGACGACTGCGCCGTTCCTGTGCAACGCGCGGGCGATTTCCTCGCCAATGCCGCCGGATGCGCCCGTAACAAGTGCCTTGCGGCCGTTCAACTGGAACATTTCAATCCCTTCCGAAACAAAAAGGCGGTGTGGTCAGAAAACGGACATTAGTCTTCTAAGAAACTCTCAATATCCTGCGTTGTATTGATGGACCTTGCGGAAATCGACCGGTCGATGCGCCGAACGAGACCGGTGAGAACCCTGCCCGCACCGATCTCCACGGTTTCCGATACGCCATTTTCCGCCATCCACAATACAGACTCGCGCCACCTGACTTGCCCCGTAACCTGCCTCACAAGGAGTGTTTTTATCTCAGCTGCATCGCTCACGGGACCAGCCAGAACGTTGGCAACAAGCGGGACCGCGGGTGGCGCCATTTTGACAACAGCCAGTGCCTCGCTGACTGCATCGGCCGCGGGCTGCATCAACGTCGAGTGGAAAGGTGCGGAAACAGGCAGCGCCAGCGCACGTTTGGCACCCTGTTCGGAGGCAATCGAGATCGCTTGTTCCACACTCTGTTTTGACCCTGAAACAACCAACTGGCCGCCGCCGTTATCGTTGGCAATCTGGCAGACACCATGTGTTGCGCAGTTGGCGCATATCTTGTCTACCGTGTCGCGTTCAAGTCCAATGATCGCAGCCATAGCCCCTTCGCCAACAGGCACCGCTTCCTGCATCGCGTTACCGCGCACACGTAATAGGCGCGCCGCATCCCCAACCGTCAGGGCACCGGCGGCTGCAAGCGCGGTATATTCGCCGAGAGAGTGGCCGGCGACAAAGGCGACCCGCTGGGAAACTGAGAGACCAGCCGCTTCCAGAACCCTGACGACGGCCATCGAAACTGCCATGAGCGCCGGTTGGGCATTGGCCGTCAAGGTGAGTTCGTC
The DNA here is from genome assembly GCA_039025395.1 of Pseudomonadota bacterium. Lineage (GTDB taxonomy): Bacteria > Pseudomonadota > Alphaproteobacteria > Rhizobiales > Rhizobiaceae > Hoeflea_A. The sequence goes on from JBCCOK010000018.1 coordinate 67,279, forward strand.
GTCCGGGCCATCGAACATCAAATCTGACAATTTCTGGCCCAGCGCCTCATCGACTTCATCGAAGACGTTGCGCGCTTGCGAAAACGCGTCAGCAATGTCCTTGCCCATGCCGACGCTTTGGCTGCCCTGGCCGGGAAATATGAATGCGGTGCTCATCAGAACTCTCGAACTGTTTGGCGGCGTCTGACCACCGAAGGCATCAGGAGTCAAGCATTGATGAGGAAGCCACCCGACGGGAACGTCAAAAAAGGCGCCCTGAAGAGCGCCTTTCGAGTGTTACTTGGTTGTCGCCAAGTGTTTTGTTTGGTCGGCTTTCGCTGCCGGAACAGATCCGGCTGCCTAAAGGTCACCAAGCAGAATGTCGCGCGCTGCCTTGTTAGCTTCCTTCATGCGGATCGCCGCCTTGATCTGGCTGTCGTAGCGTTCTGTAAGTTCTTTGGTCTGCTGCTTGAACTCGGCACCGAGTTCTTTCAATTCGTTGCGCGCCGCTTCAAGTCCTTGCTCATGAAACTCGATATCGCTTCTGACCTTGGCTTCGCGTTCGGTAAAGCTCTCTTCGAGAACCTGCTGAGCCGCGCCGCGCTCGGCTTCCATGCGCTCCATGTCGGCAACCGCATCTCTTATGGCTGCGTCATAAAGGTTGACCGCATGGTCAGACTTGCTCGTCGGCATTGTGCGGTTGGTGCTGATCATGCGTTCTACGACGTCGTTAAGGCTGTTGACCACTTTTTCAGCCTGATCGACGTTGCGCGTTGCATGAACAACGTTGCTGGTAGTCGATGATGCGCTCATTGTCGTTCTCCTCGGTGAATCTGGTATCCACCACGTCACCAGTTCGTGAATGGCTGCGCCGCATCCCCTGCCAACAACGTGCAGTCGCTGCCGGAGATTACAAATCGCCTTTAATTGGAATTATTGAAAAGTAGGGCTGCAGGCAATTCGATAGTTAAATTAACGTTAATTTCTATGGCCTTAGAGCTTGTAGTCAGGCATCTTTGGATACCGTTCGGATCGATCAGTAGGCCTCAGCATATTTGGCACAGATTTCATCATCCGAAAGGTCCTTTAGCTGATCGACCTCGCTCCTCTTGTGCCGCAGGTAAGCGTCGACAAGCGTCGGACCAAAAGCCTGTTGCGCCCAATCGCTTTGCGATAGACGTTCGAGCGCATCGGAAAGGGATTGCGGCAGGCGCTCAATGCCGAGGTCGGCAAGGCTCTGCTCGTCAAGCTCGGCCAAATCGGTTCGCGTCGCGGCAGGCGTTTGAAGCTGCTCGTCAAGGCCGCTGATTCCGGCCCGCAATAGTGCTGCGAGAAAGAGATAAGGACTGGCTGCCGCATCTGCGGCGCGAAATTCAAGGTGGAACCGGTCCGAAATATCCTCGCGGCCGCTTTCGCGGAAAACCGGACAAATACGAATGGCAGCTTCTCGGTCCTGGACACCGAGATTATTGAACGCAGCGCTCCAGCGGTGTGGCGTCAGACGCATATAGGACGCCACTGATGGTGCCGTCATGCATAGATACTCGGGCAGATATTTGAGCATGCCGGCGACGAAACGGCCTGCGACCTCAGACAGGCCATTTGGCCCGTTGCGGTCGTAGCCGACCTGATTGCCGGATGCGTCCTGCAGGGAAAAGTGCACATGCACGCCATTGCCGACACCCGATGGATCGATGATGGGAGCAAAGCTTGCACGGGCATCGAGGCCACGCGCGACGGCTCTCGTCATCTCGCGCAGGATGACGGCTTCATCCGCCGCTCGAAGAGGCGCCTGCGGCTTGACCGTCACTTCGCACTGCCCCGGGCCGTATTCCGGACTGAAAGTGTCCGGAGACAGGCCCGCTTTTTCCACCGTTTCCATAAGCCGCGCGGGAAAAGCACCCATTCTGCGCAAGGCGCGAAGCGAATAGCCGAGACCATCCTGGGCTCTGGCGCCAGAGAAGTGAAACTCGTGCTCGAACGCAACGGTCAGGCTGATGCCGTGTCTTTCGCGTAGCGTGTCAATCGCAGCCTTGAGCTGGCCGCGCAGACAGCATGCCCAAGGCTGTTCATCCAGGGTAAAGACGTCACCGATCACGAAGGATTCGTCGATCCCATGTTCCGGAATTTCAAGATCGATAAGCGTTGAAAAATCCGGCCGCAGCATGAGGTCGCCAAATGCTCCCCATGGTGTGTCGGCAATCGGACCGAACGTTGTCTGGAAGATATTGGTCGGCGTCCAGCCAACGCCGATGTGAGCCCGTTTTGTGCGATCAGCGCAGGTCATTGCCTTTCCACGCAACTGGCCTGCCATATCGCTGGTAACGACCATAATCAGGTCGGTCGGTTTGCGCGTGCCGCTCATCGTTTTTCCAACTACCCGCCCTAAGAAAAAATCGGAGTTGCCGTCGCCGTGGAAGGGTGTACATCAATCTTGGCGCCTCGGCGAGTGGAATTCGGCCACGCCGGGAAGCATGTCCTATATGCTGCGAAAATCGAATTTGCTTGCATCCACGGGAAATCGTCGTATAAGCGCGCTGTTCGAAACACCCGGTCCATTGGCTGGGGGCTGAACGGAGGGCCGTCCGAAAGGGCGTCAGGTGACAAAGGTTGCCGGCCTCCCGTGTCTCCGCTCTCGACCGTCTCGTATTCAACGCCTTTCTTGAGCGCCCCTTGTGGCACAAAGAGGGTTGTTGAGGCTTAGCCGCCGATTGCCGGTGTGTGCGGACACAGACAGACTCAAGGAAAGGCAAGCAGCTCATGGCGCTTTATGAACACGTATTCCTTGCCCGGCAGGATGTATCTGGCCAGCAGGTCGAGGCCCTTGTTGAACAATTCAAGGGAGTCCTCGAAGCCAATGGCGGATCGGTCGGGCGTGTTGAAAACTGGGGATTGAAATCCCTGTCATACAGAATGAATAAAAACCGCAAGGCGCATTTTACCCTAATGGACATCGACGCGCCGGCAAACGCCGTGCAGGAAATGGAGCGCCAGATGCGCATCAGCGAAGATGTTCTGCGCTACATGACCATTCGTGTTGAGGCGCATGGAGAAGGGCCTTCGGTCATGATGCAAAAGCGCGACCGTGACGACCGCCCGCGTCGTGGCGATCGTGATGACCGCCCGCGACGTCCACGTGAAGATCGCACATAGGGAGCCCAGCCATGGTCGACATCAATCAGATCCCCACACGGCGTCCGTTCCACCGCCGCCGCAAAACGTGCCCGTTTTCCGGAGCCAACGCACCGAAAATCGACTATAAGGACGTGCGCCTCCTTCAGCGTTATGTGTCTGAGCGCGGCAAGATCGTACCGTCTCGCATCACTGCGGTGAGCCAGAAAAAGCAGCGCGAGTTGGCGCGCGCCATCAAACGTGCCCGGTTCCTTGGTCTCTTGCCTTATCTGGTAAAGTAGTGCTTTGGCATTGAGCCGGTCGCAAAGCGGCGACCGGGGCCTGCGATGATGGGCATCGCGGGCAAGACGACAAACCCCAAGTTGGGGCGGATGCTAAAATAGCCTCTTGGTATGCGACCGCCTCTAACTGCTTGGTAAGCAGGACAGCGTTTTTGATGAACAACCGGTCTCAATCCGTTCTTGTTGGCGTCTTTGCGGGCCTTGCATCAACCATCCTCGCCTTGGGATCGGGTGATGTGTCGTTTTTGTCCATTGTCTTGTCTGCATGCGTTACGTTGCCGGTGCTGATTGCGGGACTCGGGTGGTCCAACAACGCAGGAACGCTTGCGGCAGCGACCGCAGCGATCCTGGTCGCGGTGCTTGTTACCCCGTTGAACGCTCTGCTGTTTACGGCCACTACACTGGCTCCTGCGGCGTGGATCGCTCATTTGAGCAACCTTTCCCGTCCGGCGGAGGAGGTTGGCGGGCCGCAAGGTCAGACGGCGTGGTATCCCTTGTCCGGAATCATGCTGCAATTATGCGGCCTTGCATCTTTGTCCTTGGTGATAGCCGGCGCTGTAACAGGCTATGGTGAAGAGACCATTCGGCCCATGGTCGACGCCATGATGACGATGATGAGCGAACAGAACCCCGACCTGGTTCTTGAAGACATCAACAGCGATGAGACGGTCGCATTTCTCACGCGTGTCGTGCCTGCAACCATGGCGGCGTTTCTGGTGATGTTTCAGTTCGCCGGCTGGTATGTCTCCTGCGCCATCGTACGGATGTCCGGCCGCGCCAAACGACCGGCGGATTTTATTCCGTCAGACCTGCGCATGCCCCGCGCGGCTCTGCTTGCATTTGGCGGCGGCCTGATTCTGGAATTGGTCGGCGGCGTTGCAAGTCTTATTGGTTCCGTCATCATCGGCGCCTTTGCAGGTGGTTTCATGATGGCTGGCCTTGCCATGTTGCATAACCGGCTTGTCCAATCAGCGTGGCGCCTGCTTGCCCTTTGGCTCACCTACATGGCGATCCTGATCCTCTTTCCATTTCCGCTGATCGCATTCCTGTTCGTCGGCATGCTCGGAACCGCACGGTCGCTGCCTCCGTCATCGCCTGGAACAGGTCCGACAAATTCAAACAACCAGACAACCTGATTCAACCGAAAGGAAACAACCATGGAAGTCATTCTCCTCGAACGCGTCGCCAAGCTCGGACAGATGGGCGATGTCGTAAAGGTGCGCGACGGCTATGCGCGAAATTTTCTGCTACCGAAGGGAAAAGCGCTGCGCGCCAACGAAGCCAATAAGGCGCGATTCGAAAACGAGCGCAGCGATCTTGAGGCACGAAATCTGGAGCGCCGCTCCGACGCGCAGAAAGTCGCCGACAAGCTGAACGGAAAGTCCTTTATCGTCGTCCGCGCCGCAGGTGAAACCGGGCAGCTATACGGATCTGTCGCCGCCCGTGACATCGTTGATATCCTTGCCGAAGACGGTTTCACCATAGGGCGCAATCAGGTGGAACTGAGAACCCCGATCAAAGCGATCGGTATGCACGAAGTGATCATTTCTCTGCATGCCGAAGTCGAGGTTACGGTAGAAATGAACGTCGCCCGCTCGGCCGATGAAGCGCAAAGACAGGCCAAGGGCGAAGACCTGACATCTGCCGACGCGATCTACGGCGCGGATGAAGAAGAAGAATTCAACGCAGAAGACGTGTTCGAAGAAGGTGTCGAATTTGAAGCCGCGGCGGATGAAGATGCAGCCGACGACACGGAAACCGGGGAAACGGCAGATGCAACGTCCGAGGGCGAACAGCAGGCCGAGGCCGCTGAAGCACCAGAATCGGAAGACGCAGCCAGTGAAGCAAAGTCGTAAAGACGACTATAGAACGATGGTGCCCGGCGGCTAGCCGGGCGCACGACAAGAAGACCGGCATCGCAGCGTTTCAATTTGTTTTTATTAGTAAAAACAACGCGCTGGACTAAACACAAATCGGTGATACAATTTCTTCAGACGAAATACGTCTGTTGTACGAAGCGTTCTTGGGGTGGTGATCATGAAACGCGTCCTGACATACATTTTGCGCAAAATCATGCACAGCGGCGATCTGATGATGACGTTCGCTGATGGCCAACAGGTCCGATTCGGCGACGGCACGGGGAAACTGGTCCATTTTCGCTTTGTGACGAAGGAGGCGGAACGTGCGGTCGCGCTGAATCCGACCCTGAAGCTGGGCGAATGCTACATGGACGGCGACCTCGTCATCGATCAGGGCGACATGTACGATCTGCTTGAAATTATCCTGCGCAATGATTACGAACGCTGGGGCGAAAAAGACGCATTTATGCATATATTCGAGCGACTAAGGCGCATCCCGGCCCATTTTCTGCAATGGAATTCGCTGCGGCGTTCGCGGTCAAACGTTCAACACCATTACGACCTCTCAGGCGAACTTTACGATTTGTTCCTGGATCCGGACCGGCAGTATTCCTGTGCCTATTTTGAGGACGAGTCGATGGAACTCGAGCAGGCACAGATGGCCAAGAAGCGGCTCATCGCGTCAAAACTGTATATCGATCGGGAAAATCTGCGGATTCTGGATATTGGTTCCGGCTGGGGCGGAATGGGGCTTCACCTGGCGCGCCATTTCAATGCCAAGGTCACAGGCGTAACACTGTCGGACGAACAATTCAAAGTTTCAAACCAACGCGCCCGCGAAGACGGTTTCGCCGGACAGGTCGAATTCAAACTCCTCGATTACCGCAACCTCGAGCAGACATTCGACCGGATTGTATCGGTCGGCATGTTCGAACACGTTGGCCGACGGCATTACAGCGATTATTTCAACAAGTGCGCAAAGATGTTAGACCGCGATGGCGTCATGCTGCTGCATACGATCGGTCAATCGGATCCACCCTCGGCGACCAACCCTTTCCTAAAGAAACACATCTTTCCGGGCGGCTACGTTCCGGCACTGTCGGAGGTTCTTCCGGCGATCGAGAGGTCCGGGCTTGTTGTTACCGATATTGAGATCCTGCGCCACCATTACGCCAAGACACTTCGCGCATGGCGCACGAACTTTCTCGCCCATTGGGAAAAGGCAAAGGAACTCTATGACGAGCGGTTTTGCAGGATGTGGGAGTTTTATCTGGCAGCGTCAGAAGCTTCTTTCCTGTATCAGGATATGGTCGTCTTTCAGATTCAGCTGGCGCACCGCCCCGACGCGGTCCCACTGACACGCGACTATATAAGTCAGGGTGAACAGGCACCGCACCGGGCCCGAAAAGCAAGTGCATCGGCGAAGAAGAAGCGTGCAGCCACAGAAAAACAAAACCGTAGCGTGTAGCTTCGATTCCCATTCGGAAGTCAAACAGAATCAGCTAATATTGGCTTTTCCACAAAGCTATTGTGGAGATTGAGCATGGCTGCGCTTTTTATCCGGACGGGCAGTCGTTTGGTTTCATACGCGAGGCCGTTGGCGTTATACCAGTGCGGCGCTGAGACACTATCAAGAGCGGGATGAGAAAGGCGGCGATGAGCGATCCGGCACGACCGATTGGCGATTCACAAAAGGACGACTCTGGCGGTCTCTACCGCGAAGCGCCCGGTAACATCGAAGCTGAACAGGCGCTTCTTGGCGCTATTCTGGTCAATAACGACGCCTATTACCGGGTATCTGATTTTCTCAAACCGGGACATCTGCATGAACCGCTCCACCGGAAAATCTTCGAGGTGGCCGGCGACATCATCCGGATGGGAAAGACAGCCAATCCGGTCACGATAAAGACCTTCCTTCCTGCGGATGAAAAAGTCGGCGAGATGACCGTCGCTCAATATCTGGCGCGGCTCGCAGCCGAAGCGGTAAACATTATCAATGCCGAAGATTACGGCCGCGCCATCTATGACCTTGCGTTGAGACGGTCGCTGATCACGATCGGCGAAGACATGGTCAACATCGCTTATGACGCGCCGCTCGACATGCCGCCGCAAAGCCAGATCGAAGACGCGGAAAGGCGGCTTTTCGAGCTGGCGGAAACGGGGCGGTATGACGGTGGCTTCCAGGCTTTCACCGATGCGGTGGCTTTGGCAATCGACATGGCCGGTGCCGCCTATCAGCGTGACGGCGGATTGTCGGGGATTTCCACCGGCATGATGCAGCTGGACCGGCGCATGGGCGGGCTGCAACCGTCCGACCTTGTTATTCTTGCGGGCCGGCCCGGCATGGGCAAAACCGCGCTTGCCACGAATATTGCCTATAATATTGCCAAGGCCTATCAGCCTGAGGTCCAGGCCGATGGAAGCGCAAAGGCCATCAACGGCGGCGTGGTCGGGTTTTATTCGCTGGAAATGTCGTCCGAACAGCTTGCGACCCGAATCATTTCCGAACAAACCGAAATCTCGTCCTCCAAAATCAGGCGCGGCGAAATCACCGAGGCCGACTTCGAGTTGCTGGTGGGATGCTCCCAGGAGATGCAGAAGATACCCTTCTACATCGACCAGACCGGCGGCATATCGATTGCGCAGCTTGCAGCACGTGCGCGCCGTCTGAAGCGGCAACGCGGTCTTGATCTGCTCGTCGTCGACTATGTCCAGCTGATGAGCGGCCACAAGAAAAGCGGCGAAAACCGGGTTCAGGAAATCACCGAGATCACCACTGGCCTGAAGGCGCTCGCCAAGGAACTGAACGTGCCGATCATCGCATTGTCGCAGCTTTCACGTCAGGTCGAAAACCGCGATGACAAACGGCCACAGCTTTCTGATCTGCGCGAATCGGGTTCCATTGAACAGGATGCCGATGTTGTGCTGTTCGTCTACCGAGAGGAGTACTACGTCAAAAACTCGGAGCCCAGGCGTTCTCCTGAAGAGATGGCCAATGACATCAAATCCGAGGAATATCTGCGTTGGGAAGAAAAGATGGCGAAGGTGAAAGGCATGGCCGACGTCATTATTGCAAAGCAGCGCCACGGACCCACCGGCACCGTGCCGCTGGGTTTCCAGGCGGAATACACACGCTTTTCAGACCTTGCGGACAGCTCCTACCTGCAATACAGCCATGATTGATGGTTTTGAACGAAGTCCCGCTCAGTGCTGACGTTTTCGAGGACGCCGGTTTCGGTGCCCGGCTGATTATCGACATCAGTGCGCTGACGGACAATTGGCGGACGATGCAACAATTGTCGTCTCCGGCGCGTTGCGCTGCAGTGGTCAAGGCCGACGGTTATGGCCTCGGAGCAGAAGCCGTTGCGTCTGCTCTTTATGATGCAGGCTGTCGCGACTTTTTTGTTGCAACGGCGCCGGAGGGCGCGGAAATACGCCGCCACGCGCGCGACGCGCGTATCTTCGTCATGAATTGCATCCTGCCGGGCATTGAAGATGCCTGCCGTGCATTTGAGCTCGTGCCAGTTCTGGCGTCGATGGAGCACGTCGTCCACTGGACAAATGCCTGTGCCGATGGCGGCGACCATCCCTGCGCGCTGCAAGTGGATACGGGGATGAACCGGCTTGGAATTACGGTTGCTGAAGCAGTCGCGCTTGCGCGCGATGTGACCCGCCCCGCTGGCTTTTCGCCGGTTCTGGTGATGAGCCATCTGGCCTGTGCCGACGAACCGGATCATCCGCAAAACCGGCAACAACTGGACGCATTTCGCAAGGTGGTGCCAGGTTTTGAGAATGTTGAAGCCAGTTTCAGCAATTCGGCAGGCGTTCTCCTCGGCGATGATTACAAATTCGATCTGACCCGCCCGGGAATAGCCATCTTCGGCGGCGCAGTCGGAGACGCCCATACACCGCCCACCAAGCCGGTCGTCACCGCCGAAGCCCGTATTGTAACGATAAGGCGCGCCAAACGCGGCGAAACCGTCAGCTACGGTGCGTCGGTTACGCTGGATCGCGACAGCCGTATCGCGGTCTGTTCAGTCGGTTATGCGGACGGCTATTTGCGCGCCCTTTCCGGTGCGGGCGTGACCTTGCGCGCTCACGACGCAAGAGGCGCGCATGCCCATGCGCACGGAACGAATTTGCCGGTTCTTGGCAGAGTGACGATGGACCTGACCGCATTCGATGTAACCGATGTTGCGGACGATCTGCTGAAACCCGGCGATTTCATAGAGCTTTTCGGCGAAAACGTAGCGCTTGACGACGTAGCCCGGACAGGCGGCACCATCGGGTATGAGCTTTTGACGTCGCTTGGCCGCCGGTACCAGCGGATCTACGTCAACCGGCCGCTTCGGGGCTGATGGACCGACAATGGCAAGGACAAAAACCCAGTTTGTCTGTCAGACCTGCGGCTCAGTCCATGCACGTTGGGCCGGAAAATGCGACGAGTGCGGCGCATGGAACAGCATCGTCGAAGTCAATGCAGCCGGCGGAATCGGCAGCGGTCCTGGCCGTCCGCGCCCGAAGGGCAAGCCGGTTGCGCTGACAACACTTGCGGGAGTTGCCGAAGACACACCGCGCATCACGACGGGAATCGCCGAACTTGACCGGGTCACCGGCGGCGGGTTCGTATCCGGTTCGGCACTTCTGGTCGGCGGCGATCCCGGTATCGGCAAATCCACATTGCTGATGCAAGCAGCGGCAGCGCTCTCGCGGGCCGGCCATAGTGTCGTTTATGTTTCCGGCGAGGAGGCGGTTGCGCAGATCCGATTGCGTGCACGACGCCTCGGTGCGGCAGACACAGACGTGAAGCTTGCAGCCGAAACCAATGTAGAGGACATCCTGGCTACGCTTTCGGATCTGGGTCGGCCGGATCTCGTCATCATCGATTCAATTCAGACGCTTTGGAGCGATGTGGCGGAATCGGCGCCTGGCACTGTCACCCAGGTGCGGACCGGCGCACAGGCGATGATTCGGTTTGCCAAAAAGACAGGCGCTGCCGTGGTGCTTGTTGGACATGTAACCAAGGAAGGTCAGATTGCCGGACCGCGCGTCATCGAGCATATGGTCGATGCCGTGCTTTATTTCGAAGGCGATCGCGGTCACCACTATCGCATCCTGCGAACCGTTAAGAACCGTTTTGGCCCGACAGATGAAATCGGCGTTTTCGAGATGTCAGACCGGGGCCTGCGCGAAGTCGACAATCCATCGGAACTGTTTTTGGGCGAGCGTAACGAGAAGGCACCAGGCGCGTCTGTATTCGCCGGGATCGAAGGGACTCGGCCGGTCCTGGTGGAAGTTCAGGCGCTGGTCACACCCTCGCCACTTGGAACGCCGCGCCGGGCCGTTGTCGGCTGGGACTCGGCGCGGCTCTCGATGGTGCTTGCCGTGCTCGAAGCCCATTGTGGCGTGCGGCTGGCTCAACACGACGTATATCTGAATATCGCCGGCGGTTTCCGGATCTCAGAACCCGCGGCAGATCTTGCGGTGGCTTCTGCACTGGTTTCCTCACTTGCCGGGCTTGCTCTTCCAGCCGATTGCGTCTATTTCGGCGAAATCAGCCTTTCCGGCGCTGTCCGCCCCGTGGCTCATACAACACAGCGCCTGAAGGAAGCCGAAAAACTGGGATTCACGCGTGCCGTACTGCCAAAGGGCTCAACGGATCTGCCAAAAAGAACCGATGACCGTTGGAAAACAATCGATGCGCTGGCCGGTATCGTGGTCGGCATTGCCGGTTCAAAGCTGCCGATTGAACAAGCCGATTAGTTGGAAGATACCCGCCGGTCCGGTTCGGCAGCATTAAGGGTCAGACACGATGCCGATAACCATGCTTGACGGAATTCTTATCGGTGTGACGCTGTTTTCTGCGGTGCTTGCAATGGTGCGCGGTTTTTCGCGTGAGGTGTTGTCGGTTGCCTCTTGGGTCGCCGCAGCGGCGGCCGCATACTATTTCTATCCGCTGCTGGTGCCCTATTTGCAGGATTACACACCAAGCTATCAGTTCGCGATCGGCGTGTCGGCGGGAATTGTCTTTCTTGTCGCTCTGATCGTTGTTTCGGTCCTGACCATGCGTATTGCCGACTTTGTAATCGACAGCCGAATCGGAGCCCTCGACCGGACTCTCGGTTTCTTGTTCGGCGCCGCACGCGGGATCCTGTTGGTCGCGGTTGCAATGCTGTTTTTCAACTGGCTCGTCGATGGCCCGAGGCAACCGCCGTGGGTTGCCGAGGCGAAATCGAAGCCGTTGCTCGATTCAATTGGTGATCAACTGGTAAACGTGCTTCCGGAAGACGCGGATGCGACTATACTGGACCGGCTTAGGGGACCAAGTGGCGACAACACAGGAAGCGACCAGGAGTCGCGTGTCCGTGACACAGATGAGCAATATCGATCCTGATAACGAAGCCGATGCGTTCCGCGACGAATGCGGCGTATTCGGCATATTCGGCAAGCCCGACGCCGCGGCTGTGGTAACACTCGGCCTGCATGCACTTCAGCATCGAGGCCAAGAAGCTGCCGGTATCGTGTCCTTCGACGGACAGCAGTTTTCAGTTGAGCGTCATGTAGGCCTGATTGGCGACACGTTCACGAAACCATCGGTGCTGGAACGCCTGCCCGGCAGCCGCGCCATCGGCCATACGCGGTACTCCACAACCGGTGGCGAGGGATTGCGGAACGTTCAGCCGTTTTTCGCAGAGTTTGCCGGCGGGGGCTTCGCCATCGCCCACAACGGAAACATCACCAACGCGCTGACAAAACAGAAAGAACTGCAACGGCGCGGTGCCATTTTCGCGTCTACCTCGGATACGGAGACCGTCCTTCACCTGATCGCGATGAGCGACCGAAAGCGGTTCCTCGACAAGTTCATCGATGCCATCATGCAGCTGGAGGGCGCCTTTTCTCTCGTCGGCCTTTCCGGCAAAAAGATGGTCGGCACACGTGACCCGCTCGGTATCCGTCCGCTGGTTCTGGGAGAACTTGACGGGGCGTCGATACTGGCATCCGAAACCTGCGCGCTCGATATCATAGGTGCGCGCTATGTCCGCGACATCCAGCCCGGCGAGGTCGTCGTCATCACTGAAGACGAAGTCACCAGCCACTTTCCCTGGGGCAAGGTCAATTCGCGGTTCTGTATCTTTGAGTATGTTTATTTTGCCCGGCCCGATTCGCATGTCGACGGACGCAATGTCTATGAAGTGCGAAAGAGAATCGGCGAGCAGCTCGCCAAAGAAGAGCCTGTCGAAGCCGACATGGTCGTGCCTGTACCTGACTCCGGCACGCCGGCGGCGATCGGATTTGCTCAGCAATCCAATATCGCCTTCGATCTCGGTATCATAAGGAACCACTATGTCGGGCGCACATTTATTCAGCCGACCGCATCGATCCGCAATATGGGCGTCAAACTGAAACACAATGCAAACCGCCGGATTATAGAAGGAAAACGGGTCGTGCTGGTCGACGA